>NZ_AP029023.1:1810387-2413849 GCF_037076555.1 Methylophilus sp. DW102 | reverse complement strand
AATGCCTTCAGCAAGTTTCAGGTGCCCGCATTTACGCCCGTCTGGCTCAATTTGAGTTTTATCACCGCTGCGATTTTTATTGCCCCGCATTTTCACAACTCGGTGTATGTACTGGCTTGGGCCGTGTTTGTCGGCGGGATTATTCAGTTGCTGTATCAACTGCCTTACTTACAACAGATAGGCATGTTGCCGCGCTACGAACTGAATTTGCAAGATGAAGGCGTGCGCCGCATCCTTAAGCTCATGGGGCCCGCGATTTTTGGCGTTTCTGTCGCGCAAATTTCGATTGTGTTGAATAACATTTTTGCCTCATTCATGCCCACAGGCAGTGTGTCCTGGCTGTATTACGCTGACCGTCTCATGGAGTTCCCGACCGGGGTGCTGGGCGTGGCATTGGGCACGATTTTGTTGCCCAGCTTATCCAAGGCGCATGTGGATAAATCCAGCGCCGAGTTTTCGCAATTGCTGGACTGGGGCCTGCGCCTCACCTTTATGCTGGCCATTCCGGCGGCTGTGGCGATGGCCGTGCTGTCCAAACCATTGGTGGCGAGTCTATTTTATTACGGCAAATTCACACCGGTCGATGTGGCGCAAACCGAGCGCGCCCTGATTGCGTATAGCCTGAGCCTGCTGGGCCTGATTATGGTCAAGGTGCTGGCCCCTGGCTTTTATGCACGCCAAAATGTCAAAACGCCGGTCAAAATTGCGATTTTTACCTTGGTGATGACCCAAATTCTCAATGTGGGCTTTTTGCTGTTTACCTCATTGCAGCATGCCGGGCTGGCGCTGGCCGTGGGCTTGGGCGCTTGCCTGAATGCGACCATGCTGTGGGTTATGTTGCGAAAAAGTGGTGCGTTCGAGCCGCAGCCAGGATGGGGCCGCTTTCTGTTCAAGCTGCTCGTTGCGGTCACCCTGATGGCCTTGGCATTGCACGCCACAGATCGTTGGGTGGGGGATTGGTTAGCCATGCCAGCCTTGACGCGCATGCTGCATCTGGCAGGTGTGGTAGTTTTGGGTATGGCGGTTTATTTTTCAGCCTTAGGTTTGCTAGGCTTTAGGCCTCAACATTTTATGAAGCGGGTGGCCAAATAATGCAAATATTTCGTCATTTTCCAGCGGCTCAAACGCCGCAGGCGATTGCCATCGGTAATTTTGATGGCATGCATTTAGGGCATCAGGCCTTGCTGAGGCAGCTGATTGCCTACACGCAAACCTACAAGATTACGCCAGCGGTCATGACCTTTGAGCCGCATCCACGTGAATTTTTTACACCACAAAACGCCCCCGCACGTTTGGCCTCCATGCGTGAAAAGCTGGAGTATTTTGCCGAATGTGGTGTGCAGGATGTCTATGTGCAGCGCTTTAACCAGGCGTTTGCAGGGCAGAGTCCAACCGCTTTTATGCAAGTGTTGCGTGAGCAACTCAATGCCAATGTGGTGATGGTGGGCGAGGACTTCTGTTTCGGATCCAGGCGGGCGGGCAGTGTGCAAACCCTGATTGAGCACGGATTTAATGTGATTCCCTTACCAGAAGTGCAGCTGCAAGGTGAGCGTGTGTCGAGCACCTTGGTGCGCGATGCGCTGGCGGCTGGCGAGTTGCTCAAAGCGCAGGCCTTGCTGGGACGGCCTTACAGCATCAGTGGCAAGGTCGTCCATGGCGCCAAGCTGGGCCGGCAACTGGGGTTCCCCACTGCCAATGTCCATATGCGCCACGAACGGCCTGCACTGACAGGGGTTTATGCGGTAAAATTGAACAATTTACCGGCTGTGGCCAATTTGGGCAATCGCCCGACGCTGGAAGGCATCCCCAAGCTTAAACTCGAAGTGCATGTGTTTGATTTTAATGGTGATCTTTACGGTCAACATGTGCATGTGCAGTTTTTTCACAAACTGCGCGACGAGCAAAAGTTTGCCGGACTGGATGCGCTGAAAGCGCAAATTGCGCTGGATACTGCAGCAGCAAAAAGCTATTTTGCCACAGATACACACAGATAAACGCAGATAAAAACCAAGCAATTGCTGGGAGCCTACGCAGAATATCTGTGTGCCTTTGTGTTTATCTGTGGTTAAAACGATTTGAGAATTTTAAATGACTGACCAAAACAAAGATTCAAAATATAAACTGAATTTACCTGAAACCAGCTTTCCCATGCGTGGTGATTTGTCCAAGCGCGAACCCGCCTGGTTAAAAAGCTGGCAGGAGCGCAAGGTCTACGAGCGTATCCGCGCCAAGCGCAAAGGTGCGCAAGCGTTCATCCTGCATGATGGCCCTCCCTATGCCAACGGCGATATTCACATTGGTCACGCCGTCAATAAAATCCTGAAAGACATCATCATCAAGGCCAAAACCATGAGTGGTTTTGACGCGCCTTATGTGCCAGGCTGGGATTGCCACGGCCTACCCATTGAGTTGGTGGTCGAGAAAAACCATGGCAAAAATATAGACCCGGCCAAGTTCCGCGAGCTGTGCCGCGCCTATGCCGCCGAGCAGGTCGAGAAGCAGAAAAAAGACTTTATTCGCCTGGGGGTGCTGGGCGATTGGGATCACCCATACCTGACCATGGCGTTTAATACCGAGGCCGATATCATGCGTGCCTTGGGCGAAATCTACCAGAATGGCTATTTGTACCAGGGTTCCAAGCCCGTGCACTGGTGCGTGGACTGCGGTTCTGCGCTGGCTGAAGCCGAGGTGGAGTATGAGGACGTTAACTCACCTGCGATTGATGTGGGTTTCAAAGTGGTGGACAACGCTGCGTTAAGCAAAGCATTTGGTACAACAGTGAATGGTGATGTTTATGCCGTGATCTGGACCACGACGCCATGGACCTTACCTGCCAACCAGGCGGTGAGTGTCAATGCTGAACTCGAGTACGATTTAATCCACACCAGCAAAGGATTGTTGATCCTGGTTCGTGAATTGGCTGAAAAGACCTTGGCTAGGTATGCAGAGGAAAATAGTTCTGTGTTAGCCAGTTGCAAAGGTGAAGCTTTGCGTGGGTTGTTGCTACAGCATCCATTCGACAACCGCCAGGTGCCGGTGATCACCGGTGACCACGTGACGACTGATGCAGGTACAGGTCTAGTGCATACGGCCGCTGCGCACGGTAACGATGACTGGCTGGTCATGCGCGCTAATTTCCCTAACGAGAAGCCACGCGTCTTGATTGGTGGCGATGGCAAATTTTTTAGCAGTGAACTGGTTGAGCTGGCTGAGATCCGTGGCCTGAGCCGCCAGGATGCGAATAAAGTGATTCTGGCTAAACTGCAGGAAAACGGCGTGCTGTTTGCCTCTGCGCGTTTAAACCACAGCTTCCCGCATTGCTGGCGCCATAAAACGCCATTGATGCAATTGGCAACGCATCAGTGGTTTATTGGCATGAACTCTGTTGGCAAAGATGGCAAAGCTTTGCGTGAACATGCCAACACAGCGGTAGACGCGACCCAGTTCTTCCCGAGCTGGGGCCGTGCACGCCTGGAGGCCATGATTAAAAACCGCCCAGACTGGTGCGTCTCTCGCCAGCGTAACTGGGGTGTGCCTATGCCGTTCTTTGTGCATAAAGAAACTGGTGAACCACATCCACAGACCATGCAGTTGCTGGAAACCGTGTGCAAACAGGTGGAGCAGCAGGGCATAGAAGCCTGGTTCAGCCTCGATGGCGCGACTTTCCTCGCGCAGCATGCGCCTGAAAATGCCGAGCAATACAAAAAAGTGACCGATACGCTGGACGTGTGGTTTGACTCTGGCGCCACGCATTATGCAGTGGTGCGTTCAGCGCATCATGCTAGCCTATCTGCGGCAGCTAACCAGCGTGAGGCTGAACACCAGCCTGTGGCTGACTTGTATCTGGAAGGCTCTGACCAACACCGTGGCTGGTTTCAGTCCAGCTTGCTGACTGGGTGCGCCATTGATGGCAATGCGCCTTACAAAGCCTTGCTGACACATGGTTTTGTGGTGGATGGAGCAGGTCACAAAATGAGTAAGTCCAAAGGCAACGTGGTTGCACCGCAAAAGGTGATGGACACCTATGGTGCTGATATCCTGCGCTTGTGGGTTGCCTCAACCGACTACTCAGGTGAGCTGACCATCAGTGACGAGATCCTCAAGCGCGTGGCCGATGGCTATCGCCGTATCCGCAATACCTTGCGCTTCTTGCTCTCTAACCTGGCTGACTTTGATGCCAGCAAAGACTTGTTGCCGGTTGATCAGTGGCTGGAAATTGACCGTTACGCGCTGCATCTGACCCATCAATTGCAAACGGGTATTCTGGCCGATTACGACAAATACGAATTCCATCTGGCCGTACAGAAATTTGTGAGTTTCTGTTCTGAAGACTTGGGCGGTTTCTACCTCGATATCCTCAAAGACCGTTTGTACACCAGCGGTGAAACCTCGCATGCGCGACGTGCGGCTCAGAGCGCCCTGCATCACATCACGCATGCCATGATGCGTTTGATGGCTCCAATCTTGAGCTTTACTGCTGATGAAATCTGGCAGACCTTGGGACTGGATGCTGTGGCGACCGTGTTTGAAGAAGACTGGTATGCATTGCCTGCCCATGGCTTGAGTGACACGCAATTACAGCACTGGCAAACTGTTATTGCCTTGCGCGCGCAAGCTGCCAAAGAGATTGAAGTGTTGCGTGGCGAAGGCAAGGTGGGGTCTTCATTGCAAGCCGAGCTGGAGTTTCATGTTACCAGCGAGGCATTTGAAGCCCTGAGCAGCCTGCAGGATGACTTGCGCTTTGTCATGATCACCTCCAGTGCGACCACCTACAAAGTCGCTGATGCATCAGCGCAGAAAATCCTGGTGAAGCCGAGCGCACATCAGAAGTGCGACCGCTGCTGGCATTACCGTGCGGATGTCGGCATTGATCTCGCACACCCGACCCTGTGCGGCCGTTGTGTAAGCAACCTGTTTGGCAAAGGTGAAGTGCGCAACTATGCTTAATGTTCGCTCGGCTCTGCCATGGCTGGTGTTAAGCGCCATTGTCATCGCGCTTGATCTCTACACCAAGCACCTGATCCAGCGCATGTTTGTCTATGGCGAGCATTTGCCCGTCACCGGTTTTTTTGATCTGGTGCGTTACCACAACACCGGCGCGGCCTTTAGCTTTTTGGCCAATGCCGGCGGCTGGCAGCATGGCTTTTTCACCGCGGTCTCGACGCTGGCTTCTGCCGTGATGGTGTATTTGCTGGTCAAACATCCGCAGAAAAAGTTATTCTGTTTGGGGCTGGCGCTGGTGTTGGGCGGCGCCTTGGGCAATCTCTATGACCGCCTCACGCTCGGCTATGTGGTGGACTTTTTGCTGTTTTATTATCAGCAATGGGCCTGGCCTGCGTTTAATGTGGCAGACAGTGCCATTTGCGTCGGTGTGGGTATGTTGATGCTGGATAGTTTTAAACAACCCACGGCCTCCTGAAACCGTGTTCTGCAGTCAGGTGAACGCGGGTTCTGGTGACTTGCGATGAGTGAGGCAGCGATGGATGGACTGGAGTATACGTTTAATGATGTGATCAGGCTTTGGCAAGGCAGCAAAAGCACCTGGCATTACGTCAGCTTGCCGCCAGATATCTCTGACGAAATTCATACCCTTAGCCAATACCATCAAACCAAACGCCGCGGCTGGGGGGCGGTCAAGGTCACTGCGAGTATCACTTCCAACCGCGCCCCATCTATTCCAGCCCCAGCCTTGACGTGGCAAACCTCGATTTTTCCGGCATTTGATCACAAGCGCTATGCCTTGTTTTTAAAGGCAGAAATTCGCAAGCAGGCGAGTGTGCGGGAAGGTGATGCCGTGACTATACAGCTCAAACTGCAGTTTTAAGCCGTAGGCTGACAGCGTCAAAGATTAAGCGCTCAGCGTTTGTGTCTTGGCCGCGACTAACAGGGGCGGAATGCCTTGGATATCCATCGGGCGGCCCAGCAGAAAGCCCTGGATGCAATCGCAGCCGATCTTGCGTAGAAACTCAAGCTGCGCTTCGGTTTCAATGCCTTCTACCACAACGGACAAGCCCAGAATGCCGGCTGTTTTGATAATGGTGCTGACAATTTCGCTGTCGGCGCTGCTTTCCGGTACATCAATCATAAAGGCACGGTCAATTTTGAGTTCATCCAGGGGCAGGTGTTTGAGTTTAAACAGCGATGAGTTGCCTACACCAAAATCATCGAGCGACAGGCGCACGCCAATGGCCTTGAATTGTTTTAAGGTTTCCAGCGCCTGTTCTTCATGTTCAAAGACGGCGCTTTCGGTGATTTCCAGGGTCAGCAAGCGGGCCGGCAGGTGATAGCGTTGTAGTTGCCCGGCAATGCGCAGTGGCAAGCTATGGTCACGGAATTGCCGCGGGGAGATGTTAATTGAAAGGCCCACCTCATGACCACTGTCTTTAACCAGCTTGGCCCAATGCTTGAATGCTTCTGCAATAATCCATTCGCCCATGGGTAAAATCAGGCCAGACTGTTCGGCGTAGGGGATAAATTCAGCCGGGGAGACCACCTCTCCCTTGTTGGTTTTCCAGCGGATGAGCGCCTCAATATTGCAGATGACCGGTTGTTGTTTGCCCAGGCTGAAAATCGGTTGAAACTGCAAAAAGAATTCTTGTTTTTTGATGGCTTTGCGCAGTTGCACGTCGAGCTTGAAGCGGTTTTGAGCCAGCCTGGTATGTTCTTTGCAATAGAATAAATACGGATGTTGGGTGCCGTGCTTGGCATGCGCAAGTGCGGTGTTGGCATTGCGTGCCAGCTGCTCTGCATCTTCTGCATCACGCGGAAACAGGCTGATGCCGATATAGGCATCCAGAATCAATTCATGTCCTTCAATCAGCACGGGCTTATGCACAATTCTGCATAAATTGTTTGCCAGATGAACCAGTTCGGCATCGGTTTTCCGCGAGGTAATCAGGGCAAATTTGTCGCCATGCACACGGCCTAACTCGCCGGATTCATGCGTGATATATTGCAGGCGCTGGGCGATCTCCAGTAAGTACAAGTCGCCGGTATGGTGGCCGAAGCTGTCGTTAATGCTTTGAAAATGCTTTAAATCAATCATGAGCAGGGCGACGGTGTCGCTGGCATCGGCTGCCGTGATGATGGCGTGTTCTAGCAGTGTGTGTATGGCCAGCCGGTTGGGAAGCCGCGTGAGCGGGTCGTTGCGCGACAACTGCTGGAACTGGCGTTCTTTTTCGGCCAGCAGATTTTCGGCGAGTAGCAGTTTTTCACTCTCACGCAGCAAGATACTTTGCCGCAGGGCCGAGAACACCAGAATCATCATGACTGAGCCGATGGCAATGTAATAGGCATAGGGGTGCGGGCCGCTTTGCCACCAGATGAGCGCCAGTGTACACATGCTAAAAATAAAGGTAATGGCTGGAATCAAGCCGCGAACGCGTCTGCATTGCCTGTGATAAGACACGCGCTTGGCAATGCGGACTTGCCAGCCATACAGCCCGCTGCCGATCAACAGGTCTGCCGCTGAAAAACCGTAATTGGTCCAGAGGCTAGTTTGAGGCACGTGGTTGAGTGCGTTCAGATTCCATTGCATCCAGCATGCGCCCAGCAAGGTCAACCCCGCGCTGAGCATAAGCCAGGGCATCATCCATGCCGGTCGCAGGTATGGGATCAATAGCAGGGAAACCAGCGCAGCACTGAGTAAACTGGCAGGGTAGGCACTGAGCACGGCCAGCTGTAGCGGGCTGACTTCGGACGATTGTGGCAAATATAAAATTAGGATGTAGCTGAGAACAGCAATGCTGAATGAAATGGTGTCAATCGAGAATGCCCAGGTTTTGGCTGCAGAAAGCTGGCTGCGTAAGGCGGTGATAAAGCCGATGATGAGGCATACGCCCATGAGAGGGTAAAAAATATCGGACTGGGCGGGGAAATTGGTTTGTTTGGTGAGGACTTCAAATATCCAGAGCACGCCGCCGGTAAAATAGGCCAAGGTACCAAACACAAACCAGCGTTTACAGGGGCGGTGTGAGAGATGGCTGCGGTAATAACCCAGTAGCGCCAGAATCAGGCAGGCCGCATTGGTGACAAACCAGTGCACATTATCCAGCCATAACATTTTAGCGGGTGTTGCTTGCAAAGAACCGAGCAAGCAAGCAACGGAAACCGATAAAGCAACCACTATTACTTTGCGCGAAAGTATCATGAAGCCCCCTTTTTAGGTAATTCTAACAAGGGCTTAGAAAAAAACTAGTGTTTCTTTCTAAATATCATCGCGATATGGATTAAGACGAAGCAGATAGCGCCCGCCAATATGCCGATCAAGGCGTTCCACAACAGCGTCCACTGTGGAGATTGCTCAATCAGCGCATGCAAGGGGGGGATGCCATGGGCGAGAATGCCACCGCCGACCAGAAACATGGCCGCGGTGCCGACGATGCTGAGCAAGCGCATCAGGTAGGGGACCGTTTGCACCATGCCCCAACCTGTTTTGCGTGCGGCAGAGGCCAGAAGATGATGACCGCTTCGTTGCATCAGCCATAAGCCGATATCATCCATTTTGACGATCAAAGCGACCAGGCCATACACCCCCAGTGTCATGACGACTGCAATGAGGGAGAGCACCAGAATACGCTGCGTGATCGCTGCATCGGCGACAACGCCCAGGGCAATCACAATAATTTCGGCGGACAGAATGAAGTCCGTCCGAACAGCGCCTTTGATTTTTTCCTGCTCCAGGGCGACCAGGTCTGTCTCAGGTTGCTGCATGGCGGCGTGGATCGCTTGTTCACTGGTGTCCGAGTGCTTGTCATGGCGCAGTTTGTGCCAGACTTTCTCAAAGCCTTCAAAGCACAGAAAGGCCCCTCCCAGCATCAGCAAGGGGGTGATCAGCCAAGGTAAAAACGCACTGATCAACAGCGCTGTAGGCACCAGAATCAGTTTGTTCAGCAGCGATCCTCGCGCCACCGCCCACACCACTGGCAGCTCTCTCTTGGCGGCAATCCCTGTGACTTGCTGGGCATTGAGCGCAAGGTCATCGCCCAGCACCCCCGCTGTTTTTTTGGCCGCGAGCTGGCTCATGACGGAAACGTCATCCAGCATGGTGGTAATGTCATCTAGTAGTGCCAGCAGGCTGGGAGTGGCCATGGTTTGTCCTGTGTCAATGAAGAGGCTATTGTTTATTTTAAAGGATTGCCGTTAAAATGGCGGCATGGTGACGCGCAAATTTCAACGTTGGATGGCACGCATGGCCTTGATGGCTATCATGCTGGCTGCGCTCGTGCCGACGTTGAGCCTCGCGTTTCCCATGCAAACAGGCAAAAGCTTTATTCAGGAGGTGTGTTCCTCGCAGGGCAGTAAACTGGTCATTCAGGTGATCACCACGCAAGGAAAATTGCGCGCCACCCTGATTGACTATCAGCCTTCACAAAAACCGGTTTCACTGGGACATCATCTCAATCATTGTCCGTTCTGCCATATGGCGATGGATGATGTGGTATTGCCCCAGCCCAATCCGGCTTACATTCTGTTTCAACAAGCCCAGGCCGAGATTGCTTTAAGCAGCTATCAGGCCCCGGTTGTCGCAAGTGTTTACTCCACCGCGCACCCCACGCGCGCACCCCCACTGACTCCACGCTCAATCTAGCACCGTCTGTCGTCTAGACGGTTTATGGGTATGCCTGTGATGCAGGCACATATGGAGTCATGACATGATCGTCATCAACCTTCAGGCAATGATATTTGCCAAACAGGTGGAGTGGAAACGCCACATCACCCTCAAAGAAATCGCTGAGTCTACCGGCATCAGCCGCATGACCTTGCATCGCATGGTCAAAAATCCTTCTTACAACGCATGCACCGAGCATCTGGGCAAACTTTGCTCTTATTTCGCTTGTGACATCAGCGCGCTTATCCGCTGGCAACCCGATCGGGATGCCAGGCAAGTCTTCGCCGCCTGATGTGTGATGCTCACCCTGCTGGTAGCTGACCAGTAGGGGGCATGCCGTTTACAAAAAATATTTCTGAGGAAAAGTATATGAAAAAAACCTTCTTGGCCCTGGCCTTGCTGGGACTCACTCAACCTGCCTGGGCGCATTTAAGTTATACCGGGCGTGACTTTGGCACATTCTCTGGCCTGGTGAATGCCAGCAATAGCATTACCACCACCGTCAATACCAACTATGGCTGGGCCGGCGCCGCTGACGGCAATCTGGGCGACAGCCATATTGGTCGTGCTTTCCGTTTCACCCTGCAAAACAATGCCTGGGTGGATTTCAGCGTCGATGCAACCTCTGCCGATCTGTTACCTGCTTTCTCTATTTACGGTGGACTGGCGGCAGTCAGAACCGGTGGCGTTTTTCCAGGCACGCAAACCAGTGCCGATTACGATAGTGCCAACGCTTCTATCGTCTGGCGCTACAGCTGGGCGCAAGCCAACCTGGGCTCCAACAAGTCTTATACCGACACCGATGGCAGCTGGAATGCATTGGGCAACTGGAAAATGGGCGGTGACGGCGATGCGATTGGCATCGACAGCGAACTGAGCAGCTTTATCTACAAGGGCTCTGCGACCACAGCGACCGATGTGGTCACCGGCAAGTTTCTGCTGGGGGCAGGGGATTACACCATCATGATTGGCGGTAACAACGCCGCAAACCAGCTGGCGACTAGTTTTGGCTACACCGCCTCACTGAATGTCAGCGCAGTCCCAGAGCCGGAAAACATGGGCCTGTTGCTGACAGGTCTGGCCTTGGTCGGCTGGCAGGTGCGCCGTCGTAGCAAATAACCCCATGACATGAATCGTTGGAGAGTGTGCTTAACGCCCTCACCAACATGATAGGAGAAGATAATGAACGTATTGAAAAAAACATTGGCAATCGCGGCCATGACCTTGGTAACCAGCCCAGCATTTGCTGCGCTTGCAACCTATAACGTGACCACCAAGTTTATTGAGCCAGATACTGATCCGGCCAATACCTGGTTTGTGGGGACATTCACTTTTGATACTGTCAGCAAGACGGTTTCTGGTTTGCAGGGCTGGCTCAGTGAATCCATGACCGGCTCTATAGACTACAACCCTGCCACTGGCATCAATGGCACTGATGACATGAGTTGGGTGCATTTGACTCATCAGCTGGATGCGACTTATGACGCTGCGCTGGGCGGGTTTCTCGTTACCACTTTTCTTAACTCAACCACCAGCACGTTTACAAGCGGCGATGGATGGACCCCTGGCGTGGGAATGACCAGAAACAATGGTAGCAACAATGCCTACGCCAGAGTGTTTGTGAACACGACTGATCCATTGGCCGCGCTGACTTCTGCGCAGATCAACAAGCTGGCCTATGCGGATTGTACGGCGGGCGGCATGATGGGACCAACCTGTATGACGGGGACTTCTGTCGCTGGCTATGGGCGTGTTGGAACCATGAGTGGTTATCCCGTTTCGCAAAGCGTTAGCTTGCTGTCTGTGACGCTACCTGTGCCTGAGGCTGATCGCTCTGCAATGATGTTATTAGGACTTGGCCTATTGGCTTGGGCTCAACGTCAACAGCGTCGTTCGATGTAAGCAACATGTGGCGAGCAGGCGTGCTCGCCACGCTTAAAGACATATATGTACATATTCGAACAAAGACTATCGTTGCGATTCCGACAGTACTGGCCGCTGGTATTCATCGCGCTTTATGCCGTCTCACCGCTGGCAGTGGCCGCGGACGCAGAGCCATCTCTGCCGAAATCAGATCAGACACTCGGTTTGCCTGAGATTGAAGTGGTAGAAAAGAAACCGCGTGCAATTCCCTTGTCGGCGACAGAGCTGGAGGCTGAAAGCCTCCGATCCCATGCTATGGAAATGGACACAACCAGAATGCTGGAAGATGTGCCTGGATTGAGTGTGTATTCGGCAGGTACGATTTCTGGATTACCTGCGATTCATGGCTTAGCCGATGAACGTTTGCGCACACAGGTGGATGGCATGGATTTATCCTCCGCATGCCCCAATCACATGAATTCCATACTCTCATATATTCACCCTAGTCGAGTGGGCAAGATTAAAGTGTTCAGCGGGGTCGTGCCAGTGAGTGAAGGCGGCGATAGCTTGGGCGGGACCATTCAAGTCAGTGCCGCCTCTCCAGTGTTTGCCACGGGTGAGCAACCCCTGGTCACCGGCAATTTAGGGAGTTTTTACAGAAGTAATGGCTATGCCCATGGCTGGAATGCCGCTGCTGGCTTTGCAAGCAGGCAGTTCAATCTCCAGTATTCAGAGTCCAGATTGGACGCCTCCAATTATCGTGCAGCTAAAGACTTCAAGGATCTCAGCCGCTGGCCCTCTGCGGACTGGATCAAGGCGACTGATCTCGATGTAGTTGCCTCCAGTGCCATTTCCGGCGCCATTAACCGAGCGCTTGATCTCGCCTTCAAACAGGACTCGCATTTGCTGCAACTGGGTATCAGCCAGCAGACCGTTGGTTTTGAGGGCTTTCCGAATCAACGCATGGACATGACGGATAATCAAAACACCAACATCAACTTTCGCTACAACGGTGAGTTCGACTGGGGGGATATTCAGGCCAGGCTATACCGTCAACGGGTCAAACATGCGATGGATATTGGTGCAGAACGTGCAGATCAACTGATGCCCATGTTATCCAAAGCGACAACCGTTGGTGGTGGGTTAAAGTTAAGCATCCCGTTTTTGACGGACCATATTTTCAAACTCGGGAGTGAGTTCGTTTCCTATCGTCTGGATGACTGGTGGCCACCGGTTGGGTCGGCAGTCGGCTCTATGTGCTGTAATGATTTTCAAAATATCCGTAACGGGCGCCGCGATCGTATTGGCCTGTTTGCTGAAATGGACTCACACTGGGGAACTGCATGGCAGACCTCTCTGGGCTTGCGCTCGGATATTGTGAGTACGGATGCGTCAGATGTACAGGGCTACAGTAATACAGCTTCCTACCGAAATGATGTTAGAAGCTTCAATGCGCTGAGTCATGATCGTCGGGACCATAATTGGGACTGGACCGCACTAGCCCGTTATATGCCAACCCAGCAGGCCACTTACGAACTTGGCTTGGCCCGAAAGTCCAGATCGCCTAACCTGTATGAGCGCTATCCCTGGGCGACCTTCTCGATGGCTGCGCTCATGAACAATTTTGTCGGCGACGGCAATGGTTATGTTGGCGACGTCAATTTGCAACCTGAAGTCGCGCACACCCTGAATCTCGCAATGGATTGGCATGATGAAGCACAGTCTGTGTGGGCAGCCAAAATAAATGCCTACCTGACCTACATCAGTGATTATGTCGATGCTAAACGCTGCAACAGCGGCAGGTGTTCGCCAGCCAATCGGACCAACAATGATGCCTACGTTATTTTGCAGTATGCCAATCAAAGCGCCAGGCTGCATGGTCTTGATTTCTCCGCCTATCGTGTCCTGAATCCTGAGCAGAAGTCTTGGGGGGAGTTCAGGGCAAAATCCCTGATCAGTTATACCCGAGGTGAAAACACCACCAGCGGCAATGATCTGTATCACATCATGCCCCTCAATGGACGATTCTCGCTAGAGCATGCCGTCGGCGGCTGGTTGTCGACCGCAGAGCTACAGCTTGTGAGTGGAAAGACGCATGTGTCAGCGGTCCGCAATGAAACGCAGACCGATGGGTATGGCTTGCTCAATCTGCGTACCAGTTACAGTCGTAAACATTTCAGGGTGGATTTCGCCGTGGAAAATGCCCTGAATAAGCTTTATTACTCGCCACTAGGCGGGGCCTATCTTGGTCAAGGAGACCCCATGAGCCTCGGCACAATTCCATGGGGCATCAACTTGCCCGGCATGGGGCGGTCGGTCAATGTGGCTTTTAATCTATTTTATTAACCATCTACTTAAATGCACAGGGAAGAAGTCATGAAGCAGTTTCGTTTACCAGGCAGCCTATACTGGGGTGCCAACCTAGTGTTGGGGTTGGCATCCATGCCAGTGTATGCCGATCATAATCAGGTTGAGCTGGATGATGTCGAGGTATCGGGTACGGTGGATAGCCGGATTGTCGATTATCCGGCCACCGTAGAAAGCTTTAACAAAAAACAGATTCAGGAGAGTGTGAATGCCACCACGGCCGCGCAGGCGATGAAGTTTTTGCCCAGTTTGCAAATCCGGGAGCGCTATATTGGCGATAGAAACGGCATTATTGCCGGGCGAACCGTGGGGACACTTTCAAGTGCGCAAACCATGCTGTACGCAGATGGCGTATTACTCTCCAATTTGCTGGGAAACTCGTTTGCCTTCCCGCCACGCTGGGGCATGATTAGTCCGGATGAGATTGAGCAGATTAGCATGATGTATGGACCTTTTTCTGCCATGTTCGCCGGTAACTCGTTTGGCGGTGTGGTCAGTGTAAAAACCAGGATGCCGACCAAGCTGGAGGCGCATACCAATGTGCAGTATTTCCGCCAAAATTTTGATTTATACCATTCAAAACTCAATCTTGAAGGCCAGCACCTTTCTGCTTCCCTTGGTGACAAATGGAATGACCTGAGCCTGCTGCTCAGCGCTGATTATCTGAATAATGAAGGCCAGCCCATGGATTTTGTCGTCCGCGATTTGAGTGCTGGGAGCCGCACATCGGGCGGGGTCGCCGTTACCGGTGCCTCTGTCGACAAAAACGATAGAAATTTGCCGCGTAATGTGTTTGGGGCAGTGAGCATGGAGCGGCCGGAGCAAACGAATCTGCGGTTCAAGGCCGCATACGATGTAACGGATACCGTGAAAGCCACCTATACCCTGGGGTTATGGCATTTGAACAGTCATACGGATGTGGCGTCGTATCTCAAGGACGCTAATGGAAACACGGTGTATAACAACCGCGTACAGCTCAATGGCCTGCGCTATGATTTGAGCGGATTTAATCCGTCAAAAGCCGACGCGACGCATGTCATGCAGGCCATTGACCTCAAGTCGGACAGCAAAGGCTTTTTTGACTGGCAACTGACTTTTTCAGACTATGACTACCAGCAGGACAAAAATAGCCAGTCAAATATTGCTACCTCGACAACGACACTTGCTGCGGGGAATCCCTACATCAATCGTGCCGGGCGCGTGACAGACATGTCAGGCACGGGCTGGACCACCTTTGATGCGCGTGCAACCTTCAGGCCGGCAGAGGCTGGCTGGGGGCGGCATGTTGTGGATGTGGGCTACCATATTGATGAGTACGATCTTGGCAGCACCACCTTTGATACGGCAGACTGGCAAGTGGGAAACAAAGGCACCTTGAATAGCAGCTCACGTGGCAGCACGCGTACGCAAGCATTGTTTATTCAGGATAAATGGCAATTGCACCCGCAATGGTCGCTCACGTTGGGCGGACGTGCAGAGCGCTGGCAGGCTATGGATGGCCGTAACCAGGCCGTGACTGGCGGCGTGTTGTCTACGGCCAATTATGCGACGGCAGAGGCTAATCGGTTTTCGCCCAAGGTTTCATTGAGTTTTGAACCCATGCCAGAATGGGGATTCCGTGCTTCATTTGGACAGGCATTCCGTTTTCCGACGGTGAGTGAGCTCTATCAACAGGTTACGCAGAGCAGCCAGATTGTCCAGAACAACCCGAATCTCAAACCGGAGGAGGTGCTATCAGCTGAAATCACCGCCGAAAGGCGGTTTGCTAACGGCCTGATTCGCGCCAGCGTGTTTAACGAAGAAAAATATGATGCCTTGATCTCACAGACCATTGCCAATGGCCGCGCGATTCCCTATGGCACAGGGGTGTGTACAGCCGGGGCGGGTGGCTGTTCCTTTATCCAGAATCTGGACCACGTCAGGACCCGGGGGATAGAGTTGTCCACAGAATGGCAGGATGTCTGGATTCATGGCCTGGATATTTTGGGCAGTGCCACGTTTACCGATGCAGAAATACTCCGTAACCGGGTGGACCGAAGTATTGAGGGCAATAAGGCCCCGCGGATTCCACGCGAAATGTTCAAGCTGGTGACGACCTATCATCAGGGCAGTCAGATTACCTACAGTGTGAGTGCCCGGTATAGCGGCCGTCAATACAACTTGCTGGATAACAGCGATGTCAATGATGACACCTACATCGCTGCGAGCAAGTTCTTTTTCGTGGATGTGAAGGCCAACTATCACATGAGCAAGCGCTGGACCGCCAGTGTGGGGATCGATAATCTGAACAACGATCAGGCCTATGTCCGCCACCCCTACCCGCAACGCACGGGGTATGTACAAGTCAAGTTTGATTATTGACCCGCGCCATTTTTACCGCGGGTCATCTTTCAACCGGGTCAAACGGTCGCGTACACCTTATCCAGAAAGTAGCTGGTGCGCTGTTTGAGCCGCATACGTTTTTGCAGGATATCGGGCAGCTGCTCTGGTTTCAGACACTGGATGATGTTGATGTCCAGCGCTTCCCTGAGGTCAAAAGTTTCACCTTCTTCCTCAGGATCATCGTTGAGGATCTGGACGAAAGGCCTTAAGGGTTGCTGCGGGTTGGTGGAGATCACCGTTGCCAGTTGCTGATCTGAAAGGCGCACCACACTGCCTGGCGGATAAATGCCCAGGCATTTGATAAAGCGGCGCAAAATGGTCTGGTCAAACTGGTGACGTTGCTGCGCAAACATCATGCTGAGCGCTTCGTAGGGCGTTTTTGCCAACGCCGGGTTAGAAGGGTTGCATAGGTTGTCATACACATTGGCGATGATCAGGATATGCGCCAACGGGTCAATCTGTTCTGCACGCAGGCCTTGCGGGTAACCGCTGCCATCTGCAAATTCATGATGCTGGGCAATCAGGGTCATGATTTTTTTGGGTACGGCCACCTCTTTGAGCATATTCAGGCCTAAGGCGACGTGGGTTTGATAAATCGCAACTTCGCGCAGGTTAAGGGGGTCCTTTTTCAACAGGATTTTGTCACTAATTTGCCGCTTGCCAATATCATGCAAAATGGCCGCCATGCCCAGTATCACCGCATCCTCATCGCTGATATTCAGGTTCTTGGCCAGGATCAGGCTGGCCACCAGGGTATTCAGCTCATGCTGGTAATGCTGATCGCCGACACGGTGTCCGCTCATGGCGTGGATCGCAATATCACCTTCAGTCAGTGTGCTGCTGACCAGGTCTTGTACCAGGGTCTGAGCCAGTCCATAGGCCTGGTCAGGATGCTCGGTTGAGAGCTTCTGAATGTTTTTGACCTCGGCACTGGTGCGCATAAACTTTTGCTCACTCTCGTTGATGACTTGCTTGAGCACCTGTCGTTTTTGCTGAGCAGCATTGAGCGGCGTTGTTTCTTTGGCGGGTTCCGGCTCCGGGAACAACGCTTTTTTCACCAGAAACTCCACGACATTGGCATTTTTTTTCAGCGGGTGACTGGTGCTTCGTCGCGGGTCATAGCGAAGCTGCTTGAGTCCCAGCGATTTGATCGTGTCAATTTGCGCATCTTCAGTGATCTTGAAGTTGCTGACCGAGAATGGATGATCCATCCAACCGAGATCAAGGTGGATATATAACCCCACTTGCAGTTGGTCTGGGCTAATGTAATAAGTGTCGGAGGCTTGATTATGCATGGCGTTTTATTTTTCTTTGATTGTTTAATGTTAACAGTTTTACAAAATCGTCCGCATTGACCGGATAGGCGTACAGATAGCCTTGGGCTGTCTGGCACCCCAGTCGCTGTAAAAATTTTTCCTGCTCTTCTGTCTCTACGCCCTCAGCCACTACAGTAAATCCCAGCTGGGTCGCCATGGCGTAAATCGCACTGGTAATCGCAGCATCGTCCTTGTCGTTTGGCAGGTCTTTGACAAAGCTGCGGTCTATCTTGATCTGGTCCAGCGGCAACCGTTTCAAGTGTGAGAGTGAAGAGTAGCCGGTGCCAAAATCATCAATCGCAATGCTGATTCCCAACAGCTTGAGTTGATTGAAGGTGTCGACCACATGTTGCGTATGCTGCATCAAGGTGCTTTCGGTGATTTCAAGCTCAATGATGGATGGGTCACATTCGCTTTCCATCAGGATGCCGTAGACCGTGTCGGCAAACTTGCTTTTCATGATCTGCACAGCAGAGACATTAATCGCAATTTTCTTGAATTCCGGATGCTGTTGATGCCAGGCATGCGCTTGCCGGACCGACTGAGCGAGGGCCCATTCCCCTATGCTCAGAATCAGGCCGGTTTCTTCTGCCAGCGGGATGAATTTGGCTGGCGAGATAATGCCCTGAGTCGGATGCATCCAGCGGATGAGCGCTTCCGCGCCAATAATCATGCCTGTCTTGAGGTCAATCTGGGCCTGATAGAACATATTCAGCTGGTTTTTATTGAGCGCCTGCCGCAACTCGGTTTCCAGCTGGAAGTGCTCAACGGCGTCGCGGCTCAGTGCAGCGTCGTAAAACGCGACATGGTTTTTACCGTTGTTTTTGACCTGATACATGGCGAGGTCGGCGGCTTTGATCAGGCTCTCGACATCCTGCCCATCCTGCGGGTACATCGAGATACCAATGCTGCCACTGACAAAAATCTGGTGGTGATCAATATTGAATTCAACTCGCAGGGCTTCCAGAATATCATGCGCTTTTTGTGACGCATCGGCCTTGCTGCGCAGATTTTCCAGCATGATGATGAATTCGTCACCACCAAGGCGGCCAACGATGTCAGACTCACGGACGGCCTGACGCAGACGTTCGGTTACGCTCAACAATAACTGGTCGCCTGCATAATGCCCCAGGCTGTCGTTGATATTTTTAAAGCGGTCGAGGTCGATAAACAGAATGGCCGCTTGCTGCTCATTGCGGCCGGAGCGCTGAATCGCATGCGCGAACAGGTGATTAATCAGACGGCGGTTAGGCAGGCCGGTCAGTGGATCGTGATTGACCAGAGAGTTCAACTGGCGTTGCGAACGTTTCATTTCCGAAATATCCGCAAACACGCCCACATAGTTGGTGATGGCATTGGCGTGGTTACGCACCGCCGTGATGGTCATCCACTCGGTGTAGCTCTCACCGTTTTTGCGGACATTCTCAATTTCGCCTGACCATTTGCCATGACGTTTGAGCGCACCAAACAAGCCGCGCGGACGCTGTTTGAAGATTTGCGGTTTGCTGCCCAGCACCTCTTCTTCTGCGTAGCCGGTAATCAAAGTGTAGCCCTGGTTGATCCCCACCAGCTCCCCGGCCGGGTTCACAATCATGATGCCTTCAGTGGTGCTGTCAAAGGCGATTTTTGCCAGCTTGAGATGTTTGCCGGTTTGTTCGCGGTTGATGGCCACGCTCAAGGTGCGGCCGATGGCCATCAGTGAGCCCAGTTCTTGTGAACTGGTCGGCTCTGCATCAAAACAGCGTTCAATGACCATGGAGCCCCACCAGTCATCGTCCAGCATCAGCGGCACAATGACCAGGTTGACCGTGTCGTGCGACTTGAGCAGGGCGCGCTCGGCCTCTGGCAGGCTCAGGGCATCACACATGACCGGCTGGCCCTGCGCCAGCAGGGCATGCCAGCGTTGTAGTTCTGGCGTGAGGAAAGACACTTTTTCCCAGTGCTCATACGTGGCATGAAAGCCGTTCATGGCCCAATGAAACAGGGCCTTGGAGCGCATTTCTGTCTTGTTGCGCGTATGGATATTCTCATGCTGCAGCAGGGTGGCGCGACTGAATCTGAAGGACAGGCAGCATTGTTGCAGTACGTTTTCTGCCACCGTTTGCCAGCGTTCAGTCGAGTGCAGCATCCAGTCGCATGAGATCAGGGTATCCAGCACGGCACTGCGGTTGTTGAGTTGGGTTTGAATAAACTTTTGCTCGCTCACATCGCGGGCGACCGTGATCAGGTGGCTTGGAAGGTCTTCGCGGTCGTAGTAGGCGACTTTATGCACCTCTAGCGTTTTATGACCGCCTTGTGGCAAATGCACCAACTCTTCATTGTGGTAGGGCTGGCGCGTTTGCCAGACTTGTTGGTCTGATTTTTCGTGATGTTCAAAACTGTTGCGGAATACCGGGTGCAGGGTTTGCGCAATTTGACGGTTATTCAAAAACTCGAAGTCGAAACTATCGATCTGAAAGGTGTTGAGCATTTGCTCGTTGGCCATCATCCAGCGGTTGTCGCTATCCTTGATGCAAATCAGGTCCGGGCTCATTTCGATCAGTGAATGCACGATGGATTGCATATGCAGCAACTGGTCGGTCAAGGTCTTTTCTTCCTCCTCCAGCATGAGGCCGACGGCGCGACGGGTGTGTTGCGGATAGAATAGTCTGCATTTGAAATCGCGCTTGAGGCCTTTGAGGGTAAGCGTGATGTTTAGCTCGGTTTTGCCTTCGCGCATGGCTTCGATGAGCACCTGACGTGACTCTTTGGGTAATTCCTCACCCACGGGGGCGAGCAGAGACAATGCCTGTTCGTTTGCCGCCAGGCTCACTGCACGGCGATTGATGGCCAGCATAGCCATATCGGGCATGGTGACGGCAAATGGCTGCAACCATGCTGTGCTATGATGATCAAAAACGGTGGGTAACATAATTCAGTCTGCTTGATTCCAGGCGTCTATCTGGGACGATTAAGTGGGTTAACGGCGCAGTTGGCGCTAAACTTTAGCGAGTTTCACTTGTGTTAATGAACGTCAATTTTATACATAAAATCAATCTGCTCAGGCATGGGTTAAGCGTGGTTTTAGGGCTGTTTGTCCTGATGACAAGCTGGGTGGATTGTGCGCAAGCGCACGAAGGTCATGAGGGCCATGCCGAGCAGGCGCCCAACGCCCTGGCCGTCAGTGTCACGCCCGAGGGTGCCGGCCGCATCTGGCTGGCTCAGGCCAGGCAGGGTCAGGTCTGGGTGTCTTTGCTGGATGCCACGGGCAAACCCCTTGGTCGGGAAACCGTGGTCAATCCGTTGCCGATGAAAGTGGCCGCCGATGGCGAAGCCAGGCCCAAGATTGCGGTTGGCCTCAATGGCCATCTGTATGTCACCTGGACCGAATCGCTGAAAAAGCCTTATGCCGGCTATATCTGGTTTGCACGCTCTACCGATGGCGGCAAAAGCTTTGAGGCCCCTTATATCGTGCACCAGCACCGCGATGAAATCACCCACCGTTTTGACAGTTTGCACGTGGTCGCCAATGGCATCATCACCGTGGCCTGGGTGGATAAACGCGATTTGCTGGCCGCCAAGGCTGCGGGCAAACCGTACGACGGTGCGGCCATTTACTACGCGGTTTCAAGCGATCAAGGCAAAAGTTTTGCTCCAGAACAAAAATTGGCGGACAGCAGCTGCGAGTGTTGCCGGATTGCCATGACCAGCAAGCCGGATGGCACGGTGGCGGTCTTGTGGCGGCATGTCTTTGAGGGCAGTGAGCGCGACCATGCCATGGCCGAAATTGGTGGCACCGGCAAACCGGTGCTGGTGCGTGCCAGTTATGGTCACTGGAAACTGGATGGTTGTCCGCATCATGGTGCTGCGATTGCGGTTGGTGAAGGCTTTGGCTATCACCTGGCCTATTTTGATGGGGCAGGGGACAAGCCCGGCTTGCGGCTGGCGCGCATGGATGGCCAAGCCTGGGTGAGCTCACCGCCGAAACGGATTGGTGACCTCAAACGCAATGCCAGTCATCCGGCCTTGTTGAGCGTGGCCGATAAAGTCTGGCTGGCCTGGCAAGAGCGGGATGGCAGCGGTTTTGATATTGTGGCCATGGTCTCTGTGGATGGTGGCCGTACCTGGGGCGCGCCCAGTGTCATGCTGCATAGCACAACCAAGCTGGATTACCCGCAATGGCTCAATTTGCAAGGCCAGGTGTCGCTGGCCGTGAATACCAGTGATCAAGGCTTGAAAGTCCTGCCATTCGCAAAATAGCCAGCTCAAAAACGCTGTCATTTGATCTGGCGCTATTGAAAACGCAAAAACCCGCCGCATTATATGGGTATCCAGCCGCAAGCGTGCGGCGATACTTTAATCAAGAAAGGGTTTGCCATGCGTTTTGATAAACTCACGACTAAATTTCAACAGGCCCTGGCCGATGCGCAGAGCATGGCCGTCGGGGCGGACCATCCCACCATAGAAGCGCCTCACTTGTTGCTGGCCATGCTCAACCAGGACGACAGTGGGGTAGCGGCGCTGTTGTCTCGCGCAGGCGCGCAAGTCAGCGCACTTAAAACCGGGTTGCAGCAAGCCATAGACAACCTGCCCAAAGTCAGCGAAAACAGCGGCGATGTCAGCGTGTCGCGCGACCTCAATAATTTGCTCAATGTCACTGACAAGCTTGCGCAAAAGAGTGGCGACAGCTATATCGCCAGCGAAATGTTCTTGCTGGCGCTGGCCGAAGATAAAGGCCCCACCGGGCAACTGCTCAAGCAACATGGCTTGAGTAAAACTGCACTTGAGCAGGCGATTAAAGCCGTGCGCGGCAATGATTCCGTCAACAGCCAGGAAGCGGAAGGCCAGCGCGAAGCGTTGAAAAAATACACGCTGGACCTGACCGAGCGCGCCCGTGCTGGCAAGCTGGATCCGGTGATTGGCCGCGATGACGAGATTCGGCGCGCCATTCAGGTTTTGCAGCGCCGCACCAAAAATAATCCGGTATTGATCGGTGAGCCCGGCGTGGGTAAAACCGCGATTGTAGAAGGCCTGGCGCAGCGTATCGTCAATGGCGAAGTGCCTGATTCGCTTAAAAACAAAAAAGTATTGAGCCTGGACATGGCTGCCCTGTTGGCCGGGGCCAAATACCGCGGCGAATTTGAAGAACGTTTGAAAGCGGTGCTCAAGGAGCTGGCGCAAGACGAAGGCCAGACCATCGTCTTTATTGACGAGATTCATACCATGGTCGGTGCCGGCAAATCTGAAGGCGCGATGGATGCCGGCAATATGCTCAAGCCTGCATTGGCCCGGGGTGAGCTGCATTGCGTGGGCGCGACCACGCTGGATGAATACCGTAAATACATCGAAAAAGATGCGGCCTTGGAGCGTCGCTTCCAGAAGGTGCTGGTGGATGAACCTAGCGTCGAGGCGACCATTGCCATCTTGCGCGGTTTGCAGGAAAAGTACGAATTACACCACGGTGTGGAAATTACCGATCCGGCCATTGTCGCGGCGGCAGAACTGTCTAACCGTTATATTACGGACCGTTTTTTGCCGGATAAGGCCATCGACCTGATCGACGAGGCGGCTTCGCGTATCAAGATGGAGATCGACTCCAAGCCGGAAGTGATGGATAAGCTGGATCGCCGACTGATTCAGCTTAAGATTGAGCGTGAAGCCGTGCGCCGCGAGAAAGATGAAGCCAGCCAGAAACGCTTTGGCCTGATTGAAGAAGAAATCAGCAAGCTCGAAAAAGAGTATGCCGACCTCGAGGAAATCTGGAAAGCGGAGAAGGCTGCCGTACAAGGCTCGGCAGGCGTGAAAGAGGCGATTGAAAAAATTAAACTGGAGATGGAAGCCGCCAAACGCAAAGGCGACTGGCAAAAAGTCTCAGAGTTGCAGTATGGCAAATTGCCGCAACTCGAAGCCCAGTTGAAGCACGCGTCAAGCGCTGAAGCGAGTGGCACGGTCAAACATAAAATGTTGCGTACCGAAGTCGGTGCCGATGAAATTGCTGAAGTGGTCAGCCGGGCTACCGGCATCCCGGTCAGTAAAATGATGACCGGCGAGCGCGAAAAACTGCTCAATATGGAAAACAGCCTGCATGCGCGGGTGGTGGGGCAGGACGAAGCGGTTCGGCTGGTCTCGGATGCGATCCGCCGTTCACGCAGTGGCTTGAGTGACCCTAACCGTCCGTATGGCAGCTTTTTGTTCCTGGGGCCGACTGGCGTGGGTAAAACCGAGTTGTGCAAGGCGCTGGCCAACTTTCTGTTCGATAGTGAAGACCATCTGGTGCGCATCGACATGAGTGAGTTTATGGAAAAACACTCGGTCTCGCGTTTGATTGGTGCGCCCCCCGGCTATGTTGGCTATGAAGAAGGTGGCACGCTGACCGAAGCCGTGCGCCGCAAGCCTTATTCAGTCGTATTGCTGGACGAGGTTGAAAAAGCGCATCCGGATGTGTTTAACGTGTTGCTGCAAGTGCTGGACGATGGTCGCCTGACCGATGGCCAGGGGCGGACGGTAGACTTTAAGAATACCGTCATTATCATGACCTCTAACCTGGGTAGCCAGATGATCCAGAGCATGAGTGACCAGGATTATCAGGTGGTTAAACTGGCGGTGATGGGTGAGGTGAAGACGCACTTCAGGCCAGAGTTCATCAACCGGATTGATGAGGTGGTCGTGTTCCATTCACTGGGAGAAGCGCATGTGAAGTCGATTGCCAATATCCAGTTGCAATTGCTGGCCAAACGGCTGGCGGCCATGGAGATGCAACTCGACGTCACCGATGCGGCGCTGGCCGAAATTGCCAATGCAGGCTTTGATCCCGTTTATGGCGCACGTCCGCTCAAACGCGCCATTCAAAGTGAAATTGAGAATCCGCTGGCACGTGAAATCCTGGCTGGGCAGTTTGCGGCCAAAGACACGATACAGGTGGATTTTCAGGGTGGGAAAATGCAGTTCCGCAAAGCCTGAGTGTCAGCGCGCGCATCTTGGGCGCAGCGTGGTCATCTGCCTGCAGGCTGAACCTGTGGTGCAAGCAAAGGGTCATATTCGTATGACCCTTTTTTATTGTGCGGGTGTAAAATGGAGCAACTATGCGAGACTCACAAGCTTGGCGTTTGTCCTTGATCATTTTTTTGCTCGGTTTGATGAGCGGATGCGCGACACAACCACCGCAACCGGTGCAGATTGACCGTATTTCTCCCGAGCAACTCGCTGCGCTGGTGCCACCGCCGCAGTCGACGTTGAGTTTGGATGAGATTGTGACCATGAGCAAGCAGGGCAAGACGGATGCCGAAATTATTGATGCAATCAAGCAGTCGCAATCGCGTTATGCATTGACCCCTTCAGAGGTGCTGTCATGGCATCAAAAAGGTATTTCCAAAGGCGTGCTTGATTATATGCAGCAGGCGAATGCGCTGGCGCAGCAAAACGCCATCGCCGATGAGATTAACAAGCGTGAAAAAGCGCGCGCCGAGGCAGAAGCCAAGTTAAAGCGTGAACGGGATTATGCCCGGTTGCGCAGCATGGATCCTTGGTTTTACGGGCCAGGTTTTTACGGCGGCCCCGGTTTTTATGGTGGCCCTTGGGGACCCAGGCCCTATTGGGGCGGCGGCTGGCGTTACTGGTAAACTGACGCTGATTTACGGATAGATTGATGGATGCGACAACAGCACGAAACCCTCTCTATTAATGCCCAAGGTCGGCGTTTGTATGACATCACGCCGCAGGTATTGCAATGGGTGCAGCAATCCGGCATTCAGTCCGGCTTGTTGACGCTGTATATCCAGCACACTTCAGCCAGCCTGCTGATCAATGAAAATTATGACCGCGATGTGCTGGTGGACCTGGAAGCCTTTTTTAACCGGCTGGTACCGGATGGCGATGACCTGTTCATTCATACCGTGGAGGGCCCGGATGACATGCCTGCACATGTGCGTACCGCGCTGACACAAACCAGCTTGTCGATTCCTGTGCTACAAGGCAGGGTTGCCCTGGGCCAGTGGCAGGGCATTTTTTTGTTTGAGCATCGGCACCTGCCTGCCCGCAGACGCGTCCTCATGCATGTGATGGGTGAATAAGATTTTTGAGTATTTGATAGAAGTGTCGTATCGCCGTGCGTTATTCTGAACTGTTTTTATCTCTGACCTGTAGTTTTTTGGTGGTGGCTTGTAGCGAAGATGCGCCCAGCCAAGTGTCTACAGCGCTTCCCCTGCCACCCAGTGATGTGTCGTCCAATGATCTGGCGCCGCCAGCGGATGCCATGCCAGCAGCGGGGGGCACACGCCCCGTGCAACTCATGCAGGTCTCTAACACTACGCTTACCATGTCGCAAGCTGAGCTCGACAAGTTGTATCTGGAAGCCAGGCAGCATGTGTGCGAGGCCGTGGATTCACCAACAGAAGAACGGTACTAGGACCGCGCGCCGACCAGGACACCGGGGTGCGCAAGGCGGGCCAACGCCTAACGTACACTACTCCATTGCAGCGGATCAAACGGCACACTGTTGCGGCGCAGTTCGTAATAAACCCCATTTTCAGCATTGCCACCGCTATTGCCCACCGCGGCAATCGTATCGCCCGCTTTAACACTTTGCCCTGACGATTTGTACAAGGCCTCGTTGTTACCGTACAGGCTCATGTAGCCGTTGCCGTGGTCAATCACAATCAGGTTGCCAAAGCCACGCATCCAGTCGGCAAACACCACTTGCCCGCCCGCGACCGATTTCACTTCGCTGCCCTCCTTGGCGCGGATGAATATGCCTTTCCAGCTTACCCCGGTCTCTGCACGCGCCGTGCCAAAACGGTTGATCACGTCGCCACGCACCGGCAGGCGCAAGCGTCCCCGTAACTGGGCAAAGTTTTCCTTGTTGGCATTGTATTCAGGTAGCGTTTCGTTTTTGGCAATCACGGTGCTGCTTTGCGTGTCGCTGCCTGATTCATCGACTGTCGCTTGCGGCGTATGCTCAAACGTGCGGCCGCCGGATTTCTTTTTGCGCGTCGCCAGTTCAGCGGCTTTTTTAGCCGCCGCTTCTTTCTCGCGCTTGGCTTTTGCCAGCGCTTCCTGCTCACGTTTCTTGGCCTCGGCCAGCAAACGCTGGAACAACTGAGACAGCGCTTCTTCGTCTTTTTTCAGCCGGACCATCTGCTGTTCTTGTGTTTCGATCTGTTTGGACAGCTCTTTTAACGCCTCGCTACGCAGCGATTTTTCGTTTTCCAGTTTTTGCGTTGTGTCGCTGTATTGGCTGGCCAAGCGTTCGGTTTCGTGTAATTGTTCGGTGGTTTGCGTGCGGACGCGGTCTATGGCTTCCTGGTTGGTTTGCAGCGACTGAATCTGCTGCTGGTGCGCCGCCGTTAGATAGCCCAGGTATTTAAGATTGCGTGCCGTGTTGTTGGGGTCCTGTTGTTGCAGCAGCATTTGCAGCGGGCTATGGTTGCCATGCCGGTATTGCTGGTTTAGCTGCTCGTTGAGCGATTGTTTTTGCTGGTTGACCTGACGTTGCAGGCCATTGAGTTGTTTTTGCAAGTCTTGTAACTTGCTGCGGTTTTCCAGCTGCGCATCCTGAATCTCGCGCAATTTTTTGCGGGATGCGCTGATGGCCGTTTCCGAAGCCTTGAGCGCTTCATGTGCATCCTGTTTGGCCACGCGCGAGGCTTTAAGCGCATTGGCCAGTTGCTGGATTTTCTCTTTGACCTGTTCGAGATCGCCTTTGGTCGTTTCTGTTTTGTCCGCAGGCGCGGCCTGCGCTGGCAGGCTCACGGCGCCACAGAGCCAGAGGCCTGCCAACAGGCTAAAACACTTGATCGCTGGCTTTGCCAGCTGCTTAACGATGATCGGAGTCATGCACCTGAGCGGCCACTCAGGCCGCTGCATTCAATTGGATCAGCGACTGGCCGGTCATTTCTGCAGGTTGTGCGACCCCCATCAGCGATAACAAGGTCGGTGCAATGTCTGACAGTGCGCCGCCGCTACGAATCACCGCCTGGCGGCCAACGTAAATAAAGGGCACCAGGTTGGTGGTGTGCTGGGTGTGTGCCTGCGCACTGGTGTGGTCAAACATGCTCTCGGCATTGCCATGGTCGGCGGTAATAATCACTTCAGCGCCGGTTTTTTGGGCAGCCGCCACAATCCGGCCGACACAGGTGTCCAGCGTTTCTACCGCTTTAATGGCCGCTTGCAAGTTGCCGGTATGGCCCACCATATCGCCATTGGCATAATTGCAGATCACGGCCTGATATTGCTGCGATTCAATGGCGGCGACCAGTTTGTCGGTGACTTCTGGCGCACTCATTTCTGGTTGCAAGTCATAGGTCGCAACTTTGGGCGAAGGCACCAGAATGCGGTCTTCACCAGCAAAAACGGTTTCTTCACCGCCGTTGAAGAAGAATGTCACGTGTGGATATTTTTCGGTCTCGGCAATGCGCAATTGCTTGAGCCCGAGTTTGGAGACGTATTCGCCAAAGGTATTGGGCACGGTGTAGGGCGCGAAAATCGGTTCTGCCAGCGTCTGGTTTTTGTCGTACTGGGTCAGCGTGAAATAGTGGCTAAAGCGTGGCACCCGGCTGCGCTCAAAGCCTGCGAACTGCTGGTTGAGCAGGGCATCGGTCAGCTGGCGGGCGCGGTCACTCCTAAAGTTCATGAACACCAGGCAGTCACCGTCTTCCATACGCACGGGGGCTTCGTCAGCCGCGCGAATCGCCGTGCACTTCACAAACTCGTCGCTTTCATCGCGGGCATACGCTTGCTGCAAGGCGGTCAGGCTATCTGCCGCCACATATTCGGCCGTGCCATTGACCAGTAACTCATAAGCCACCGAGACCCGCTCCCAGCGCTTGTCGCGGTCCATGCCATAAAAGCGACCGCCCACAGAGGCCACCCGGCCAACGCCCAGCTGCTGGAGATGGTCTTCGAGCGCTTGCAGGTAAGGCTGTGCGCTTTTGGGCGGGGTATCCCGGCCATCCAGAAAGGCATGCACATACACCTTGCTCAGGCCCTGTTGTTTGGCCATTTCGAGCAGGGCGTGAATATGCGGCTGGTAGCTATGCACGCCGCCATCAGACAGCAGGCCCAGGATATGCAGCGCTTTGTCACTGGCTTTGAGGGCCTGCATGGCATTGACCAGGGCTGGTAACTTGAAAAACTCACCACTGCTGATGCTGTTATTAATACGCTCAAAGTCTTGAAAGACAATGCGTCCCGCCCCAATATTCAGGTGACCCACTTCAGAATTGCCCATTTGGCCGTCTGGCAGGCCGACATAGTGTTCGGAGGCGTTGATCAGGCTGTGGGGGTAAGTGGCTTTGAGCCGGTCGAGGTTGGGCGTGTTTGCCTGTAAAACAGCATTGTGTTCGCGGGTCTCGCTGTGGCCAAAACCATCGAGGATCAGCAATATGACAGGTTTGATAGACATGGCTAACAATCTTTAAAAGTGGTGACGAAATGTCGGATTGATGAATTCGTCTATTATAATCGCAACCGCTGGTCACGCCTACCCAAGCGGCCAGTCTCCTGAAGACCGCACACCGGTCGTCATAACCCAACAAAGTGAGTAACGCTGTGGAATTTTTAAAACATAATGTGTTGTTAATTGGACTGGCGGTGGGCTCTGGCCTGGCGCTGATCTTGCCCATGCTGAGCCGTTCTGCGGCGGGGGCAACTGTGCTCTCAGTCACTGAAGCCGTGATGCTGATGAATAGAAAATCTGCTTTGGTACTGGATGTGCGCGAGGCGGACGAATTTGCTCAGGGGCATTTGCAGGGTGCGCGCCATATTCCGCTTGCGCAACTGGCTGACCGCATAAATGAAATTCAAAAATTCAAGGAAAAGCCGGTGTTGCTGGTTTGCCAGCGCGGCAGCCGCGCCAACGCCGCCGCCAAATTGCTCAAGGCACAGGGCTTTACCACGTTGAATGTGCTCAAAGGTGGCATGGCCGCCTGGGTGGAGGCCAAGATGCCAGCCACCAAGTCATCCACTTGAAAGGAATCATGATGGCAAAAGTAGTGATGTATACCTCGGCAGTCTGCCCTTATTGCATCAATGCTGAACGGTTATTGAAAAACAAGGGCGTGACCGAAATTGAAAAAATTCGTGTCGATTTGCAGCCAGAGTTACGGGCCGAAATGATGGAAAAAACCGGCCGCCGTACGGTGCCACAGATTTTTATTGGCGAGCACCATGTTGGCGGCTTTGATGACTTGCATGCCCTGGATGTGCAGGGCGGTCTGGACCCGTTGCTGGCCGCTTGAAGTGACCTGTCCGCTGTCATAAAAAACCCATAGTCAGGCCAGGGATGTCCGGTTAGAATAGCGCCTTTGTGTATTGATAATTTTAAGGACGATTCATGGCTCAGGAACCACAAAACCAAGCGGACCAAAACGCAGCACCGATTTTCAGCATCGAAAAATTGTATGTGCATGATGCTTCTATCGAAGTGCCTAACGCACCAGCGATTTTCACCGAGCGCACGACGCCACAGATCAATGTAGAGCTGGGCAATACGGCACAACAGGTGGAAGACGGTATTTTCAACGTCTCCATCAAAGTGACTGTGACCGCGAAAATCGAAGATAAAACCGCATTCCTGGTAGAAGTGAACCAATCCGGTATTTTTGCCATCCGCAACGTGCCACAAGAAAACATGGAGCCTATCCTGGCGGTGGCTTGCCCTAACATCTTGTTCCCTTATGCACGCGAAGCTATCTCCGATATGGTTACCCGCGCTGGCTTCATGCCCGTGTTGTTGAACCCGATCAACTTCGAAGCCTTGTATCTGCAACAGCAGCAACAAGCTGCGCAAGCGGCTGGCGCCCCTAACTAATTTCGTCTCACTTTGTCAGTCACCGCAGACAGCTCGCGGTGACTGATCAGGATCCATCCAAATGAGTAAAGTTGCCGTTCTTGGTGCAGGTGCCTGGGGTACTGCACTTGCCATGCATATTGCCTTGCAGCACGATGTGGTGTTGTGGGCGCGTAATAGCGGGCACGTTTCTGGCATGCGCAAGGCGCGTGCCAATCCGCTGTATCTGGGTGACTTTGCTTTTCCTGAAAAACTCTCGGTAGAGGATGATCTGGCTGCAGCGATTGACGGTGCCGATTTGATTTTATCAGTAGTGCCTACGGCGGGTTTCCGGCCGATTTTGCAGCAACTCAAAAGTTTGGGCATACAACAACCCTTGATCTGGGCCAACAAAGGCCTGGAGCCGCAAACGGCAAAACTGCCTTTTGAAGTGGCGCAAGAGGAGTTGGGCGCAGAGTATCCATGGGGCGTGTTAAGCGGCCCCAGCTTTGCCGCCGAACTGGTGCGAGGCCTGCCAACGGCAATTACACTCGCCGCCAATCACCGCGAGCTGGCGCAGCAATCGGCACAGCTGATTCATGGCGGCTGCTTGCGCGTCTACGATAGCGTCGACGTGGTCGGCGCTTCGGTGGGTGGGGCGGTTAAAAACGTGATGGCGATTGCCGCCGGTATCTCTGACGGCATGGGCTTTGGTAACAATGCGCGCGCTGCCATGATCACGCGGGGCTTAGCCGAAATCACCCGCTTTGGCATGGCGCTGGGCGCCAAGGCCGAGACCTTTATGGGCTTAGCGGGGGCGGGCGACTTGATCCTGACCTGTACCGGTCAATACTCGCGTAACCGTGAAGTCGGCTTGCAGCTGGCTTCGGGCAAATCACTTGAAAGCATCCTCGCCGGTTTGGGCCATGTGGCAGAAGGCGTGAATACGGCGCGTGAAGTCATGCGTCGTGCCGAAACCATAGACGTCGAAATGCCCATCACTTTTGAAGTCAATCAACTACTCACTAACCAGAAAACGGCGCAAGCAGCGGTCAGCGCCTTGTTGGGTCGCGGTCAGAGACAAGAGTCCGTCTAGGTTTTTTGCCAGCGGCTTGATCAGCCAAGCACAGTGGCCTGAGCCGCATAGACCCGCACACTTTCCTGCTCATTGGCATCGTTACGTGCCACGAGCGCAATCGCTTCGGTATCAGGGCTCAAATTGACTGGCTGATGCGGCACCCCTGCCGGGATGAAAATAAAGTCGCCCGCTTGATTGATACAGGACTTGCTCAAATTTTCACCATAAAACGTTTGCACTTCACCCTTTAGCAGGTAAATCGCCGTTTCAAAGCCTTGATGGTAATGCGGTTGCGCTTTGGCCGCTGGCGGGATCACCACGATATTCATCGAAATGCCCCTGGCCCCCGCGGTCATTTGAGAGATGCCCACATAATTGGGCAGGTGCTGAATGGTATCTATGCTGTGTTCAGGGCGCACAGTCACGATTTCACCGGTTAAGTTTAATTGAGGATCTTGCATCTGTGGCGCTCGACAATGTGAAAGATTCACAAAGTCTAACAATAGCGCAGGCAGGGAGGCAAGCCGGGAATCGGCGGCCCCATGAAAAAGGGCACCCGACGGGTGCCCTGAATCTGTATTGCCTTGAATCTGTATCAATAAGACCGGTTTATTCGATAGCCAACAACTCAACCTGAAATACCAGCGTCGCATCCGGGCCAATCACCGGGCCGCTGCCGTTTGCGCCATATGCCAGGTGCGATGGAATGGTCAGCTCAAACTTGCTACCTACGTTCATCAACTGCAAGCCTTCTACCCAGCCTGCAATCACGCCAGTCACCGGGAACACAATCGGTTCGCCGCGCTGATAAGAGCTATCAAACACCGTGCCGTCCGTCAGTGTGCCGTGGTAGTGGACTTTGACACGGTCGCTGGTGGTAGGCTTCGCGCCATTGCCTGCGACCAGTTGTTTATACTGCAAGCCACTCGCTGTCGTGGTTACGCCTTCTTTTTTCGCATTGTCTGCCAGATAGGCTTCGCCCGCCGCCTTGTTTTTCGCGTGGGCAGCCATCTGTCTGGCCTGGCTCTCTTGTTGTACTTGTTCCACTGTGCTGCGTTTTTCGTCGTCGGTCATGCGTGAAGCATTGCCGGCCATCACATCGCTCACTGCCAGCGCCACGGCCGCAGCATCCAGCTCCAGGCCGTCATTTTGCAATTGGTGAGCCATATTTTCGCCGACGATATAGCTCAGGCGTTGAGTGAGAGTGTTTAGAGTAGTCATAAAACTTCTTTCTTTAAGTGTATTTGATGCCAGCATAAACCATAACGTAAGATTATGAATTAAACAGCGACATAACACAAAGCCACATGAAGTTTCTCAGTGTTTAAAATGCCGACATTAAATTTTGGCAACGTTACGTCGAAAAGATCATTTATTTAATTTATTTTATTAGGGAGTATTTCCCATCCCTCTGTTGACCATATGAAAAGCTTGTCGCTTAGTGGATTGGGTGATTCTCTAATGACTTGATTTGTTAATGTTTGTAGCGCATCAATTGCGACCGGCGATGTTTCTGCGATATAGAGTGCCGTATCGGTTGTTGGTATAGAAACAATAAGCTTGCCGGCTTGAGCTTGGGCAACTGTTGACCAGCTTTGATGATTTATCAGTCTAGACGGAGCAAAAATGCTTCCTCGAATTGTACCTATTTCTCCTGGTTTCACAGGCTTCACATTCTTGCCCGTGTCATTTATTTGTTGATCCAAATTTTTTTTGGCTAACTCAAATAACTGAGCCTCAGTCAAATTTAACAATTTCAAATCTTTTTCACCAACATTGCGTAAGCTTGTTGGGCTGTCCAAGATTGGCAGTATCACGAATCCTTGTAGAAAGGGCTGGTTGAGTACTTTAGTTCCAGACAGCGTTGCATTTTTTAGATATTCATTCGTGCGTATGATAAGTCCTATTGCACTTTTGTTAGGCGGAGTGTTGATATCTTTATATGCCTGAATCATTTTGTTGATGAATGGGTCTAGGTAAGCGTTACACTCTTTTTCATTGTTTTTGCAGAATGTATAGAAGCGATGTAAATTGACATCAAAGTCGCCAACAGAGAGCGTAAGCGGTGATTTAACGTTCACAGACACATCACTAAGTCTGGATTGGATTTTTGCTTTGATGACTTCTGTAAAGGAGTCTTCAGATTCGGTTATATTGGCACCATAAAGATGCGAGGAAACGGTCAGGGCAAATAAAGCAATCAATAGATGTTTTTTAATAAATGGCATGGTGAGTGAGATTTATAAAACTGATGGTGGCCTGAGTATCATAAACAAAAAACCCGCCGAAGCGGGTTTTGTTTTTTTGATGGTACTTAGAGCGTTTTTGCGTTAAGCAGAAAAGTGTAACAAAGCAGCTATCCGTAGGCAGTACAACAAGTACGACAAGGATAAGCAACGCAGTATCACTGAACTGCTTAAATGCAAAAATTACATCATACCGCCCATGCCACCCATACCGCCCATATCACCACCCATTGCTGGTGCATCTTCTTTAGGCAGTTCAGCCACCATGCAGTCAGTGGTCAGCATCAGGCCAGCCACAGAAGCCGCGTGTTGCAAGGCGGAGCGGGTCACTTTAGTTGGATCCAGTACGCCCATCTCAACCATGTCGCCATAGGTTTCGTTGGCTGCGTTGTAACCGTAGTTGCCTTTACCGGCAGCCACGTTGTTCACCACGACTGATGGTTCAACGCCAGCGTTTTGAGTGATCTGACGCAGTGGTTCTTCAACCGCACGCAGAACGATCTTGATACCGGCTTCTTGATCCAGGTTGTCACCTTTCACTTTGGCAATCGCTTCGCGGGCACGAATCAATGCCACGCCACCGCCAGCCACAATACCTTCTTCAACCGCAGCACGTGTCGCGTGCAATGCATCTTCCACGCGGGCTTTTTTCTCTTTCATTTCGATTTCAGTCGTCGCGCCAACCTTGATCACGGCAACACCGCCAGCCAGTTTGGCCACGCGCTCTTGCAGTTTTTCACGGTCGTAGTCGCTAGAAGCTTCTTCGATTTGTGTTTTGATTTGAGTGATACGTGCCTTGATCGCTTCTTCGTTGCCAGCACCGTCAATGATGATGGTGTTTTCTTTGCCCACTTCGATGCGTTTGGCTTGACCCAGATCGTGCAGTTGTACGGCTTCCAGTTTCAGGCCCACTTCTTCAGAGATCACAGTACCGCCAGTCAGAATCGCGATGTCTTCCAACATGGCTTTACGACGGTCACCAAAGCCTGGGGCTTTAACTGCAGTCGTTTTCAAGATGCCGCGGATGTTGTTCACTACCAGGGTTGCCAGCGCTTCGCCATCGACATCTTCAGCGATGATCAGCAATGGACGGCCAGCTTTCGCTACTTGCTCCAAGGTTGGCAGCAAGTCACGGATGTTGGAGATTTTTTTGTCGTGCAACAACACGAATGGGTTGTCCAGCAACGCGATTTGGCGCTCTGGGTTGTTGATGAAGTATGGAGACAGGTAACCACGGTCAAACTGCATACCTTCAACCACATCCAGCTCGTTGCTCAGGCCTGAACCGTCTTCAACAGTGATCACGCCCTCTTTACCCACTTTGTCCATTGCATCCGCAATGATCTGGCCAACAGAGGCGTCAGAGTTAGCAGAGATCGCGCCAACTTGGGCGATTTCTTTGCTGGTAGTACAGGGTTTGGATTGTGCTTTCAGGTCAGCTACAGCAGCTTCAACTGCTTTGTCGATACCGCGCTTCAGGTCCATTGGGTTCATGCCGGCAGCGACAGATTTCATGCCTTCGCGGATAATGGCTTGTGCCAACACAGTCGCAGTCGTTGTACCGTCACCAGCGATATCATTGGTTTTAGAAGCAACCTCTTTCACCATCTGTGCGCCCATGTTTTCGAACTTGTCTTTCAGTTCGATTTCTTTAGCCACAGACACACCATCTTTAGTGATGGTTGGCGCGCCAAAAGAACGCTCCAATACCACGTTACGGCCTTTAGGGCCCAAAGTTACACGAACAGCGTTAGCCAATACGTTAACGCCATTTACCATTTTTTGGCGAACGTCATCACCAAATCTTACGTCTTTAGCTGCCATTTAAATTCTCCTAAATTACAAATGTGTGGGATTGAGTTGCGAGTGATTACTCAACAATCGCCATAATGTCTTCTTCGCGCATCACCAACAGCTCTTCGCCGTTGACTTTCACTGTTTGGCCGGAGTATTTGCCGAACAATACTTTGTCGCCGACTTTCACGTCCAAAGCGATAGCCTTGCCGTTGTCATCTTTTTTGCCATTGCCAACTGCCTGAACCACACCTTGGTCTGGTTTCTCTGTTGCACTGTCAGGGATCACAATGCCAGAAGCAGTAGTGCGCTCTTCAGCAGCGCGTTTAACAATTACACGGTCGTGCAACGGACGAATGTTCATGAGATTCTCCTTGGAGTTTTCCTAAAGTGTTATAGAGATAACGTTAAAACTAAAACAATCAAAGCGGTACGCATTTTAGCACTCGCGCACCTTGATTGCTAATTTGGGGCGGGATTTTTTGATTTCAAGGGCTAATACATAAAAATTTTATGGGTTTTTGTCGTTTGTAATTCAACTTGAGATTTTTGCAATTTAAGTCGAGAGTGTCATTTCAGTAAACTCAGAGAGTTACAACAACAGTCAAGGGTAATACCAAGCAACATTTACACTAAGAAAGCCTGCAATACAAGCTTTCTTATTTTATAGCTATTGTTTTCGATATCTATTTATCATGAGTAGTGGCGATTCATTAATCCCTTGAAGATGGGATGAGGTAAAATACCAGTCTGGGCTAATGCACATCACTGCATTTTAATGTTAAATGCAACAACGACAATCTAAGATTGAATTGAGCTTTTGGAGTACAGATGAAATTAATTAATGGTTTGATACTTACCGCAGCCTTTTTCGCTAACCAGTCCTTCGCTAACACTATTGATTTAGGTGTAGCACGTGACTATAACGTATTTGTTTTTGGCAACTATGAAAGCAATAACTGGAACTCAATTTCTGGAGCCGTGGCAGTTGGTGGGAATGCAAACATCAGTACTTCTACCATTTCTAATTCAGCAAAGAATAGTTATGGCCTTGTTGTTGGTGGAAATCTAACCAAATCATATGGCAATGTTACTGGTACGACGTGGGTCGGCGGTAGTGTTACTAAGCCCCAGTACGATTACTACAATAGCTATTCAACTGCCGCAACTTCTCCAATTGATTTTGTATCAGCTAAGACTCAATTAAACGCTCTCTCTGACAATCTTGCGGCAACAGCTTCGACCGGTTCCGTAAGTTACAACTATGGAACCAATGGATATCTGTCAGGTACAGGGAGCAGTGTCGAATATTTCACGCTTTCGGGTTCTGATTTATCCAATATCAACAACTGGAGTTTCTCTAACATTGCATCAGGTTCAACATTGATCCTGAATGTCTCTGGAAGCTCGGTTAATCTTACCGGTGGGTGGTCTGCATTCAGTGCTTATAATGTATTGTTTAACTTTTACGATGCCACATCCTTGACTCTTAACAACATCAACTTCAGTGCAAGCATCCTAGCAACGGATGCGACAATTTACGGTAGCAGCGGAAATGTGACCGGAACTGTAGTGGCTAATAATTGGAATAACTCTCTCACATTAGGAAATAGCAAATTTTCTTCTGTAGCTGTGACAACGCCTGTTCCAGAGCCTCATAACTATGCTTTATTGATGATGGGGTTGATAGTCATACTCGGTTTTAGGGCGAGGAAAATTAACTAACATTTATCACTGATATAAAAAAATAAAGGCCGCATATGCGGCCTTTATTTTTGGACTTACTTAAGACTTGATAAGTAGGCAGTGTATTAAATTTGGCTGTGTTTACTGATGTGTGGGCTAGTTTGTTAGGGTTAAATCTCAACTTATGTTACAAATAATTTGGAAAGTCTGTTTGCAATAAATTTTATAAGTATTTGATTTATATATATTATATTTTGTTAAATTGCAGACGGCACCACAGTTATAGATACCCTTATTTGCTCGGCCAATTCAACATGGCTACATTAACCATTCTTTTAAGTTCTTCTTGAGTGGCGCCATTGACCGCTTGCACTGACATTCCTTGATGTAGAGTAGCTAAATATTTAGATAAATCAACGGCATTTACGTCAGGCGATAAATCACCTTCAAGTTGTGCCAACTCAAATCGCTCAGTCAACAAGCCCTCATAATGTTTTCTATACTGAATAAGCTGTTCTTTGATGATCTGTGCGCCTTCACCGCATGAAAGGGCGCCTTGCACGATCATGCATCCCTTGGGATGTGCTTCACTAGTTAGAAACTCCGCGCTACTTAATAAAAACTTTTCTGCGACTTTGCGCGCTGTTGGCTCTTTCATCACCATCCTCACAAATGAAGCTGGACCGGAGACATACTTAGAAAGCGCTTGCCTAAACAATTCTTCCTTATTGCCAAACGCAGCATACAAACTTGGCTTATTCACACCGAGCGTGGAGGTTAACTCGGCCATTGAGGCGCCTTCATAGCCCCTTTCCCAAAAGACTTTCAAAGCCTTGTCCAGGATCACCTCGTTATCAAACATTTTGGGGCGACCTCGTGTCTTTTTTAACTCTTCAGTCATCTCAATTTTCTTCACTTAAGTAATTTATACCAATTGTTACAAAAAAATGTTGACAGAGCAAATTTTGTTGCATAGTATTTATGTACCGATTGGTATTTATATACATAACTGTTAAACCGTAAAGAGGTGAAAAAATGAATGCAGTGAATAAACTTGGGACAGCATTGATCACAGGTGCATCAACTGGGATTGGGGCTGTGTATGCAGACCGACTAGCAAAGCGAGGTTATGACTTGATTTTGGTGGCACGTGATCAAGCAAAGCTGCAAAAAGTAGCAGATGGTATTAAGAGTGCATCTGGAAGTCAGGTAGAAATCATGCCGGCCGACCTGACCCTCAAGGCTGATTTATTAAAAGTCGAAACACGCTTACGGGAAGATAGCAGTATTACCCTGCTGGTGAATAATGCCGGGGGTGGTGCGTCTACGACGTTGGTTGAGTCTGATATGGATGCGATGGAGACCATGATCCAATTGAACATCACCGCGCTCACACGACTCTCCGGCGCAGCTGCCAAACGATTTTTTGCTGAAGGCAAAGGGGCCATCATCAATGTTGCCTCAGTGCTTGCCTATATTCCTGAAATGTTCAATGGCGTTTACAACGCAACTAAGTCTTATGTGGTGATGTTTAGCCAATCCATGCAGCATGAACTTGGTGACAAAGGGGTGCGCATTCAGGTGGTGTTGCCAGGTGCGACCGATACGCCGTTCCTGGACAAAGTGAATATGCCAGCAAGTCACTTGCCGCCTGAAATGGTGATGAAAACTGATGATTTGGTAGATGCCGCGCTAAGAGGATTTGATTTGGGCGAGGTGATCACTATTCCATCTTTGCCAAATATTGAGGATTGGCAAGCATTTGATGCGGCAAGAAAAGCATTGGGGCCGCATTTGTCATTAGCTAAACCAGCGAATCGTTACCTGAGCTAATCACCACCTAAGAACCCAATCATCCATTTGACTGAACAGGAGATATTCGTGAATAAAATTTTAAGATCATTGTTACTCATCGCCACTACCTTATCCATCATAGAGTCAGGCACGGCCTTGGCTGCAGATAAACTGGAGACAGCGGCCACAAAATTTGTAGAGGCCAATGGCATTAAATTCTCTTACCGCACTTTAGGCTCTCAATCAGGTACTCCATTAGTGCTCCTTCAGCACTTCACTGGCAATATGGATGCCTGGGATCCGGCGGTAGTGAATGCCTTGGCCAAGCATCGTCCAGTGGTTGTATTCAATAACAGAGGCGTTGGTGCTACGAATGGAGTGGTTGCCGACAACATTGCACAAATGACCACAGATGCTTATGCGTTTATTCAAGCGCTGGGCTATAAGCAAGTGGATGTGTTGGGGTTTTCGATGGGTGGGTTTGTTGCCCAAGAACTTGCTGCGCAACATCCAGAACTGGTTCGAAAAGTGATTCTCGCCGGGACTACCCATCAAGGCGGTGGCAATCATCTGATGAAAGTATTGGGTGAGGCTTTTTCCAGAGCCAATGCGCCAGATCCTCGCGACTATCTGTTCTTCTCTCAAAGTGATGCAGGGAAGCAAGCCGCCGCTGCATTTTTGTCTCGCGTCTATGCCAGAAAAGAAGGGCGTGACCCTGAAAGTGGTAAGGAGATTGCAGATGCACATGGCAAGGCCTTAATTGTATGGACGAGCACACCTGATCCTGAATTCAAAACGTTAAAAGCCATTCAACAACCGGTTTTGGTGGTGACGGGTAGCAATGACACCATGTTACCAACCGAGGGTTCGATTACCCTATATAAGCAGCTTAAAAATGCGCAATTGCTGTTATATCCAGACTCCAATCACGGTTCGATTTTTCAGTACCATGATTCGTTTGTAAACACAGCTGAGTTCTTTCTGAGTCACTAAGCGAACACTGGCCGCAACGAATCAAGGCGTTGTGGCCAGTATTACTAATACGCCTAAGTCAAATCAGAGAATGTCATGAACTCAAACATACAGCAGTTAGTGTCTGCAAATAAAGCAATCCCGGCAGCTTGGCGGGTATTCGCAATCGCCAGTATTGCGATTTTTATGTCCTCCCTGGATACGACGATTCTGTATGCTGGGTTCAATAATATTCTCAGTAGCTTTCCGGACTCTACTGCCGCTGATCTATCCTGGGCGATGAGCGGCTACTCTATTGTCTATGCTGCCATGCTGATCCCGGCGGGTGGTATTGCAGATAAATTTGGGCGTAAAAAAATATTCACATTAGGCACCTTGTTATTTATCAGCGCCTCATTTGCATGCGGTGCCGCCCCAAGTGTCTCATGGCTTATTGTCGCCAGAGTTTTTCAATCTATCGGCGCTTGTCTGCTGACCCCCTCTGCATTGGCGCTGGTATTGGAGGCGTTTCCTCGCGAGAGGCGGTCAGTCATCATGGGTGCTTGGGGCGCTGTTGGTGCTTTGGCCGCGGCATTAGGTCCGGGGATTGGTTCCTGGATTATTGATGTAGGCGGCTGGCAGTGGGCATTTTTTATCAACATCCCGATTGGATTATTCTGCATATGGCAAAGCTTAGCTGTATTGCATGAGTCGGTTCAGCCAAGAGCGCATATGCGGCTTGATCTCGTCGGCATGTTGCAGTTGGTCGTCGGTGTGGGAGCAATTGCGTTTGCGATTGTTGAGATGAAGTCGCCTAGTTGGAATCCCTATGAGTTAACAGCCATTCTGATATTAGGTTGGGTGTTGCTGGCAAGTTATATTCCTTGGGCGAAGTTTTACCCAGAACCATTGTTTGACCTCAGCCTGTTTAAAAACAAAACCTTTTTATTTGCAAACCTGGCAGGCATCACCTTCGGGATTGCGTTTTCCATCATGTTTTTTTCATTCTTTTTTTGGATGAAGAATATATGGCATTTAAACCAGTCCTTAGCCGGTGCGTCTGTCATGCCAGGGCCACTGATGGTTGTGCCTACCGCATTGGTTGCAGGGAAAATAGCCTCCAAAGTGGGACATCGTCCTTTGCTTATCACAGGCACCATGACCTACGCCCTCAGTGGGCTGTGGTTTTTAATGGTCCCCGATACCACCCCTAATTATCTGGCTACATGGCTACCGGGTTTACTATTAAGCGGCATCTCTGTCGGCTTGGTCATGCCCTCTTTATCCGCTGCTGCCATGTTTGGTTTGCCGCAAAAAGACTATGCCGTTGGTTCTGCCATCAATCACGCTGCCCGCCAAATTGGCACGGTGATAGGTGTGTCCATCACCGTGTTATTCCTTGGTAAAGCACTGCTCAAGCCGGGTGACTTTATCCCAACGTACAGCATACATATTGCATTGGCACTCATCACGGCCATGTTATGTATCCCGATCAATACCCACCCAAAACAACTTGCCAATTTAACTCAATAGGCCTTTAGGGAAATTTATGATGAAACGTATTGTGATTACTGGGATGGGCGTAGTCAGTCCGCTTGGAACAGGCGTTGACTTGGCATGGAAACATTTGTTGGAGGGAAAGTCTGGGATCTCTGCGCTCCCTGATGCGTTGGCAGAAGGCAGCCCAGTCAACATCGCCGGTTGGGTTAAGCAATCAGAACTTGATCCGAGCATGGGGCTCAATTTGTCTGAATATCTCGATGCAAAAGAGTTAAGACGCTCTGACAGATTTATTCAATTTGCTCTGATTGCCGCTAACGAGGCCATTCAGCAAGCCCAGTGGCTACCGATGACTGAGATTCAAAAACAACGCACTGCCACCATTGTCGCTTCAGGGGTGGGTGGTTTCCCAGCCATTGCACATGCAGTCCGCACAGGCGAAGCAGTGGGTGTGGGTAAGCTCTCGCCATTTACGATTCCATCATTTTTGGTCAATTTGGCGGCTGCGCAGATAGCACTTAAACACCAATTCCAAGGACCACTCGGTGCTCCGGTTACCGCCTGTGCAGCAGGCGTACAAGCGATTGGCGATGCAGCCAGGATGATTCATGCCAATGAAGCCGATATCGCAATCTGTGGGGGGACAGAAGCTTGTATTGATAAAGTCAGCCTCGGCGGGTTTGCAGCCGCAAAAGCACTGAGTACAAGATACGCGGCAAGCCCTGAGTTAGCCTCAAGACCGTTTGACACACATCGTGATGGGTTTGTGATGGCAGAGGGGGCTGGTATTTTGGTGATTGAGTCCTATGAACACGCCATGGCGAGAGGTGCAAAACCGCTTGCTGAATTAGTGGGATATGGAACCACTTCTGACGCCTACCATATCACCTCCAGCCCCGAGGAGGGTTCCGGTGCTGCCAGGGCAATGATGATTGCCCTTAATCAAGCACACATATCTCCCGAGGCCGTTGACCATATCAATGCGCATGCCACGTCTACCCCCATGGGAGATGCAAGTGAACTGGCAGCCATCAGAACTGTGTTTGGTCAGCGTCATGCCCAACCTGTGATCAGTGCCACAAAGTCTTCCACTGGACATTTGCTGGGCGCAGCGGGCGGTCTAGAAGCCATTTTTACCATTAAAGCAATTGAAGCGCAGTGTTGCCCACCCACAATCAATTTGTACGCGCCAGATGCGCGGGCAACTGGGCTGGCGATTACGACACAAGCTCCCATTCATCGACATCTTGAATATGCCCTTTCGAATGGGTTTGGATTTGGCGGGGTTAATGCATCTGTCATTTTTAAACGTTTTAACGGTTGAGCATGATGGATCAAACCTGGGGGTGATCACTTAAATATCACTTCACTCGAAATGATAAGTACTAATTAATTTGATAAGGGAGAATGAAATGAGTGATGCACCAACAGATCTTAAATTTAACGGAGAGGAATTTTTTGTCACGCTTAAAGATGGAGAAACGGTTCGAGTCATTAAAACAGGGAGTGGAGAACCGCTGCTTTTAATGCATACGATCAGAACGCAAATTGAGTTGTTTAGCGAGATGATTCCATTTTATGCGAGCAAATTTACCGTCTATGCCATCGATTTGCCTGGCCACGGTCAATCGTCCATCAATAAGAAAATCAACTACGACGAGCCCTATTTGAGAGCCTCTGTGCTTGATTTAATTGATCAGCTGAATTTGACCAATCTCACCTTAATTGGTGAGTCTATTGGCGCGACACTGTCTCTCACGGTCGCTGCACAAATCCCAGATAAGATTAAGCAGGTGATTGCGGTCAATACATACGATTATGAAACCCGTTACGCAGATGGCATCCGGCGTGGCAACTTTATTGCCAACTTCATGATGTGGAATTACTCAATTCCCATCAATGGGGCGATTTTTGCTGCGCTTGAGAATCGATTTTTCTTGAGCCTGGTGATGAATGGCGGCGTCACAAAAATCAAAAAAATCCCAACCTGGTTAATGACAATGTTTGATAAAACAGGACATCGGCCGGGCTACAGTTTTCTTGGCAGGAACATATTAAAAAACTGGCGCAGTTGGGCGCAGGCCACTGATCAATATCATAAGATCAAAAGCCCTGTAATGCTGATATACGGAGAAAATGACTGGTCAACACAAGCCGAAAGATATTTGACTTGGAAGAAAGTACCAAACGCAAAGCTTGAGACTATCACGGGTTCTGGGCATTTCCTCAGCGTGGATAATCCAGAGGATTTAAAAAAGACCATATCCCAATACTTGCAGGCAAATTAAGTGAAACCTCAGCCTGAAAATGTGACATTACATTTTCAGGCTTAAAGCCCATTGCCTAAGCAATGGGCTTTATTTATTGCTAAATATGTTTAGGACTTTTTAGCATGTTCGAATTGCTCTGTATATCGCTTTAAGGAGTTATCAACACTTTTTTCAGCAGTATTATTTTCCTTCGTTACGATTTTAAATTTCCCAAGAATGTTATCCATAAAACGGTCCTTGGATACATCTACATTCCGTACCTCATCATTCTTTGATACGGTTTGTGCTTTCCAGTTACCCAGTAAGGTTTTATTGATAAATTCAGACTCAGACTTCAAGCTGTCTGCGTGGGCTAAAGAAGCGTTTGCAATTGCAAAGCCGGTGATAGTTGCGATCAATACTTTTGAATAAAACATTTTGTTTCCTTCCACGTTGCAAAAAAGTTAGATTCACATTAATAATGTAACCTGGATTACATTATTGGTTGAAGGCTTGCTTTTGTCAATATAATTATGTAATCTGAGTTATATAATTATTTTTTTACTACAATTATTAAAGATTTAAGGGGAAATATTTATGGCACCTGCAGGAAGGCCGCGATCATTCGACAAGTCTTTAGCATTGAGAAACGCTATGTATGTTTTTTGGGCTAAGGGTTACGAGGGAACTACAATGTCTGATCTTGTTGAGGCGATTGGAGTCAAGGGCCCAAGTGTTTATGCTGCATTTGGGAATAAAGACTCAATCTTCGTTGAAGCTGTGAAAGCTTATTCTGAGATGATACTTAACGGACCGCTCAGTTCCCTGACTGAAGAGCCTGATATTTATATCTCAATCAAAAAACTTTTAGAGTCCAATTTGAGTTTTTTTATGAATTCAGCCAATCCTCGGGGATGCCTAATCATGACTTCTGCAATTAATGCGACTCCCGAACATTCCGAGCTAGTAGATTTGGTTCGCTCTTATAGAGAAGAATATAAAGAACTGTTGATCAAGCGGTTCCAACTTGCAATAGATCAAAAGCAAATTAGAGAAGAGTTCAATTCACTTGACTTGGCTGAGTATTACTTAATGGTTATTCATGGGATGGCTTTGAGAGCGAAAGATGGATCGAACTTTAAACAACTCTCCAAGGCTGTAGAAATGTCTTTGTCAGGGCTGAGAGAGTGTCTCAAAGTGCCCCACAGTTAGGTGGATGATCGTAACGATTCATTTCGAATTTGCACTTCAACCTAAAAGATTGGGCCTTAAAAGTGGTCAATATACCAAGCAAAATTAAGGTTCGGGTTAAATCTCAAGAGTCAAACGCATGTGAGTCTAAAAAAGGGTTGCGAGGATCGTAACCCTTTTTTCATTGAGGGGTTCTCATCTCACGCATGTATTGATTTCGTGCAAAATCAGACCCCTGTGTCATTCTGGCTGGGGCAGTTACGCTGCGAATACCAATCCCTGAGTTATCTCTCAAGTTAATTTCAAAAAAGCTGCTGAATCTTGACTCGGATAACTAACGACAGAACGTTGGATGTGTCTGGATGAAGATGGTGACAAAATCTGGCATGTGCACTGTTTATAGTAAGCATTTCAATACGCCATCGAAATGAATATGAACAAGTGTATAACTATCCAGAAACAAAGCGTGTCCGCATGAAGCGCATTCAGTACCATCAATATGGCGGGGCAAGTATGATGCGCCTGGAGGAGTTTGAAGTGGAAGCTCCCGGCAAGGGCCAGCTACTTGTGAAGGTGAAATATGCTGCAATCAACCCCATCGACTGGAAGTTACGCAATGGCACGATGAAAATCCTGACCGGAAACACCTTCCCTCGGGCAATGGGTTTGGACTTCTCGGGGACGGTGATTTCAACTGGTAGAGGGGTGACACGCTTTGCTCCAGGCGACCATGTGTTTGGCATGGCACGACTGAAACAGGCCGGCGCGTTCGGCGAGATGCTAGTCACCAATGAGTCCTTTGTGACACACAAACCGGATACAGTCTCGTTTGAGGATGCAGCCTGTTTGGCGACGCCTGGCATTATGGCGTGGAGAGGGTTGGTGGAAAAATCCCGCCTGAGGGCTGGTCAACATGTATTTGTGAACGGTTGTGCCGGGGCTGTTGGGATAGCAACGATTCAGATCGCGCAGATGCTGGGGGCCATCGTCTCTGGCAGCTGCCGCCGTGAAGATATGGAAAAAATGCAAAAAATGGGATTAGCCCATGTCTACGACTATCGAAAAGTGGATTTGCATGCCCTGACGCAAAAGTTCGATATTGTCTACGATACCTCAACAACCATTTCCGCAAGCACAGGGATGAAGCTGCTCAAGAAAAATGGTGTATTTCTTGACCTTGACCCGAAACCAATGAAATTCCTGCGGGCGATTTTCTCGAAAAACTACCAGGTGCTGATAGGCAGTCCGAGCGAGTATACTTTGGGCAAGGTCGCAAAAGCGGCGGAACTCGGAAAGCTCCAATTACCGATTGGCAGAATCGTATCGCTCATCGATGGTGTAAATCTGATGAGTGAAATTGAGGGTGGACTCAAAATAGGGGGCAAAGGTGTTATCGCCATGGAGTAACAATGTCTCGTAGCCATCGCCTCAACGAACTGATGCAAGTGTTGCGTCGACATCGCGGGAGTGTTTCCGGCGCAATGCTGGCGCAAGAAACCAATGTCTCGTTGCGAACAATTCGCCGTGATATTGCAACGTTGCAGGCCATGGGTGCCAAAATTGATGGCGCAGCAGGCGTAGGGTACATGTTAAAGCCTGGATTTTTGCTGCCGCCGATGACATTCAATGAAGACGAATTGCAAGCTTTGGTCGCAGGTGCGCAATGGGTGAGTCAACAAACAGATCAAGCGCTCGCGCTTGGGGCTCAAAATGCACTGGCAAAGATTGGAGCAGTCATTCCTGCGGACATGAAACTATTCATGGAGGATGACATGCTTTATGTCGGCGAAAGACCATTTGTCGTAGATTTTGATTCAGGCGTAGTGCGTTATGCCATGCGCGAGCAAAAAAAACTCAAAGTGGCTTATATCAACAAAACGGGTGACACTTTGGCGTATGTGATCTGGCCGCTTATTTTAGGGTTCGTCGATTCGCGTTGGTCCATTGCCGCGTGGTGTGAGTTACATCAGGCATTTAGAATCTTTCTGGTGGATCGTATTGTGGAGATCAGTGGCCTTGAAGATCACTATCCTGGCAATCGGCGCCACTTGTCAAAAGAATGGCGTAATAGCGTCTGCCAAAGTGCCGACAAAAATCAGTATATTGAATAACACATGCCTGGCTTAAGTGCGTGCATCGAGCGCGCCTTGAGTGTTTTGTGAATGGTGGTTGATGACTACAAAGGCATTATCTCCTCGCGCAGTATGTCAACCTTGTTTATTGCGAGCTCCATCGCTCAGCGCCCCATTCTGAAGTCTCAAATCGAGGTGTATCGCCTATTCATGCTGGATAAAGTCTAGAGCGAGTATGGAATGGAGCGAGATACAAGCGGACTAGAAGGCGCTGGAAACGGTGATTCTCGGCAAATGGGGGCGTCTGACCCAGGACAATATTTATGACATTGCGGGCAAGCGGGAGATTCTCGTAGAAAAACTGCAGCAAATTTACGGCATCAACAAGCAAGAGGCCAATCAGCAAATCAATGCGTTTGCCCAGTCGGTACAGGAGATCAAACACCATTGAACCGCATGACCTGGTCTTTCAACTGGTAAAGGCCACCTGTTCGTGATCTGCCTCCTGAAGTGGGCCAGTTCGGCGAGCTCTTGCTCACCCTCTGTGGCATGACGCCGCGCTTAGGAAATCGTGATGCATGGATATATGCAGAATCTTCATCAAGCCACTTTGCTGAATACAGATTTCAGGATGAATACAGACTGCAGGCGGGTGGTATCCACAGGACAGTATAGCCAGTTGCTTCTGGTCACACTCAAACCGGGCGAGGAAACCGGCTTTGAAGTATAGATGCAAGACCAGTTTTTACGCGTGTAAAAGGGCGCACATCATCATCCATGGCTTCACCGCAGAAGTTGAACAAGGATATGCGATGATGGTGCCAGCCGGGGGCCATCATCACCTGATCAATACGGGCAAACTGGACTTGAAACTACACAGCCTCTACTCGCCACCCAGTCATCAAGAGGGCACCGTCTGTCATCTGCGCGTGTATGCAGATGTCTCGAAGCTGCCCTTTGACGGGGTCACGACTGAATAAGCCAGACCGTGTTGGCTAGCGAACAAACAGCCCCTTGCGTGCCCGGTAGACTGCAAAGAATGGTTGTTGAATTTCCAACGGCCAGACACAGATCGACCACATAAAGGATTTACGCCATGTCAATTTCCAATCAAGCCAGTGGATTACATCAACAAGCTGCGACGGATCATGAAGCGGCCGCCAAACATCATCTCAATGCATCAGAGAGCTATCATAAAAATAATGTTTCAGAAGCCAAAGAAAGTGCAAAAAAAGCGATGGAAGCCTGCAACTCGGCCCAGCAGAAAACGCAGTCTGCCTGCAATTGCCATGAAAAATGAGTCAGGCATTTATGCAATGCTGACCGCAACAATCCCGCTTAGGCGGGATTGCTGACGCTGGTGTCTCCGTATGCGGCCAACCGGCGATACGACGGATACTGCTTATGTTTATGCACACGCTTATGAAAGGCCCATTCCATGCGCTTTGATCATCAGCCCACCACACAGTTAATCCGCATCTTGAAGGCCGGATTGGGCTTCAAGCTTAACCGCCGGCAACGCTCCGCACACGAGATCGCACAACTGGATCAGATTGCGCACACCAGCGGCGCGCACATTACCTGGATAGAGCCACAGGCACGGACTGCTCGAGCAGCGCCCGACGAATGCCATCAGTCAATGGCAAAAGAACATTGAGTGTGCCAATCTCCCTATTAAATCAATGGCTTGATCTGCACTGATTCGCCGTTACGACCAGATGAAAAATGAATTGGTTTTTCATGCGGCCTGGAGGCGGGCGCTATTTATTGCTGCCCTGGCTTTGTGCATGCAGATAAGCCCGCCAGCCGCCAAAGACCGAGATATCCGTGGCGGTTGCGCTGGCGTAGGCTTCACACAAAAAACCGGCCACTTGTTGGCCATCTTGCAGCGTAAGGGTGCCAAAGCCGAGCGGGGCCGGGACGCTGGCAACCAGTTTGCCGTAGTTCTCCAGCGGCAGTTGCCAAATCTCCAGGGCGATTGCGCTGCCGCCTGTATTGACTCTGACCAGGCCGGGGCGCGGTGGGTGAAAGCCGGCCAGGTGGTAGAGTTTGTAGTCGGCCGAGGTATGCGTGGCGCGCACAAAAGTGGCCTGCAATGCCTGCAATTGCGGGTTGAGTGGCAGGCCTTGCATATGCGCGCCGCAGACGGCGACTTCTATCATGGACATGCGTGTTTCCTTGTATTTTTTAGCGCGGTTAGCGGCCTAGCCGTTGCGCCAGTTCAACCAGCGCAAGGTCATGAAAAGCCGGTGAGCAGAGCGTAATGCCAAACGGCAGGCCGTTGTGCTGGAATCCAGCCGGGAGGGCGATAGCAGACAAATCCAGCAGGTTCATAAAGTTGGTGTAATAGCCCAGGTTGCTATTAGTCTGGATCGGGTCCTGTTCCACTTCTTGTATGGTGTAAATCGTGCCTGCCGTCGGCGTGACCAGCAGGTCAACCTCATCCCAGCATTGCTGGGCCTGCGCCTGGTTGGCTTTGAGCTGGTATAGCGTGGCATAGGCGTCGGCTGCACTGAATTTGCTGGCCCCCTGAATGATGCTACGCGTCACCGGGTGCATGGCCTCTGCGTGTGATTCAATAAAGGGCTGGATGGCGGCATAGCGCTCGGCGACGATGGCGCCCTCATAAAGCAAGCGCGCCGTGTTGAGAAATACCGAAAAATCTATTTCGACGGCTTGCCCGCCTATCGCGGTCAGTGCTTGTACGGCGTGGGCAAACAACGCGGGCGTCTCGGGGTTGCCAAAAAAATTCAGTTGCTCAGTCCGGGGCACGCCAAAGCGAAAGCGGGGTGGAAAAGTGTGCACTGCCTGCGCGGGTGCCCGCCGTGAATAGGCATCCTCGTGGTCTTCTCCTTGCGCGACTTGCAACACGGCGCGTGCCTCTTCGGCGGTACCGGCAAAAATAGAGACGCAATCGAGTGAACGGCAGGCCGGCACCACCCCATGCGTGCTAAGCAGGCCGCAGGTCGGTTTGATGCCAACCAGATTGTTAAACGCGGCCGGGATCCGTCCAGAACCTGCCGTGTCTGTGCCCAGGCTAAAACTGGCCATGCCCAGCGCAACTGCCACGGCAGAACCCGAACTGGAGCCGCCGGAAATGTAGTCAGGATCAATGCTGTTTTTGCAGGCGCCATACGGCGAGCGTACGCCGACCAGGCCGGTGGCAAATTGATCCAGATTGGTTTTGCCGACCGGGATCGCGCCCGCGGCAATCAGTTTTCTGACCACCGTGGCATGTTGGTCGGCCGTGTTGGCAAAGTCCGGGCAAGCGGCCGTGGTAGGATATCCGGCCAGGTCGATATTGTCTTTGATGGCAAACGGGATGCCGTACAAAGGCAGGCTGGTCGGGTCCATCGCCTCCAGTTGGCAGGCGTAGATCAGCATCTCTTCCAGGCTGATCCGGTCAATCCAGATATGGTGCGTATCTTCGGCATGGATTTTTTCTGCCAGCTGCCGGACCAGCTGGCTGGGTTTCAGGCTGCCAGCGCGATAAGCGGCGCTCAGATGCGAAATGTTCAAATTCATGTGGGGGCAGGGCTCCGGCATTGGTCGGGGTGGCTGGCACGGGGTTAGTGCTGGCTGCTGAGGCCGGTGGGCAAGGCCTCAATGCGCGCATATTTACTGCTTAGCCACAGCATGATCGCCACCACCAGATAACTGGCGGCAATCGGTAGCGATTGGCCAATGCCGATCGCCTCGCCATGCATGAGGCCAAAAAAAGTAAACAGCGCCGCTGCCAGTGCAAAGCCAGCGGCTTTTGCCAGTTTGCGGTCTATGACCAGGGCGGCAATCGCACCCAGCATCAAGCCGCCTAAAATGGCGCCACCACCCAGCACCTCCAGCCCGTGGTAGAGCACGCCCACCTGGCCGAGTTTATCCAGCCCCAAGGTGGCGGCATTGGTGCCAGCGACGGCGAGGACGTTGTCAATTTGCAATTTCCCCCAGGCCGCAACATGTGGCAAAAAGGCCAGAATAATGGCAGGCGCGTGGCTCTTGGGCGTTTCTTGAAATGCTTGTGCGCCAATCAGCATGCCGATATAGAGCAAGATAGGCGAAATGGCGACCACCGGAATCAAGGAGGCCATGAGGGCGATGATGCCCAGCCAGGAAAGCAGCAAAACGATGATCCCGGTCGCCGCTGAGTAGCCGATGCGGCCGCCCATGGCCTTCCAGCCGGGATGCCCAATGTAGACCGCATTGATAAATGGGTTGCCCATCAGGCAGCCAATCAGGCTGATCACGCCGTCGGCCGTCAACACCCTTGTTGTCGGAAAGCTGTCACCACCGGCGGCGGCGCTCTCAACGTTGTCCATTGCCTCAACCAGGTCATAAATGCCAAACGGGATGGCGGTGACCAGAATCACACCTAAAAATTCAAAGCCTGAAAACACATGGTTGATGGCGGGTAGCGGGATGGAAAAGCCAAAGTTGGCAAGGGCGGCGCTGACGTGATTCAGGCTCATGTGGGCATAATCGAGCCCGAACAGGTGAGAACCCCAGGCGATGAGCGTCCCGGCGGCAATCGCCACCAGCCCGGCCGGGATGCCTTTGAAATAGCGCACGCCGCCAAACCAGCTGGCCAGAATAATGGCGAAGCAGACCACGCCTACCATGGGCGTCATGAACATCTCCAGCGCCGGGCGCAAACTGATAAACGCGACGGAGACGCCTGCCAGCGTGCCCAATAAGGCGGCACGTGGGGTGATTTTGCGGATCACCGGCGCAATAAAGCCGCCCAGCATCAGCACAAAGCTCTGGATAAACACCCAGGCCAGTCCGGCCTCCCAGCCTTTGACCGGGTCGCCACTGACCAGCGAGATGGGTAGCATGATCACAAACACCACCACAAACATGTGCGGTACGCTGACGCCAGACGGCAGCGCACACACATCATTGCGACCGGTCTGCCTGGCGAGTTGATAGGCGAGCCAGGCGTAATACATGGTGCTCAGAAACAGCATGAGCCCGGTGGCCGGCAGGATGCGGCCGAACACCATCTCGTCCGGCATTTTGAGCACAAACCTGAGCAGGCCGGTGAGCACCAGCAGATTGACCAGAATATTGGTGCCAAAACCAAAGAGCGCGTTCCAGTCGCCCGGTGACCAGAGTTTGATGCCTGAAGCGGTTTTCATGATGGGGATTCTCCTCAAATGGCGGGATGCCTGATTATTTTTGCAATGCGTGTACCAGTGGCAGGCTATCGGTGACCCAGCCAAAAATCGCGCCTTGGGCGGCAAACATGCGCAGGCTGACGGCGTGAAATTCGGGGTGGTATGAGGCGCAACAATCGCCAGGAATCAGGCAACGGAAACCGCGGTCATTGGCTTCGCGCACCGTGGTATGCACGCAGACTTCGGTCGTCACGCCACAGACAATCAGCGCTTCAATGTTGCGCTTGCGTAATAGCAGTTCGAGGTCGGTGGCATAAAAGGCGCCTTTGCCTGGCTTGTCGATAATGGGTTCGCCAGCGATGGGTGACAGCGCCGGGATAATCTCGTGCCCCGGTTCGCCACGAATCAGGATACGCCCCATGGGCCCCTGATCGCCGATGCGCAGTTTTGGCGCGCCCCGGTCCACTTTGGCTGGAAAGGCGTCAGACATGTCTGGTCGGTGGCCTTCACGGGTATGGATTACTAGCATGCCCTGCGCCCTGGCCGCCGCCAACACGGCCTGGCAGGGGGCAATTGCCGCTTTGAGCAAACGCACATCATTGCCCAGACTTTGCCCAAAGCCTCCTTCTTCAATGAAGTCGCGTTGCATATCGATGAGCATGAGTGCAGTGCGTGCAGGATCAAAGACAAAAGCTTCGGGCGTGGCTGGGACGGTGACTGTTTGCAGGGTGGCGATCATCTGAAAGGACTTTATAAAATGCATCAATGTATACAACAAAGCAAATCACATGCCTGAGTTGCGTCTATGCCTGGTTGAAAAAAAGGCTTTTAAAACAAGGGAATTATTTTTTAATCTGCTTGGTCTGGATGCGGAAAATCAGCCAGTGCTCGCCAAAAGAGTGCGGCTCGCACCAAGCGAGCGCATTAGTCCGGCATCAGGGACACATGCGCCGCTGCGATTTTCCAGCCTTGTTCAGTGCGTATCCAACTCTGGCTTTGCCGGCCTGTGCCATTGTCGCGCCTAAACTCGGTGCTGGCGTTGGCATAGTCAAGGCCATAGGTGGTGATGACCGTATTAAACAGGGTGCGTGGCGGCGGGGGCGTGCGTTGTTTTCTGAAGGCGACAATCTGCTCCCAGCCATACAGGTTTTCGGCAGCGCCATAGCGCACGGCGAGAGGGCTTTGCCAAAAGAAATGGATCAGGGCTTGTACGTCATTGTTGACCAGGGCACGTTCGTAGTCAGCAAATACCGCTGTGACTTCGGCGAGGACAGGGGGATGATTAATCAGCATGGGTCACCTCTGTATCAGTTTCTAACCACGGGAGACTGGCAGACTGACAACGACTGTAAATGGTGTGCCAGTTGCAGCAGCTGCGCCTCCTTGCCGGGCGCACCTATCAGTTGTACCGCAATCGGCAGCTGGCCGGGCAAATGCACAGGCACCGCGACGACAGGCAAGCCAATAAACGAAATCGGCTGGGTAAACATGCCCATGTTGGGTCGCAACGGCATACGGTTGCCGTTGATCACCATGTCTTCTTGCCCCAGCGGTTGCGCGCAGCAAGGGGTGGCCGGTGCAATCAGCACATCCGTGCTCGCAAACACTTGCATGGCTTGCTCAAAAAACCAGCGCCGCAGGCGTTGTGCCTGCAGATACCAGGCGGCTGGTAGCGTGGTGCCTGCCGCCAGCCTGGGGCGAGTCAGCGGGTCAAAGTCAGCGGCCTGTATGCGCAAGCGGGTCAGGTGGCGGTTGCCGCCTTCACTGGCGGTAATCAGATAGGCGGCTGAGCGGGCGCGCGCCACTTCGGGTAACTCGACCACTTGCGTCACCTGCAAGGCGTGGCACACGGCGGCGACGGCGGCCTGTGCTTGCGCATCGCCTTGCTCAAAATAGCCGCCCAGGCGGGCGAGGCGTGGCGTGTCTGAGACTAATCGTGGCGTTGCGTCCGCGCTGGGGTTGCCTTGCAGCACGTCAAAGCAAAGCAACAAGTCTTGCGCGGAGCGCGCAAAAATCCCGGCATGATCAAAACTGTGCACAAACGGAAACATGCCGTCCAATGAGAGTGCGCCATACGTCGGTTTGAGGCCAAACAGGCCGCACATGGACGAGGGCACCCGTACTGAGCCATTGGTGTCTGAGCCTAGCGTAAGCGGCACCAGCCCGGCAGCGACGGCGGCGGCTGAACCGCCAGAAGAGCCGCCAGCGCTACGTGTCGGGTCATGCGGATTGCGGGTGGGGCCAAAATGGTGGTTTTCTGTGGTGAAGCCATAGGCATACTCATCCATATTGAGCGCGCCGAGCAAGATGGCTCCCGCTCGCTGCATGGCCTGCACTAGCTGCGCATCGGTGCTGGCGGGGGCATGACTTTGGTTGATTTTGGCCCCGGCCAGGGTAGGCAACCCTGCAATATCAAACAGGTTTTTCACCGCATACGGCACGCCCGCCAGGGGTGGCAGCAGTTCGCCACGGGCACGTGCCGCATCCACGGCCGCGGCCTCTTGCAACGCACGCCCCGCAGTTACGGTGGTAAAGCTGTTGTAGCGGCCATCATGGCGCGCAATGTCGGCCAGCGCCGCCTCGGTCACGCGCAGGGCTGAGACGGTTCCCAGGCGGATTGCGTTGGCAATCTCGATTGCATTCTGAGTTCCATCCATGGCGCTTAGCTCGCTGCCTGTGGGCGAAACTCTGGTGCGGGCTCAATGTGCTCGTCCAGCGGCCAACTCATGACACGTTCGGCATGGCTGAATAGCAAGCGGTAATGTTGCGTGGTTTGCAGCAGGTCCTGTTCGTCAAGCGTGATACCCTGTAATTGCAATTGGCTGGCAACAAATGCCGGTGTGATTTCGGTGTCTTGCAGCATGGCGTGTGACAAAGCAAACTCCTTGGTGAGGTTTTTTTGATATGCAATATTGTATACAACAAAAGCCAAGCAAGTGCCGTACCAGTGCGGCGGACTGGGTGGCTTTCAGGCGGTCAGGCAGAGGGGGTGGATAAGAACTTTTGCCGTGCCAAGGCAGTCAGCGTCAGGGTTTTAGCGAATTCTCGACTGCGCTGGATATGTCGCTTCATGGCTTGTTTGGCCTTGGTCGTGTCGCGCTCTTTAATGAGCTGCAGTATCTCATAATGCTCTTTATAGGTGCGCTGGCTACGATTGTCAGCGTTCAGGTCCAGGCGACGAATGACGCGGATGCGGTGGTTAATGTTTTTTAAAATCGAGGCCAGCACTGGTTTGTCACTGGCCAGGGCCAGCCCGACATGAAAAGACTCATCTTTTTCGCCAAGGTCTATACCCATCTGTAATTCCGCATCATGCTTCTCCGGCTGCCACAGTGCCATCATCTGCTCCACTTGCTTGTCACTCATGGCGTTGACCGCAGATTCGACGATGAGCAACTCCAGAGCGATGCGTGCCTCGTAATACTCCATCAGTTCGTTCACATCCAGCTCACGGATAAAGCAACCCTGCTTGGGACGTATGCTCAAAAAACCCTCTATTTCCAGACGTTGCAGCGCCTGCCGGATCGGCGTGCGGCTGACACCAAACATCTCTGCCAGCGCCAGTTCGGTAATGCGCGTGCCCGGATAGAGCTCAAAAGAAATAATTTTTTGCTTGAGCTGGCTATACAAAGCGTCGACAGTAGAGCTTTTTGCAGGTTTTTCTTTTTTGATCATGACCTTGAATCTGACTGGGGATGCGATTAAAGATACTTGGATAATGGCCTTTCGGCAACCGTTACACTACGTATGCGTGGTCACTACGCCTGCATTTTACGTGCACCTGGCTTGAATAGTCCGATTGGGCTATGAGTAATTGCGGGCATCGCTTTTATAATGACAGGCGTTAATTCGGGTTGGGTCATTCATCAAGGGAACAGGGCTGATTGCAACGGCTTCGATGGCCAGGGTTGCATCGCTTGTTGCCTGATTCTCAAAAAAACCGGACATTCGTGATACGAAATCTTCGGTAAATAAACATAGCAAGTCGTGTCCAGCATGGCAAAAGCAGTTGCCGGGCTGGATGCATCCAGATCAACCGCGGTTGATCCTCTCTATTTTTGCATTATTTAACAAAACCCCCGGCCTATTTGCCAATATACTCACCTGCTGCAAATAGGGCGTGTTTGCGGCTGTTCCGGCAGGGCCGAATTTTGAGATTTTGATGTGTTACCCATGATTGACCTACGATATTACCGTCATTTTGACGAAAACATCCTTTACGCCAGATACTTTTCGTTGCTGCCTTATGTGCCTGTAGTGATTGTGGCTGCAGTGGTGGCGATGCTGACACAAATCTCGGTGTTTCACCGTAATGAGCCCTTTGTCTGGTCCTTTGTCGTGCCTGCCTTGCTCACGCTGGTTTCGGCCGCAGTGTTTGTCTACTGGTTTATTCACCGCAAGGAAAAGCCGCACACGGATGTGGTTCGCAAACGCTTGCAGTTTTTCGCCAGTTTGCTGCTTGTGGCGGGCATCACCACTGTGATTTGCGACCTGCATCTGCTGCAAGACTCATCAGGCTACAGCCGCTACTTTTTGGTCGTGCAGATGACGCTATATGGCATCTGTTTCCCGTTTCTGCTGGTCAGCCTTGGTCGGCCGGCCTACCTTTACAATCTGATGCTGATCGTCACCACGCTTGCTTACGTGCTGTATGCCGACATTGAATATAGCCATTCATTTGCATTCATGATCCTGATTTTTGAGATTGGCATGTTGATTGCCATGTACCGCCGCAACAAGAGCTTTGATTCCCTGGTCTACAGTTCGTTACACGCTCAAAATCTGGCCGCCGAAAATGCGCGCCTGGCCAATGTGGACATGCTGACTGAACTGCCAAACCGCCGCCAGTTTTTTGCCACGATTAAAGCGCAATCGCTGGAGCATCTGAAAACAGAAGGCAAAAAATTTGCGATTGGCATTATTGATCTCGACAAGTTCAAGCAGGTGAATGATGCACATGGGCACCGCATTGGTGACCTTGTGCTGGTGGAAATCGGTCGGCGTCTCAAGCATTACCCGCGATGTCAGCATCCTATTCACTTCTACCGCTTGGGCGGCGACGAATTTGCCTTTCACAAGCATTTTGCTGGCGATGAAGCGGCGCTCAAGCAGCTTGGTCAGTCTTTGATTGCGCTGATTGAAGAGCCGGTAGCCGTAGAGGGGATGTTATTCAATTTGAGCGCCTCTATCGGTATTGCGGTGTTTCCTGAGGTGGATGATACGTCTGAGAAACTCTATGAGTATGCGGATTATGCGCTCTACCATGCAAAGAACACGGGGCGCAGCCATACCGAGCTGTTTTCGGCCCGTCATCTTGAACGGCTGCAAAGCCGCCTGCAAATTGAGCGGGCGTTACGTTCTGCGGATCTGGTTCAAGAATTTTTCCTGGTCTTTCAACCGATGGTGGATATCCCCTCTGGTCGTACCATCGCCTTTGAATGTCTGGCGCGCTGGAACAGTCCGGCACTGGGGATGGTCAGCCCGTGTGTATTTATCCCGGTGGCTGAAAGTATAGGCATGATCTCCAGTCTGACGCTGACTTTGTTTTCTCAGGCCTTGCAGGCCGTGCAGGCCTGGCCTGCCCAGATTGGCTTGTCTTTTAATCTGTCGGCGTTTGATATTATCAGTGATAAGGTGGTGCAGGATCTGGTGGCGATGCTCTCCGCCAGTGGTGTCGATCCTGCACGGATTACCTTTGAGTTGACTGAGACTGCCTTGCTTCAGGATTTTATTGTGAGCAGAAACAATATCGAGTTGTTACGGCAAACTGGTGTTTCCCTGGCGCTGGATGATTTTGGGACCGGTTACTCCAGCCTGAGTCACGTGCAAGGTTTGCCGCTTAACAAAATCAAGGTGGACCGCAGCTTTGTGCATGATATGGAAACCAATCCGAAGAGCAAAATGATCGTGCGTTCGATTCTGGCCTTGTCTCATGGCATTGGCGTTGATTGCGTGGTGGAAGGCGCCGAGACACAGCAGCAGGTCGACTTGCTATCCTCCATGGGCTGCAAGATTATCCAGGGCTTTTACTATGCCAGCCCGATGGTTGAACCCGAGATCGTCAGTTACCTGCGTACCTGACCGGCATCGGGTCAGGCGCTGCCTTGGCCATATGCCGGGGCCAGCTGCTGCGGTCAGCGTTGTCCGTTCCAGTGGCTTAGCCAGACTTTGCTGGCGGCCGCATCCATGGGTCTGGCAAAAAAATAGCCTTGCCCGAAGCGGCAGCCCAGCTCCCGTAAACCGATGGCGGCCATACTGTTTTCTATGCCTTCGGCAATCGTCTCCAGCCCCAGGCTTTCTGCCAGTTTGAGCGTAGAGGCAATCACCTTGCGTGATTTGGAAGAGGCCTCCATGGTAGTGACAAATGATTTGTCAATTTTGAGCTCGGTAAATGGCAACGCCGCTAATTGCGACATCGAAGAATAGCCCGTGCCAAAATCATCAATACTAAGCTTAAAGCCTTGTTCACGTAAGTGAGTCAGGATTCTTTCCGCCTGTTGTGTATCCAGCATGGTGGCGGTTTCGGTCAATTCCAGAATCATGCGTGCGGGATCGAAGGCAAACCGTTGGCAGACTTGTTCCAGCATCTTGATCAAACGGTCATTGTGCAGGCTTTTGGCTGAAATGTTGACCGACAAGCATAGGGTTGAACTGATGGATTGGATAAACTGGATGCCTGTCACAACCACGTATTCAGTCAGGGCTTCTATTTGCCCAGTGTCTTCTGCCACATGAATAAATAATTCGGGTAACTGGATGCCCTGCTGTGGGTGTTGCCAGCGCAGCAATGCCTCAAAGCCTATCACCTCGCCGGTAAATAACTCGATTTGTGGTTGATAATAGACGACGAATTGCTGCTGGCGGATCGCCTCGTTTATGCTCTCGTGGTCTATGCTGAGTGGTTTGATGACTTCTGTATGATCCGTGGCATGCAAATCGACGGAAGGATGGTCCGCCAGCAATTTTTGCAGCAGATGCGGTAAGACCGGGTGATGCAAAATGCCGCGGATATTCAATTGATGTTCCAAGGCGGTCAGTTGCGCCAGTGGCAGTAGCGCTGAACCGATGCCGCTGGTCAGGATAATGCTGCTTTGGCAGTCCATACGCGCCAGCGTTTTCAGAATCTCAATGCCATCAATACTCGGCATGACCAAATCGATGGCCAGGTGCGATGGCTTCCAGGCGAGGATGGCATCGATAAATTGCCTGCCATCTTCACAGTGTTTGACCTCAAACGCCAAGTCTCTCGCGACGGCAGTCATCAGGGTCGTCAGCGTGACATCATCATCCAGAATCAATAGCGTATTTGTACTCATTGCACCACCTCCTTTTATCGGCATTCATTGCCGTTCTTGTTGTTGCTGTGTTGCAGGGGTGAAACTAAATGGGTTCGCTGAGAATAAACCTCAACACATTGGGCTGTTTAGACTGAGTAAAGTTTTATGGTAATGTAATTTGCTTAAAAAATGAACATGGTTTTGGCTGAAAACAAACGGAAATGTGCTGGTTTGGTTATAAACAGCCAAATTTTGAGGCGGAAAAAGTGTTAGCACCGCCAGCGCATGCGGCGGTGATCGGTCAATAATGATGCGTTAGCAAGATTAGAAAGTGCATTGAGATAAAAGGGCAGGGCTAGTATAAGTTATGCCATTTTTTTAAGGTCCAGGGGCTCGCTGTATATCTGCAAGTGACCGCGGCCGGCACGCTTGACCTGATACAGCGCCTGATCTGCGTGTTCATACATGGTTTGTGCAGAGAGTTTGGCGTCACAGGTGGAGCAGGCGCCGATAGATGCGCTCACCGTCAGTACCCGTTCGTCGATATGCATGGTTTGAGACAGTGCATGGCTGATTTCTGCACACACTTGCTTGAGGCGCAGATGCTCGCAATCAGACAATAAATGAAATGCGAACTCATCGCCACCCAGTCGGTAAAACTGCACGTCTGCTGTGTGAATCGCAGCCAGCCGCTTGCCCACCTCGCTTAATACCAGGTCGCCAATATGGTGACCGTATTGATCGTTGATCGGTTTGAAATGGTCAAGATCCAGAATGCAAACAACAAAACAATGCTCCCCCAGGCTGGATTCGGCTTGCTGTTGTGCCGCTTGCAAAAAGAACTGACGCCGGTTAGGTAGCGCGGTTAACACATCCTGTTGTGCCAGCCGCTGATTTTCCTTAAGCAGGCTTTGCGTTTCAAAGGTTGCATTCACCCATTGGTCAAAGGTCTTGTTGCTGGCGCGCATGGTTAACAGCATGCCCACTTCAAACACCAGAATCAGCATGGCGACCAAATAGGGATGTTCAATGTCGTCACGAAACACGCAGGTCACCGCCGCCCCAATCAGCAACACATTGTAGGCATAAGCCGCCGCCCCCAATTTGCTCAGGATAAAGGCAAAGCACAAGCCATACAGCGTGTTGTGCACGATTAAGAAATAATGCGAAAAACTACCCGTGATTGGAAACAGGTACAAACTGCGCCAGAAGGTAAACAGGCCTGCCAGTATCAGTAGGGTAGAGGCGGTATCCAGGCGTTTGCGGATATTCTCAATCGGTGGCTGGTCATGCCTGTGCTTGTACCAGAACCACAGCAAAATCACCCCTATCACCAAGCGCAACATGGGTGGCAAAATGGCAAATTTCCAATCAATCTCACCCTGCAACGCCACCATTTGGATTGTCAATGCGCTAATCGCGGTAAAAATGACCACGGGCACGTCGTTTACCAGGCTGTGGTAGCGGGCGCGCAATAAGTTAGCATCAGGTTTCTGGAGCAGTGACATTAAAATCGGTACAGGTTTCAGGAATAGCTTATCTTATGCAAGAGGCAACCGGCTTGATCATCAAAATATCGCTTTGTTTTATTCTTTATTAAGCGTTTTACTTCAGATGAAAGCAGCCATGTCCGAACCCGCATCCATTTTTCAGGCGATGGATGCCAGTTAGTTGGCGCTATTATCGAAAACTTTGAGCTTCTAGGGGGAGAGCATGGATTCAATTTATCGCTAATTTTTGCAATTTATTGTGAACTTGGGGTATGGCCGTGCCGCGCAATATTTTTGCGGTTTGGCGCTTCCCGCTGTGATGCCGGCATGATTCGATGCCTATTCATGACGGATAAACAAGTGTTAGCGTTGCAGGCCTCACGATCCAGCGGAGCGGTCGCTGGATGTTTCATAACCAAATTGGTTTTTATCAGCCATTTTTTATTAAATGTGGTTGTTTTAAACCTGTTTTATGTCAGGAAATTTTCCCTATTCATTTTTTTTATAATTGAGAATCAGTCTCTTATACGTGGTTGTGTCATGTGGCATGCGTTTTGCACTCTATGAATATAAATCTAAAAGTAGGGTGGCAGGATATGAGCGAGACACTGGCATGGTGCGGGATCGATTTAAAATGGGCTTACACGGATGTGTTGCGTCGCATTGGTCGGCGAACAGCCTGTGTGCAGCGGGCCAAAGATATTTTGCATGATGCGCTGGTGTTTTTTGCCGTTTCCAGCCATCCGGCACGTGAAGAGTCGCCACAGGCCTATTTAAACGGCATCGTGAATCATCTGCTGGTCGATGAGTTCAGATACCGCACCCGCTTTGTCGATGAGGAGCAGATGGACGAAACCGCCCTGATCCTCGACTGCACGCCAGAGCAGCTGTATGAAACTCGGCAAAAACTGCATCATTTGCAACGTATTGTGGATTTATTGCCAGAAAAATGCCGCCAGGTATTCTGGCTCTATCACGTCGATGAAATGAAGCAACGCGAAATCGCCTTGCATCTGGATATCAGTACCAGCATGGTAGAAAAACACCTGATTCGAGCCATGCTGGATATCCGTGCATTTCAGCAAAGCCTGAACCATTAAAGGTGTATTGACCTCAACTGCTGCCATGTCAAAACCCGCCCAGTCCAAGCCACTCAATGCCAAATCGCTCACCTTGAGCGAGATGGCGGCGCGCTGGTATTTACGGTTGCGTGAGCAGGAGAAAAATGCACGTGGTAGCGAGCAGCAAGCGTTTGAGGCGTGGCTGGCCGATGATCCGCGCCATGCAGCTGAATACGACAGCATTGCCCGTGCCATGCGGCAACTGGATTCTGCAGAGAGCCTCTCTAGCCTGGCCGATGCCGCCGAGCAGCGAATGTTTTTAGCCAACGAGGCCAAACGCAAAACCCGGCAGCGCCGGCTCGGCCAACTGCTCATGATAGGTATGATCAGTATCATGGGTTATTTCTCTCATCAGCAATACCAGGTTTGGCAGGCCCAGCCCGTCATGCAAATGGCCGCGCAAAACCCGGTTGGGCAGATCGTCACTAAAACGCTGGATGATGGCAGCAAAGTCACCCTCAGTGCCAAGAGCGACATGCAAGTCACTTACTACCGCCACGAGCGCCATGTGCTGCTCAAAGAAGGCGAAGCCATTTTTGAAGTGACCAAAGACCCAGAGCGCCCCTTCATCGTTGAAACCGATACCGCCAAAGTCACTGTGTTAGGCACACGCTTTGCAGTTAACCGGCTGCAACAACTGGTTCGTATCAGCGTGGATCATGGCCGGGTCAAGGTCGAACCAAATCTCGACTCTAAAGCTGAACTGGCCACCTCAACCGCTGAAGGCCAGCCCGCCATCGCCAGGGAGATCACCAACGGCCAGGTGCTCGAGGTCTACCCCAATCACGCCATGGCACTGGTCAATCGCCCCGCCTCGGACGCCTTTGCCTTCATGAAAGGCCGCCTGGTATTTGACCGCGCCGATATCGACGAAATCGCCTACACCGTTTCGCGCTACCGCGTTAAACCCGTGCAAGCACAGGGCAAGCAGGTGCGCAATATTTCTGCGGATATCAATATCCAGGATATCGACCATTTCCTGCGCGGCCTGCCCAATATTGCCCCGGTCAAACTGCAAGAAACGCCGCAATATACTTTGCTCAATAGCGCGCACTAATCACTTGATGCGTGAGTGACCTTGCCCTGAGTAAGGTCGTTATCAATTAAGTTGCTTCAGCCATTACTCGCAGCAAATGAGTCTTTGCAAATACGCATACGATTAAGCCTTCTCGCCAATTCCTGATCCCCAGTCTCGCCATATTTGGCTTTTCATCGGCTTTTATTAAAGCGATTTTCTAGCGCTCAAAAAACATATCTAAACCTATTGTGTAAAGTTAAGTTAACAACGTCAGGGTTTTGTCGCGCTCACAGATGAGTCAATAGGACAGGAGAAGAATCTGTGATTAGAAATACAAAAATACACAAAAGAGGACTACACACAGCGCTCACTGCATTGAGCGTGATGGCAACACAGCCCACTTGGGCAGAAGCACTGAACACCCAATTGCCAACACAGCAAGAGGAGACTTTTAGCGTGCCAGTGAATGTGGATATTCCAAAACAGCCTTTGGCGAACTCTTTGCACGACCTGGGCAAAGCCACCGGGATGAATATCTCATTCCCGAACGACATCGTCTCTGGCAAAACTGCGCCAGAGGTACATGGCCGTATGACGAGCGCGGAAGCCTTACGGCGGATGTTGGGCGAAAGCGGCCTTGTCCCAAAGGTAGAAGGTAATAACATCTTTATTCAAAAAGCCACAAAAGACGCAAAGAAAGATGTTCAGCTCGATAAAGTTGAGGTCCGGGCAAAACGCTTTTATGAAGTTGGGCCTTTGCCTGGCCTTGGTCTGACGAAAGAGGAGATCCCAGGTAACGTACAAAGCATTTCTGCCAAAGAAATCAAAGAAGCCCATTCGTTGAGTCTGACTGATCTCATGAATCGCAAGCTGCAATCAGTCACAGTCAATGACTACCAAGGCAACCCGTTTCAGATGGATGTGCAATACCGTGGTTTTACCGCAGGCCCGCAAATTGGAACTCCTCAGGGATTGAGCGTTTTCTTTGATGGTATCCGCGTTAATGAGCCGTTTGGTGATGTAGTGAACTGGGACATGATACCCATGAACGCTATTGCAAATCTCGATGTATTCCCAGGTTCTAATCCCATATTCGGATTAAATACATTAGGTGGCGCTTTTACCCTAAAAACCAAGGATGGATTCAATCATGCTGGTGTTGATGCTGATGTTTTGACTGGTTCATTTGGACGTAAACAATTGCAAGCTGAGGGTGGATGGAATAATGGAACAGTAGGGCTTTTCGCAGCGGGCAACTTTTTTCTCGAGGATGGGTGGCGACAAAACTCACCTAGTAAGGTAAATCAGTTATTTACTAAGGCTAGCTTCCGCGGAGATAAAGTCGACCTTAATTTAAGCACTTTGCTAGTGCAAACAGACTTGGTAGGAAATGGATTATTACCGTCACAAATGTATGAGCAAGACCGGAATAGTGTTTTTACCTCTCCTGATAAAACCAAAAATCAATTAGCACAGTTTCAATTGTCTGGCAGTTACTTTGTGAATGATACATTTTCAGTCACTGGTCAGGTCTATCGCAGAAATAGTAAGCGTCATCAAGTTGGCTCGGACGTGGTTAGGGAGTGGAACGATAACTTCCGGGGGAAAAGAACTCCTGCTGCTGGTGAAGAGTTTACATGCTTGCTAGCAAGTACGGGGTCGCAGAAGGGCATTCCAGATATGTATGTTATACCTAGTCCAGCCGATCCTTCGAATGGTTCAACAGACATTACATCCACTGATTTTTATCAAAACCTTTCAGATAATGTTGGAAATACGGGCTTATATACGGTGGACGCAGCTCAGTTTGCCAATCTTAAAAACACTGGTATTCCAGACGATATGGCTCAGGCGCTGCGAGACACTTTTGATTTCTGGAAAAATAAAGAGGAAAGAATACTTTATAACCAAAATCAAGCAACACCCAAATATTCAGGTAATGCTTTTATCGATAGTAATGGCAATCAAATAACGGACGGCAACGGTCAACCCTTACCAAGTTATTATATTGGGAGTAGCTTGATAGGTGATTTTCAGCCACTTGGCTCAGGGGACACTGTTTACTATCCTAATTTGGATGATGTTTATTTTTACAAGTATGTGAATGTGAATGGGGTAGACACCCTTTATAGGTTTAATGTTGTTTTGCTAGCCCCAACCAACAATGATAAATGTGCTGCAGCAAAGGCTGCTGAAGATGCATACCCGTTTGAGCCTATTGATGGTGCAAATGGTAATAGGCCTGGTGTTGTTGAGGGTACACCAACCGCCATTATTAATGACAATACCATTAATCAAATAGTCGATGGTGGATCAATCCAACTCAACTGGAATTTAGAACATCACAAATTTATGGTTGGCGCTTCAATTGATAGCGCGAGCGCTGATTACAGCAATTACACGCAACTTGGATTCTTTGATGCGGAAAGAAATGCATATATTGACCCAGCGCAAGCACACCCACAATTTATTGGAGCCTATCAACAGATTCCTAATAATAACTTTAGTGGCACTAATACAACGCAGAGTATTTATTTCAGTGAAACCTGGACGCCTGTTGAGACATTGCACTTTAATGTCTCTGGACGCTATAACCAAACCTTCACAAAAAATAAGATTGCAGCAAGATACGGATACAGTACCTATGAAATTACCGATTTAATCGGTTATCCAGATAGAGTCGGTGTATGTGATGGTGATTGCACAACTAACAAACCACCTACCTATTATCGCCCAATAAATCTCTTTAATGCACTTGATCCCGCAGAAACAGAGAAATTTAGCTTTTACTCTTTTAACCCTTCACTCGGTGCGACCTGGCAGGCGACTGACCAGATAAATATATTTGCAAATGTAGCGCAGGGCACTCGGGTGCCCAGTGTGATTGAGTTAGGCTGTGCTTTTGATAATACGCCAGTTCTGGTCGCTGGTAGAAGCATCCCTAAAAGTCTGGCCGAAAATCGACAATGCACTTTGCCAACGGCGCTTTCCGGTGATCCTTTCTTGCCACAAATTCGATCAACTAGTTATGACTTAGGATTAAGAGGTAACTGGGGTGAAGGTGTGCGCTGGAATCTTGGCGCGTTTCAGACTGATCTTCGAGATGACATCTATTTTGTTGCCGTAGGTAATGGGCGAGGCTTTTTTAATACGATTGGCGACACAAGGCGTCGTGGCATTGAAATGGGGCTTGCCGGTCAAAAAGACAAATGGAACTTCAACGTGAATTATGCGCTGACAGATGCTACGTTTGAAGACAGCTTTCGTATGATTAGCCCTGACAATAGCAGCTCTACAGATAAGAATGATGGTTACGGACAAGCCATTGATGTGAAACCCGGTAGTCGTATTCCTGGAGTATCTCTACACAACCTTAATGCCAGTGTTAATTATGCAGTCACCGATAAATGGACAGTTGGTTTATCTGGTGTTGCGCATTCTGATAGCTATGTTCGAGGCAATGAAAATAACGAGCATAAAGTAGGGGTGATTCAAGATCGGGGGATGGGTGCGGCAGGTAACGCATTGTTACGTCCAACAAGTAACCCAGGAACTGTCCCCGGTTTTGCCGTATTCAATTTTCAAACCAGCTATAAGCTCAGTAAAGAGTGGACGGCGACCATGATTGTAAACAATCTTTTTGACAGAGAGTATTTCACTGCTGGTCGCTTGGGGCGTAATCCTTTTTCACCAAGTATAAATGGCGCAATTGGCCCTGATGGCTACAACCATAATTCTAATGACTGGCTAAGCACAAACTTCATCTCACCAGGCGCGCCGCGTGGTGTCTGGTTTAGTTTGAATTGGCATTTTGTTCCAGATTAATTTGTATTAAATCTCGGGAAGAAATCCCAGTAGTAAAAGTATAAGAATTGGTTAATTTAGCTTCTGTAATAAAGCTTGATTATGTAAACCCGAAGAGGGGGCATTTTTGATCTCCTCTTCAACAACGAAATTCAACGGCAACCTTTTTAGAACTCACGGGCGACTATTCGTTGTGCGAGTTTGGGCAGCAGGCCCCCTGAATGTCTGCTAATGGATCATTGGGAGTAACTATGCTTAAGTACTATATGATTTTAACTGGGGCGGTTACATTGACAGTAGCGTCGATATCTGCTTTTGCAGCAGGGTCATTTTGCATGCTCCCAGCATCACCTTCAGGTTCTGCATATATCAACCTATATAACGATGGACGAGTGATTCCACCTTTGGCCGGCCCCCCGGTATCATCTTTGCTCTCACGAACCAACTTTGGAATTGATTTGCCGAATGGTGGATCTGCAGGTGTTTGCCAAATTAGCGGATTGGCGAACAATTCAACAGCTCCTTTACCAGGCTATGGTTTGCAGGTTACTGCAAATACTCAAAACATTTATGCTGTTGATGGCACCACTATTATTGGCGGTGTTACTGAGAGAATTTGGCGTAAAACATCCACTAGCCCTGCGATGTGTATCCTCGGTACTTCTGTCGCATTAACTTCAAACGCTTATTACAATGGTTCTAGATACTTTGAGTTAAATGATATCGCTCGTGGTGGTTTTGCTAATGTTGGAGCTGTAAATGTAGGCTACTTTACAGTTCCAACAACACCGGCGTTATATCCGGTTTATCGCGCAGGTAGAACATTTACATCGGTTCAGCATCGGGCATATAAGTACGATGGTTTTCAAGCAGAAAAGCAGAATAATGGAATTGGTTACTTGGATCTTCCTACAATCGGCGGATCCTCTACTTTGAATATTAATGGAGTGAATGTCGGTATATTAGGAAATACAGTTGCATCCGCTTCTGCAACTCAACAACAAGCACAGGTGAATACTAACTGGGTGGATTTTACCTTACATGCGGTTTTTCTAGATGGAGATATTACCGACCCAATCTCTGCTATGACTTATATAGAGTTCCCGTGTAATAACGATAGTGCTGCAGTAATTAATACGGCTTGGAGGAAGTCTGGAGCTTTAAGATTGCGGCAGACAGGTCAAAAAAATTCAACTTTTCATGAAATTATTATGACAGGCTATGCTCCACCTGGGGCAATATTGCCTTGACGCTTTCGTCGACTCTACTGATAGGGGCATTTGTGACGAACCTTAAAGTATTCAATTACGATCGACTTAGAACTGACAGGGACTAACGATTGTAGTGAATTGGTAATGCAGGCAGCCACAAATGCCTGCTAATTGTATCTTCTTTTTGTAAGGAGTAAAAATGTATAAGACTACTATTAAATTAGCAGTGATTGGAGCGCTTGGTTTTGTTTCGTCAGCCGCATTTGCCGCCGGATCTTTTTGTGCTTTATCGTCTGCGCCAACTGGCTCTGCTTATATCAATCTTTATAACGATGGTAGAACCGTACCTCCATTAGCGGGCCCAGCAGTGACCTCTTTACAGTCAAGGCTTAACTTTGGGAGTGACTCCCCATATGCTGGCGCGGCTGGATCATGCCAAATTACAGGCTTATCTAATGATGCAACGGCACCACTCTCAGGGTACGGTTTGCAAGTGACATCTAATACGCAGAATATTTTCGCAACTGATGGAGTAACCGTTATTGGTAATGTTACGCAACGTATTTGGAGAAATACAAGTACGAGCCCGGCATCTTGTATTTTAGGTACAAAAGTGACATTGGGTACTAATGCGTTTTATAACGGATCACAATATTTTGAGTTAAATGATATTGCTGTGGGTGGGTACAGCGGCTCCGGTTCTGTAAATGTTGGTTATTTTGCAGCTTCATCAACTCCAGCATTATCGCCGGTTTATAGAGCGGGTAGAACGTTTACTTCCGTTCAACACCGGGCGTATAAATATGGTGGCACTCAAGCGGAGCGCCAGAATAATGGCACGGGTTATTTAGACTTGCCAACTATTGGCGGTTCATCAACATTAGCCATCAATGGCGTTAACTCAGGCATTAGTGGTACGACAGTTGCTACTGCTACCGCTGCTCAACAAGATGCTCAAGTGAACAGTAATTGGGTTGACTTTACTGTTGATGCTGGCTTTCAGGATGATGATGGCGGTACTAATCCCATCTCTTCAATAGCGTATGTTGAGTTTTCTTGCAATAGTGACAGTGCCTCGACAATTAATAGTACATGGCGTAAAGCCGGTGCGTTAAGACTTCGTCAGACTGCTCAAGAAAATACTACCTTCCATGAAATTTCATTGACTGGATACGCTCCTCCTGGGGCAACAGTACCTTAATCGCTCGTAAGTTAGTCAATCTAGCGAAGCGGGTTCCCCGCTTCGCTATTCACTCTCATAAATGTAGGAGTCTAGTATGGCTATTAAAATATTCAACTCAACAGAAACAGAATATACCGGTTCTGAAAGTAACGATTTAATTGTTGGTAACAATTTAGGCAATGTTATTGACGGAGCGAACGGAAATGATGTCATTATCGGTGGATCTGGTGACGATTATCTAGTTGGTGGAAATGGCAATGATGTGATTTTCGGTGGGGCTGGGAACGATACTATAGACGTCGGATCTGGTAATAATTTCGCTCATGGTGGCGATGGTATTGACAATATTTTCGGTGGTAGTGGCAATGATATATTGCTTGGTGGTGCTGGAGATGATGAAATTTACGGCGGTGATGGCGATGATATTCTATCTGGTGGCGCTGGCTCTGACGTTGTTCGTGGAGAAGGCGCTACTGCTGGCGATGAAACCGTGAATGGTAATGTTTATCTAGCCTCATCTAATGATATTTTATTGGGTGCTGAAGGTAACGATACATTTGTGATCGGTTCCGAGGACGATAGCGGGAGTATTGTTATTGTAGGTGGCGTTTCCAATCTCGATAATAGTGGTAACGAGGCCCGTTATACTGATGTTGATGAGGACGAAGGTACTGAAGAGGTTGTCGCTGTCGACTCAACCACTGGGCTTACTGTCCCTCTTGACGATCAGGAAATGTCTGAAGAAGCAGAAACCGATGTTCGTTTGAACATCGTAACCCGTCCAGGATCTTCTGCAATTAGCACCTTTGCTACTACAGTCGCAGGCTACAACGCAGTGGATACACTTGAATTTACTCAATCAGGTGAGTTTGAGGGTATCCAATTCACTGGCATTGAGCGTATTGAACTGGCTAGTGGTGTAAGCATCACTTTGGAAGCTGAGCAACTTGAAGAGAATGGTGAATCTCTAAGCTTGGGTGAATTAAACCCTGGCTACCAAATTCATGGTGTTGCCGGTGGCGATGTTGAAAACGTCACTGTTGAACTTGAGTTTGAAGAAGCCACTTTTGAGCCAGCTTCTACCATTGTGGGTGCTACACCAGTCACATACGACAAGGCTGCGTTTGAGGTAGATGACTTCTCTGTTGCTCACCTTTACTACAATGTGGATGTGACTTACGACGCTTCAGAAGGTGAAGCTGGTAGCTTCACCCGCATTGACGGTGCTAACGAAGGTAGCGATGCACACGAGATCGTACTGGGTAGTGAAGGTGTTGATTACGCAACCATGCGTTTGGGTGATGACACGGTTTACGGTAACGGCGGCAATGACCTGTTGATCGGTCATGGCGGTGCTGACTACCTGGATGGTGGCGAAGGCAATGACATTTTTGTGATCGGCGGTTTTGGTAGTGGTGTGCAAGGCACAACTTCTAAGGCAGATGACGGTAACAAAGAGTGGATTGCGACTGGCGACAAGCATGATGTGATCGTGGGTGGTGATGGCGTGGATACACTGCGCATTACTACTGGCATCGGTGCTAATACTAAAGCCAACGGCACTGTTGTGCTCAACAACGACAACTTCCAGTCTATGGAAGTGGTGCAGGTGGGTGGCACTGTCGGTCGTTTGAATGTTGAAAACACTGACCTGCAATTGCTCAACGATCATTACTACTTCAAAGCCAACGGCACGGTATCTGATCTCTCCAACACCTTGGGTAACAACGGCGGGACCATCAACAATGTGGTGGTAGATGCTTCTGGCTTGACCACCAATGGTCTGCGTTTTGAAGGTAATGCTAACCAGCAAACCTTTATCGGCACCAGCAAGGCTGACGTATTTGTTGGCAATGGTGGTAACGATACGCTGACAGGGAATGGCGGCGCGGATACGTTTGTGTTCGGCAAAGTCTACGAGCAAGTCGTGACTGGTTCATCTACCAGTGTGCAAACCTATACCAACACGGCGTTTAACCTGACCGGGGTAGACACCATCACTGATTTCACCCGTGGCACCGACAAAATCGAGTTGCACCTGGATCAGTACAGCCAGTTGGCAGGGTTTAACAGCAGCATGTTGCGTGTGAACAGCACCGGCACTGCGCAAGACGCCAATGATTACCTGATTTACAACACCACCACTAAAACCCTCAGCTATGACGCAGATGGTAATGGTAGCGGTGCCAAGGTAGACATTGCAGTGTTGACAGGCGTCAGCACAGTGTCTGTGTCGGACTTTGTTGTCGTTTAAGTAGCGGCGGATAGGCGGGCAGGGAAACCTGCCTGCCGATACGCTCTATCAAAGTCCTTAGTCGTGATGAAGTTGTCGCAAGCTGAAACCATCAAGCAAGCATTGCCCGCCCTGTGGCCGTTGTGGCGCCGGGTATGGTTGTTTGGGGTGGTGACCAATTTGCTGATTCTGGTGCCCTCCTGGTATATGCTGGAGGTGTACGACCGCGTCATTAATAGCCGTAATGTTTCGACCTTGCTGATGCTGACCGTGATGGCGGCCTTTGCCTATCTGGTGATGGAAGCACTCGAGTGGCAGCGCCGCAACTTGTTGCAGTCAGCGGCCAAAAAATTTGAATCCCTGTTGCAGCAACGCGTATTTGAACGCGTATTTGCGAGCAGGTTGTCCATGCCTGAATTCCCTGCCAGCCAGGTATTTTCTGATTTTTCTACCCTCAAGCAAGCGTTGCATTCTTCTGCCTGTTTGAGCCTGATTGATGCCCCGTTTTGCCTGATTTTTTTAGCAGCCGTGTTCTGGATTCATCCGGCACTGGGTTTGCTTACCCTGGCCGGGCTCAGCATCCAATTGATTTTGACCTGGCATAACCAGTCTCGCGTGGCCCCGCTGATGGCGCAGGCCAACCAGCATGCAATCGAGTCACACCGTTATTTTGCCAGCATCAGCCGTCATGGCGATGCCATGCATGCCATGGCCATGCTGGCGCCCATGCAGCAGCGTTGGCTGCAACACCAGCACGGTTTTTTGTGGCAGCAGGCGCAAGCCTCGGCGCTGGCGGGCAAAAGCGCTGCCGCTGCCCGCTGGCTGCAAACCCTGCAAACCAGCTTGATTCTGGGCCTGGCCTGTTACCTGTTTATTGCAGGTGATTTGTACAACGGCGGGGCCATGATGATTGTGGCCTCGATTCTGGCTGCCCGCGTGCTCGCACCGCTGGTGCAATGTGTGGGCCATTGGAAAACCTATGAGCAAGCCTGGACCGCGTATCAACGCATAGACAGTTTGCTGGCGGGCGCGCCAGCCACTGCGCCCGGCATGGTCTTGCCGCCGCCAGTGGGTGAGTTGAGCGTAGACCAGCTGGGGTATGCCATGCCGCAAGCAGGCAAAGCAGCTGCCGAAGCGTTTATCCGCCAGGTGCAGTTCAAGCTTGCGCCGGGGCAGGTGCTGATTGTCGCTGGCGCCTCGGCGTCAGGCAAAACCACGCTGGCCAAATTGCTGGTCGGCTTACTGGCCCCCACCACCGGCCGGGTACGCCTGGATGGGGTGGATATTTACCGTTGGGATAAAAACCAGCTCGGCCCTTCGCTGGGATATCTGGCGCAAGAGGTCGATGTGTTTGATGGCCGCCTGGTGGATAATATTTGCCGTTTTCAAACACCTGACCCTGCCGCCCTGGCCGAGGTACTTGATCTGCTGGGCCTCAGCGAGTGGGTGCAGCAGTTACCAGAGGGGCTGAATACCGTGATTGGTGCATCTGGCATGCACCTGTCTGGCGGCGAACGGCAGTTAATTGGCCTGGCCCGCGCTTTTTATGGCAAGCCGCGTTTTGTGGTGCTCGATGAGCCCAATGCCAACCTCGACACAACCAGTGAGCGATTGTTACAGCAGGCGATTGCACGCATGAAGCAACAGGGCACTACCTTTGTCATCATCAGCCATTTGCAACACATTTTAAGCATCGCCGACTGCATGCTGGTGATGTGCCAGGGCCAGATGATCCGCTTTGGCAAACCGGCCGAGGTGCTGGCCAGTTTTCAGCCGGAGTCTGGCAAGGTGGCGAGTTTATGATGGCTTTAGCGGGCGGATGGCGGCAGTCGCCGATGTGGGCATTTATGCAGCCTTTTCAGGGTGCATTTTTGCAGATGTTCTGGCTGAGTTTTTTAACCAATGTACTGATGCTGGTGCCCACGCTGTACATGCTGCAACTGTATGACCGGGTCATGCTCAGCCGTAATACGCTGACGCTGGTGGCGATGACGCTGCTGACGGCTGGCTTGCTTGTGTTCATGGCGGGGGCTGACTGGTTGCGCAGTCTGTATGCGGTAAAGACCGGGGTGCAGTTTGACTTGCGCTTTGGCAAACAGGTGTTTGCCGCCACCTTTGATCCAGGTCGCCCGGCGTCCAATGTGCCGCAACAGGCCTTGCAGCAATTGACGGCGGTCAGGCAGTGGCTGACCGGGCAGGGCTTGTTTGCCTTGCTGGATATTCCCTGGAGCCTGATTTACATCGCCGTCCTGTTTGCCCTGCATCCGCTGCTGGGTATGACCGCAATTGCATTCTGCCTGGTGCAGTGTCTGGTGGCCTGGTGGCATCAGCATGTATTGGCGCAGCCTGGTCAGGAAACCCACGCCGCCCGCCAGCGTACCGAGCATTTTTTGCAACAGAAAATTCAGCACGCACAGACCAGCCATGTGCTGGGCATGATGCAGACCTTGCGCCAGCACTGGCAACAGTTACTGGCACAGCAAGCCGAGTCCGAAGACCACTGGCAACGCCAGAGCGATCGCAGCCAGTTTCTCAACAAATGGGTGCGTTACTGCCTGCAATCGCTCATGCTGGCTGTCGCGGCGTGGTTGACCATTGAAGGCGAGATCAGTGTCGGTTCCATGGTGGCTTCCAATGTGCTGATTGCGCGTGCGCTGCAACCGTTTGATGTCATGGTGCAAAGCTGGCGCCAGTGGCTGCAAGCCAAGACGGCCGCCGGTGAGCTTCAGCAAATGATGACAGGTGTGCCGATGAAAGCGGGGGCTGAGGCGCAAACAATGGAAACCGTCGCCGCTGCGCCCCTGTTGCGGCCCTATACCTTGCAGTTGACGCAGGTCGGGGTCAGTCATGGGGCCCGCCCGTTGCTGCAGGCGGTGGATGTCAGCATTCTGCCGGGCCGCCTGTTATGCGTGATGGGCCCCTCCGGGGCAGGCAAAAGTACCTTGGCCCGATTGCTGGTCGGGGCGGTATTTGCCGAGCGCGGGCGCTATGAAGTCAACCAGACCTTGCTGACGCCTGCCAATGTGCGGCAGTCACTCACCAGTGTTGGTTATCTGCCGCAGCAAGTGTCTTTGCTTGAAGGCACCATTGCCGAGAATGTGGCACGTTTTGGGCCACTTGAGACGCCGCATATCTTGCAGGCTTGCCAGCGTGTCGGTTTGCACGAGGCCATTTTGCGCTTGCCGCAAGGCTACGATACTCGGCTGGATGCCCAAGGCTTGCCCTTGTCGGGTGGCCAGCGGCAACTGCTCGGTCTGGCCCGCGCCATTTACAAAGAGCCCGCCTTGCTGGTGCTGGATGAGCCTAATGCCAGCCTGGACGAGTTTGGAGAAGCCAGGCTGCTGCAGCTATTGCAGGCGCTGAAAACCCTTAACACGACAATCGTCGTCATTTCTCACCGTTCCGGCATCCTCAAGATCACCGACGACCTGCTGGTGCTCAAGCGCGGCGAAGTATTGCATCACGGGCCGCGTGATGCCGGCATCGTCTATTTAAACCAGTTACAAGCCGCCAGTCCTCTGGCTACTACGGAGTAAACATGTCGCTGATGTCGACCAGCCCTGTCCCTGACAATGTCCATGCCATTGAAGACTATGCGCATAACGCAAGGCCTGCACGCAAAGGCGCCCTGATTTTGCTGGCGGGCCTGGCCGGGTTTGTGCTGTGGGCCGCGCTGGCGCCACTGGATGAGGGCGTGCCGACCGAAGGCGTGATCAGCGTGGAAAGCAATCACAAGGTGGTGCAGCATTTGTCGGGCGGCATGGTGAGTGAACTGTTGGTGCACGAAGGCAAGGAAGTACATGCCGGCGAGGTATTGTTCAAGCTGGATGCGCAGGCCAGCAAGGCGCGGTATGAAGAGGTGCGTCACCGTTATGCCGGGTTGCGCGCGCAGGAAGACCGCCTGCGTGCTGAGCAGACCCAGCGCACGCTGATTGATTTTCACCCGGATTTGATCAGCCAGCAGACCGATCCGCTGATTCAGCAACAGATGCGTAACCAGAGCCAGTTGCTGCTGGCCAAAGTGTCGGCGCTGGCGGCGGATATTGCGGCCAAGCAAGAGGCCATTGCCGGCTATCAGGCATTGATAGAAGGCTATCGCGGCGTGTTGACCAGCCATGAGTCGCAACTGCGCCTGCTCGAAGAACAACTGCAAGGCGTGCGCGCGCTGGCGGCCGAGGGCTATGCGCCACGCAACCAGCAAAATGACCTGGAGCAACGTGTGGCGGCCCTGTATGGTGACCGGGCCAACACACAGGCCAATCTGTTACGCGCGCAACGGGCCATTCTCGAGCTGCAACAGCAAATTTATCAGCGCAAACAGCTGGAGAAAAAAGACATTGATGCAGAAATGGCGCAAGTCAAATTGCAAGTCGAGGCCGATGCCCAAAAAGTCCGCGCGTTGCGCGAAGAACTGGGGCGGACTGAAATCCGCGCGCCAGCCTCAGGCCAGGTGGTGGGCTTGCAGGTGCACACCGTGGGCGCCGTGATCCAGCCTGGGCAAAAACTCATGGATATTGTGCCCTCGGGCGAAGCGCTGATTGTGGACGCACAGATTCCGCCACACCTGATCGACAAAATCCATGTTGGCCAGGCGGCCGATATCCGCTTCTCTACCTTTGCCAACAGCCCGCAACTGCTGGCAGAGGGCCAGCTCAAATCGGTTTCCAAAGACCTGCTGAGCAAACCGGCTGCTACGCCTGAAGGCAGCCAGAGTTATTACCTGGCCCGCGTCAAGCTGACGGACAAAGGCGTGCAAGCCTTGCAAGGCCGCCAGTTACAGCCGGGCATGCCAGTACAGGTGGTGATCAAGACCGGGGAACGCACGCTGTGGAATTACCTGATGCATCCGCTGAGCAAGCGGTTAGCCGCCTCCATGAAGGAAGAATAACCTTGTCTGTTGTATCCGTATTTGTTGCTGTTACTCGTGAGTCTGTGCATCTCAAGGCTTTAAGCCGGTTGCTTATCATGAGCATGCACCAGTGTCTGTATCTGCTAGCTGGCTTGCTGCTGACTGGGGTAGCTATCGCCGAGGCCGACCTCAATAGCCTGTATCAACTGGCGGCGACCCATAATGCAGACTACCGGGCTGCGCTGGCCAATACCGAGGCCGAGCGTGAAGAGTTGACCAAGGCGCGCGCAATGTTTTACCCCAAGGTACAACTGGGCTTGCTTAAGGGGCGCGGCAATACGGACCGCACGACGCAAACCACGCAGGGGGCCGTCAATAGTGAACTTGATTATTCGCTCGAAAATTACAGCCTCTCGGTCAGGCAACCGCTGTACAACAAAGAGACGCTCGCCATGTATGGTGGCGCCAAATCTTATGTGAGTGCGCAGGAGTCATTGCTGGAGCAGGAAACCGCAAAGCTGATCCTCAAGCTGGTGTCGGTTTATCTGGAGACGCTCTACGCGCAAGACCGCCTAACGGTGCAGGCACGCAAGCTGGAGGCGGTCGGCCAGCAATTGCAACAGGCGGAACAGCGCTATACGCGCGGCAGTGGCACCGTGGTCGAGGTGAGTGAGGCGCAGTCCAACCTGGATGTGGCTAAAGTGGAGCACTTGCAAGCCAATAATGATTTGCAGGCCAGTCAGCAAAGCCTGCAGATTCTGACAGGCAGCACGCATGTCTTGTCTGCCGAGCTGTTGGTCGATGGCTTGAATCAGCTCAGCCCGGCCGAGCATCCGCTGGAAACCTGGCTGGCGCTGGCCCGGCAACACCACCCTGAGCTGGCGGCGGCCTACCAGAATATTGAGGTTGCCAAAAAGGATGTCGAGAAAAAACAGGCCGGGCATTATCCGACGCTGGATTTGGTCGGTGTGCGCTCTTACAGCCAGAACGACAGCAATAACACCTTGGGCTCGCGTTTTGACACGACCACGCTGGCCTTGCAAATGAATGTGCCGCTGTTCGCGGGCGGGTATGTGAGTGCCAATGTGCGCCAGAGTGCCAGCCGCCTGACCGCCAGTGAAGAAACCATGACCGCCAAGTTGCGCGAGGTGGAGTTCAATGTCCGCAAGTACTACCAGAGTCTGCACGCACAACAACAATCCGTCACTGCCTACCAGCAGGCGGTGCAGTCGGCCAGGGTGGCCCTGGATGGCACGCAAAAAGGATTTTTGGCCGGATTTAAAACCAACCACGAGGTGCTGGAAGCCCAGCAAAAGCTGTTTAACAACCAGCTGGCACTGACCAAGGCCTATTACAGCCTGATTAGTGACTGGGTGAACTTGCAGTTCAGCAGTGGTTTGTTGTCACTGGACACGCTCAATCGCGTGAGCCAATTGTTTATGACCAAGTAGTCGGGGGTAAATCATGTCCAAAAAAAATCAATCTGCAATCCGTCCAGTGGCCACGCCTGCGCCAAACACACACCGGGGGTTTACCTTGCTGGAACTGCTGGTGGTGATGGTGATTATCGGTCTGCTGGCTGGCTATGTCGGCCCCAAGTACTTTGCACAGATCGGCAAGTCTGAAACCAAAACCGCCAAAGCACAAATCGAGGCCTTGTCGCGTGCCTTGGACACCTACCGGCTGGATACCGGGCATTACCCATCGACTGAGCAAGGGCTGGCGGCATTGAATCAGGCACCGAGTGGCGAGACCAAGTGGCAGGGGCCTTATCTGGCCAAAGGCGTACCCGCTGATCCTTGGGGGCGGCCTTACCTATACCGCGCGCCCGGCGAGCATGGCGATTACGATGTCTGGACCTTGGGCAGCGATGGCGCGGCGGGTGGCCAGGACGCCGATAGCGATGTGGGTAACTGGTAAAGCAGCCATCCTGTAGAGCAGGCATATCGTCATGAAGTTTGAGCTCAAGGTATTGCAGGGCAGCGAGGTCAGCTGGTTGTCGCTGGAGGCAGCCGACCCGCAGGCGGCACGTCAGCAGGCGCAGGCGCGTGGATATGGCGTCTTGCAGGTGCGCCAGCCGCGTCGGGCATGGGTGCTTCCGCAATGGCCAATCAAGAAAAACAGCTTTCAGCTCAGCTTGTTCAGCCAGGAGTTGCTGGCCTTGCTGGAGTCTGGCCTGAGTTTGATTGAGGCGATTGAGGGACTGGCCGAGAAAGAGCAGCAAGAGACCTCAAGAGCCGTGCTGACCGCTTTACGGACAGCCTTGTATGAGGGTTTGCCGTTGTCGCAGGCGCTGGCCTTGCAACCCGCGGTCTTCAGCCCTTTGTATGTGGCCTTGATCCGTGCCAGCGAGCGCACCGGCGACATGGCGCAGGCGCTCAAACGCCATGTTGCTTACCAGGCGCAGGTCGATGCCATCCGTAAAAAAATCATCTCAGCGTCGATTTATCCGGTGTTGCTCATCGTGGTCGGTGGGCTGGTGGTGCTATTTCTGCTGGGTTATGTGGTGCCGCGCTTTAGCACGATTTATGAAAGTGGTGGCGACAAGCTGCCCTGGGCCAGCCAGATGCTGCTGCGCTGGGGGCAGTTGCTACAGGGGCATGGTGAGCTGGTGTTATTAAGTACCATCAGCGGTATCGCCATGCTGTGGTTGCTGTTTTCGCGTCCGGCTTGCCAGGCCTGGATCATGAAAAAAATCTGGCAGATCCCGAGTTTGGGCGAGGCCTTGCGCATTTATCAACTGGCCCGCTTTTACCGCACGCTGGGGATGTTGTTGCAGGGAGGAATTCCCTTGTTGACGGCCCTCGGCATGGTGCAGTCTTTGTTACCGCTAGAAATGCAACGCGCTTTGCAGCAGGTGATCGCTGACGTGCGTGAAGGCAAGCCGCTGTCTGGTGCCATGGAGGTGCATGGTTTGACCACTTCTATCGCCAACCGTATGTTGCGCGTGGGTGAGCGTAGCGGCCAGCTGGACGAGATGCTGGGGCGGATTGGGGTGTTTTACGACGAGGATACCGCGCGCCGCGTCGAGTGGTTGAGCAAGCTGCTGGAACCGGCACTGATGGTCATCATCGGCCTCATTGTCGGGCTGGTGGTGGTGTTGATGTATATGCCGATTTTTGAGTTGGCCGGCGCGATTGAATAATGAGCGCCGCATATTACAAGTTTCGATTGAGTCATGAACACCCAAAAAAGAGGTGCGGTTTAGTAGGCGTGGTAGAGGATGGTCGTGTCAGAGGATAGAGGTTGTAGACGGGATGCAAGCTTAAAATGAATATGCAGGATTTATCCATGTTGGAGCAGCCCCTGGGCGAGGCCCCCGTGTTGTCCGGCGACTTGCTGCAGCAGGCGCGACTATTGGCCGCGCAAAGCGGCCGGCCGCTGGTCGAGGTGCTGGAATCACTGAGTGGCTTGGCCGCCGATGCCTTTGTCGAGGCCTTGGGCCGCTGGCTGCACTATCCGGTCAAGACCGCGCTGGCCATGCATGCCATGCAGCCCATGTTTGACACCTTGGGCCTCAATGACGCCAATGCCTGGCACGTGATCCTGATGCAAGCGGAGGATCAGTCTTTGCATATGCTGATGGCCGACCCGTTTGACGAGGCCTTGCAGGTACGCTTGCAGCATCTGGTGCGGCAACCGGTGCAGTGGTCACTGGCGCATCGCAATGATATTGCGGCCTGTTTGCAGTTTCACGAGGCGCAAATGCGGGCGATGGATCAGGTGCATGCGGGTGATGCTACCAGCCATGAAGAAGAGGCGCCGGTGGAAGAGCTCTCGCTCAAATCCATCAGCGAAGACAGTAGCCCGGTGGTGCGTTTTGTCCGCTCTACCTTGTACGACGCGCTCAAGGCCGGGGCCAGTGATATCCATCTCGAATCAACGCTGCAAGGCTTGCGTGTCAAATACCGCATTGACGGCGTGCTCACCGAAGTCGGTGGTTTGAATGGCGTGATGCAGGCCGAGCAGGCCATTTCGCGCATCAAGGTCATGTCCGAGCTCGATATTGCGGAGCGCCGTATTCCGCAAGATGGACGCTGCAAGGTGCATGCCCTGGGCCGCGACATTGACTTGCGTGTCTCCATCATGCCCAGTGTGCTGGGCGAGGATGCGGTGTTGCGCGTGCTCGACCGCAAAGCCCTCAGCGAGGCGCAGGGCATCAGCCTGGAAGTCCTTGGATTTGCCCCGGCCTTGCTGGCGCAAATCCGCGCCCAGGCCGAGGCGCCGTATGGCATGTTACTGGTGACCGGCCCCACCGGCAGCGGTAAAACCACCACGCTTTACGGCATGATCTCCGAGATCAATCAGGGCCAGGACAAGATCATCACCATTGAAGATCCGGTGGAATACCAGCTGCCCGGGGTCTTGCAAATTCCGGTCAATGAGAAAAAAGGCCTGACCTTTGCCCGTGGCTTGCGCTCGATTTTGCGGCATGACCCGGACAAAATCATGGTGGGCGAAATCCGCGATGGCGAAACCGCCCAAATTGCCGTGCAATCGGCGCTGACCGGGCATTTGGTACTGACCACGGTGCATGCCAATAATGTGTTTGATGTGATCGGCCGCTTTACCAATATGGGCGTTGATGCCTACAGCTTTGTCTCAGCGGTCAATGTGATTCTGGCGCAGCGCCTGATCCGCGTGATTTGCCCGTATTGCAAGGTGGACGACCACCCTGATGCCGCCTTGCTGACTAAATCTGGCCTCACACCGGCCACCGCCAGTCATTACCAGTTTAAAAAAGGCCAGGGCTGTGGCCAGTGTCACGGCAGCGGTTACAAGGGCCGTAAGGGCATTGCTGAATTATTGTTGTTTGATGACCGCATGCGCGAGCTCATCGTATCCAAAGCCCCCATCAGCCAGATCAAGGCACTGGCAGCCACCACCGGCACCCGTTCCATGCGTGAATCCGGGCTGGCCCTGGTGGCCGCGGGCGAAACGACCTTGCAGGAGATTAACCGTGTTACATCATTGGCCTGAGCCCGGCGTCGATTGCCATGCCGCCGCCAGCCGCCGCTGGTGGCAAGCCTACACTGCGCCAGAGTTGCGCATAGTGATCACGCATGACCGCATTGTCGCCTTTGAGTGCTCTCGGCGCGGACGATTTGGTGGCGCTGCGCAATGCCTGCAACACACGGTGCATACGGTGGATGATCACAGTGATGCCCATGCAGCATCCCCATCTGCGCCATTGTGGGAGACCTTGCGCCTGGTGTTATCAACCTATGCCGGGCAACGCTGGCATGTGGTGGTCGTGCTCTCTAATCAATTTGTGCGCTGGCTGGCCTTACCCTGGCAAGATCAGATCCGTAGCCGTGCGGATCAGCAAGCCTATTTTGCTCATGGGTTGCAGCAGGCGTTTGGGTCTCAGACGCAGCCATCGCAGCTACGTAGCCAGTGCCCGGGCTATGGCAAGCCATTTTTGATCAATGCGATTGCCGAGGACTTGCCGACGCAGTTACATCGCGAGTTCGATGCGGCAGGATTGCCTATCGGCCAACTGCTGCCAGCCTGGCAACTTTCGGCTAACCAAAGCCTGACGTGGATGCGAAAGCAGGGCAGTGAAGCGGCTGGCTGGATCGTCTGCCGTGAGTCAACCAGCCTGACACTGGCTTGCCTGCAACACGGTGCCTGGCAGCAGATCCGCACGTTGCCCGTAGACCGCCATTCCCCTGAGAGCGATTGGCGGCATACCTTGCGCCAGGTGTTGTTGCGCGAGCAGGCCCTGCATCCTGAGCGGGCGCAGTTGCCGGTTTATCTGGCGCAGACCGCACTCGCAGGTCTGCGCCCAGAAGATTTCTCGCCGTTTAACGTCATTGTTTTACCTACGACTGAGCCAGCGGGCCAGCCGATGTGGAGTCTGGCCTGATGCGTGCCGCCATGCCAATTTTGGACTTTAATCATGCCGCCGGTCGTCTGCCTGGCCCGGTCGCTTGTGCGCTCGGCCTGATCTCGCTGTTGCTATTGCTGGTGCTGGTACCGCTTTATCAGCACCTTAACCAGCAAAATCAGGCTTTGCAGCAGCAGTGGCTGGCCAGGCAGTCTGCCAGCCGCCCAGCCACGGTGGTGCAGCTTGCGCCTATTAGCCCGGCCTTGCAGGCCGAGTTGACGCAGGCGCAGGCGCAGATTGCCACGCCGTGGTTGCCTTTGCTGCATGACCTCGAACGCGCGCAACAGGCTGAGCTCTACTGGATGCAGCTGGCACCCGATGCCAAGCGCAAACTGGTCAGGATGACGGTGCTCGCACACAAACGCCAGCAGGGCTGGGCCCTGGTCGAGCGTTTGCGTCAGCAAGCCTCGCTGGCGGCCGTCAAACTCAATAGCAGCGAAAGCACCGAGGTCAATGGCGAGCGCATGACCAGCTTGCAACTGGAGGCCGCATGGCAATTTTAAATTCTGGGCGTAATGGTAGCGAGGTTCTGAGCCGCGTGTGGGCACGCCTGCAGTTTGCCTGGCAGCACAGCCCCTGGCGTCAACCCTGGTTACTAGGCCTGCTGGCATTGACGCTGGCAGTGGTGATCATGCTGGCGCAAGCCTGGTGGCTGCAGCAAGACTGGCAACAGCGATTGCGTGCACCAGCGGCCGGGCATGGCCCCCAGACGCAAACGGCCAGGCCGTCCACGTCCTCAGCCAATCAGACCTTACCGCAGCCCATGCCAGTGTTGGCACAATGGCCAAGTGAAGAAGACGCCGACCGCGTCAGTGCCGAGATTCTGGCCCTGGCCGATGCCATGGGCATGGTGTTTGAGCGCGCCGAGTTTCAATCCGGCGCGACTGCGCAAAGTGATTTATATGTGCAGCGCATCAAGCTGCCTTTGAGTGGCGATTATGTGCAACTGCGGCATTTTCTGGCGCTGGTTTTGCAACGCTACCCCAGCCTGGCGCTGACGCAATGCAAGCTGCAACGCACCGATGTGCAGCAAGCCGGGCTGGAGGTCTATATTGAATTCAATCTGTATACGCGCAAACGGAGGCCAGCATGAACCGGCAAATCGGCTTAGTGGCCGCGCTTGCCATGACCTTGTTTGCCTGCTGGTGGGTGAGCCAGTCTGACACCGAGACCGCGCCCACGCCGGTCACTGCGACTGCCATGCCAGTTGGGGCGGCCAAGCAGCGCAAACCTTTGTCGCAGGCGCTGCCTGCATTACATGCCGCGCTGACCGATGCGCAACCCGCCACAGGCTTGCCGCCTGCGTTGAATGCAGACATCCCGGGGCGAGATAAGGCAAAGATGGATACGCCGACTAGCGATGAAGCAAAAATGGATGAACCGGTAGTCAACCTGTTTGCGGCACTCCCGCCGCCAGCAGTGCCTGCAGAAGCGTTAGCCGCAGCTGGGCCGGTCAACCCGTATACCTATGCCGGCCGCCTGCTGCAAGAAGGCCGCTGGCAGGTGTTTTTAAGTGATGGACAACAACAATATGTGGTGCGTGAAGGTGACCGGTTTGCCGAGGGGTGGCGGGTCACGCGGCTGGATCAGCACAGGCTGGTGCTGCAACATGCCGGAGAGCGCTTTGAAATGATGCTGGAAAATGGGGGAATGCTTTGAGCAAACAGATGAAACAAACAGGCTGGCGTTGGATGTGGCTACTCGGCAGCCCGCTATTATTGCTCAGTTGCAGTCACTGGCAAGCGGCTGAAAAAAATGGCGATGCGGCCTTGGAGCAAGCACGGCTCTACGCCGCGCGTGGCCAGGATGACGAAGCGATCCGGCTGTTGCAGCCACTGGTAGAGGCAAACCCACGCCAGCCGCAATATAAAAACTGGCTCAGTTTGCTGCAGGAGAAAAAACTGCAAAAGCAATTGCAGGAAGCTGATAGCTTGTTGCAGGCCAAACAATACGATGCCGCCATGACGGGATATGAACAAGTGTTGCAAGCAGCACCGAATAACCGCGCGGCCAGTGATGGCTTGCAAAAAGTCACGCAAGCCCGCCAGCACGACCAGCAATTAATGCAGGTTAAAAGCGCGATTGCGGCCGAGGATTGGGCCGGTGCCGAGTTTGGCTTGCGCACCGTATTGGCCGAGCAACCTGCGCAGCCGGAAGCGCGTCAGTTATTTGAACAGCTGGAACAAAAGAAAAACGAGCGTAGCAGTGTGGTGCGGCCGTTGCAGTCATCGCTCAAAAAGAAGGTGACACTGGAGCTTAAAAACGCTCCGATCAAGCAGGCGTTTGAATATCTGGGCAAGGCCGGTGATTTGAATTTCTCGTTTGACCAGGAGCTCAGTGATGGCATCCGCGTCAATGTGCTGCTGCGGGATACACCGATTGAACAGGCGCTGGAGGTGATCTTGACAAGCCACCAGCTAGGCAAAAAAATCCTCAACAGCAATACCTTGCTGATTTACCCGCAATCGCGTGCGGCGCAATATGAAGAGCTGTTTGTGCGCAGTTTTTACCTGACGCACATGGATGCCAAGCGCGCGCTCAATATGATGAAAACCGTGTTGCGCGCCAGCGATGTGTATATGGATGAAAAGCTCAATACGCTGGTGATCCGTGACACCCTGGACCGCATCAAGGTGGCCGAAAAACTGATTGCCTCGCAAGACCTCAATGAGCCGGAAGTCATGCTGGAGGTGGAAGTGATGGAGATCAACCGCCGTAACCTGGAAAACCTGGGCATCCAGTATCCCAGCCAGATTGGGGTGGGTGTGCAGGGCAATGCTGCGGGCAGCACGAGTGGCACGCAGCCACAGGCGGGCAAATTAACGCTGACCGAATTGCGCAACTTTAACGGCAAGCTGGGCGTGTTTTCCATCAACGATCCGGCTGTGGTGCTGAATTTGTTGCATCAGGATACCGACACCAATTTGTTGGCCAGTCCCAAAATCCGCGTCAAGAACCGTGACCGTGCCAAGATTCATGTCGGTGACAAGATCCCGGTGCTGACCAGTGTCGCCAGTGCGCAAGGCTTTGTCAGCCAGAACGTGAATTATATCGAGGTCGGCATCAAGCTCGATGTGGAGCCCGTGATCCAGATGCAGGACCAGGTCAGCATCAAGGTCGGCATGGAGGTCAGCAATATTACTGACCAGGTCACCACCAGCTCCGGTGTACTGGCTTACACCATCGGCAGCCGTAACGCCAATACCACCCTGCAATTGCGCAATAACGAAACCCAAATCCTGGCGGGCCTGTTCCGCGATGATGAGCAGCGCACCCAGCGTAAAGTGCCTGGACTGGCCAATTTGCCCTTGATCGGCAGGCTGTTCAGCAACAACAACCAGGACAAGCGTAAAAACGAAATTGTGCTGCTCATCACGCCGCGCATCATGCACAACCTGAGCCCGGCCAATGCGGTGTACAGCCTGATTCCATCCGGGGTGGCGGCGACGGCGAATCCGGTCGGGGCAGGCGGCGCGCGTACGGTGCAAGCGGTAGACACCGCGCCGCCCGCTGCGCCCGTGGTGACACCACAAAGCACACAAAACAGCAATGTGCGTAATGACAGCGGCTTTGCCAACCAGATGATGAACAGCACCGATGGTGGCGCGGTGCAGCCCTGATGGCATTGAGATAGGTTGACCATGTTTGCGTTGCGACTGTTTTCTGCCAACCCCGCCCACGCCAAACGCAGCAAGGGCTTCACCCTGGTCGAGCTGCTGGTGACGCTGGTATTGCTGGCGTTGCTGGTGACGGCGGCCAGTCCGGTGGTGCAACTCAACGGCAAGCGCGAAAAAGAGCGCGAACTCAAGCGCGCCTTGTGGCAAATCCGCGACGCTATTGATGCCTATAAAGATGCAGTGGACCAGGGACTGATTAAAAAAACCGCAGAGAGCAGTGGCTATCCGCCGAACCTGGCTATCCTTGTCACTGGCGTCGAAAATGCCCAGGATACCAAAAAGAAAAAAATGTTTTTTTTACGCCGCATCCCGCGTGACCCGTTTGCCACCGACCAACAGCTCAGCAATGCCGATACCTGGCGTATCCGTGCCTATGATGGTGCCATCGACGACATGGCCAAGGATGTCTACGACGTTTCGTCGCGCTCAACAGCCATTGGCATCAACCAGCAACCTTACAGCGAGTGGTAGGCAATGAAACGTGGATTTACCTTGATCGAGATGTTGGTGGTGTTGGCGATTCTGGCCATGTTGCTGACCATCGTGTCGCCACGCTTTATGCACATGTTGCAGCGCGCCAAAGAGACCACTTTGCGTCATGACCTGGTCACCATGCGTGACGCCATCGACAAGTTTTATAACGACAAAAACCGTTACCCGGAAACGCTGGACGAACTGGTCGAGCGGCAATACCTCAAGTCTGTGCCACCCGACCCGATCACCGAGCGTGCCGATACCTGGGTGATTACACTGCCGCCCAATATCGACGAGCAGGGCAGTGTGTTTGATGTGCATAGCGGCTCGGCACTGCTGGCAGAGGACGGGACCCCGTATGCCTTGTGGTAGGCGAGCGCAGGGCTTTATCCTGATCGGCATGTTTATGCTGATCATGCTGAGCGGCCTGATCTTGTCGGAGGCTGCCACACGCTGGCAGACGCAGGTAATGCGCGAGCGTGAGCAGGAATTGATCAAAGTCGGCCTGGCCTACCGCGATGCTATTGGGCGGTATTACAACCAGACGCCGGGTGTGATTAAAACTTTTCCACCGACGCTGGAGGCTTTGTACAACGATGAGCGCTTCCCGTCGCCGCGCCGGCATCTACGCAAACCCTATCAGGACCCGATCACGCAGCGTGAAGGCTGGGGCATCGTCGAAGCGCCGAGTGGCGGCATTATGGGCATATACAGCCTGTCGGACAAAGTGCCTTTTAAAAGCAAAGGCTACCGCGGCGAGTTGCAGCATCTCAATGACAAGCGCTATTACGGTGAATGGTATTTTGTCTATCTGCCACAACCCATCAGTGGCCGTAATGCGCTTTAAGCTTTTAGCACTGAAGTTGATTTAACTGGTGGTTGTAAACGATTTTATTTGGTTGCGTGCAGCCAGTTTTACAACCGGGAATTATTGAAAAAACCAATCAATTCAATTTGTTAGCTGGCTGGCATTAATATTGCCACTCATAGACCTAAACACCGATAAGAGAGTTGCCATGTCCAGTCAGTTATCTAACCCGCAAGGCTTGATTCGAGGGCTCTACCTTGAGCACCATGCGTGGTTGCGCGCCTGGATACAAAAGCGCCTGGGTTGCCCCAACTGGGCGGCAGACCTCACGCAAGACACCTTTGTCAATCTGTTGCTCAAACACGAGCTGCCGGTATTAAACGAGCCACGTGCCTACCTGAGCCGCGTCGCGCATGGCCTGATGGTAGACCATGTGCGCCGCCGTGATCTTGAACGTGCCTACCTCGAAGCACTGGCCTACATGGCCCCGGCTGAAGTTGGCTCGCCAGAAACGCGCGCCATCATGCTCGAGCTGCTGGTACGGCTCGATATCATGCTCGATGGCTTGCCGCACAAAACCCGCACCGCGTTTTTGCTGGCCCAGCTCGAAGGTGCCAGCTATCCGCAAATTTCCGAGCGTCTGGGCGTCTCCGTGCGCACCGTTGGCAGTTATGTTTCTACCGCCATGCTGCAATGCATGACGCTGTTGCAAGAGCCTCCGCATGCGGCCTGAACTCGCACAACAAGTCACCCCGGCTATGCAGCAAGCCAGCGACTGGTATGCGCGTTGGCTCTCAGGCGAGATGGATGAAAAAGCCAAACGCGCCTGGCAAACCTGGCTGGAAGCCGATGAAGAACACAGCCGTGCCTGGCAACAAATTGAACGCGTGCAGCTTTACTTTGGCAAAGTCCCCGGTTCGCTGGCACTCGCCACGCTGCAGGCACCGCCTTCGGCCGAGCGCAGACGCCTGCTCAAGCAGCTGATTCTGCTGCTCATGGTCAGCGGCAGTGGCTATTATGCCTACCGCGAACAACCCTGGCGCGGCATGCTGGCCGACATCAGCACCGAGGTCGGCGAACGCCGCCAGTTAACGCTCGAAGATGGCACGCTGGTGCACCTCAATACCCACTCTGCCATTAACGTGGTCTATAGCAATACTGACCGGATTGTTGAGCTGGTACGAGGCGAAATCCTGGTTGAAACTGCCCTCGAAAACCTGCGCATTTATCGCCCATTCAGCGTGGTGACCAAACAAGGGATGGCCACTGCGCTGGGCACACGTTTTAGTGTGCGCGAGTGGCAACAGCAGCAACGCGACTACACCAAAGTGAGTGTCTTTGACGGCATGGTCGATGTGCGTGCGCTTGGCCGCAAACAATCCCCGGTGCGCGTCAACGCCCGTGAGTCTGTGGTCTTCTCCGCCAATCAGGTCTATGCCAAAACCAAACTCAAAGCCACCGAAATGGCTTGGGTCAATGGCCTTATCGTGGTCTACGCCATGCGCCTGCAAGACTTTGCCGCAGAACTCTCACGCTACCAGTCCGGCGTGTTGCGCTGCGACCTGGCCGTGGCCGACTTGCAAATCTCCGGCTCGTTCCCGCTCAACGATATCCCCGCCATTTTGCAAACCCTGGAGCAAACCCTGCCCGTCAAAGTCGAGCGCTTCACACGCTTCTGGACCACCCTCAGTCCTGCCTAGCCCGCAATGCCGTCGTGGAGGAGCGCTTCACAACCTGTTCGCGCATGCGGTCTTTGCAGGTTTTTTTAAAAAAACGCAATTTTATCTTCCGGTTTTTATTTCTCGTTCGGCATAGCAGTAATCACACAGATTATGCGTATGCAGAAAGTGCTTACCCACATGAAAAATAAAACCGCATCAGGATACACAACACCCCATTGGCTCGCGCTTGGCCTGAGCATGGTGCTCTCTGCCTGGCAGGCACAGGCAGAAACACTCAATGTGAGCCTGCCTAAAAAGAGCTATCAAATCCCGGCCGGGGACTTAAGCGACACCTTGCCCGACTACGCCGCCGAATCCGGCATCCTGCTCGGCTTTGACCCCATCCTCACCCAAGGCAAACGCAGCCCAGCGCTCAAAGGCCAATACGGCGTGCAAGAAGGCTTTGAGGCATTGCTCAAAGACAGCGGCCTAGAAGTCGTGCAAGACAAATCCGGCCGCTACCAACTCCGCCGCGCTGCACCCAAAGCCAAACCTATCCCCGGCGCACCAGAAAAAGAAGATAAAGCACTCAAACTGGAAGGCATTGAGGTTCGGGCTAAACGCTTTTACGAAGTTGGCCCCTTACCTGGTTTAGGTCTCACCAAAGAAGAAATCCCCGGCAACGTACAAAGTATTTCCGCCAAGGAAATTAAAGAGGCGCATTCTCTAAGTATCACCGACCTCATGAACCGCAAGCTTCAGTCAGTGACGGTCAATGATTATCAAGGCAACCCATTTCAGATGGATGTGCAGTATCGAGGCTTTACTGCTGGTCCGCAAATTGGCACGCCGCAAGGTTTAAGCGTTTTTATTGATGGTATTCGAGTCAATGAGCCATTTGGCGATATTGTTAACTGGGACATGATTCCCATGAATGCTTTGGCAAGCGTGGATGTATTCCCAGGATCTAACCCTATCTTTGGTTTAAATACTCTGGGTGGAGCTTTTTCCTTGAAAACGAAGGATGGCTTCAATAATGCAGGTGCTGATGCCGAGGTATTGACAGGCTCTTTTGGACGTAAGCAATTACAAGTAGAAGGTGGTTGGAATAACGGTACAGTAGGTCTTTTTGCTGCCGGAAACTTTTTTTTGGAGGATGGCTGGCGTCAGAATTCCCCTAGCAAGGTGAATCAGCTTTTTAGTAAAGCAAGTTACAGAGGCGATAAGCTTGATCTGAATTTAAGTAGTTTATTGGTTCAAACCAATTTAGTCGGCAATGGGCTTTATCCCAGTGAAATGTACGATCAAGATCGGAAGGGGACTTTTACCGCTCCTGATAGAACAAAGAACAAGCTTGGACAGTTTCAACTGAGTAGCAGTTATTTTGTGAGTGATAATTTTACAATCACTGGGCAGGTTTATCGCAGAAACAGTGATCGACACCAAAAAGGGGCCGATGTTTACATGGCTGATCGGACTCTTGATCAGCTAGAGTTCGGCTATGCCCGCAAGATACCATTAGCTGGAGCGCAATATACGTGTCTACATAAGAGCAGTTCTGGCACGGGGCTGCTAGATTATTATGTACTTAGTGTTGACGTCACTAATGCAGATCCAAATTTTGTAGACGGTGGTTTTTACGGTGATTCATTTGTAAATAGCGGAATCACAGACCCTAGCCAAATCCCATCAAATACACCAAATCTTACATTTAACTCTGAGTTGCCGTCACAGTTTGCACAAGCCCTTAAAGAAACATATTTTACCTTGGGTGCCGCTGGTGGAAAACTATACTTACAGGACAAGGCGAAACCAACGCCCACTGTAGGCGATGCCTCACCTGAGACTTTTGGTGAGGTCAGCTATTTTTTGTCAGCTCAGACTGATGGGTTTGTCCCTCCAAGTGTGGGCGATGGTCAGTTGGATGTTTTTAACGCGACAAATAACTTCTTCTATAAAACTGTTCAGACCACGTTGAATGGTGTGACAACTAACACACTTACAAAGAATTATGTGATCTTTGTATCGCCTGTTAACAACACAGCATGTCAAGCTGCACAGCCCGCCAATGGTAATGAAGCGTCAAATCCATCTGCGCTAAGGCCATATATGTACAAAGGTCCGAATGGAAACTATGTCACTTTGGATGGTGCTTATGACGGAAGTGGCGGTGTGATTTATGAAATTGATCCGAATACCGGTGAAAAACGGTATACCCCGACGGCAGTATTCACTGATAACCGAATTGAACAGACCACTGATGGTGGATCGATCCAGCTTAACTGGAATCTTGAACATCATAAATTTATGGTGGGGGCTTCTATTGATGCTGCCAAAGCCAGTTATACAAACTCTCAACAATTAGGGTTATTGGATGCAAACAGGAATGCTTATCTGGCGCCGGATCAAATTCATCCCATGTTTACCGCTGCTGACCAAGCGATTAGTAATAATGATTTTAATGGTACCAATACCACTAAGAGTATTTATTTTAGTGAAACCTGGAGTCCAATAGAAACATTGCATATCAGTACCGCAGGCAGATACAACCAGACTAGAGTTAAAAATACCATGGCAACACGGTATGGTGAGGGTTCGTTCCGTTACGATGAAGTGCTTAATTTGCCAAGAACTTGGGATACTTGTACCAGTGACGCTGATTGCCAAAACTATGTACAAGGCTATCGTAAGCCTGACCTCTCCAGCCAGTTAGATCCAGCTGAAACTGAAAAATTAAGTTATTACTCATTTAATCCATCCTTGGGCGTGTCCTGGCAGGTCTTACCGACTCTCAACCTTTATTCAAATTTTGCTCAAGGCACCAGAACGCCAAGTGTTATTGAGCTTGGTTGTGCCTTTGACAAAACACCCGTGCAGAAAGGTGGGTTAATTATGCCGAAAAGCCTTGCAGAAAATAGGCAGTGCAGCCTGCCTACTACCCTCTCTGGAGATCCATTTCTTCCGCAAATCCGTGCGACTACCTACGATATTGGCATGCGTGGCAATTTCTGGGGCGAATGGCAATGGAACTTGGGCGCCTATCAAACCGATCTCAAAAACGATATTTATTTTGTTTCAGTCGGTAATGGTCAAGGTTTTTTTGACAGCATCGGCAACACTCGTCGACGTGGCTTGGAGGCCGGTTTATCAGGTGCGGTCGGTAAAGCTAAATTAAGCTTGAACTACTCAATGACTGACGCGACTTTTCAAGACAGATTCCTGATGTTTAGTGTGGACAACAGTAGTGCCTTTCAGCTAGATGGCTATGGTAACGGCATTATTAGGGTTGATCCAGGTGACAAAATGCCTGGCGTTTCTTTGCACAACCTTAATGCAAATCTCACATATGACATTACGGATAAGTGGAATGTTGGTTTAACTGCGGTTGCTCACTCTGATAGTTTCTTGCGAGGTAATGAAAATAACGACCATCAAAAAGGAATTGCTAGTACCCGAAATGTTGCCGTTCCTGGTGGCGGCTTTATTCAAGTGCAAAGGCAACCTACAAATAATCCTGGAAAAATCCCTGGCTATGCCACGTTTAATTTTCAAACGAGTTACAAATTAGCAAAAGAGTGGACGGCTACAATGATCGTCAGCAACTTGTTTGATAAGGAATACTTTAGTGCGGGCAGGCTAGGCATCAATCCCTTTTCACCAAGTATCAACGGAAATATTGGCGTGAGTGGATACAACCATAATTCAAGTGATTGGTTGAGCACTAACTTTATAGCGCCTGGAGCGCCAAGAGGCATCTGGTTTAGCCTGAACTGGCATTTCACCCCCGATTAACTTCTCAAAGTAATCAATTTGACGCCCTTTGAGTAAAGTTATGTTAACGACGTCAGGCTTTTTGCGTCGCCAGCGATTAAACAAGTAAGAGGGTGTAAATGTGAAAAATTCCCGTTGTGTGTATGGAATTTTCCCGATTGGTTTTTGCGGTAGTAATTTTCGGTTGCGCTTGGCCTTGATCCGGTAATTTGCATTTGAGCAGTTTTTATTGATAAGTCTATTTTTGGAGCGAGCTGTGGATTTGGTGCCTGATATTGTTGATCTCGTGTTGTATTTGCTGGGTGCGCTCTCGGTGCTGGTGTGGTCCATCATCATCGTCAAAAGCTGGGTGTGGTTCAAGTTGCGCAGTGAGTCCAACAGTTTTTTGTCTGAGTGGCAGCAGGTGAAAACCATTTATGAGTTGCCGCGCATTATTTCGCACAGTAACAGCAGCTTTGCACGTTTGTGTGATGCGGGGATGCGGGCGATGAATGAGGTGATGGCGAATTCGGTGTTGCGTCGCAACGAGCGCCAGGAGGTGATTTTGCTCTCGCTCAAGCAACAGGCTTATCTGGAGCAAAAGCGGATGGATGGCGGCGTGGCGGTGTTGGCTAGCATTGGTTCTACCGCCCCGTTTATCGGTTTGTTTGGCACGGTGTGGGGCATTATGAATGCGCTCAAGACGATCACAGCGACGGGCTCTGCCGGTTTGGATGTGGTGGCCGGGCCGATTGGTGAGGCGTTGATTGCGACGGCGATTGGCATTGCGACGGCGGTGCCTGCGGTGTTGGCCTATAACTATTTTATGCGCAAGCAAAAAGTGCACAGGGCCGATATGGAGCAAGTGGCGAGCCGTTTTCAGTCCTTGCTGACACAATCTGGCGTAGAGGGTTAATGCCATGGCGATGTTTAGTGATGGTGAGAGCGAAGATTTGGTCAGCGAAATCAATGTGACGCCGCTGGTCGATGTGATGCTGGTGTTGCTGACGGTGTTTATTGTGACGGCGCCATTGCTGATGAACGCGGTGAAGGTCAAATTGCCGCAGGCCAGTGCCGAAGTGGCGGTGACTGTGCCTAAAACCGCCCACATTAGCGTGACCGATGCCGGGGAGGTGTTTCTGGACCAGCAAAACATGCCGCTAGACACCTTGACCAAAGAGCTGGGCGTGCTCAAGCAGAAGCATGACCCGGCGGTGGAGATTTATGCCGATGAGCATGCGCAGTATGGCGTGGTGGCCAAAGTGCTGGCCGCGATTCAGCGCGCGGGCATCAGCAAGTTCAGTTTTGTGATGTCACCTGAGTCACGAAAGTAACGCGCCATGACCACCCTGATTTATCCTCAAGCTCAGCATGACTCTCTGCTTTGGCGGGCCGTTGTGCTTTCGCTGGGGTTGCATCTGGTCGTGGTGTTGCTGTATCCAACATTAAGCCAGATTCAGTTGCCTGCCATCCCCGAGCGCATGGAAATTGAGTTTTTTTCGACCAAAGCGCCAGCCCCAGCTGTGCAACAGGTGTCACCGCCCGTGGAGACGCCCAAGCCTGCTGAGCCACCCAAGGCTGAACCCAAGCCGATGATAAAGCCTGTGACGCCTGTAGAGACACCCAAGCCGGTATTGGCAGCGCCCAACAGCCATGACGCAGATTACCGTGTGCAAGAGCAGCCTGTACAGCCGCCCGCCAAGGTTGAGCCCAGCCCGGCGCCGCCTGCGCCCAGCAATACGACCGAGAGTGCGCCGCATGCGACAAACTCAAGCACTGAAAACACCGCCAAAGATGCCAAGCCCAGCGCTGCCGCAGTCGCCACCGCTGCTGCATCAACCGAGTCTGATGAGCTCAGTGCGAGTGATAGTGATGCCTGGGGGGATTATGGCGAACAACTGCGCTCACTGGTAAATAAAAGCAAACAATATCCGGCCATTGCCATCCGCCGTCACCTCGAAGGCGAGGCCACGGTGGTCGCGCAGTTTGTGCGTGGTGAGTTGGTCAATGTGACGGTCGCAGATAGCAGTAAACATGTCCCCCTCGATGAAGAAGCCATGCGCATGGTGAAAAAGGCCATTGCGCAACTCGGCGTTAAAGAGAGCCTGAAAAAGAAGAGCTTCAAAATAACAATACCGGTCTCGTTCAAGCTGGAATAACGCGCGGTTTCATGAAGTCAGGCATGCTCAGAAAGTTTATCCCTCACTTTCGCTAACAGGTATGTCTGCTCTCCAACCCCTGTACCTGCCACTTTCCTCCGGTGGGTACAGGGTCTTTTTTTAAGTGAATATTGAGCGGCGTCAGTGGTGATCAATCGTGGTAGCGCTGGTGACCGTTTAATCAAATAAACATAAGCTTTGGGAGAAGCATAGTGATATCAAACACCATTAAGGATTCGCCGAATAAATGTCTGCGCGAGCGAATTGCTTCGTTGCGCGGTACTCGCAACCTCGCTGTATACCGCATACTATCTCGGTTTCTAAGTTCCGTGCGCCTTGCACTTCATCTCGATCAACGACTGATTCCGTGCATCCTTAAAACAATGTTGCTAGTGATGGTGCTTTTGATCAGCCCGCATGCCCAAGCCAAGCTACAAACATTTGAAGAGGTTTTTAAGGGGACTTTGCCTTCGGTTAAAAGCTCGGAGTTTGGTTTTTATGACGAGGTGGCTACGCTGTTGAGCAAGGATGCGACATTGACTTTGTACTATCAGGTGGTGTCAGACGACCCTTTCAGTTCTATTAGTAGTGGGACGTTTACCAGGACAGATGCGCTGGGTGCGTTTTCTGGCAATTTCTTTTTTTATGTATCCATGAACGATTATTTATCTTCAAATGATCAGGGAATATCACTCTCAGGTTTTTTTGATCAGGACCGGGATTCAGTATTACCCAACGCGGGCGCTTACAAATATGCATGGGCATTTGGAGATGCCGGGGTATATGGTAAAGGTGGAGGAGGCATCACAGACCAAGGCGATGTGACTTTAAACATTCACTGGCAGATTCGTACGCCTGAGCCTTTTCCTCCAATACCAGAACCAGAGATGGCTTGGTTGTTTTCTCTCGGCCTAGTCACGCTGTGTTTTAAGCGGGCTAAAACAATAATCAAATAAGGATTCAATATGATAAAAATCATCAAACAGGGATTATTACTGTGTACATTGCTTGGGAGTCTGCAAGCACAGGCAAAGGTTGAAACCTACCAGCAAAGTTATGCTGGTTATTTGGCTATGAATAACATGGTGGATGCGGATTACTACGTCGATGCCACGAGTTTTAGCAATGCAGGACATACACTCTCGCTTAACTATGAGGCAATAAAGCTGGTGTCTGATCCCGAAAATGCTTTTTATATCGTGTTTGGCAGCTACACCAGAAGTGGCGGGCATCCGACCATCTCCGGGACTTTTGACTTTAGTCTGAATTTATATGATCCCATGGTCCCCGTTGACCCGTACGCGGATCCTTTACCCATCATAGGTACTTTCAACTTGCAGGACCTGAAAGACTTGCCGGATGGCTCATATGAGGTGCTTTATGGTGAGACAGGCACACTCAAAGGCTATATTTCTAAAGATGACTATGTTTCATTCACCATCGATTGGGTCATTTATACGCCTGATAGTGTGGCTGCAGTGCCCGCCCCACCTGCCTCATGGTTGTTTGCTTGTGGCTTGTTATTGATCGGTGGAATGCGTTTAAACAAACGTAGCGCGTAAGACATTGTTTGGTTGTTTATAGCCAAAGTGGTGGCTGAAATCACTCTATTTTGTGAGATTAGGCCCGAATCGGCCATTTTTACCGCTCAAATAGCATGGCACAAATTTTGCGAAATCTTTGCATGGAAAAAACAATGCATTGGTGTGGCATTAATCTGCAGTGGGCGTATACCGACTTGCTCGGTTATATCCGCTTTAAGGTGGCTTGCCCGCATGTGGCTAAAGATATTCTGCACGATGCATTTATCCGCTATACCGTCTCCACCAGCCTCAACAAAGACCAAGAGCCGCATGCTTACATGCGTAGCATCGCCAAAAACCTCATCGTGGATAGCTATCACCACCAGCAGCGTTTTATTTCGCTTGAAGCCGAGGTGGGGCTTAACCGCGAGTGGCTGGAAGCGCCAGCCTTGTCGGTGGAACATCTCAACGACATCAAACAGCGGCTGGAGATGATTCAGCAGATTCTTGAGCAGTTGCCACCGCGCTGCCGCCAGGTGTTTTGGATGTATCGCGTTGAAGGGTATACCCAACCTGAAATTGCTGCCAATCTTGGCATCAGCAAAAACATGGTCGAGCGCCATGTGATGCGTGCGATTATGGACCTCACCAGTGCGCGTGAGCTCATGTTGGTTGAAATGTGATGCACAAGCACGACGAGGCGATCAGACAGGCTGCCGTGCGCTGGTATATGCGCATGCGAGAGGCTGCCCCAGATGCGCCTGAGCGCACGACATTTGAAGTGTGGTTGATGACGGACCGCAGGCATCAGGCCGCTTACCAGATGGTGGAATCCACCATGGAAGACTTTAGCTCGACCGAGCGGCTCAAGGCGCTTTCTAGTGCCATGTCGCAAAAGCAATACTTTGAACAAAGCGCGCGCCGCAAAAAACTCAGCAAGCTGGGTTCAGGCCTGGCAGTCATGCTGCTATGCGTAGGCTTGGGCTTTTTCGGTCGCAGCCAATATGTGCAGTGGCAAGCACTGCCTTTGTCGACGCAGGTGCACACTACCAGTGTGGCACAGCTCTCCAAACAAACCCTGGCGGACGGCTCGGTGATCACCGCGAATGCCAACACGACCATGGAAATTGTCTACTATCGCCATCAGCGCCTGATCAAACTCAGCCGTGGTGAAGCCATCTTCGAGGTGACCAAAGACGCTCAACGTCCATTCGTGGTCGAAACCCCGCAAGCTAAAGTCACCGTATTAGGCACACGCTTTTCCGTCAATCAGCTCAGCAAAAAAGTGCGCATCAGTGTGGATCATGGCCGCGTGCAAGTCGGGCGTAGTGATGGCAGCGCCCCCACCTTGATTCTGCACAACGGTGAAGTGGCCGAGATTGAGCCAAATAGCACCCCGCACAAAGTCAATCGCCAGGCGGCAGACAGCTTTAGCTTTATCAGTGGCCGCATCGTGTTTGACCGTGCCGATATGTTTGAAGTCGCCGATACGCTATCACGCTACCGCAACCCGCCCGTGCATGCGGCCTTTGCAGCAGAGACGCCCAAAGTGAATGCCGTGCTCAAAATTAGTGAGCTGGAGCGTTTTATCAGCACCTTGCCGCAATCGGTGCCCGTCACCGTCAAACCCAAAGAGGATGCCCTGGTCATCGCCCCTAAATAATCTTTACAAGTATTTTTAATCCCGCATATCAGGCATTTTGCCTGCTCGTCAGTTACCTCTCTATCAACCTCTGTAACTGACGGATGCACTATGCAAAATCATAAAATCACACCCGCCATTATCGCCGCGCTCATCGCGGCCGCGTTACCCTTTGCCAGCCGCGCAGAACTTAACACCCAACTGCCCGCCGAGCAAGATGACAGTTTTGCCTTGCCGCTCAACCTCGACTTGCCCGCACAACCGCTCGCGGCCTCGCTACGACAGTTCGCCATACAGTCCAACCTCTCGCTCACGGTAGACAGCGCCCTCATCGTCGATAAAAAAGCCCCTGCAATCAAAGGCCGCATGACGCGCAAAGAAGCCATCAAACGCCTGCTGGATGGCAGCGGCTTGCAAGGCAAAATCAATGGCGAAAGTATTGTGATACAACGCGCGGTTAAAGCTGAGGCTAAAGAAATGCAGCTCGATAAAGTAGAGGTCCGTGCCAAACGCTTTTACGAAGTAGGCCCATTGCCTGGCCTTGGTCTGACGAAAGAGGAAATCCCCGGTAACGTACAAAGTATTTCTGCCAAAGAAATCAAAGAAGCTCATTCGTTGAGTCTGACTGACTTGATGAATCGCAAATTGCAATCAGTCACAGTCAATGACTACCAAGGCAACCCATTCCAGATGGATGTGCAATACCGTGGTTTTACCGCAGGTCCGCAGATTGGCACGCCGCAAGGCCTGAGTGTGTTTATTGATGGCATTCGAGTCAATGAGCCGTTTGGCGATGTGGTGAACTGGGACATGATTCCTATGAATGCCTTGGCAAGCGTAGATGTTTTTCCGGGATCTAACCCTATATTTGGTTTAAATACTCTGGGAGGTGCTTTCTCCTTGAAAACCAAGGATGGCTTTAATAATGTGGGTGCTGATGCCGAAGTGTTGACAGGCTCTTTTGGGCGTAAGCAATTACAAGTAGAAGGTGGTTGGAATAACGGTACAGTAGGTCTTTTTGCTGCCGGAAACTTTTTTTTGGAAGATGGCTGGCGTCAAAACTCTCCTAGTAAAGTAAACCAGCTTTTTAGCAAAGCGAGTTATCGCGGTGACAAACTTGACCTGAATCTAAGCTCTCTGATTGTACAAACCAACCTAGTCGGAAACGGGCTTTATCCAAGCGAAATGTATGAGCGTGATAGGAACGGTATTTTCACTGCCCCTGATAGAACGAAAAACAAGCTTGGTCAGTTTCAGTTGAGTGGTAATTATTTTGTCAGCGACAACTTCACTATCACTGGTCAAGTTTATCGTAGAAACAGTGACCGACATCAGAAAGGTGCTGATGTTTATATGGCAGACCGAGCGCTAGAGGATTTGGATAAGAGTTACGCAAGAAGAATTCCACTTGAGGGCGAGCCATATACTTGCTTGTATAAAAGCACAAATGGTAAAGGTATCCCAGATTACTTTCTACTTACTATAGATAATCCTCCAGATGACACGGGCAACGAATACCTAAGTGATTCTTTTGTATTCAGTGGGATTACGAACGCTAATGATTTAGCCGCAGCTCAACAGTCAGGTCAATATTTGAATGTTCAATTTAATGGCTCGCTCGACCCAGAGTTTGAAAAAGCATTTAAAGCCTATTTTGATACTTTTGCTAATCCAATGAACAACTTCTTAACGGATGCAAATGGCAGGTTGCCCCCAACTAATGGCGCCATATCCTCTGAGTTAAATGGCGCTTATAGCTATTCAACTTCGTCTTTGGCTCAAGGCCTTTTTATGTTGGGTATACCGGATGGCGAGCCTGACTACTTCAATGTACCTTTTGGAAGCTATTTTTATACGACCACTAAAGATGCTGCAGGAAATGTCACCAGTATTCATAAAAATTATTTCATCCCTTTTGCTCCAATCAATAATACAGCTTGCCAAGCAACAAAAGATCTCGATGGCGGAGGTAATCCAACGACTAATTTCAGACAATATTTGTATCGCGATGCCAATGGTAATCTTGCAACTTTAGATGGCGCATATAGTGGAACAGGAGGAGTTGTCTATGAGGTGGATCCTAACACGGGCAAGCGCTATTACACGCCTACAGCAGTTTTTACTGATAACCGAATAGAGCAAGTGATTGATGGAGCTTCGTTTCAATTTAATTGGAATCTTGAACAGCACAAATTTATGATAGGCGCCTCAATTGATGCCGCCAAAGCGAGCTACAACAATAAGCAGCAGTTAGGTTTGCTGGATGCAAACCGTAATGCATATCTCGCACCTGATGATATTCATCCCATGTTTACAGCAGCAGATGAAACTATAAGCAATAATGATTTCGATGGTACGAGTACAACAAAGAGTATTTATTTTAGTGAGACATGGACTCCAATAGAGACTCTACATTTCAGTGCAGCGGGTCGCTACAATCAAACAAAGGTCAAAAATACAATTGCCACAAGGTATGGTACAGGTGCTTTCTCTATTGGGGAAGTTCTAGGACTGCCTGATTTTTGGGATACATGTACCACAGATGCAGAATGTCAAAATTATGTTCAGGGATACAAAAAAGCAGATTTATCCCGGCAACTAGATCCAGCGGAAACTGAGAAATTCAGTTACTACTCATTTAATCCATCTTTGGGCGTGTCATGGCAAGCAAAGCCTAATTTAAATATGTATGCCAATTGGGCGCAAGGTACGCGTACACCAAGTGTGATTGAATTAGGTTGCGCATTTGATAAAACGCCAGTGAATACAGGTACGGCAGCCAATCCTAATTTCGTACCGAAGAGCCTACTAGAAAACCGCGAGTGTAGTTTACCTACAACCTTGTCGGGCGACCCTTATCTGCCTCAAATACGTGCAACAACCTATGACATTGGCATGCGTGGCAATGTCTGGGGGGAGTGGCAGTGGAATCTAGGCGCCTACCAGACCGATCTCAAAAACGATATTTATTTTGTCTCTGTTGGTAATGGGCAAGGCTTCTTTGACACCATTGGCAACACTCGTCGGAGAGGGCTGGAGGGTGGATTGTCTGGCTCAATCGGTAAGGCTAAGCTTGGGGTGAATTACTCCCTTACCCAAGCCACGTTTGAGGATAGTTTTAATATGTTTAGCCTGGATAACAGTAGTGCAACTACTGTAGATGGTTTAGGTTCAGGGGTTATTCGTGTAGAACCAGGTGACAAAATGCCGGGGGTCTCTTTGCATAATCTAAATGCCAACGTGAGCTACGACCTTACAGACAAATGGACAGTGGGACTCACTGCGGTAGCTCATTCTGAGAGTTACTTAAGAGGCAATGAAAATAACGATCATCAAAAGGGCGTTTCCAGCATCAGAAATATAGCTGTTCCTGGCGGTGGTTTTATTCAAGTTCAACGACCGCCAACCAATAATCCCGGAAAAATACCTGGCTATGCCACGTTTAACTTCCAGACGAGTTACAAATTGAACAAAGAGTGGACGGCCACGATGATCGTTAGCAATTTGTTTGATAAAGAATATTTTAGTGCCGGTCGACTCGGTATAAATCCGTTTTCGCCGAGTATTAACGGCAATATAGGTGTTAGTGGATATAACCATAATTCAAGTGACTGGCTCAGTACAAACTTCATCGCTCCAGGGGCGCCAAGGGGCATCTGGTTCAGCTTGAATTGGCATTTTGTGCCAGATTGATTCTACGACCAAGTGTATTTGAGTGGCAGAGTTATGATCCGCAGTTTCGGAGGGTAATCCACTAAAGTGAGTGTGACATAGGTAGCTCCAACGCTCTCATATCAGTGGTTTTGCAACTGTGTAAATTGCATCTTGTAATCCTCCACCCATTGCTGCGCATGATGGCGTTGTTTAGCGGTTGTACTGGCATGAAGGCTCGCAATGGTTTCACAGGTTTGCTGCGTGACTTTATCAATATGAGTTTGGTAAGCTGGATTCGGGCTGTTTTGCATACGTTCAAAGCCTGCGCGGACCATTTGCGATTTTTCTTCGTTTGACGAGGCGGGATTTCTTAATGCCTTGAGGATAGTCAACGCATCTTCGTCGCGCCGCAAAATTTCGGCATAGATGATAGCCGGATCAATGTCACTCTTGGCAATGGCTTGTTTTAATAGGGTTATTTGTTTTTCGTTCAAGTCGCCATACACTTTTTCAGCAAAATCTGTGGATTTCTCTAACCTCACTTCTCGCTGTTCTTCTAACGTTTCCTGCCACCATTCCTCTTTCCATTCCTGGTTACGTTTTTCCAGTTTTTTCTCGAAATGCTGTAGTTGTTTTTCACTCAGCGTGTCGGCGACTTCGACGATGATAGGGATGACTTTTGTTTGAAGTATCTGCACATTGGATTTGATGGATTCAATGCGCTGGCAGGCCGTTTGTGCGCTCACATCATGGCTGAGGTCATCATGTATTTCATCCAGCAAAGACACATACCGCGGTAACTCATTTTTACGATGCCAGGCATGCAAGTCCCGCAGGGCGGGTTTGAGTTTGGCTTTTTGCGCTGCACTAAAATCAAAATAATCATCCAGCCGCCATGCGATCAGTGCAGGTGCGTTGTTGTAGGCGGTCTTGACCAGGCTACAACTCATGAGTGAAAGAGCGAGGGTGAGGATTAAAATTTTTTTGATGATTCGCATGTTTCTACGACCAGGATTGCCGGACTAAGTTTGCGATACTGGCTATTTGTATTAGCACTGTTTTCAGTGCTAATACAAAGGCGCTTTCGGCCTGCCTCTCTCGGGCTCGGTCTGGCAAGGGAATGAGGCGTGTCAGGCAGCACGCCACTGCCTGATGGCTGGACTAGCGTTGATAACCCGGAGGGGGAGGTGGGGGCGGTGGATAATAGGTTGGAACACTTGCTGATGAGGCGCGCTGGCTGTCTTGTGAATAGGTCCTTGCCATGCTGGCAGGCACCGGAATTTTATGCCCAGCCGCATACATGCATTGATAGTAGGCATTATCGTATTTGTCTTGGGCGTTCATGCCACTGACGGTTGCTGTATTGGCGCCGATGGCTCCACCAGACAGCGCACCCATGCCAGCACCAATGGCTGCGCCTTCGCCGCCACCAGTTGCAGCGCCAATGGCTGCGCCTATGGCAGTACCTACAGCGGTCGTGGTAGCGAGACTGGCGTTATATTGCTGGTTAACGGTCTTGCCGCCAATTTGCGTCAGCGCAAAATCCCGGCAAGACAGGTCATCTGCCCTGAAGGCTTTGAAGTCTTTGCCGGTGCCTGGCAGGGCCATGCTGCTGGGGCCTGTGGGGTTAGTCGCGCAGGCAGTCAGGCTCAGCATAAGTAGCAAGGTCATGTGCCTATTGAGATGCATGACAGTCTCCTATTTGGCTGGTGTGTTTGTTGGCGGCGTCGGTGTGACTTGTTTCCAGCCGGCGGGACACTCTTTAACATAGGGGTAATAGCCGTTAGCAGCCTCGCAGTAATACCAGTAGGCAGTATTGTTGCTGGCGCTGGTTGCTGGCGCTGTGCTGTTGCCTGGGGCTGCATTCGTGGCATTGTTGCTGTCCTGCTCGATATACACCTGTGACTGCGGCTGGGTAATCACCACGGGCGGTGGGCTGTACACATACGGGTAAGGGTAGGCGTAGGGTGCGTAGGCATAAGGAAAAAACGGGTAAGGGGCGCCAAAATACAGACCAACGCCGCCATGCCAGCCGCGGCCAGGCGGATGTGCGTATGCAAGTTGGCTGGCGAGGGCGCAGAATACGCCCAGGCTAAGGTAAATCATCTTTTTGAGTGTGGATGTGAGCGGTAGCATAAGCCCTCTAGAAAACGTTATGTACATAACAATTCTGACAGAAGGACTTGCAAAACCCTCCCGATGAGCGGGCTTGGTTTTGTAACGGAGTGTATCTTTAAAACAACTGAGCGGGGCTATTGACGGTGCGGATGGTACACAACGCAGGTATTTTTGCCGGACTCCTTGGCTTCGTACATGGCCTGATCTGCGTGACGAATCAACGTATCGACTGTGCAACCATGGTCGGGGAAGATGGCGATACCGATACTGATGGAGACAGACGCAGCATAGCCATTGAGCGGGATGGGATCTTTCACCACTTGCAGGATTTTGTTGGCGTGCAACAGCATGTCTTCGCTATTGCTGATATTGATCGCTAGAATGGCGAACTCATCCCCGGCGAAACGGGCGAAGGTATCCGCTTGTCGCGACATTTTCTGGATACGACTGGCAATCTCAATCAGTAGCTGGTCGCCTGCCAGGTGGCCATGGAGGTCATTCACTGCTTTGAAACCATCCAGATCCATAAAAAACAGCGCAAATTTTTTCTGTTCACGCTGACTGCTGTAAATGGCCTGTTGTAAGCGATCCAGAAACAATCGGCGGTTGGGCAGACCGGTGAGGTTATCGGTGTGTGCCTGCTGCCAGATGGATTGTTCAAGCAGTTTAGATTGCGAGATATCGGTATGCGTCCCTATCATGCGCTTGGGGGTGTCTTCGGCGGTGCGTTCCACCACCATGCCGCGAGAGAGTACCCATTTGTAATCGCCATTTTTGCAGCGAATCCGATATTCGATTTTGTACTCCGGCTGTTGGCCATAGAGGTAGGCATTGAGAGAGTTTGTGAAGCGTTCCTGATCTTCTTCGTGAATCAACGCACGTAGTGTCTCTAGTTGCGGGAGCAGCGGCTCACTTTGGTAGCCCAGCATTTTGCGCCAGTTGGGGCCAAAAAAGTAATGCCCAGTGATGAGGTCATAATCCCACACCCCATCGCCGACGGCATCCATGGCTTGTTTCCACAGCTCCTGACTTTTGGCTTGCTGTTCATAAAACACTTGTAACTGCTTGCTCAGTTCCGTACGCTGAACGATCTCTCTGCGCAACTCCATCAGCTTCATGGCCTGGTTCGCCAGGATGGTCAACAAAGTAAGTTCGGCCTCGCTAAAGTGGCGAGGTACATGGTCCATCACGCAAAAAGTGCCGATGGCATAGCCTTGATCATTAATCAGCGGTATTCCGGCATAGGCACGAATATACGGCGCCTGAATGACAAGCGGATTATTCTTGAACAATGCATCCTGCAGTGTGTCTTCAATCACCAGCCGTGTTTTTTGTTCCACCGTCAGTTGGCAAAAGACATCTTCACGCGGGGCTTCGCAGAGATCTAGTCCTTTGGCAGATTTAAACCATAAGCGGTCCTCTGCCATCACTGTCACGCTTGCAATCGGTGTTGAGAAGAAGGTCGAGGCCAGGGCGACTAACTGATCAAAATCAGCTTCGGGCGCAGTGTCAAGAATGCGGTAACTTTCAACGGCCGCCAGACGTGCCAGCTCTGTATTATGGGTTAGCAAGTGTACGGACTCCATTAATGCAGATATTAAGTTGGTCGCTAACAAGATGAGTTAGTTCTTGAAACAATAATACGCTTATTCATCTTAATAGATTCGGTGAAATACTTAACCTTTTGGCCTTTGTTTGATAAATGTTGTCGCGATAATTTATTTTGAGATTAATGCTCGTTTTTTTGATTCAAACATGTTAAATGCATACCATTACATGCCGTATGGCTAAAACTCTGCATGCTTAGTGGTAGGCAGTTGCGGATCAACACGGTATGCTAATACCTATCCCGTCATAGGTTAAATCCGCATGCAACCGCAATCCATACAGCAAATCAATCTTTCTTATGACCAGCATCAAGACCGCCTGCTCATGCGGGCCGCGGTGAGTGACGAACAGGAAATCCAGGTCTGGATTACCTACCGCGTGGCAAGGCAGATTTTCAAGGTATTTAATCAGGAGGCGCATTTGCCGGTGTCTGGTCCGTTGCCCTTGTCTGAGCAAAGCCTGCCGGAAGCCACCCAGCAGTTTGCACAAGAGGCGGAAGCAGTAGAGGCACTAGATGATCTTGACTTTGAGACGGCCTATCAGGCGCCCAAAAGTGTGGTCACCGAGCAAACCCTGCTGGCGGTGGAAACGCGTTTTGTCTCGGTCAACGACCAACTTAATCATGTGCAACTGGTGTGCGCCAATGGCATTAACGTGAATATCAATGTGAACCATGAGCTGGTGCTGGCGATTAGCCGCATGTTGCTGTTGGCCAGCAAAGAGGCAGGCTGGACACTGCCATCCGCGCCAGCCAAGGAACCTCAGTCCGTTTCGAGTATCGTAATGGACATCCCGGTAGAAAAACAGGTATTACATTGATGGATCAAATTACGCTGGGAGACAGCGGTATTCGCGTCTCCAGAATCACCTTGGGCACCATGACTTATGGTGACCAGAACACCCAACAGGATGCAGAACACCAGCTGGATTATGCGCTGGCAAATGGCATTAATTTTATTGATACGGCAGAAATGTACCCGGTGCCGCCCCGTGCAGAAACGGTGACGCGTACCGAAACCATGCTGGGGCACTGGATCAAGAAGCAGTCTCGCGACCGGTTTGTGCTGGCTAGCAAGGTGGCCGGACCCCGCCGCGGCATGCACTGGATCCGCGGTGGCCCGAGTGGTATGGACCGTGCCAATATCCGCCAGGCGGTGCATGACAGTTTGCAGCGCTTGCAAACCGATTACCTGGATGTCCTCTATCTGCACTGGCCCGAGCGCAATGTGCCCATGTTTGGCCAATATCAATTTGACCCGCATGCGGAACTGGATGCAGAAGGTCAGGCGATCAACTGGGTACCTATCCAGACCCAGCTTGAAGTTCTGGATGAGTTGGTGAAGGAAGGCAAAATCCGTGCAATCGGACTCAGTAACGAGCAACCCTGGGGGTTGATGGAGTTTTTGCGTATTGCGCGCGAGCAGGGCTTGCCGCGCATTGCCGTGCTGCAAAATTGCTATAACCTCATGAACCGCGGTATGGAGTTTGGCATGACCGAAGTGCTTTACCGGGAAGGGGTCGCGCTGGCGGCCTACTCGCCCTTGGCCTTTGGGCACCTCACGGCCAAGTATGTCGATGATCCGGCCACGCCCGGCCGCGTGACTTTGTTTGAAGGCTATGCCAAGCGCTATAAAAAGCCCGCGGTGCCGGCGGCGGCCAAAGCCTATGCCGAGTTGGCCCGTAGTCATGGCCTGACGCCGGTACAGCTGGCCTTGAGTTTTGTCTATCACCGCTGGTTTGTTGGCACCACCATTATCGGCGCGACCAGCCTGGGACAGTTACAAGAAAATGTGGCGGCTTATCAGGTCCACCTGAGCGAAGAGGTGCTCGCGGCCATCGAGCAACAACATCTCGTCATGATGAATCCAGCCCCTTAAGTTGGGCGCATAGAAGGGAATCCATATGCTATTTTTTCGCAGACTGCGCAGCCAGTGGCGACATGAGCGGCTGTTGAATGCGCTACTGGTGAGTGGCCTGCTGCTGGCAGGTCAAGCACAGGCAGCCCTGGTGAACGACATGCAAACCGCCTTGCGTACTTGCCAAACCGAGTTTGCAGACGATGCTTCTCGGCGACTGGTGTGCTTTGATAAAGTGGCCCAGCAATTCGCGCCCAGCCATGTGGTGGCGCCTATCTTGGCGCCCAGCCAGGAAGCACTGGTCAAAAGCGTGAGTGCTGACACCGGTTACCTGTCACGCAAGTGGCATTTGAATAGCCAGGATGAGTTGCATTTTACCGACCTTGAAACGCACCAGCTCAATTACATTGTCACCAGCTATTCGAGCAACCCTAACGAGGTCCCGGTTTCGCCATCACGCCCCAACACGCAAAACCGTGACCTCGGACACAACGACCTGCATTTTCAGATCAGCCTGAAAACCCAGCTGATGAATATGTCAGACTGGCTGCCCAAAAATCAGTGGGTGCAGAGCGCGCGCTTATGGGGCGCTTATACCCAGCAATCGTTCTGGCAGGTTTACAACGAGGCACAATCTCGGCCCATGCGCGATCATAACTATTCGCCCGAGCTGATTTTGTCGCTGGGGCTCAACAAGCCGGCAGAGGGAGGGCTGTGGACCGCCATGCCTAATATGCTCAATCTGGGCCTGGTGCATGAGTCGAATGGCCGCTCACAACCGTTGTCGCGCAGCTGGAACCGCTTCTACCTGCAAGGGGGCTGGCAATTGAATGAACAATATAGCCTGCTGGTCAGGCCATGGTGGCGCATCCCCGAGAACAAGTCAGACGATGACAACCCGGATATCAGCAAGTATATGGGCTATGGCGATGTGACCTTGCACTGGGATAATGAACCCCACACCCTGGCCGCCAGCGTGACCTTGCGTAACAACATGCGCAGTGACAACAAGGGCTATATCCGCACCGATGTGCAATACAAGCCGTTTAAAAACGAGAGCGTGAAGTTTTATGCCATGCTGGCCAGTGGCTATGGCGTCTCGCTCCTGGACTACAACCAGGCACAAAACATGTTTGGCATCGGCTTTGCCATTGGCGAATAGCTCGCCGCAGCTGACGGCCAAGTCCAATCAGGGTTATTGAATTATGTTACTGATCACCAAAACCTTTCAACGCTTTTTAGACTCGGAGCAGGCCAGCAGTGTCTTGCTGATGCTGGCTACCGTGCTGGCACTGCTGATCGCCAATAGTGTGTTTGCCAGCCACTATCATGCGTTCTGGCATCTGCACGGCTTGGGGCTCAGCCTGGAAGAGTGGGTGAATGATGGTTTGATGGCCGTGTTCTTCCTGCTAATTGGCTTGGAGCTCAAGCGCGAGTTATATGTAGGCGAGCTTTCCAGCGTCAACAACGCGCTGTTACCGACGATTGCCGCCTTGGGCGGTATGATTGCCCCTGCCTTGATCTTTTGGCAGATGAATCATGGCACGGCTTACCAGTCCGGCGTGGGTATCCCGATGGCCACCGATATTGCGTTTGCCCTGGGCGTGCTCTCCATTTTAGGCAACCGTGTGCCGGCGCCGTTAAAAGTGTTTTTAGTCGCTTTTGCCGTCATTGACGATCTTGGCGCAGCCATCATGATCGCCGTGTTTTACACCGCCTCAATCTCGCTCCCGCACTTGCTGGCCGCGCTCACTGTGCTTGCCTTGCTGTTTGCGCTCAATCGCTTGCGCGTGCTGTCTATGCTGCCATACCTGCTCGGCGGGGCCTTTATGTGGTGGCTGACCCTGAAATCAGGCGTGCATGGGACGCTGGCGGGGATCGCGCTGGCGTTTGCCATTCCCTTTCAGCAGCTGGCCGAAGACGAGGATTCGCTTTCGCAACGGCTGGAGCATGCCTTGCACTTGCCCGTTGCGTTCTTCATTCTGCCGGTTTTTGCCTTTGCCAATACCGGTGTTCATTTGGCAGCGGACAGTGTGCAATCGGTGTTTACGCATAGCAACAGCCTGGGCATTATGGCTGGGTTGATTGTGGGCAAGCCGGTGGGCATTATGCTGGCAGTGTGGCTTTCAGTGGTTTTCGGGCTGTGCAAGTTACATCCGCCTTTGCGCTGGGCGCACATTTTGGGCGCTGGCATGTTGGGTGGTATCGGTTTTACCATGTCCATTTTTATTACCAACCTGGCTTTTGCTGGTATGGACGAGGCAATCAATCTTTCAAAAATGGCGATTTTGACCGGTTCGCTGCTGTCTGGACTCCTTGGCTGGGGATGGCTGAAGTGGACGCTGGGTCGCAGCCCGCACTGATTTTTGGCAGCAGGTGGTTCTCAGTAAAATCATGAGCTGTTTTTAAGCCAGCTACGCAAGTGCTTTCTTGCCCTGCGGCGTATAGTGATTATTAACGAGATGCCCATTGCCTCTCTTAATCATTCAAGGAGATTTATTATGTGGACTAAACCAGCAGCGACTGAAATGCGTTTTGGCTTTGAAGTCACCATGTATGTGATGAACAAATAATTCTGACCAAGGTTTTATTGCAAAACACCCGGTGTTAACCGGGTGTTTTGTTTTGGGCCGACGTTTTGTTGTGGTCAGGCTAAAAAGCAACGCGCAATACCACCGTTATCGCGGCGGTTAAATCTCTATAGATTTTGTGACGCTATCGCCTTCAGCCAGAAGGGTCAGTTTCGTCAAGTCCCAGTCAGGCTGTTCTGCTGCCAGGCGGCTACGGCCAAGACGGTAGGCTTCTTCTACACTCAGCGCCAATACATTGGTTTCCCAGACGCGCTCACTGGCATCGGGTGCGCCTTGCCAGGCGCTGATATAAAAAATGGCCATACTCACTCCTTGATTAACATGCCACAGACCACAGACCGTCTGCATGCGGTTGAGACACATAGAACGTGTCAGTAAGAATATCAGCAAAGTATCGCGCTGCCCGGTCAGACGCTCGTGCGATTTTACCTGTGACTTTCGCTGTGATGTCCCCTGGCCCATGCCCGCTGACCAGCGTTATCGGGGCTCACAATTCTTACAGCAAACTCAGTCTTGCCGCGATAGTGAGGGGAACCCTCGCCAGCCACACTCTCCGCTTAAGGTCACTGCATGAACCATCACCGTTGAGAGGAGACAGACATGATAGATGCCCGTGAAATTAAACCCGATATGCCCGTCACCACCGCCCAGTCCGAGCATGTCGCTGTGGTTGATCATATGGTCAGCGACGACCTGATCAAACTTAAACAAGACACGTCTGGCGTGCATCACTTTATCCCGGTGAGCTGGGTGATTTCGACTGAGGGCGGTATCGTGAAAATTAACCGGACGCTGGCGCAGGTGACCACAGACTGGGCCACTGAGGCATCATCCTGAGTTTGCCCTGCATCAAGGCTTAGGCGATGTGCACACGTGGACGGCGCTTGCCTGGACTTGCCCGTGAGCTCAATGTGTTGGACGTGAAACATCGCTAAAAATCCGCTTCTAAGCCGCGCACACAGCCAAAACAAAAACCTGCGGTAAGCAGGTCTTCGCTATCAGGGTGCGCCAGTGCAGGGTGTGACTTTCTGGCCTGGTTTAAGAATGCGCATCGGCCTCTGCCTGCGCGGCATCCCGCAATTTCTTCACCTCGTCATGATTGCGTTTTGCGCCTTCAAGCTGACGAACAACCACAGTACGGATATGGGTTGGCAAATCCATTTCAGCGGCTTCTTGGTAAGCCTTCAGCGCCACATCCTCGCCACGTTCGGTTTCATTAAGCACCGACAGCGTATTGTTGCTGGTGAGGGCTGTTTTAAGATCTATCCAGTGTCTGTGCAGCGCGCCGCCCAAGCTGGTTGAGGCGGCGGGTTCGCCCCCCTGCGAGCGCACCAGCCCTTGCAACTCTTGTACGCTGGCCGCCACCTCTTGCGAGCGCCGCATGAAAAAAGCCTTGAGTTGGGGATGATCTACATTCTCAGCCGATACGCGAAACCCTTCTTCGCCATCGCGGGATACCTCAATCAAATCGTTCAGGGTAGCAATGAAATCGTCTCTGTCTGTCATGTCTCAGTCTCCAAAAGCGGTTGTTGATGGTGAGAAGATCTGAGTATGCGACAGCACAGCCTGGCCCCCCATCGGATGAATGCGCAAGCTGGTGTAAGAATGGCTATCTATAGGCACGCTTATCTGGGCAGATAGGCCCATTTCTCTCACCTGGCCACGCCAAGGGGCTGCTTATGTTTCCGTCGGCCAACGTAAATTCTGACAGTCAGATCAGCCTGTTGCGGGTATGGATGCGGCTGTCCTGCTTGCATAATGGCGCATCGTTCTTTACAGGAGATGATGATGAATCCCATCCGTTTATTCGACTATGTGACACCGCGTAGTGAGCAGCCCAAGGTGCTCGCGATGCCAAAACCTGGTGTCACGCAGTTGCTGATATTTTATATATTGCCACTGTCCTTGATCCCATGTATCACGATGTACTTGCGGCTGGATCATCAGGTGCCCAAATTGTTTTTTGACCAATTACCAGGTAACCGCTTGCTCATGGTGAGCATCGAGTTGTTGTTTCTGCAATTGGTGCTGGTGCTGGCATGGATTACACAGCATCTGGCGCAGATGGTGGGTGTGAAGCCTGGCTTCCGGGATGCTCTGTTGTTAATCACGCTGGCGACAACCCCGCTGTGGCTGACTTCGCTGTTTTACCTGGTCCCCAGCCTGAGCGTTAATGTGCTGGTGCATGGGGTGGCGGCGCTGATTGCCGTTGCGCTGGTCTACCGCGGTGTGCGCTATGTGTTTGGCATCCGTGAGCGTGGGGCACTGTTCTCACTCACCTTGGCCATTATCTGCACCGCAGGGTTGGGCTTGGGCGTGATTCTGATCGGCTCGTTGATTTCGTGGGAAACCATTGAGCAACTCCAATTTGCAGTCAAAAAACTTTAGCCAGGCTGCCGGTGTTATTTGAATCCGTCTGGGCAGGGTTCTGCCGGGTCTGACGGCTCAATGTGGTCGGGGCAGGGATCAGGCCATGTGTCAGGGCATAACGGATCAACGCCGCATTATTGGGCACGCCCATTTTGCGCAAGATTTTGGCGCGGAAGACACTGACAGAACCCGGCGCGATGGCAAGCTCGTCTGCCACGGCGTTGACCGGTTGGCCCTTGATCAGCTTGAACAAGACCTGTAACTCCCGCAACGATAACTGCTCATGCCGCATGGGTTGTGACTCCGTCAACAGTTGGTAGTGGCTGGCGCGGCATCAGGCAGGATTTTCCGCATGCAATGCTGCGGATGGCTGGTATCACCTGCGAACTTTGCGTGGTGTAAGGCAGATAGCCCTGACAGCCCAGACGGATAAAATGAATCATGCGGTCAGGCCGCTCACTGCCATTAATCACCAGAATCGGCAGCCCCGGTGCAGCATGTTTGAGATCGCACAAAACTTCAAGACCATTTTGGTTGGGGGCCGAAATGTCCAGAATAATCGCATCCAGCGGTTGCTGATGGATCAGGCGAATCGCTTCGCGCACCGTGGGCACTTCGTAAAGCAACTGCAGGCGCAGGTCATTTTGTAACAGGGTGTGTAATGCGTGATGGCTCAGGGCATGACCATAAAGCAGTAATAATTTTTTCATGGCGGTCTCGTCTCGTTTCTGTGTGATCAAAACCGGCACGCGAATACCGGGGCTTAAAACGCCTTCCAGTTATTTTTTAATGTTTTTAATTTTTAATCGTGTGCGGCTACGGTCGCATGCACACCGCTGGTTGCTTCCCTATTCTCAGAGGCGTTCGAGTCGGTATGTCGGGCAGTTTTATGGCTGCCTTTGACATTCCAGATCACATTGCCGACATCATCTGCCACCAGCAACTGCCCTTTTTTATCAACAATCACACCGACGGGACGCCCCCGGGCTTGTCCGTCTGCATTTAAAAACTCGGTCAGTACGTCAATGGGTTGCCCAGCGGGCTTGCCTGCTTCAAATGGCACAAAAATGACTTTATAGCCGTTGTAAGGCTGACGGTTCCAGGAGCCGTGCTGGCCGACAAACATGCCGTTTTGAAATTGCTCGGGCAGCTGATTGCCTTTGGCCGGGAATAGGCCCAGTGAAGCCGTGTGTGTGCCCAGTGCATAATCAGGAGGGATCGCTGTGGCAACCAGATCTAGGCGGGGCGGTTGTACCCGCTCATCTACATGTTGGCCGTAGTAGCTGTAGGGCCAGCCATAAAAGCCATTCTGTTTGACCGAGGTCATGTAATCCGGCACCAGGTCACTGCCGAGTTCGTCTCGCTCATTGACCACGACCCATAAGTCGCCAGTATGCGGTTCCCATACCATGCCATTCGGATTGCGCAAGCCGGAAGCATAGATGTGATGCTGGCCAGAGACTGCATCGACCTCCCAAATAGCCGCCCGCTCTTTTTCTTCGTCCATGCCGTTTTCACCGACATTGCTGTTGGAGCCGACCGTGACATACAGTTTGCTGCCATCGGGGGTGGGTAAAATATTTTTGGTCCAATGATGATTGCGTTCTGCGGGCAGGTCGGTGACTTTGGTGGGGGCGGCGGTAATTTCAGTCTGGCCTGGCTGATAAGGGAATTTGATCAAGGCATCAGCGTTGGCCACATAAAAGGTGTCCCCAATCAGGGCCATGCCAAACGGCGAATGCAGGTCTTTGATAAAGACATGTCGTTCTTCTGCCACGCCATCGCCGTCATTGTCGCGCAGCAGCATGATGCGGTTCATGCTCTCAGCCCCTGCGCCGCCGTCTTTCATAAACAGGCTGGCAATCCAGCTTTTGAGGCTGAACCCTTCTTTGTTAGGCGGGTGATTGGTTTCTGCCACCAGAATATCGCCATTAGGCAACTCATACAGCCAGCGCGGGTGATGCAGGTCGCTGGCAAACGCGACCACATGGGTGCCTGGCGCAGAGGCTGGTTTTTCACCTTGCGGCCAGCCAACCGCTTTTGCCACATGGACGGTGGGAAGCCAGCTGGCATGATAGGAGGACAGATCTGGTGCTGGCCCATAGCTGGCCGACTCAGGCAGTTGGGCCGGTGGCGAACAGGCACTCAGTCCCAGCAGGCAACCGCTGATCAGGGACAGTTGAAAACGGGGCGGACGGTCTGTGGCGGTATGCATCGTGTACTCCTCTCTATCATCTGTTTCTGGTCTTTGCCAGACTGGTTTTCATGGCATGGCCTGCCAGATGGCAGCTAGCGCCGGGTCGCCACAATCTGGTGAATGCCGGTGAGTCCCTGTTCAAACTGGATCAGGCTGGACATCAGATACAGTCGCCAGGCACGGTAACTGCGTTCGCCCAGGGTGCGGGTGATGTCCTGGTGTTGCGACGTCAGTCCACTCAGCCAGTGGCGCAGGGTCTGAACAAAATGCTGGCGCAGTCCCTCAATGTTAAACACCTCAAACTGGGCGGCATCCATACACTGCAGTAGCTGTGGAAAGGTGGCCAACTTGCCTTGCGGGAACAACTGCTGATTCACTAGCGTATGGGCGGGGTCCTCAGGCTGCCAGGCTGCGCGCTCGTTGGTCATGCCATGGCTCAAAAACAAGCCGCCCGGTGTCAGCGCGGCATGGACTGTATTCAAGAACGCAGGCAAATGCGGTTCACCTACGTGTTCGGCGACCCCGATACAGACGGCTTTGTCGTACTGGCCTTGTGCCGCCACAGCGCGATAGTCGCCAGGGATCAGTGTCACCAGATGGGTGAGTTGTTCGCTTTGGATCAGCTGGCTGGCATAGGCATATTGGGCAGGGTTCTGGATATAAGCATGCACAAAGACCCCGTAATGCTTGGCGGCCCAGCAGGCCAGTCCGCCCCAGCCGCCACTAAGGTCGAGCAAATGGTCACCGTGTTGCAAACGCAGCTTCAGGCAAATCAGTTCCAGCTGGTTTCGTTGCGCCTGCCCGAGCTCACGCGTTTGGCCACAAAAATAGGCGCAGGAATGCAGCATACGTTCATCCAGCCAATGGCGATAAAACTCAGCCGGCACATCGTAGTTGAGTGGCAACAGACCAGACTTTGGTACAGCGCCGTGGCGAGGTGGTAATGGTGCCAGCGCACGTAATGCACGTGCAAGTGTGGTGGCCAAGGGGATAGGCAGAGACTGGAAGTATTCCAGGCATTGCAGTGCGGCATGAAAGTCGCCCACGACCTGGATGTGACCGTCTATATACGCAGTCATCCAGGGGACGGGTGTGGTCAACAAGTGAGGATCACGTACCAGTTCTGCAGACAGTGACAGCGTAAATGCCGGTGATTGCTCGCCCACATAAATCAACTGGTCATTCCATAAACGCAGGGCAAACGCATCTGTATAGTCTTCAAATAGCTGATTCAGCAGTAATTGGGCCTGGGTCAAGGCCTGTTGATCTTCTTGTTGCCTGGCCTGATGCCAATGCCAAAACTGCTCCAGCGTCAGGGCATCCAGTGGGCGTGCCTCCAGAGGCAGCACATTAATAGGGCGGTTGTACATGGGTGACTCCTCACAGTTGTCCGTGTTTCCGTCAAAAAAATAAAGCCCCGCTTTGACTGCTGCGTTGCGTCAACATGAAGATGTCGATGAACTTTCGCGTCGCCGCCGCAGTAAAAAAGCAGGTGGTTTGAATGTGTCTTCAGGCCTGAAGTGTAAGAAAAGCGCCCAAGCAGCCAATATAGGCACATGACTGATTGTCATGTCAGACCTGTCTGACAGTGTAGGCGGGGTGTCTTTTGCGGGCGGAATGCCTCGTCCCGTCATGCTTGTCTCAAGACCGTGACACCCATGAATGTTGCCCGTTTCCCTGTCCGACAACTCCTACAATAAATTGCGCCGTTGTGACATGGGCACTGGTTTCGCTTTTCTCCATAATCGTTTACACATTCATTTTTCCAATCACCCTTACCATTGAGGAGACCATCATGAGATTAAAAACTGGCCTGGAAAATCGTCCAATGGCTACCTTGCCTCAAGCAAGCCCGAATGCAACATTGCGTGCTAAAACAAGTCTGGCCTTGCTGGTGTTAGTCACCGGCCTGTCTGCCTGCGACAAACAAACCACTGCTTCCGGCGATCCCTCTGCTAAAACCGAGGCGGCTGCCAGCACTGAAACGATCAAGTTTGTCACCACCCAGGATGGCTCGCCATTGGAAATCAAGCCTGAATTGTTTGATACGCCAGCCGCCAAAGAATTTTTAGCGACAGGTAAGAACCCTTATGTCGGTAAAGAAGATGCGATTGCAGCAGGTAAAAAAATCTTCCAGCTGTATTCTTGCACCCAATGCCACGGCCCGGAAGCGGGCGGGCAAGTGGGCCCTGCGCTGACCGGCCCCAACTATAACTACGCCAAAGACGCCACCAATAAAGGCATGTTTGAAACCGTGTGGCATGGCACCAATGGCGGCATGGGGGCCAAAGGTAAAGGCTTGATGGACCCTTCAGACCCTAATAACGGCATCACCCCGGATGAGTTACTTAAAGTGATTGCCTGGATCCGTAGCCACGGCCAACTGACCGGCAATGAAGAAGCCGCTTCGTGATAATCCTACAAATTTGAGGTCGCTAGGCTGACATACAGCCTGCCCGTGCATCCTTAGCATAGAAGCATGCCTGTCTGACCAGACAGGTTTTCTTCTTCTTTGATAAGGATGCCCCTATGAACAATCCCCTTTCTTTTTTGATCGCAGCCCTGTTGGTGGCTAGCAGTGTGCCCAGCCTGGCTGCGGATCATGTCTCTCCCGATGCCGTGCCTCCGGCGCAAAAACAAAAAAACCAGGTGCCGGATACCACCAAAAACGGTAACTATCTGGAGCCGCAGCAAGATAATAATAATCTGCCGCCCAACACCAAAGACACCGCCAGCCAGCCGCAAAATGCCCAGTCTTCCAAGCCTGGCAATATGGAAAAAAGCAAACGCTTTCAGCAGGATCCGAAACAGGGTGGCACCGACGTCAAGTAACGATCACGAGCTTAAGCCCCTTGCTGCATACTGAGTGTCGGTAGCAACAGACCAGTGCGGCCCCGAACCTATCTTCATCCATGGGTTACGCGGCATAAAAAAATGCCCCTGGCCATGGCTGGCACAGGGGCAACGGAGAGAAGATCGTAGCGTGGGGACTTATTGTGCGACCACAATATCGTCTTTCACAGCAGTCACACCTTTGACATTTTTAGCCAATTGCACTGCTTTATCTGCTTCGGCCTTAGTTTTAGCCACGCCAGATAATTGCACCAGGCCATTGCTGTCGGTTTCAACTTTGATATCGGTGGCACTCACGGCTTTGTCCTTGGCCAAGGCCGCCTTTACTTTGGCCGTGATCACGGTGTCTTCTACCTTGGTACCAATGGAGTCGCCATCCGCGGCAAAACTTGCCATCGGCAACAATAAAGCACTTACCAGCAAAATGGATTTCAATGTCGTTTTCATGTGCAGTCCTTTCAAAATCATCGAGTTCTCATTATTCAAAAAACGCGCAGGGCCAGCCATACACCGGATTCTGATCCTGCCGTAGGAGTTGACTGACGAAGTTTGTAAGTACGATAAGATAGCGCTTTAGCGCTTCACTAACCGTTGAAATCTTTTTTACCATGACCACCACTTTTCCGTTGCTACATCATCAAGTCTTGAACGCGTCCACTGAATCCAGTGGCACGCCTTTGTTATTGCTCCATGGTCTGTTTGGCTCCGCCGACAATTGGGGCAGTATTGCCAGGCATTTCGCCCAGAAGGGGCCGGTGATCAGTGTCGATTTGCGTAACCATGGCCGCTCACCGCACCAGGACTCGCAAACCTATGCAGAAATGGCAGCGGATGTGCTGGCGGTGTGTGAGCATTTGAACCTGGCAAAAGTGCATGTACTGGGCCATTCACTGGGCGGCAAGGTGGCCATGCAGTTTGCCATGCAATGGCCGCAACGCGTGAGCAAGCTGATGGTGGTGGATATGGCCATGCGCGCTTATGCCGACGTGCACACGCCGCTCATAGACGCCATGCTGGCGGTAGACTTGCACCAGTGTGCCTCTCGCAGTGACGTAGATAAAGCGCTCGCTCCCGCTATCCCTAACCTGATGGTGCGCCAGTTCTTGCTCACCAATCTGCATAAGGTGGATGATCGCTTGCAGTGGCGGCTCAATCTCGCGGCCCTCAAAGCCAATTATGGGCAACTGCAGTCAGCACTTTTGCCGCCAGAGGCCACTGGCCTGACGATGCCTAGTCTGTTTATTCGCGGGGAGCGGAGTGATTATGTCAATGCGCAAGACATTCACACAATTAGCCAGCACTTCACTCAAGCCCGCTTTGTCAGCCTGCCCACCGATCATTGGGTGCATGCAGAACAGCCGCAATTATTTATGCAAACAGTAGAAGCGTTTCTGGCGGAATAATGCTTGAGTCTCTACTGGTGAAAATCATGAGCCTGATTCAGGTAAAACTGCGCTCAACAATATTCAAGCAGGCGCACATACTAGTCACATGTTTGATTGTTAACTTTATCTAGGAGATCTACCATGTGGACTAAACCAGCAGCGACTGAAATGCGTTTTGGCTTTGAAGTAACAATGTACGTCATGAACAAATAATTTTAGCTGAGGCTAAAATGACAAAAGCCCGACTAGACGTCGGGCTTTTTGTTTGCGAGGGCAGGGTTAAACAGTCACAACTGGAAAATCGATTTCAGTTTGCACAATATGATTGGTGTAATTGGTCAGGGTGTTTAAAGCCACATGCGCAATCACCTCCAGCAGCAAGCCATTATCCACGCCAGCGGCATAGGCTGCCGCGATATCTGCCTCCGACAAGATGCCGCGTTGGTTGACGATCTTAACCGCCAATTTCAGTAAACCGTCAGTCACGGGGTCGACGGCCTCGCCCCGGCGGGCAGCCTGAATCGCTTCTGCATTCAGGCCGGTGCCGCGGGCCACCAAACTATGTGCTGACAGGCAATATTGGCAGCTGTTAGCCTGGCCGATAGCGAGTGCCAGCGATTCACGCTGTTTTGCCGTTAAGCGGCCATGGCTGAGCGCTTCGCCAAAAGCCAGTTGGGCCGTTAACACCGCGGGTGCTTGGGCAACGGTGGCATACAAATTAGGCACTTTACCCAATTTGGCTTGCACAGCGTCTAATGTGGCGTTCACTTCTGCGCTTGCGGTTTGACGGTTAATTGGTTGAATACGGGCCATGATAAGTCTCCTTAGTTTAGTAAATTGGAACGCTTGGTGCGTTGGAGATATCATGCAATACTCATGATTATTAAAGGTCTCGGTATGTTGATCAGGAGTCTCGTTTGGACCCGTTGTTGCCACTATTGAATCAAATCTCACTCTCGGCCCAGGTATTTTTCACCGGTGATCTTTGCCAGGTCGTGAACTTTGATGGCACTGGAGCGGTAGGGCACATTCATTTGTTGCGGGCGGGAAAGCTAGACCTGATGTTTCGGGATAACCCTCTCGCTCGTATAGACCAACCAAGCGTGGTGTTTTTCCCTAAGCCTAGCAGTCACGTGCTCAGCCCCGTGGCTGGCGAGCCGTGTGAGCTGGTATGCGCCATGATTAACTTGGGCGCCAACGTACGCAGCCCGCTAGCCACAGCCTTGCCTGAATATGTGATTGTGCCTTTAAGCGACATGCTACAAATTGCGCCGACCTTGCAGCTATTGTTTCATGAAGCCTTTGCGCAAGACTTGGGGCGGCAACCCGCACTGGATAGGCTGGCAGAATATTTCCTGATCCAGGTTCTGCGGCATGTGATTCAGCACGGGCAGTTGCAGCAAAGTATTTTTGCCGCATTGGCCGATACCCGGTTGGCGTTAGCCGTCAAAGCCATGCATGAGAACCCATCCCATCCGTGGACATTAGAAACTCTGGCGGATGCGTCCGGCATGTCACGTGCCAGGTTTGCCGCCAACTTTAAAACCACGGTAGGCACCACACCGCTGGATTACCTGACCGACTGGCGGCTCTCGATTGCACAAAACCTGATCCGGCAAGGCAAACCCCTCAAAAGTATTGCCACACAAGTGGGCTACCAAAGTGCCGCTGCGTTTAGCCGTGTATTTGCAAAACGGCTGGGGGTAACGCCTGCCGAGTGGTCACAGATGAGCTAGTTAAAAATATTTCAGCCTTCATACAATATTTCCATCTGTCAAACGTTTTTAGCTCACTCGACAGTGATCTTGGTCATGCAGGGATGTATTTTATTTCTCTAGACTGCATCCAATCAGAGCTGTTCGTCGTACATTAAAATTGGGTGCAATTTAAATATCAAAAGAAAATTTGGAATGAATTGTGAGAGATGACATCGAGGATTTGATAGCTCGAATAATAGATAGGGATGAGGATGCTTTTAACGAGTTGTATGAAGCTACTTTTAGCAAAATCTATAGTTTGGCTTTGAAAATTACCAAAGATCCAAGTACTTCTGAAGAAGTGGTTGAAGATACTTATTATCAGGTATGGCAGGAAATATATCGCTACGATTTCAACAAATGCCCGCTGTACAACTGGATGTTAATCATTTGCCGTTCTCGTGCCATTGATGCGGTAAGAAAGCGTAATGCAGTGCCTGAAATGGTCGTTAATTTCGATTGGGCAATAGAGTCAACAGACTTGTCAGCAGACGATAAGCTGCAGGGCAAACAGGCGTCGCTGGCAGTCGTGAAAGCTTTGTCAGAAATTAAACCCTTGCAAAGGCAGCTGTTGCATCATGTTTTTTATTATGGATTATCGCATCAAGAAATATCTCAGTTGATGAATATGCCGCTCGGATCCGTGAAATCAACCATTAACCGAGCACAAAAATCATTAAGAGAGAAACTCAAAGGTGAACAGTTTTGAATAAAGAGATGACAACCAATAAACCTGAATCATTGGATTTTGATTTATTTCTTGAGCTGTTTGAGGCGACGCCAGATTTGGCACCTAAGCACGAGACGAAAAACCAGATCAAAAAGAAATTGATGCAACGGGTTTCACAAAGCCGTGACGCACAATTTTTTGTATTTTCAGAGCAGGGTCAGTGGAAATCTATCAAGCATGGCATTCAAATCAAAGTATTGAAAAGCGATGACGAGGCCAAGTCATTTCTGCTCAAACTCGAACAAAATACGAGTATTCCTTATCACGATCATCAAAAAAATGAAGAAACGTTTGTGATTGATGGCGAGGTATGGCTGGACGGGATTCATTGTAAAAACGGTGATTATCACTTTGCAGGAGCTGGGACCTATCACAAAGAAATCCGCACTGAAAACGGCTGCACATTGCTGATCAAGACTTATTGATGCGCCAGCCACCTAAACTAATGAGGGTAATTTATTTAATCCTGACCATGGCAGCATGTATATTTTCTGCTTCAACCTGCTTGGCAGCCAATGAATTTAAGGCGCCGATATGGCAAGTCGGAGGGCATCTGCAAACCATCGTTCCCTCACTGTTCCCGCAGGTTGCAAAGCAGTTGTATGTCAGGGAGCGCTGGGAATTGCCGGATGGAGACTTTGTGGATGTTGATTGGACCGAACCGCCCGAGAAGTTGGATCGCACGCAGAATAAACCAGTATTGGTGTTATTTCATGGCCTGGAAGGGAGCTCGCAAAGTCATTATGCGCGGGTGATCATGTCCTCTGCCAAACAACGCGGATGGATTGGCCTGGTTGTACATTTTCGCGGTTGCTCTGGCGAGCCCAATCGGCTGCCCCGCGTATACTATGCCGGGGATGCTGAAGAGATCAATACCTTCATTTCAATCATTCATCAAAAACTCCCCGAAAAGACTCTTTATGCGGCAGGCGTGTCATTGGGAGGCAATGCACTCTTGAAGTGGCTAGGTCAATATCCGAATGAGGCGCGTCAGTTAGTCAAAGCGGCGGCGGCCATTTCAGCGCCTATCGATTTGAAACAAACAGCTCACAGCCTTGATAAAGGCGTTAATTATTTGTTATACAGCAAACACTTTGTCGCGACGATGAAGCCAAAAGCATTGCTAATGGCCGAGCGCTTTCCGGACTATTTGGATGCCAGACGTATACGGGCAGTCAGTACAGTTCAAGACATGGATAACGCTGTTACCTCAGTGCTGTTTGGTACAAAGAGTGCAGACGAATACTATGACGTGAATTCCTCCAAGCCCTGGTTGCATGCCATACAAACGGAGACGCTCATTTTAAATGCCAAAAATGATCCTTTTGTCCCCTTTGAAAGCTTACCCTTAGAAGCAGAGGTATCAAGCATGGTTCACTTGGATTATCAAGCTGAGGGTGGGCATGCAGGCTTTTACGGGCGTGGCGATAAAGAATCGCCATGGCTTGCAGAGCGCATCTTCAATTTTTTTGATGCCGCAGACCATACGCAATTAGACGCTGTGGTCGATCCACTAATGTACTTTCATCCTGCCTCGCTTTATCAGTAATCTCTCAAAATCAACAATCTCGCGCACCGATTCGCGAGGTCATCTGTTTGATCTCATTTTCTAACGATTAATCAATACTCGGCTAAATAATTCAGGGCTGAGTGCATCCATTTTCAGACACATTACGTATATCAAGTACGAGAAAAGTTTTTCACTTTCGAAGTAAGCATAAGGTGAATGAGCGGATTTAAGCGCACGATTACAGCTAATTTGTTAATGCGATAATTTATTACGTGAGAATCTTTCTTGAACGTAGTTGCTCTAAGCCGTTCAGGAATTGATATGAAAACGGTTTTTTGTAGTGATTGTTGGGAGCGTAAGTGCTGTGTTTCCTGGCTTGGTTGGCTTTTGATAAAGCTAGTCCCCGTTTAGGTCACACGGTTTTGTAAGTCATTTTAATAACTGAAAATATATTTTTGAGAGGTTAGCATGAAGAAAAGTGTAATTTACAAGGCAATATTGGGCACGAGTTTGCTAGTGGCGGCTTCACAGGTAAATGCGGATACATTGTACGGCGTGAACAGCAGCAGTATTGCTGTGATTGACACCTTGAATGTAGGCGCAATTTCCTACATCAATATTTCAGGGTTGGCAGCGAATGAAAGATTGCTGGGCGTTGACCTCAGACCAACTGATGGCTTGGTTTATGGGCTCACCAGCCAGAACAGGTTGTATACCCTCAATACAACTACTGGGGCAGCAACCTTCAAGAGCAACCTCACCGGGGCTTCCCTGGCTGGGCAATCTATCGGTATCGACTTTAACCCGGTTGCAGATTTTGCTGGGAATACTTCACTACGTGTCGTCACGGGCACTGGCAACAACTATGCAGTTAATGCCAATACAGGCGTGGTCGGCAATACTGCGGGTGTAAACATTGGCAGTGGGTATACCGCCGTTGCTTACACTAATTCAAATCCTGGCGTTACCCCTGCTAGCACTGGACTGTATTACGTGAACTCAACCACAGACTCATTGAACTTTCTAGCGAGTGGGTTTAATAATCCAGCCGGTGCGGGTGGTATCCAGACCGTCGGTGCATTGGGCGTAGATGCGTTGTCTGCCAGTGGTTTTGATATTCTTGGCAACGGCAAGGCCTATGCCTTGTTTAATCTGGATAATGGCACCCTGGATTCTCAGTTGTTTTCGATTAACCTGATGACTGGCGCTGCGACATACATCACTACTCTAAACGGTACTTTCAATGGTTTGACCGGCGTAGCCGCTGTACCTGAGCCGACAAACTTTGCATTCCTGCTGGCAGGCCTTGGTCTGATGGCTGGTGTGGTCACCCGTCGCGCTCGTCAACGCGCATAATACATAGCTAAATCATTAAGCCTTAACAGGTCGATGCTTACTGGCATCGGCCTTTTTTTATGTGAATGTGACAAAGTTTGTAGCAGTGCAGATGCTTAGTTTCTGTATATCTATAAAGCAGCAGAGGTTAGGCTGCCCCTATTGGTTCTTCTTGTGTCATGAACAAATAATTTTGCTGAGGCTAAAATGACAAAAGCCCGACTCGCTGTCGGGCTTTGTTGTATTCTAATTTGATAACTTATGTTAATTTTATACTGCTGATTTGCCCTAAATTTTAGAGAGTAACAGTTGGCTAACTTTACATTTATCATCTGATGATATATAAATGCAAGACGATCATACATTAAATACATTGCTGGAAATGCATGACACCCTCTATGTCTTAGAAGGGGGATACTGGCTCAAGTTTGAAGTATGGCAAGTGCGTGTATCTGATGCCATTCCCCACGGCATCCGCTATTCACTCACATTGCATGATAAGCACGGAAAGCGGCTCATGGGTTATGACAATAGTCATGCCGTCAAACCGCCCAAAAAGTTTAAATATGCGGGGCAACGCCTGCCTTATGACCATCAGCACAGACACGCCACTGATCAAGGTGTGCCCTATGCATTCAAAGATGCCGGGCAATTGCTCACTGATTTTTTTGCGGAAGTTGAGCGCCTGTTAAAGGAACTGAAATGAATCATCGAATCAACATTGGTATCATGTCTGAAGTGCAGTTTCGTGAGCGCATGCTGGCGATAGCGCGTGGTGAATACCAGCCCGCCGCAGATGAACCCAAAATCTGGTTTTCATCTATGAAGTCGCTGGCTGAAGTATTGAGTGACGAGAACCGTGCATTATTGAGAGTCATCCATGAGTCGCAGCCCGCATCGATTACCGAGCTCGCCATCATTACGGGCCGAAAACAAAGTAATTTATCGCGCACTTTAAAAACCATGTCCCGTTATGGACTGGTGGAAATGTTACGCGAAAACCGTCAGGTAAAACCTGTTGTAAAAGCAACAGAATTTCAAATATTAGCTGCCTGAAATTTTACCCTGCGCTGGTGAAAATCATGAGCCAGATCCAAGTAAAACAGCCCTGAACAAACATCAAAACGCAGCGCATACTGTGCACACGTTGTACAGATTACCCCCCAACAAACTCAGGAGAAACACCATGTGGACTAAACCAGCAGCGACCGAAATGCGTTTTGGCTTTGAAGTAACCATGTACGTCATGAACAAATAATTTTAGCTGAGGCTAAAATGACAAAAACCCGACCAAGTGTCGGGTTTTTTGTTTGAAGGAGGTGCCTGTTTTACTATAAGACATGAGAGTTCTCCATCATGATTTTAAGATCGATAACAGAGTTCACCATCAGGTGGTAAGCCAAAGCAGTAGCTCCTCAAACAGAGAGAGCACGATTGATTGTACGTTAAACTAGTTGTATCCTTTGGTGATAAAAATCGTTAGATCACTTAGTGATTTGATAACAAATTTAATAATAAGGATAACAATAATGTCTGGCCTCATCTCCCAATTTAACTATTTTATCGTTGTACTTGCAGCCTCTATACTGACCAGTTGTGCAAAGGACATTTAAGTACGGTCAGAAAATCATTGAGGTTTTAAATTTTTTAGTAAGCAACTGGCTAAAGTTGCGACTTTATTTTGACTATTTTCAAATTGATAGTTAAGAACTCTATCAGCATCTAAAATGTATTTATCGGATCTTAAGATTACTGAATTAACGACATCAAAGTTTCTCAAATCATTCAGTACGTTTTCAGGATCATCATTGACATTAATACGACTTTTTGCAGTTAACTTGACCAGCCTCTTAATTTTATTGTCTCTATTTAATTTGGTTGTCGACGTTACAAGTGGATCTTTCTTGGTAGCTAATATATCAATGATATCTTGGAATTTATTCCCTGATTCGAAGTAGAAGAACCTTTGCTTATCCCCTACATGAAAAAGTCCGATTCTGTGGAAATAACTTTCATCAAGAGACCCATCGAGGAAGCTATGGATGTTTTTATCTGTGGCTCTGGCAATATATATTTGCTTTGAAAAAGTAAGCGTTTTTCTCAGTTGCAAACTTTCGTTGGAGATTTTTGTGTTCATACCCTTGTAGGTGTTTGAACAGTATTCCCTGAAGGACTCCGCCATAGGTGCAACAAAAACTTCTCTGAATATGGCTGGTTCAATATCATAGATTTGTTCAATAACGTTTGAAAATTTACTGAGATCTTCAGATGCCAATATTTCATTAAGAATTTTGGTCAGCTCAGATTTACCCTCAGTACAGAGAAATTGAGCAGCAAAGTATTCAGAAAGTGATTTATGCGACCATCTATAGTTGGTTCCCTCTTGAATCAGTACAGGTACGGCTCGAACGCAGTCATCAAGAAAATCACTTTCAGAAAAAGTTAAATCTGAACATATTCTTTTCGACTCTCGAATCCAATCAAGAACAGTATCTTTATCAGCTTCAAATTTGCCGTGCATCACTGAAATGAATCCTACAAGCCTTAATACTCTGTGAAAGCTGTCTAGGTCTAGCTTGGAAAGCTTTTGTCGAGTGTTGTAACCATCTTTAGTTGCGTCATGCCAATCAAATAGGGCATCGAACACTTGCCTGTAAAAAACATGTTTTTTTAATGGTAGATTCTGTTTGTATTCATAACACCTGTACAAAAGGGTACAAAGTAACGGATTTTTCAAATATTCGTTTATTCCCGAATATTCTTTGTTCTCCAATTTTTCAATTAACTGAGAGGACTTCTCACCATCATTGTCATATTTTCTTATTAATTGATATGACTCCGTCTTTTTTAATGGTCTTATTGAAAAGCTATCAAAGCCTGAAAAAGAAGCTAGCCCACTCTCTTTTCGTGAACTTATAACAAATATATTTCTTTGATTTTTGGAGATGAATTCTTTAATAGCTACTGTTATTTCCTCTCTATCTTTGAATGGAATTTCATCATAACCATCAAAAAAGAAAATAAAGTCTCCGTTTTTTATAATTCGCTCAATGTAGGATTTTGACAGTTCAAGTTCATCACTATATTTTTTTGTTGTTGAGACTATATTTAGTTGATTAATTATGGTGTCGATTATACTTTTTGAAGAGGCAAGATGACGTAACTCTAAAAAAACTGGTATAGCATATTCAGACTCAATACATTTCAATAATAGAAATTTGAGTATTGTTGATTTTCCCATTCCTGCGTTATCAGTAATTAGAACTCTAGGGTGTTTCGGCAAAAAGTCCAAATCAAATTTTGATACTGGAATTTCTTTTCTTTTTCCATTCAAATCCTCAACTTCCGACACTAGAGTAAGGGGAATATAAATTTCTTCGAGAGATATTTTTTGATTAAAAACAATCGTATTCAGACACTTATATCTGTCCTTTTGAAACTCGATATAGTCTTGTAGCCTGTATCCTAAAGCCTCTTTTATTGGCTCAATATTTTTCTTTAATCCTTTTAAGCCTTTTTCGACTGCGCTTTTTATCAAAGTATTAATCGCAGTTTTAGCATATTCATTATTGAAAATTTCTGTGAACTCAATCATCAAGCACCTCACACAAAAGAATTTATTTTTAAAATATATTGTTGCGATTAGAATATACGAATGGCTACTACGTGGCTACTAATGTGAAGAAGTGTATAAAAGAAAACGGCCCCCATCTCTGGAGGCCGCTTAGGTATTGGTGGTGAAAGAGGGACTTGAACCCTCGACCCCAGGATTATGAATCCTGTGCTCTAACCAGCTGAGCTACATCACCAGATTTGAAAGACCGCGATTATAGCAGTTGTATCAGGGCACGACAACATTCCTTTGTGACCTTTTTTACTACGCATTTTCTTGAATTGCGGGGTGGTAGGGTTTTCATCCGTTTAGTTTTGGGAGTATGCTAAAACTTAAACCTATTAAAAGACCGGGAAAAGGATGAGCGAGCCTGCAAGCAAGCATAGCGGCGTATTGCATTTGAGCAAGGTATTTGCCGATGCGTTGCGACTGCGCGATGCTTATACACGTTTGCATAGTGACCGGGTAATGGCGCTTTCGAGAGGGATAGGGCTGGATATTGGCTTAACCAGCCAAGAGCTGGATGCGTTGGAGCTGGGGGCTTGTTTGCATGATATTGGCAAGATTGTGGTGCCAGATGCGGTGTTGATGAAGCCAACCCGGCTGGATGCTGATGACCGGGCCATCATGCAGGTGCACCCTGAGGTGGGGGCCAATCTGATTGCAGCTTATGCGCATAATGAGGCGAATAAGGTTGCGCAAGTCGTGCGTCATCACCATGAGTGGTTTGATGGTAGCGGTTATCCTGATCGTTTGGCTGGAGAGGCGTTCCCGTTATTGTCACGCATTGTGACGGTGGTGGATAACTATGATGCAATGGCGGTGCGGCGCGTGTATCAGGAGGCGCGGCCACATGATGAAATTTTGCGCATTATGGAGAGTGAGTCTGGCAGCAAGTTGGATCCCGATTTGTTCCAGCGGTTTGTTAAGGTGATTCATGATCCACGCTATGCCGAGTTCAAGGCGTCGTGAGGCATAAAAAAGGCTGGAAATCTCCAGCCTTTGATTTTTTGCCTGATGCTGGGTTAGACGTTGAATCTGAAGTGCATGACGTCGCCGTCTTGCACAATGTACTCTTTGCCTTCGAGGCGCATTTTACCGGCTTCTTGTGCGCCTTTTTCGCCTTTGTATTGCACGTAATCATTGTAGGCAATCACTTCGGCGCGGATAAAGCCACGTTCAAAATCGGTGTGGATGACGCCAGCGGCTTGTGGGGCGGTCGCGCCTTTTTTCACAGTCCAGGCGCGCACTTCTTGTACGCCGGCGGTGAAGTAGGTTTGCAGGCCCAGCAGGTCATAGGCGGCGCGAATGACGCGGTTGAGGCCGGGTTCTTCTTGTCCAAGTTCTTGTAAGAATTCGAGTTTATCGGCATCGTCCAGCTCAGCGATTTCGCCTTCAATTTTGGCGCAGATGGTGACAACGGGGGCTTTTTCGGTTTTGGCCAAGGCAAGCACTTTGTCTAAATGCGGGTTGTTTTCAAAGCCGTCTTCGGTCACGTTGGTGATGTACATCACGGGTTTGACGGTAATCAGACACAACGGTTTGAGCAGGTTGAGTTCTTCGGCATCCAGATTGAGGGTGCGCACAGCTTTGGCTTCGTTGAGGCAGGGCAGCACTTTATCCAGCACTTTGATCAGGGCAATGGCGTCTTTGTCGCCGCTCTTGGCTTTTTTGCCTTCGCGTTGCATGGTTTTTTCGACAGTTTCCATGTCGGCCAGTGCCAGTTCGGTGTTGATGACTTCAATGTCGGCGAGTGGGTCTACCTTGCCTGCGACGTGAATGACGTTGCCATCTTCAAAGCAGCGCACCACGTGGGCAATGGCGTCGGTTTCACGGATATTGGCGAGGAACTTGTTGCCCAGACCTTCGCCTTTGGATGCACCAGCCACCAGGCCGGCAATGTCGACGAACTCTACAATGGCTGGTTGAGTTTTTTGTGGTTTGACGATGTCGATCAGTGGTTGCATGCGCTGGTCGGGGACTTCTACGATGCCGACATTCGGCTCAATCGTGCAGAAAGGATAGTTCTCTGCGGCGATGCCCGCTTTGGTGATGGCGTTAAACAGGGTGGATTTGCCTACATTAGGCAGGCCGACAATACCGCATTTCATAATGGATGAACCTTAGCGTGAGAATTGCCGCAGTGTGAAGTTGCGGCAAAGAGTCAATAAAACCAATATTTTACCGTTAGTCACAAGATAGAGCTAGAAACAATCTTGATTTGACTTAAATCCTGAACAGGATTAACTTTTAAACTCAAAAATAAATTCATCGCATGACCGGGGGATGCTGGTGTGTGTCATGCGACTTCCTGACGAAGGAGGATAGATGTTTCGTATTCGAATTGCATCATGGCAGCAACTGCTGACCTCGCGCTGGCTGGCACTGGTGATTTTGGCTTGCGGCTTGCAGCTGACTGTTTTGCTGTGGATGAATGCTCGTGAGCATGCGGAAGCCTTGCAGGCGGTCAAGTTCCGGCAGGCGGTGTTGTCAGCGTCCGAGGCTGTCCAGCACCGTATGGACGCTTACCGCGAGGTGTTGACCGGGGTTGAGCATCTTTATCTTTCTTCGCAGTTTGTTTCTTCCAAAGAATTCCGCGAGTATGTCAATGATTACACGCAAAGTGACCAGTACGGCAGCTTGAATGCAATAGGCTTTATCAAGTACATCCACCTCAATTATCCAGAGACGTTTAAAGACCTGGAAACGCCTGTGAAAAGCCTGCTCGCCAGGCTTGAGTTTGTGCAGGGCGATGATGAGCTGGCGCCGGTGCTGTATATTGAGCCGCGGAATGACCAGAATCAGGAAATTTTGCTTAAGAATACCTTTCTGGATGCGCGGCTGCGTGCTGATTTGCTGCAAGCCAGCGAAACTCAGCAAATCGTGATGTCGGGCCAGTCTACGGGTAGTCCGCAGATGGGGCATCCGTATTTCTTGCATGCGCCGGTGTACCACGGGCGGCCGGATGAGATTTCTGAGACGGATCGCCGTCGCATGTTGAACGGCTGGGTGTTTTTGCGCTTTGATGTCCATGCCTTTTTGGCTGAGGCCTTGCAGGTGGTCGAGCTGCGGCAAGTGCATTTTGATGTGTTTGATTTGAATGGCAAAGAGGGGCAGACACCGCTTTACCATAGCCCGAGCGAGGAGGAGGCACATCCCCATGAGCATGCCGCCCGCTTTAGCGCCGCACAAACCATGAATATGCATGGCCATTTGTGGAGTATGCGCGCGCGGTCTACCCCGGCCTTTGAGGCGGTCACTGATTTGCGCGAGGCCAATCAGGTCGCCGTGATGGGCGTGCTGACCAGCGTGTTGCTGGCGGGGCTCGCCTATTTATCCATGGTGCGCAGCCGTGCACGTGAAACCGTTGAAAAATATAGCCAGGCCTTGACCAGTAGTGAGCAGCGCTGGAAGTTTGCCATGGAAAGCACCGGCGATGGTGTCTGGGACTGGAATGTGACCGAGTCGCGCGTGGTGTTTTCTGATCACTGGAAAAGAATGTTTGGTTTTGCGCCGCATGAACTGGCGCATAACCCGGCCACCTGGCAACAGCGGATTCATCCGGAAGATATCGAGTCAGTACAAGCCCTGCAACAGCAGGTGCTGGATGGCGAACGTGAGCAGTATGCGATTGAATACCGCATGCTCTGCAAGGATGGCAGTTGGAAGTGGGTGTTTGACCGGGGCATGGTACTGATGCGTGACGAGGCGGGCAAGCCGACACGGATTCTGGGCACGCTGGCCGATATCTCCAAGATCAAGCAATCAGAAGAGGTGGTCTGGCAGTTCGCCAATGTGGATACGCTGACTGGCTTGCCTAATCGGCGCATGTTTTTCGAGCGCCTGGAGCAGGCGCTGTTAACGATTAAAAGCAGCAGCCAGAAGTTGGCCATTATCTTTCTCGATTTGGACCGGTTCAAAGAGGTCAATGATACACAGGGGCATGATCAGGGCGACCGTTTGCTGATGCAGGCGGGTAAACGCTTGTCGGCCTGTGTCGGCAACAAGGATCTGGTTGCTCGCCTGGGCGGCGATGAGTTTGTGCTCATGCTCGGCGATGCCACTGCGGGCTATGTTGAGGCCCTGGCGCAGCGTGTATTGCAGACCTTGTCGCAACCGTTTCAGCTGGATGATACGCTGGCTTATGTGTCTTCCAGTCTGGGGATTGCCATTTTTCCGGATGATGCCAGCAATAAAGAAGATCTGATGAAGCGGGTGGATCAGGCCATGTATGCGTCCAAGCAAAAAGGCGGCAACTGCTTTACCTACTTTACGCCACGCATGCAGCAGCACGCTGAAAACCGCATGCGCTTGTCGCACGACTTGCGCCAGGCGATCACCAACCAGGAGTTTTTTCTTGAGTACCAGCCTGTGGTGAATTTGCAAACCAACCAGGTGGTCAAGGCCGAGGCGTTGTTGCGCTGGCAGCATCCGGTCAAGGGACTGATTCCGCCCATGGAGTTTATTGGCATTGCCGAAGATAACCTGCTGATTGCGCCGATTGGGGAGTGGGTATTTAAAACCGCCATTGCGCAATGCAAATCCTGGCGACTGTCCTTGCATCCGCAGTTTCAGATGGCGATTAACAAGTCGCCTGTGCAATTTGCGCCGGATCATCGCAAGCAGGAGGACTGGTTGTCAGAGATGGGGCAGCACCCTGAATTCAATGGCATGGTGGTGATTGAGATTACCGAGCGCTTGCTGTTGGATGCCAACACGCACGTCAGTGAGCGGTTGGCGCAATACCGGCAAGCGGGGGTGCAAGTGGCTCTCGATGATTTTGGTACCGGCTATTCTGCGTTGTCCTACCTGAAAAAATTCTCCATTGATTACGTCAAGATTGACCGTTCATTTGTGCGTGAATTGGGGGTTTCCAGTCAAGATGGTGCCTTGTGCCAGGCCATTATCGTCATGGCCCACAGCCTGGGCATGCAGGTGATTGCCGAGGGCATCGAAAACCTGCGCCAGTTACGCATCTTGCAGGAGATGGGTTGTGATTTTGGCCAGGGCTATTATTTCTCACCGCCATTGCGCACTGAGGATTTTGTGGCCTGGTATCAGGCATGGCAACGCCAAACCGTCATTTCTACACGCCATCCATAGATTGGCGTCAGAGTTATTTGCTGTGCAACTGCAGCATGGCTTTTTCAAACTGGCCTTGCGCCAATAATTCGCTGATGCCACTGGCTTTAATCAGGCTGTCATCGATGGCTTGCTGCTCATCCTTGCTGGCGGCTTTTAATACAAAATTGACGACTTCTGCCTTGTTGCCAGGGTGGCCGATCCCCAGACGTAAACGCCAGTAATCCGGCGTGCCTAGCGCAGCATGAATATCGCGCAAGCCATTGTGACCGCCATGACCGCCGCCGAACTTGAGCTTGGCCTGGCCAGGCGGCAAATCCAGTTCGTCATGCACGATCAGAATTTCGGCCGGGGAAATCTTGTAGTAATGGGCGATGGCGGCGACAGCTTTGCCGCTGGCGTTCATAAACGTGGTTGGTTTCAGTAACCATTTGTCGCCATGCGGTTGCCATTTGCCGGCGATACCAAACAGTTTGGCCTCGGCCGTCAGGCGGCTACCGGATTGTTGTGCCAGCAGGTCTACAAACCAGAAGCCCGCATTGTGGCGGGTCATGGTGTATTTATCGCCAGGGTTACCAAGGCCTGCAATCAGTTTTATTCCACTCATATTCACACGCTAAGCAAATGTAGGAGGGTGCGATACGCACCAAAAAAAACGCGCACATGACTGTGCGCGTTCATTGTAGCGGATAACCGCCTGAGCCACTTAAGCAGCAGGGGTTTCTTCTGCTGCTTCGTCGCTACCACCGCGTGGTTTGGCAATGGAAACCACAGCCGCGTCATCACCGTGAGCCAGTTGTACAAACTCGATGCCTTTTGGCAGTTTGATTTCTGACAGGTGGATGGCGTGACCCGCTTCCAGGTTGCCCAGGTCCACTTCGATAAACTCTGGCAAATCTTTAGCCAGGCAGCTAACGTCAGCTTCAGTCTGGATGTGTGAAATGGTGCCGCCGCCTGTTTTAACGCCAGGGGCCACTTCTTCGTTCACAAAGTGGAAAGGCACTTTCACGTGGATTTTCTCAGTCGCGGATACGCGCTGGAAATCGATGTGCTGAATGGTATTGCGTACTGGGTGCAGTTGGTAGTCACGCAACAAAACGCTTTCAGCTTTGCCATCCAGCACCAGGCTCAGGATGGAAGCGTGGAACGCTTCGTGACGGAATTGCATGAACAATTCTTTGTGGTCCAACTCGATAGACACAGCAGCTTGATCGCCACCATAAACAACACCAGGCACGTTGCCAGCGCGACGCAGGCGGCGGCTCGCACCCGTACCTTTAACGTCACGTTTGACGGCTTTAATTTCGATACTCATATGAGACTCCTAAAAACGCCCGAAGGCGGTACTGCACTAAAAACTGCAAGCCGCGACCAGCTTGCAGCACAAAAACTTAATTCATGTATCAAGAAAAATAATTTATAGACGGTTAATCCATAAACAGGGAAGACACAGATTCTTCCTGGCTAATCCGTTTGATGGTTTCTGCCAGCAATGGTGCCGCACTCAGTTGGCGGATTTTGCTGCAGGCTTGCGCCTCTGCATTCAGCGCGATGGTGTTGGTAACGACCAGCTCATCCAGTGCTGAAGCAGAAATGCGCTGACCCGCGCCCCCGGACAAGACCGGGTGGGTGGCATAAGCCACCACCTTGGTCGCCCCGCGATCTTTCAATGCAGCGGCAGCTTCACACAAGGTGTTAGCGGTGTCTACCATGTCGTCCATGATGACGCAGGTGCGGCCTTCAACCTCGCCGATAATGTTCATCACCTTGGCCACATTGGCCTTGGGGCGGCGTTTGTCGATAATTGCCAAATCCGCATTCAGCTGTTTGGCCGCAGCACGCGCGCGCACCACACCGCCCACGTCTGGCGAGACCACGACCAGGTTTTCGTGATTCAGCGTGACCAGATCATCAAGCAAAATCGGCGTGGCATAAATATTGTCGACCGGGATATCAAAGAAGCCCTGAATCTGATCAGAGTGCAAATCCATCGTCAGTAAACGGTTCACACCGACACTGGTCAGCATGTTGGCCACTACTTTGGCCGTAATGGCAACACGGGCAGAGCGTGGGCGTCTGTCCTGGCGTGAATAACCCAAATAAGGAATGGCAGCGGTAATGCGGCCGGCGGATGAGCGGCGCAGTGCATCCACCATGACCATGACTTCCATCAGGCTGTCATTGGTCGGGTAGCTCGTGGATTGCAGCACAAACACATCGCGGCCACGCACGTTTTCCAGCAGTTCCAGCATGATTTCACCGTCAGAAAAACGGCCGACATCGGCACGCCCCAATTCAATGCCCAAATGCTGAGCCACTTCTTGTGCCAGTACCGGATTGGCGTTGCCGGTAAATACCATCATGTTGGCGTTACTCAACGTTGTACCCTTTTTGCGATGACGATGTCTTGAAACCTGCGCCCATGCGCTTGGCTGGGCGCTATAAAAAATTTAAGCGTGTAAATCGTAAAATCTACACGCTTATGTTTGGCTGAGGAGGAAGGATTCGAACCTTCGCATGCCGGAATCAAAATCCGGTGCCTTAACCAGCTTGGCGACTCCCCAAAAAACTTGTCTTTAACACACTTGTTGTGTGGCTTGGTCACCGTCAGTGACCGAAGCAAAAAGCGGATGGTATTCTAACCCTTTTGCCCAAAAACCAGAAGTGTTTTCTGGTCTATTTGCAATTAACTGCTCCGCTTTTTCTGCACTATCCACGGCCACAAACACTGAAGCGCCGGAACCACTCATACGGGCATCGCCGTATTGTTTTAACCAGGCCAGCGTTTCGCCAACTTGAGGATAAAGCATACAAACAACCGCTTCCATATCGTTTCTGGCTTGCTGCCAGAACGCGCTGGAATTAGCGCCGTTTGAAAAGTCCGCTATTCTCAATGGTTTCGAGTCTCTTGTCAATGCTTGATGTGCAAAAATTTGTGCGGTGGGCACGGCCACCTGCGGCGTGAGTACCACGTAATATTGGTCGAGCAGCGGAGGCGGCAGTGAAACCGCAGATAATTGTTCGCCGATACCCTCGGCCCAGGCGGGCTGGCCAAAGATAAACACGGGCACATCTGCACCCAGGCTAACGCCAATCTGCATCAACTGCTGCCGGGTGTAGCCCAACTGCCATTGCTGGTTGAGTGCCATGAGGACGGTGGCTGCATCCGAGCTGCCGCCGCCTAATCCACCGCCCATGGGCGTACGTTTATCACAGCCAATGTCGGCACCCAGAGTGCAGCCGCTGACTTGCTGTAAATGGCGGGCAGCACGGATGCTAAGGTCTTGTTCATCCGGGACGCCAGCCAGCGGATTCATGTGGAGAATTTGCCCGTCCTGACGTGGGCGGATGTGCAAGGTGTCGCCGTGGTCTAGCAGTAAAAACAGGCTTTGCAGGCTATGGTAGCCATTGCTGAGGCGACCAGTAATGTGCAAAAACAGGTTGATTTTGCAGGGGGCAGGGTAGCTCAAGGTATGCATGGCCGCTATTGTAAAGCATGCCCGCCTGCTTGGGAGGCTTATTCAAGGACCATGCGGCCTTGGCTGTCCTGTAGCGGGCGCTGGTTGGGCGCACCGATGGCTTGTTGCAGGCTGGCCAACTGGAACTTGGAAACCTTGAGCGCTTCTTTCATGATCACCCATTGCACCCCTTCAGTACAGGGCGGGGCTGTCAGCGAGCCACTGTAGCGGTAGTAGGCAGGCTTGACGGGCATCAGGTCGGCCGGTGTCACACGGATGGTCAGCGGTTTGCTTTGCTCTTTGTCTTTGGGCAGGCTGCCTAACAGCTTCTCTATACCAGCATGGGCGTTGCCTTCTTCTATCATGATGGCAATAATCACACGGTGTCCGGCTTTGTCTTCATGCACCATTTGCATCTCGGCGGCATAAGACTTTTGTTTGATCTGGTGTTCGCCAGGCATGTGCACACTAATATATTTGAGCTGGTAGGGTTTCTGGTCTAGCACCATCATGTTGCCGCTGCCCGCATCCAATACCAGGCTGTGGTCCTTGAGTGCAATATTCTTGATCGGGAATTTTTGCAGTCGCTTGATCGGTTTGAGGGCGGCTGTGATCGTATTATCCACGTGGATAGGCGATTGCTGGCTACCTGCATTGCAGACGGCAAATTCAGGATTCAGGTTGCCCCATTTGTCTGGACCGTGCTCACCACTGTAGGCCCAGGACTTATCATCCGCGGCGCCGGTTTTGCTCTTGTCTTTAGGTTTCTGATGATCAGTTGCCGCCTCTGCTTTTTCAGGCTTGCCCGTTTTCGCAGCGTCTTCTTTGGGCTTGGCAGTGGTTTCCTTGGATTTGGTCGCATTGGCTTCCGTAGCCGTTGCGTCTTTAGCCGGCTTGCCGTCAGCCTTTTTGTCGGCCGGTTTGGCAGGTGCTGCATCTGGTGCAGGGGCAGGCTCGGCCACGCTGTCTGGTGCAGCGGGCTTGTCTTTGCTGCTGGCAACGGCAGGCATGACCGGGTTGGCGGCACGTTTGGCTGCCGCTTCAGCGCGTTGCTTCTCTTTGTTCTGCCATTTGCAGACGTACTGCTGCGTGATCTCTACCTCGGAATCCGGCAAGGGCTCAATAAAATCTGCCTGTTTGGCAGTAATGCCTGCAGAGTAGACCAGCTCTTCACCTTCGTACTGGAACACCTGGATGGTCGCTGCCTTGCGCTTGTCGCAATCAAAGTACCAGAGCGCTTTTGCATGGGTGTAAACGCGGTCTACAGACTCTATGTTTTTTTGAGGTTGGCGGTAATCGACCTTGATCCAGGCTTTGACATAGGGTTTTTCTTCGAGCAGGGACTGCTTGTCTATCATGAGTTGGCTATCGTCCGTTTTTTTGATCGACAGCCATTGTGCGGCCACGCTGTACCCAGGCAAATTCAGGCCCAGCCACAGGCAGGCCAGCAGCCAAATTCGAAACGAGAGAGGGGTAAACAGATTGCAGCGCATACTGGCATTATCGACGGCATGGCCTGAATCTTTAACGCGAAAGCTGTTAAGGGCGCTTGTCGGTTTGCCTGTCAATCGCGGCGTGAATCCGCGCCGTCATTGCTGCGTGGCGTAGCTTACCAGTGTTGAATGACCAGCTTTAGCCGGACATCTTGCTGCTGCAAGCGTGTGATGTGCGGTAGGGATGACTGCACGCCTTGCAATTGAACCTCACGGTAATCGTCGTAATCGATTTGCCATTGGTCCTGCATGAGGCGGGCAGGCTCACCCTGCGCAAGATAGCTGGCCTGGAACGGACTATTGACGTGCGGAGCTCCCAAAATCCATTGGCTTAACCCGGTCAAAGGCAGGCGCCAGCCTAACAACTGCGCTGTCAGGCTGGAAACATCCGCCGCCTGATGCGTGTTGCCACTTTGGTCGGTGAGGGTGACGCTGTGCGCACTGCGCTCGATGAGGGCCACTTGCTGACCGAGCGGGCTAAAAATACGCAGGGTATCCAGTGCCGGGCTGTGTTGCCATTCCAGCCTGGCAGTGTAGCCTTTGCCCGCATATTGCACGGCCAGCTTCGCCTCCACGTCAAAGGATTGCACGACTTGCAGTGTGGCAAACCTGTGCTGGGCCGCGGGCGGCACGCTGGTTTGAGTAGGGGCGATGGCCTGGCTGGCACAGCCGGCCAGCAGACTCAGTAATAACCAGATGGCAAAAGCTTGGGCCAGCCTCGCTAGCGCAGGTGTGGACGGCATACAAACACTACAGGGCGGATTTCAGTTTTTGCGCGACTGCGACCAGAATCTCGTTGCCGGGGTTGGCCGACAAGGCCTGATCCAGAATGCGTTGTGCTTCGTCACGCTGGCCTTGTTTCCAAAGTACTTCGGCCAGGTGGGCCGCAATTTCAGGATCTTGCTGAATGGCATAGGCGCGGCGTAGCTCTTCGGTGGCACGCGACAAGTCGCCCAAACGGAAATACACCCAGCCCAGACTGTCCATGATGTAATGATCCTCCGGGGAGAGCTTGGTGGCGGTTTCAATCAGGCTCTTCGCTTCGATCAGCTTGATATTGCGGTCTGCATAGGAATAGCCCAGTGCATTGTAGGCAGCGGCAAAGTCTGGCTTCATTTTAATGACCCGGGTCAGCGTGTCTTCCATGATGTCATATTTGCCCTTACGCTCGGCGCTTAGGGCGTAGTCGTACTGCAACTCGGGGCTTTCCGGGAAAGTTTTGGCGGCTTTTTCAAGCAGGGTGTAGGCTTCATCGCCACGTTTGGCCTGGCTCAGCATGAGTGCCTGGTTTTGGATCACCAGCGCCTGTTGCTCGGGCGTCAGGCCATCCACATTGTCCAGCATGGTAATCGCAGCATCGACACCGTCGCGGCGGGCAATAATGCCGGCGGCGGCCATGCGTGCGGCCAGGTATTGTTCGCCATCGGTGATTTTGTCAAACCATTGCAAAGCGCGTGCATCGTCTTTTTGCTCGATGGCTGAGCGGCCCAGGTTGAAGTAGACCTTGTTCGGCTCCTTGAAACCGACTTCGAGCGCGTGTTCCAGATAACGATCGGCGAAAGTGTATTCTTTGGCGTCCAGTGCCAGCAGGCCCACAATCACGTTCATGTCAGGGTTGTTCTGGTGGCGTTCGAGCAGCTTGGAGAACTCTACCTTGGCTTCGGTGGTGTTTTTTTGCAAGAGCAAGGCGCGCGCTAACGATAAGCGGATCTGATCGGACTCAGGATAGGTCTTTAAAAAGTCGCGGTAAAACGCCAGGCCTTTCTGGACATCTTTTTCCATCAGCATTTGCCCGTAAATCTGCGCGGGCGGTTCCCAGCCGGGGCGCAGCTTGGACGCTTGTTTGAGCTCCGCTTTCATGAGGCTCTCGTCGTGCGCAAAGTAAGCGGCTTGCGAAATGGCAAAGTGGGCTTCAGCCAGCTTGGGATAAGGCTTGGCCAGCTGTTGTATGGTTTTGAGCACGCTGGTTTTGTCGGTGATACGCACCATCAGGCTGTTGAGTTCCATAAAGGCATTGGCGCGAATGTTTTCATTGGCCAGCACTTTCTGGATCTGTGGAATCGCTTTTTCGAGGTTACCATTGGCAATCAGCAATTGGCTGGCGGTTTGGGCTGCCGGGATAGAATCCGGGGCCAGCTCAGACCATAGCTCGGCAGAGGGCAGTGCCAACTGTGGTGTGCGGGCAATGGTTGCTGCCTGCGTGGCGCGCTCGGCGAGCAAGGGGTCACGCGTTTGCTTGGCCAAATCCAGAAACAGCTGCCCGGCCAGTACAAATTCGCCACGTTGCGCGGCCACTTCACCGAGCAGGTATTTGTAGACAAACTCTGCAGTGGGGGTGGTAATGGTGGGGGTGCCGCTGGCAGACCAAGCCGGGCTGCTCATCAACGCCAGCCATAATGCCAGTGTCGGACGGCGTAATGACGGGGTTTTCAAGTTGAGGCGGCGGGTAAGAGGCATACTGGATTCCTGTTTAAAAAGAGGTTGCATGAATGATGTCGTCACTGGGGCAGAAGGGGCGCTTAATCCGTCTGGAATTTTAGTTTAGTCCGTGACAGTTGCTGCAAGTTCATCCATAATGTGCAATTTGTAACTAAATTGTAATCGGCGTTTAAACACAGGTGAAAGCGTCGTCTACAGCACTATAACTTTTTGGTGAAATATTTGTCTAGGGATTTGCGGTCTGGCGCTGTAAAGTCAGGCTTGAAAGCATCTTTCCCAGTCGCGAGGTATGTGAAGAAATCATGGCAAATTTGACAGTTGAAGCAATTGAATTGACCCGTTTGTATGGCGGACGTGCTGCCGTCAGTGATGTGACGTTCAGCCTGCAGCAAGGCCAGGTGCTGGGCTTTTTGGGGCCAAATGGCGCCGGTAAGTCCACCACGATGAAAATGTTGACGGGCAACCTCGCGCCGAGTGCAGGCAGCGTCAAAATCTGCGGCATCGACATGATAGAGCAGCCCAAAGAGGCAAAAGCCTTGATCGGATACCTGCCGGAAATGCGCCCTTTATATAAAGAGTTTACGGTAGACGAGTACCTGACCATTGCGGCCAGACTGCACAACGTCTCTGGCAAGCACATTAAAAAAGCGGTGGAACATGCCAAAGAGCGTTGTGGGTTGACCCACATGAGCAAACGCTTGATCGAAAACCTGTCCAACGGCTATCAGCAACGCGTAGGGATTGCCCAGGCCATTATTCATAACCCCATGGTAGTGATTCTGGACGAGCCGACCGTGGGCCTGGATCCGATCCAGATTCGTGATATCCGCGCCTTGATCAAGGAAATCGGCCAGGCGCACAGCGTCATTGTCTCTACCCATATTTTGCCCGAAGTGGAAATGGTCTGTGACCACGTGCAAATTATTGACAAGGGCAAGCTGGTGTTTAATGGCGGCATTGATGTGCTCAAGCAGCAGCGTATTGGTAACAAATTGCTGGTTGGCCTGCGTAACCCGCCGCCAGTAGCACAATTGGCTGCAATTGCAGGCGTGGCTGAAGTTGAGCCTGCCGAGGGCATGTGGCGTATCCGTTTTCATGAAGGCAGCCAGCCGCACGAAGCGATTGTGCAGGCGGCTGTGCAGCAAGGTTGGGGCCTGTTCCACATTGCGCCCGATCAAACCAGCCTTGAGGATGTGTTTGTACAATTGACTTATCATGAGGCAGACGTTGCAAAAGCAGCTTAAGTCGATTTAGAGAGCATAAAGTATGTTGAATATTGCAAGAAAAGAACTCAAGAGTATGTTCGCCTCGCCCATGGGGTGGATTATTCTGGCCCTGCTGACGTTTTCGTTTGGCACTTACTACCTCAATGGCGTGAATAACTACTTTGAAGTCATGTCCGGCTCCATCCGTCCGGCTGAGCGGATTGGGGTCACACAGTTTGTTGGGCAAACTGTCTACGGCCTGGCCTCCTTCATTATGTTATTTGCCGTGCCTTTGCTTTCCATGCGCCTGATTTCAGAGGAGCGCCGCAGCCAGACACTGCCATTTTTGTTCAGCGCGCCGTTGTCCATCAGCGAAATTGTGATGGGCAAGTTTTTAGGCCTGGTGGTGTTCCTGAGCATTCTGGTGGTTTACATCGGCGTGATGCTGACAACCTTGAATATCTGGTCAGATATTGATTTTGGCTATATTTTTGCAAATTCGCTGGGGCTGTTGCTGCTGGTCTCCAGCTTTGCCGCGCTGGGCCTGTATTTCTCCAGCTTGACGGCACAGCCGATCATTGCCGGCATTTTGAGTTTTATTGCCTTGTTTGTGCTCATGATTCTGGACCGCTTTTTTGCCGGCGACCCGACCAGCACCATGCTCAAGTTTTCGTTGATGCGTCATTTTCAGTCATTTGCCGGTGGCTTGATTGATACGGCTGACCTGGCCTATTTTGGCTTGTTTATCCTTACCTTTATTACCCTGACGATCCGTCGTCTGGATGCAGATCGTTTGCGCGGCTAAGCCCGCGTTGTTGTCGAGTTTGAAAGCACTATGAAAATTAACAGTAAGTTTAGATGGCAGCTGCTGGCACAAAACTGGATGTTTGTGCTGGTGTTTCTGGCGCTGGTGGTGATGTTGGGCTACTTGTCCAGCCAATACCGCTGGGCCAAGGATATTACCCAGGCCAACCGCAACATCCTGACCCAGGGCAGTGTCAATGTGCTCAAGCAGATGGATGGCGATATCAACATCACCGTGTTTGCCACCAATGATGACGCCAACAACGGCGACACTTTCCGTAAAGGCATGCTGGATTTTGTTGCACGCTACCAGCGCGAAAAGAAAAATGTATTCATCAAGTTTATCAACCCGTCTGAAGAGCCCAAGATGGCGCAGGAGGCCGGGGTAAAAGTTGACGGTGAAACCATCGTCGAATACAACAAGCGCAGTGAACATATCACGCCACCGTTTGCCGAGCAGGAAATGACCAATTTGCTGGTGCGCCTGTCGCGTACCAACAACCAGCCGGTCATGTATCTGGATGGTCATGGTGAGCGCCTGTTGCAAGGCGTCAAGAATCATGATCTGGGCGAGTTTGGCAAGCAACTGGAAAGCAAAGGCTTCAAGTTTGCCAACCCAGATCTGACTATTGCCCAGGACGTGCCCGCAAATGGCGCCATGCTGGTGATTGCGGCACCGCAAGTGGATATTTCTGCGGTAGAGGCCAAAAAAATCAAGGCGTATATTGAGGCAGGCGGTAACGTGTTGTGGCTGCTGGATGACGATAATCTGCATGGCTTGCAAGAAGTGGCTGACTATCTGGGCATCAAAGTGTCTGCGGGGATTGTGGTTGACCGCGCTGCCGAGCAGTATGGTGCCGATCCGAAAATGGCGTTTGCCAGCCTGTATGGCGATCATCCGATCACCCGCAACTTTATGCTGCGCACCGTGTTCCCGGAAGCGCATGAAGTCGATGGCCAGGCCTCAGATGATCTGGGCTGGAAGGTCGGGCGCCTGATTGATGTGGCACCGAATGGCTGGCTGGAGTCAGACAAGATTCCTGCCGGAGCACAGAACCTCAAGGTGCGCTTTGATCAAGGCAAGGATAAAGCCGGTCCGATCAATGTGGGCGTGGCGTTAGAGCGCCAATATGGCAAAAAAGGCCAGCGCGTCGTGGTGATAGGCAATGCCAACTTCCTGGCCAATACCTTTATCACCAACGGCGGCAATCTCGATTTGGGCATCAATATTATCAACTGGCTGGCAGGCGATGACCGTTTGATCACCATTCAGCCGATGCCGCTCAAGGATATCAACGTCACGATTCCCGCCACTGATCAGGGACGGCTGGTGGCCTGGAGCGTCTTTCATGCCTTCCAGTATTTCATTCCGGTCGGGTTGTTTGTGGCAGGTTTGTTCTTGTGGTGGAGACGCCGCAAGGCTTAATGCCTGGTGAGCTGAGGGTGGAGTAGGTCAGTCATGAAAAAAAGATGGTTATTGAATCTGTTGTTACTGGCGGTGGTAGTGGGCATTGCGGTGTTTTTGCATTTGCAACCGCAAGCGCAGGCGCCCGCGGCCAAGTTTGAAGTCTCCACGCTCAAGATGGCAGATTTTGATGCCGTCAAAGCTGAGTTTCCGGCCAAAGCGCCCACGGTCTTTGAAAAGCAGAATGGCTACTGGATGATGCGTAAACCCTATGCGGCGCGTGCCGACCAGGCCTCGGTGCAGCGCATCATTTCGATTATCGCCGCTACCACGGCCACCAGGTTGCCACTACAGGATGCGTCTAAATATGGTCTGGATCAGCCCATGTTGAAGCTGACGCTGTCCGGCGCCAAAGGCGACCAAGTTTTTAGTTTTGGCACCTATAATCCGGTAACCGAGGAACAGTATGTGGGCTATGCCGGACAGGTGTATTTGCTGGCTGGTCAGTATAGCGAGGCCGCGTCTACCCAACCGATTGAGATGGTCGATAAAATGCCTTTGGCACCCGCTGAGCGCAAACAGTTGGCTGGCTTTGACCTGGCGCATCTGGAGCAGTGGGAAGCAAATGCCTTGAAAGTGCAGTTGGCGACTGACGGCAAATGGGCGGTGAATGACCCCAAGGCCAAACCTACGCAAAATGAGTTGAATGAGTGGATGGATTTTAGCTGGGTGCAGGCGCAGGCGGTCTCGGTCGAGTTTTATACCCCAGACCGCAAGCAAACTTATCCTTCTTTTGAGGTGTTGCTGCGGGATGGCAAGAAAATCCACTTTGAAAAATTGCAGGAATCCCCTGAGTACCAACTGGCACGTCCGGATGAAGGCATTATTTATCACTTTAGTAACGACACGGGCTTTACCATGGTGAACCCGCCCATCAATCTCCAGAAGTAGCATGCCTGAATTACCCGAGGTTGAGGTCACGCGCCGCGGCTTGTTGCCGGTAGAGGGCGCGTTGATTGAACAGGTCACCATACGGCATCATGGCTTGCGCTGGCCGATTCCTGCCGACTTGCCGCAGCACCTGCAAGGGCAGCGCTTGCTCAAGCTGACGCGCCGGGCAAAATATATTCTGGCCGAGATCGGCACCGATGCGACCGCGGGCGTGTTGTTATTACACTTGGGCATGTCTGGCCGCCTGTGCCTGCTAGAGCGCGATTTCCCCGCAGAAAAACATGATCACTTTGATATCCGTTTTGCCGATGGCCGGGTGATCCGTTTGCGTGATCCGCGCCGCTTTGGTGCCGTGTTGTGGTTGGGGCAGGATCCGCTGCAACATGCGCTGCTGAACCGTCTTGGACCGGAGCCGCTTGAGGCTGGATTTAACGCCCAATATCTCTACAAGCAATTACGCACGCGCAATGCGCCGATCAAGACCACTATCATGGATGGACATCTGGTGGTGGGGGTCGGCAATATTTATGCGAGTGAATCACTCTTCCGTGCACGAATTCATCCCGAAACGCCCGCCAAGGCCTTGACCGAGGCGCAGTGTGCCTTGCTGGTACAAGAAATCAAGGCGACGTTGCAGTCGGCACTCGCGGCGGGGGGCAGTAGTTTGCGCGATTTTTTTGGCGCAGACGGCAATCCAGGCTATTTCCAGCAAACCTATACGGTCTATGGACGCACCGGAGAGCCCTGCCGTATATGCGCCCGCCCGATTCAGAATATCCGCCTTGGGCAACGTTCAACGTTCTATTGTGCGCATTGTCAGCCCAGACCAGCGGAGCTGGGCTTGATAAAGCCTTGATCAAGCAGCCTTAGGCTTCATCCGTATCTGGCCCTGGCCGGATGCAGTTGCGCCCGGCGCGTTTGGCGGCATACAAATGATGGTCAGCCCGTTCAACTACTTGTCCCAGCGTTTCATCATTGTGCATCTCGGCCAGGCCGGCACTCACCGTAATTTGCACCACCTGGTTGCTAAAGTGAAACTGCAATCCGGCCACCGCGGAACGGATCAACTCGGTGATGTCGCGCGCATGCTGCATATTGCATCCCGACAGCAACAGTAAAAATTCCTCGCCGCCCCAACGGCACACCACATCCTCTTCGCGCACATGCGATTTGATCAGTTGTGCCACGCGAGACAGCACACGGTCACCTGCTTCGTGGCCATAGGTGTCATTCACCTGCTTGAACAGGTCAATATCAATCAGAACCAGCGACAAGGCTTCATCGCGGCGCTTGCGGCGGGCCACGGCCTGCTTGAAGTAAAACTCAAATACCTGGCGACTGGTGACCCCGGTCAGTTTATCCTGCGTGGCCATGGTCTCCAGTTTGTCGTGGTAACCGCGTACTGCGACATGGGCGAGGAACAACACAATGGCACTAATCACCAGTGCCACGGCCAGGTTAATCATAAACGCGGTTTCAATACGCTCGGAACTTGGGTCGTTCACTTGCTCCACAATCAGATACCAGTCAAACTCCGGCACCAGACGGCTATTCAGATAAAGCATGCTGCCATTGTTGGCTTTGAATGAGAATGATGCGCTGGGCGAGGTCAGCACTTTCAAAAACGCTTTGTCCAGGCCAGACTTGTTTTGCAAGTGTAACTCGGAGTGGTAATGGCTGCTTTGCAGCATTACCTCGCCCTGGCGATTGACGAAATAAATTTCGCGCCCATAGCGTTTCTGGTAGTTTTCTATCAGTTCGACCACCGTCTGCAACGACAAGCCGACACCGATCACGCCAATAAATTTGCCGGATTTATCTTCGATACGGTAATTGACGAAAATGCTGAGGCGTTTGTGGTCAGCGGTATCGCGGTCAATATTGATGACATAAGGATGCGGTGAATCTTTGGCTGTGAAATACCAGCTGTCGTCCGGATTACTTCTTGAAACCCGCTTGATCACGCCGGTGGGGTGGTAGTAGTTCAGCGAACTGTCAGAGACAAAGAATGCCGTGATGGTGTTATATTTTTTCTGGATTTGTGCCAGGTAACTGGTCATTTTGCTGGCATCCTGCTCGCCATCATTAACCCAGTCAAACACAAATACGTCATTCGCCATCAGCGAAGAGATCAGCAAGGGTTGCAGCAGGTCGCGCTGGATTTCAGAGTAGATATTGTCGCTGGTCAGCGGCAGCATTTCCTGCTCCAAGCGTTCAGTCAGCGAGTCCTTGGCCACGAAATAGCCGATCAGGCTGGTCGCCACAAACCCCGCCAGCACGATCGCGCTGAGAATAACGGTATAGAAACGCTTGTTTACGACCATAACGACCAATGACCTGAAGATGCTTGAACAGCCAAAGGCTGAGTTAACTGTGGATTATCACAAAATCCCCGTTCTACTGTTCGGCTGAATAGTCCGCTTTTTAATGCCGTATTCATACAATTGGCATGAATGATTCACCATGGTGCCTGGCGAGGCTAGTGCGGATGGGATCTGGCAGCATGTTCATGTAAGTAGCCAGCGGCAGGGGCAGGCGTGCCGCCCAGTTTTTGTGGCAACAGGGAGCCGATGACCATGGCGACGGTACTGACCATGAGACCGATCAATTGTGCCGGAATCAGGCTGTCCTTGACCATCACCTCTGTCAGGATCCAGCTGGTAATGCCTAGTAAAATGGCAGCCAGCGCCCCCTGGCTGGTGGCACGCTTCCAAAACGCACCAAACAGCAGCGGCACAAAGGCCCCGGCCAGCGTCACCTTGTAGGCGCTTTCTACCATGCCAAAAATAGATAGCTCAGAGTTAAGGGCATAAAACAGCACCATGGCCGCAAAGCCGACCAGGCACAAGCGCATCACGCGCAAGAAGTGATGATCGCTCATCTGTGGCATAAAGCCCTTGACCACGTTTTCGGCAAAGCTGACTGAGGGGGCGAGCAAGGTGGCAGAAGAGCAGCTCATGATGGCAGACAGCACTGCCCCAAAGAAGATGGCCTGCGCCAGCAGGGGGGTATGCGTTAACACCAGTGTCGGCAGCACGCGTTGCGAGTCAGTGGCGACCAAGGTGCCAAAAGTCGCCGGGTCTATCAGTGTTGCGGCATAGGCAATAAACATGGGCACAAAGGTGAAGCAGAAATAAATGCTGGCACCCAGTAGCGAGCCCCACAAGGCGATTTTTCCGGTTTTTGCCGAGGTGATGCGTTGAAACACATCTTGTTGCGGGATAGAGCCCAGCATCATGGTCAGCCAGCCCCCCATAAAGGTCAGCCATACGCTCCAGTCTGTGCTTTGCGGGAAAAAATGCAGCTTGCCCGCGTCACGCGCATGGGCAATGACTGGCGCAATGCCGCCGGTCTGGCCGGAAACCAGATAAGCGATAAACAGCAGGCCGCCAATGACCACGATCATCTGTACAAAATCGAGGATAGCCACAGACAACATCCCGCCGAGTGTGGTGTAGGTGAGGACAATGGCCGTCCCCAGCATCATGCCTGCCTGCTCTGAAATGGCGCCATGACTGATCAGGTTAAAGATCAGGCCCAGGGCTTTGATCTGTGCCGCTACCCAGCCCATGTAGGAGACGACGATGGCCAGGGTGGTCAGCACCTCTACGCTACGGTTGTAGCGCATGCGGTAAAAGTCACCCAAGGTCAGAATGTTGAGTTTATACAGGCGGCTGGAGAAAAAAATCCCGGCCAGAATCAGGCACATGCTGGAGCCAAACGGGTCTGCGGCCACCCCGGTCAAGCCCTCACGCACAAAGGTGGCGGACACGCCAAAGACCGCTTCTGCGCCAAACCAGGTGGCAAATACGGTGGCGGTCACCACCGGCAAGGGCAGGTGGCGGCCAGCGACTGCATAATCCTTGGTGCTATGTACATTTCTGGCAGCGAACAGGCCTATCCCGATAGAGACAAGTAAGTACGCCACCACAAACCAGATCAGCACAGTCCGTTTCCCTTGATTCAGTTGCAAAACGCCGATTTTAAAACAAAACCTGGCCTACACAGGGGTTCTCAATCTGGCTGTAGTAAAAAAGGCCCGAAAATCAGGCCTTTTTTACAAATCTGCACGTTTGATTGCCACTATTCCACCCGTTTCCAGGTTTGCGAACGGCCAATCAGTGAAATCCCGATAAAGCCACGCACCTCCAGTTCGTTGCCGTTGGGGCTCAGTGTCATTTTACATTGGTAGGTTTTGCCGTTTTCCGGGTCCAGAATCTCGCCATTTTCATACACATAGGGTTTGCTACCGGCTTTGAGGTGTTTGGCGATGGTCATGCCTATGATTTTTTGCCCTTTACGCTCGTCAGTACATTTGTCACACACCGCATCGCCGGTGTCTGTGGCTAGCAAGCCTTTTTCGACAACGGCATGGTATTCCCCGCCGGATTCGGCAATGCGTACCAGTGAGCGGGGTTTGCCGGTTTTATCGTCCGTCGTTTGCCATAGACCGCTCAAGTCGGCTGCCTGCAAGGCCATGGGTAACATCATCAATACTGCAACAAGTAGCTTCTTGGGGGATGCCATCAAGTACTCCTTTAGTGAGTGAACAGTAAAAACAAGCTGGCAAATTGTAGCAATACCAGCACGAGAATGGCCATCGTCGCCCATTTTTGCCAGGTGGCCTGCTTGTGCTGGCTGTTTAGCAAGGTATCAATATGGGTTTGCTGTTTGGCCAGCTCGCTTTGATTGCGCAGATATTGCTCCAGCAGGCGTGGCATTTCTGCAGCATGGGCAAGTACATAGGGGAGCTCACGTTTTGCAGATTTAAGCAGGCTGCGCCAGCCGATCTGCTCGCTCATCCAGCGCTTGAGAAATGGTTTGGCGCTTTGCCACAAGTCGATATTCGGGTCCAGTTCACGGCCCAGGCCTTCAATATTGAGCAGGGTTTTTTGCAACATAATCAGTTGCGGCTGAATATTCACGCCAAAGCGGCGTGACATCTGAAACAGGCTGAGCAGGGTGCGGCCAAATGAAATTTCCTTGAGCGGCTTTTCAAAGATCGGCTCGCAAATGGCGCGCACGGCTGTTTCGAGGGCTTCTACATTGGTATCTGCCGGCACCCAGCCAGACTCAATATGCGCCACTGCCACATCCCGGTAGTCACGGTTGAAAAAAGCGAGGAAGTTCCGCGCCAGATAATACTGGTCGGTAGGCGTGAGGCTACCCATGATGCCAAAATCCAGTGCAATGAATTTACCTTTATCCGGCCCCTCGGTCACCACCTGGATATTGCCCGGATGCATGTCGGCATGAAAAAAACCATCACGGAATACCTGCGTAAAAAACACCTCTACACCTTCGTGAGCCAATTGGGTCAGGTTGATACCATAGGCTTGCAACGTGGCGGTTTCACGGACAGGCGTGCCAAACATACGCTGCATGGTCATCACTTGCTTGCGTGAGTAGTCCCAGTAAACCGTAGGCACCAGCAGGCGGCGGTCACTGAAATTGCGGCCAAGCTGTGCGCACTGTGCAGCTTCCAGGGTCAGGTCCAGTTCGTGCTCGGTGTGACGGGCAAATTCATCCACCATTTCATCCGGCTTGAGACGGCGCCCCTCACGGGAGAGTTTTTTGACCCACCAGGCCAGCGTGCGGAGTAAGGCGATATCTCTATGAATAATGGCGGCAATATTGGGACGCAACACTTTAACAGCTACCTGTTCGCCACTATGCAGTTTGGCAAAATGCACCTGGGCCACCGAAGCGCTTGCGACCGGAACCGCGTTAAACTCGGCATAGACCGTCGTCAGCGGGGCGTCAAAGGCCTGCTCAATAATACGCTCCACTTCAGCGTAGGCAAATGGCGGCACCTGATCCTGCAGTTTGGTCAGTTCATCGGCCACATCCGGTGGCAGCAAGTCGCGGCGTGTAGACAGCATCTGGCCAAATTTGACGAAAATTGGGCCGAGTTTTTCAAGGGCCAGCCGCAAGCGGACGGCCCGTTTCTCCGGCGCATGGCGCCAGAATAACAACCCGTTGAGCAGTCGCGAACCCAGACCTGGTTGATTGTGACGGACAAAGAAAATATCCAGCCGATACCAGATCAGCATGCCGATAATGTGAAAAAAGCGTATCCAGTGCATCAGGGCTGACTTTCTGCGGGGGCGTTGGCAGCTAACAGTTTTTCTACGCGTTGCTGCAAGCGGTCTGTGTCTTCCCTGAGCTGGTCGACGGCCTGGTTAAATTGCGTGATGCGGGTTTTTTTTGCCAGCAACGGCTGCTCTTCTTGCCAGTATTCCACCAGCATTTCTCCCAGGTTTTTGGCCTGGCCTTGCAAGCGCTGCATGGTTTGCTGACCGAGTTGGACGACTTCAAAAGCCGCCACATCGCCGACCACTTTACTCAAGTCTTCTTCGACATCCCAGCGGATGGCCGCCAGAATCTTGCCGACTTCCATGCCTAGCGCACTGTCGCCATCAATTTTAATCAGGCTATGCGCCTGCGGATCTTGCCTCAGTAGCCGCATGGCCAGGCTGGGCGGCAAGTGAATGGTGGCATCTGCCATGGCGGTATCGCCTGCAACTGCCAGCTCACCATTGCTTAACACTGTCAGCATGACACGGGCCACTTTAAAGTCTAGACAAAGATGACTGTGCGCATACGGCTGTAACCTGGGAGCGGTCCAGCGGTTTTGCTGCATCAAGTGCTGCAGCACGAATTGAATCAAGGGCTTGAACATGGGGTTAGAGTTTGATGCCTTTGTGCAGCGCGACCACGCCTGCAGTCAGGTTGTAGTAATCGACTTTTTCAAAGCCTGCTGCATGCATCATCTGTTTCAAGGTTTCCTGGTCAGGGTGCATGCGGATGCTTTCTGCCAGATAGCGATAGCTGGGCTCATCGTTGGCGATCCATTTACCAAACTTAGGCAGCAGTTTGAAAGAGTAGGTGTCATAAAGTTTCTCCAGTGGTTGCCAAACCTTGGAAAACTCAAGTACCAGCAGGCGTCCGCCACGCTTGAGCACACGTTGCATTTCTTTGAGCGCAACGTCTTTATGTGTCATGTTGCGCAGGCCAAACGCCACAATGACACAGTCAAAGGTTTCATCAGCAAACGGCAGTCCTTCGGCATTACATTGGGTGGCCGGAATGGTCAGGCCGGCATCAATCATGCGGTCTCGGCCCACGCCCAGCATGGAGGCGTTAATGTCGGTCAAAATGACCGTGCCGGGATTGCTGGGAGACTGGGTCGCCACTTTTTTGGCAAACAGGCGCGACAGGTCGCCGCTGCCGCCGGCAATATCGAGTACTTTGTCACCCTGCCCAACGCCGCTGACATCCACGGCAAAGCGTTTCCACAGCCGATGCATGCCCGCAGACATGACGTCATTCATGATGTCGTATTTTTGCGCCACCGAATGAAAGACTTCGCCCACTTTTTTCTGTTTTTCCCGTTCATCGACGGTTTCAAAGCCAAAGTGGGTGGTTTTTTGCTGCTCAGTGTTGGATTGCATGCTTGGGTTCCTTGCGCGTATGGCCTGCCATGGTGAGTTTGGCGATGTAGTCTTGCCACAGGCTTTCATAATGTTGTGCCAGATAATACAGATAATCCCATGAATACAGCCCGGTATCATGACCATCATCAAATATCAGTTTGATTGCATAGCGGCCAACCGGTTCAATGGCGCTGATGTTCACATCCTGCTTGTCCAGTTGCAGCACTTCCTGGCCTGCGCCATGCCCGCGGACCTCGGCAGAGGGCGAGTAGACACGTAAAAATTCGCATGACAGCATGCATTCCGTCTGGTTATCGAAATGAATTTCCAGCAAGCGCGAGCCCTGATGCAGTTGGATCAGGGTAGGGATGGGGCAATCAGGATGTAGACCGCTCATATGATTGAAGAAAACCGTGTTTGGGGCCGTTAACTTGAATATTGCGCATGATAGCAGATGCACGCATCTACCGCATGGCAAGCAAATGTTTCATGTTAGGGTTGATAATTCATTTTATTTGTGAATTAATAGCTGTACTTGCATGATTTATTTGATCTTTTAACAATTCATGTTAGATTATAGAAAAATAACAACAAGTAGGTCACCTTAATAAAATTGCAGCAGGTCCTATGGAAAATAACCGACTGGCACAACAATTTGATTTGTACACACGCTGGCGTCAATCGATTGCTGATGTACTGGGAGAGTATCGACGCTGGATTGCGGACAAGCAGCTCAGTGATGTGCAGTTAGATGAGCGCATACAGCAGCAACTCAACCGCTTGCGTGAAGACAAGCTCAATGTCGCTTTTGTTGCAGAGTTCTCGCGCGGCAAGTCAGAGCTCATCAATGCCATTTTCTTTTCAGGGTATGGTCACCGGTTGTTGCCATCCGGTGCAGGCCGTACCACCATGTGTCCCACCGAACTGCGTTATGACACTGGCAAGCCCGTTAGCCTGTCACTGCTACCGATTGAAACCAATACCCACCAGATTTCCATTACTGAATATCGCCGCATGCCGCAAGCCTGGTCTGTGGTGGAGTTCGATGCTCATTCGCGCGACAGCATGGTTGAAGCCTTCAAGGAGGTTAGTCGTACCCGTCGCGTGACAGTGCAAGAGGCGCAGTCGCTAGGCTTGTATCATCCTGACAATTCTGACGATGCCATGTTGATCGGCGCAGATGGCCTGATGGAGATTCCATGCTGGCGCTATGCCATGATTAATTTCCCGCATCCCTTGCTCAAGCAGGGCTTGGTAATCCTTGATACGCCCGGCCTCAATGCCATCGGTGCCGAGCCTGAGTTAACCATGAGCATGCTGCCGAATGCGCATGCCGTGCTGTTTATTCTCGGCGCGGATACCGGGGTTACCAAATCCGAGATGGAAGTCTGGCGCCGTTATATCAGTGGCGCACGCTGGAAGCAAAAAGGCCGCATGGCGGTGCTCAACAAGATTGATGGCTTGTGGGATCCGCTCAAGACAGATGATGAGGTGGAGGCAGAGCTTTATCGTCAATTGCAACATACTGCTGAGTTATTGGGCTTGTCGCGCGACCAGATCTTGCCAACCTCTGCCCAAAAAGGCTTGCTGGCCAAGGTCAAAGGTGATGTGGCCTTGCTGCAAAAGAGCCGCTTGTTGCAGCTGGAGAAAAATCTCTCGGATGAGTTGATCCCGGCCAAACAGGAAATTGTGCGCGAGAGCCTGCAGGGTGAGATTGACGACATGATGCAGCAAACGCGGGTGACCCTGGAAACCCGACTGCAAAGCGTGCTAGACCAGTCGGACGAGTTGCGTTGCCTGCAAGGTAAAAATGAAGACGTTATTGCGCAGATGATGCGCAAGGTCAAACAGGATAAGGTCAATTTTGAAGTCGGCTTGCAACGCTACCAGGCTTTGCGTAGTGTGTTTTCCGTGCAATCCAACCAGTTATTTCACCATCTCGGCATGCCAGCACTCAAGAACAAGGTGCGTGAAACGCGTGAGACCATGATGAAAGCGGCGTTTACTAAAACCATGCGTCAGGCCATGGATGACTTTTTCAGTGACCTCAAGCGCCGGATGATGGATGCAGACGTGCATGTGCTTGAGATCAAGAAAATGATGGAAGCCATGTATGAAAAATTCTCCAAAGAACATGGACTGTTGCAAAAGTCGCCCCCCCCATTTTCCACTTCACGTTACCTCAAGGCCCTGAATAAACTCGAAGCGATTTACCGCGATCAGTTCAATACCACCTTTAACATGATTGCGCATGAAAAGCTGACGCTGACCAGTAAATTCTTTGAGACCCTGGCCAGCCATGTCATTATCGAGTATGAAGCCGCCAACCGCGATACGGAAAGCTGGCTTAAAGCCGTGATGGCGCCTATGGAAAGCCAGATGCGTGAGCATCATGTGCAACTCAAGCGCCGGGTCGAAAGTATCAAACGTATTTATCAGGCCACCGATACCCTGGAAGAGCGTATTGCGGACCTGGAGCAGGTGGAACTCTCTATTCGCCAGCAGTTGGCAGATCTGGATCATTTGCATGCCAAAGCCATGACGGCGTTGATGCATGAAGAGGTCGTCGTGAAAGCTGCCTAAGCGGTGATTGAGGACAAGATTTTCGGGGGAAGAGGTATGACCTCTGAAGCACGAACATAAAAAAACGGGTGACTGGCACCCGTTTTTTATTTGCTTTCCAACATATAGGTTTTGATCTTTTGCATCGCCTTTTGCTCAATCTGGCGGATACGTTCAGCCGAAACACTAAATTCTGCGGCCAAGTCATGCAAGGTGGCTGTATTGCCCTCAGTCAGCCAGCGGGCTTGCAGTACACGACGACTACGCTCATCCAGCTGCTGCAAAGCCATGCTCAGGCCTTCTGTCTGCATGTGCTCAGTCTGCAGGTTTTCCAGCAAGGTAGAAGGTTCAGGACCTTCATCTTCCAGAAACGCGATTGGGCTGTACACTTCTTCGCCATCCTCGTCCACTTGCGCATCCAGAGAGATTTCCTGACCATTGAGGCGGTACTCCATCTCGGTCACGTCCTCTGGTTTCACATTGAGTTCAGTCGCAATGCGTTGAACATCTTCCTGGCTTAAGGTCTCAAACCCATTTTTCATGCTGCGCAAGTTAAAGAACAGCTTGCGTTGCGCTTTGGTGGTGGCGGTCTTGACCAAACGCCAGTTCCGCACAATATACTCATGAATTTCAGCCTTGATCCAGTGCATGGCAAAAGAAACCAGACGCACACCGCGATCGGGATCAAAGCGTTTAACTGCTTTCATCAAGCCAATATTACCCTCTTGGATCAGGTCTGATTGTGGCAGGCCATAACCGCTGTAACCACGGGCAATGCTGGCGACCAGACGCAAGTGCGACACAATCAGCGCACGCGCAGCCTCAAGGTCCCCGCTTTGTTTCAGGCGGGTCGCATAACCGTATTCTTCTTCAGCGGTCAGCACCGGAAACTGCTTGATGGTCTGCAGGTATTTATCCAGGCTGTCTGCCGATGCAACGACAGGTAATGTAAAAGCGTTGATAACAAACTCCTTGGTATCAAAAGAGATTTAAAACAATTTTAGCACTCAATGTATGAGAGTGCTAGTCTCTGGCAAAGTTCCAACTGGCTATCGCATTTTATAAAGTAAATCCGGCTCGAAAATCAGAATAAAACCCGGAATTCAACCTCAATTTTAGAGGATCAATCACTGCCGGAAGGCATTGGCAGGTAGATCGGGATAATGGGGGGATATTCATATGGCGGACAGGCAATACTGACGTTAGCAAGGGCATGGGGCAGTGGGGTAAATATGTTGTGCAACTTATTGGATCCTATGCAACACAAGGCGCAGAACCGGTTGCATGAAGCTGAACCTTAATAGTTACCGCTTGAAGCCAGTCACTGCAATCCGTTGTGATGTTGGGTGGGGCATCGCCGCTTATTACGCATGCGTGCTTTATCCTTCATCGCGGCACAGCGATGTGCTGAGCCTGATAAAGGATAAAGCATCATAATCGGTTTGGCTGACACTGTGCTTACAGTATCCGGTCTGTCATCAGGCTCACGGTATTGAATGGTTTCAGATTAATCCCTGCCGTGACCATGGCCACGTCCCGGGCCGCCAGGTCTGCCTCCTGGCCCTGGTGGGCCATCATGCCAGTGATCCCAACCGGGACCAGGCCCTGGTGGGCCAGGATGTGCCCGGTAATGTGGCACATAAACATTCTGATACCAGCCATCCTGTACAAAATAGACCTGACGACCACAAGCGCCATAGCCGCCGCAATAGCGTGCCCAGCGCTTCATATGGCCGGGTGGTACATGCAGATACATGGGGGGCTGCACCACCGCCACCGGTGGTGGCTGGATAATCACGGGTTGCGGGTAGACCACTTGCGGCACTGGATAAGCATCACCAAGCACTATCTGGCCGTAAAAGCCGGGTTGCCCCACGCTGACCGCGACACCGGCTTCTGCGGTCGTGGCCAAGGCAATTGTCCAACATAATGCACCTGCCATGAGTATTCTGAGCATGGTTACCTTCTTTCTGTCTGTTTCAGAAAAATGCAGATTGATTTGCATAGGCGGATTTTAGAAAGGCTATGCCCCGCAGAGCAGTCTGATTATTCTGATAGCGTTGTCAGAGGGTGCTGACAGTCATTGCCTGGGTTTTATGATGAATGATTTTTGAGAGAACTAATGGCATGGGGCGGATCAACAGGCTCAGGTCAGGGCACCTGGGCAGATGAGATGGTTAAATCAATAGCTTGTTAATTTCTGGCTTGCGATGCTTCTGTCTTGGCGCGTGTGTAAAGAGGTCTCCATTGACAGCCTCGCGTGCCTGCCAATGGCGCCATCCGATTGATGGACGGCGACTGGCAAGCAATTTTTTACTTCACATTGCGTACGGCCATCCAGCCCAAGTCATGCATACAGGAGACAAACGCACGTTTAAAAGTCTGTGTCTTGTAATCAGGCAGGTAGTTTTCCCCCAGCTTTTTCTCGCAGCTGGCTTGGTCACGAGATAGCTGGTTGGGGAAAGCCCCCATTTTCCACCATGAATTGATCGAATACGCTACATCGGGACCGTCATTCACTGTGCTGTGTGGCGCAGCAGGGGCTGATTCAGGTGCGTCGTCCGCTGGCGTTAAGGCTGTCGAGCTGGCTGGGGCAGAGGCGGCACTGGTTGCTGCCGGGCTCGCTTGTGGTTTTTTTGCAACAGCTGCAGCTTGCGCTTTCGCGGCATTCTCTTTGGATAAGTCTATAAAAGGACTGGGCTTGCTTTGCATGCCACCGCGGTTATCCGAAGCCTCTATGGTTGCAAATAAAGGATCAAACGCATCTAGCTTGGGTTTTTTCCAACCATGCTCGGCCAGGCATGCCGAGAGCTGATCGCCGCTGCCACGGCAGGCTTGGTGCGCCCGTTCGATGTCCTGCTGGTTGCCGCCTTGCTTGTAAGAAATCTGGCCACACCCTGCCAATAAGGCGGTTGTTAATAGGTAAGTTAAAAGACGCATTGCGAGTCCTGTTCGTGATTTGTTATGCGCAGTCTAGCGGGCTTTTCACGCCCTCGCCACTACGCAAATTGACGTATTTGTCCTACAACCCCCTCTCGTTAAGCTGAGCGCAAGTTTTGATCAACTGTGATTTGAATTTAACGAGAAAGGGAACTTAGATGATGAACTTGAAAAAATGTGCCTTGCATACTGCGGTAGCAATGGCTTGTGGCCTGGGTGCACAACTGGCAAATGCGGGTGCAACAATCAACTTTGGCGAAGATAAATATATTGGCCTTGGGTTTGGCTTTATCAGCAGCTATAACTCAAAAGAGGACGCTGTGAATCAAGGCAGCGATCGTTCAAACGACTTCGCTCTGGATAGTGCTCGTATTTATATCTCCGGTTCTTTTAACAAGTATATCAAAGGCATGCTGAACACTGAAAAATCAGGTGGCGGCTCTGCAGGCTCTAATGTTGAAGTGATTGATGCCAACGTGCAATTTCAGTTAACCCCTGAAGTGGCCATCTGGGCAGGTCGTTTCCTGTCTCCGAGTGACCGTGCCAACATGGCAGGTCCTTACTACTCCATGGGTGGTGGCTACTGGGCCAACATTGCTTCACGTTATGGCTGGAACGGTGGTGTGATTGGTCGTGATGACGGTGTGGCTATGGTTACCAGCTTTCTTGAGGATCATCTTAATGTTTCATTCGGTGCCTTTGAAGGTAACCAGATTTTCCGTTTTAGTGGGGTTGGCGCGCAGTCACAATCTTCAACACATAAAGATAACCTGATGTATGCCGGTCGTGTGCAATACGATTTCTGGGATGCAGAACCAGGCTACTACGGTACAGGCAACTACTTTGGTGCTAAAGACATTCTTGCCATCGGGGTTGCTGGACGTTACAAAAAAGATGGTGTTGTCAGCCCTACCAATGTGGTGGGTGATTACAAAGCTTACAGCGTGGACTTCCTGTTAGAGAAAAAAGATGTGGGTCCTGGTACCTTTTCTGCTGAAGCTGCTTACTACTACTACGGCACCGATGGTGTGTTTAAAGGTGAGCAAGGTCATGCATACTCCGCTGGCTTAGGCTACCTGTTCCAGGAACAAGTAGGCTGGGGCAAATTCATGCCTATCATTCGTTACCAGAAATTTAACGCCGATGGTGTGACAAGCTACAACTCGACAACGACAGCTTTTACCAATACCACCGGCGGTGGCGCAAGCAAACGCTTTGAAGTGGGCACCAATTACGTGATTGCACCTTACAACGCGACTTTGACAGCCACCTACGGCAAAGAAGATACCGCGACGGCTTCTAATAAAGATTTCGTCCGAGTCGCCCTGCAGATGCAGTTCTAATCAACACCTTATAACCCTTTCCCACAAAGGAGATGAGCGTAATGAAAACAATAGTGAAGTTGGATTTGGATAAAAAACCATGGGAGCAGGACGGCCAGATTCATAACCGCTGGCACCCCGACCTGCCAATGATTGCCATGGTCAAGCCAGGGGATGAGTTCCGTGTTGAGTGTATGGACTGGACCGGTGGTCAGATCGGTAACAACGATAGCGCCAATGATGTGCGTGACGTTGATCTGACCCAGGTGCACTACCTGAGTGGCCCGATTGGCGTGGAAGGTGCTGAGCCGGGTGACTTGATGGTGGTGGATATTCTGGATGTGGGTACTTTTGATGAATATCAATGGGGCTTTAACGGCTTGTTTGCCAAGGAAAATGGTGGGGGCTTTCTGACCGACCACTTCCCTGAAGCGAGCAAAACCATCTGGGATTTCCACGGCGTGTATACCACTTCCCGTCATGTGCCTAAGGTGCGTTATGCCGGCATTATGCACCCGGGTCTGATTGGTTGCCTGCCATCCAAAGAACTGCTCGAAACCTGGAACAAGCGTGAAGGCGACCTGATTGCAACGGATCCAGATCGTGTCCCGCCACTGGCTTGCCCTCCGACTTCACAATCTGCCGTCATGGGCCGTTTGAGTGGCGACGCTGCCAAAAAAGCAGCAGCCGAAGGCGCGCGTACCGTGCCACCACGTGATCACGGCGGTAACTGCGATATCAAGAACCTGACCAAAGGCTCAAGGGTGTACTTCCCGGTCTATGTGAAGGATGGCGGTCTCTCCATGGGTGACCTGCACTTCTCACAAGGCGACGGTGAAATCACTTTCTGCGGTGCGATTGAAATGGCCGGTTACCTCGATATCAAGGTTGGCCTGATCAAGGATGGTGTGAAGAAATACGGGATTAAAAACCCTGTGTTCCAGCCCAGCCCGATCACACCGACTTACCGTGATTACATGATTTTTGAAGGCATTTCGGTTGACGAAGCCGGCAAGCAACATTACCTGGATGTGCATATTGCCTACCGCCAGGCTTGCCTCAACGCGATTGAGTACCTGAAAAAATTTGGTTATAGCGGCGAACAAGCGGTATCCATCCTGGGGACTGCGCCGGTAGAGGGGCATATCAGCGGCATCGTCGATATCCCTAACGCTTGTGCCACCTTGTGGGTCCCGACCGAGATCTTTGAGTTTGATATCCGACCTAACGCGGATGGACCGAAGATCATGGTGCCGCCAGGCATAGATGTGTCCACTTGCACATAACAATGAGTGTTGATCGCGTGCAGTTTATTTGATCAGACTTGATAGGAAACCAAGATGCCTCTTTACGAATATGAATGTGACAGTTGTGGCGTATTTACTGCGCTACGCAAAATGAGTGAGTCGAGTTTGCCTGCCTACTGCGATTGTTGCGGGGCAGAGAGTCCACGGATTTTATCTGTGCCCAAACTGGCCATCATGGACAAAATGCAACGGTCTGCGCATGAACGTAACGAGAAATCTGCCAACGAGCCGCGTACAGCCAGACGTTCCAGCTGTGGCTGTACCGGATCACACACGTGTAAAACCAAGCCGCCGGTCAACCAGGATACAGGTAAACCGGGCTTGCAAATGCAGACCAAGAAAACGGCACGGCCGTGGATGGTCGGGCATTAATCAGCGACATCAATCCCTTAATTATTGATTTTATTGATTTATCCATAAAGGAGAAGAAGTAATGAGTACCTCAAACAGACGCGGTTTTATGAAGGGCGCATTGGTCGGTGCCATGATGGCCGCAGGCCTTATCAGCGGTCATGCATTTGCAGCGGATTATCCGACTGCAAAAGTGAATACGACTGGCTTGGCAGTGACTGACTCCACAGTAAAAGTAGGTATTCTGCACTCTGCCACCGGCACGATGGCGATTAGTGAAACCGGTTCTATCCAGGCTGAAAAGCTGGCGATCGAACAGATCAACGCCATGGGCGGTATTCTGGGCCGCAAGATTGAAATTATCCAGGAAGACGGTGCGTCTGACTGGCCAACTTTCGCAGAAAAAGCGAAGAAACTGCTGGAAAAAGACAAAGTGGCTGCTGTGATGGGCTGCTGGACGTCTGCTTCACGTAAAGCGGCTTTGCCAGTGTTTGAAAAAGACAATGGCTTGTTGTTCTACCCAACCTTCTACGAAGGTCTGGAGCAATCCAAAAACGTGTTCTACACCGGTCAAGAAGCGACACAACAAATTCTGGCAGGGTTGGACTGGATCGCTAAAGAGAAAAAAGCCAAGACTTTCTACCTGATTGGTTCTGACTACATCTGGCCACGTACTTCCATGAAGATTGCCCGTAAACACATCGAGCAACACTTGCATGGCACTGTGGTGGGTGAAGAATACATCGCCTTGGGTGACACCCAGTTCGGTTCTGTGATCAACAAAATCAAACTGAAAAAACCTGACGTGATCTACGCAGCGGTGGTGGGCGGCAGTAACGTGGCTTGGTTCAAACAATTGAACGCTGCTGGTTTGAACTCCAGCAAACAAACCATGTTGACGATCTCCGTGACCGAGGACGAAGTGTTGGGTATCGGCGGTGAAAACCTGGCTGGTTTCTACTCTGCGATGAAATACTTCCAGTCTCAAGACAATGAGGCTAACAAGAAATTTGTAGAGGCGTTCAAAAAACGCTGGGGTGAGAAGTCTGTGATCGGCGACGTGACACAAGCTGCTTACCTGGGTCCATGGTTGTACAAGGCAGCCGTTGAGCGCGCAGGTAGCTTCGATGTAGACAAAGTGCAAGCAGCATTGCCAGGCTACACTTTCAAAGATGCACCAGAAGGCCCTGTTACTGTGGAAGCCAACCACCACCTGACCACCAAGCTGCGTATTGGTCAGTGGGGTAAAGATGGCCAGGCCAAAGTGGTATACACCTCTGATTACATCAAACCTGATCCATTTCCAAAAGGCTATCAATAAGCTAGTCCTGTCGTAAATGCTTAAGCGGTAGCCGGTTACTCCGGCTACCGTTTGGCGCAAACAGCATTCAAGTTGTAAACAATTTCAAGCAGTCAGCAATTTTGAGAAGTTGCATTTTAAGGAGACCGATATGTTTGGTTATTCGATGGCAGATATAGGCAATATTGTGGTGATGCAAGGCTTTTCCGGCCTGAGCATGTTTACAGTGTTGCTACTCATGGCACTGGGTCTCGCGATTATTTTCGGGCAGATGGGTGTGATTAACATGGCGCATGGTGAGTTTATGACCATCGGTGCCTATACCACGGTCATGCTATCCAAGGTGGCTGCCACTTACGGCTTCACCAATTACTATTTTTTGTTTGCTATCCTCATTGCGTTCGGGCTGGCATTCGCGGTCGGCTATGTTGTTGAATACGGCATGATCCGGCACCTGTACAAGCGGCCACTGGATACCTTGCTGGCGACCTGGGGGCTAAGCCTGGTCATGCAGCAGATCTTCCGCTCTACCTTTGGCGCCAAAGAGGTGAGTGCCGAGTTGCCTGAGTGGATGTTGGGCTCTTTCAAGCCGACGCCAGACATTGATATCCCGATCAACGGTGTTTTTGTGATGGCCCTGGCTGCGCTGGTGACCCTCGGTGTATATATGTTTATGTATAAATCACGCTGGGGCCTACGTGTGCGTGCCACCGTGCAGAACCGTACCATGGCGGGTGCAGTGGGCATTAACACTGCAAAAGTCGACCGTGTGACCTTTGCCTTGGGGTGCGGCATTGCCGGGATCGCGGGCGCTGCGTTTACCACGATTGCTTCTACCGGGCCAACCACGGGTACGCTCTACATCGTAGACAGCTTTATGGTGGTGGTGTTTGGCGGTGCAGCCAGCATTGTAGGGACGATTGCCTCAGCCTTCGGCATCGCCCAGGCGCAATCTATCCTGCAGTTCTTTATGACCAGCTCCATGGGTAAAGTGTCCACGCTGCTTGCCATCGTCACAATCTTGATGATGAAACCTGAAGGTTTGTTTGCCTCCAAACTGCGTAAATAACAGATACGGCAACGTGTGAGCATGCTTCTCACGCGTTGCCATAAGTAAATAGACGTATTAGTACTTTGTATCTGTCGCACTAGAATCAACGCATCAATAGAGGAGATTTTTGATGACATTATGGGAAAAAATGAAAGCCAGTCCTGTACTGGGTGGTAAGGAAGGCGTGATCGGCCTGGCTGCGCTGGCCGCCCTGATCTTCGTCGTGTTGCCACTGGGGGTAGATATTTTCCGCCTGAACCTGATTGGTAAATACCTGACCTACGCCTTTGTCGCCGTTGGCCTGGTGATGTTATGGGGGCATGGCGGTATTTTGAGTCTGGGCCAGGGCATCTTCTTCGGTCTGGGGGGCTATGCGATGGCGATGTTCCTCAAGCTGGAAGCGTCCGATCCAGAAACCACTAAAATCCAGTCTACGCCAGGCATTCCTGACTTTATGGACTGGAACCAGCTCACGGCCTTGCCATGGTTCTGGGAGCCGTTCAAAAGCTTACCCTTCACGCTGATTGCTGTACTCACCGTGCCAGCCATCTTTGCCTACATCATCGGTTATGCCATGTTCAAGCGTCGTGTGGGTGGGGTGTATTTCTCCATCATCACGCAAGCGATTGCCCTGATCCTGAGTATCCTGATTGTTGGTCAGCAAGGCTATACCGGTGGTGTGAACGGCATGACAGACCTGCGTACCATGTTGGGCTGGGATATTCGCACCGATTCTGCCAAATATATCCTGTACTACGTGAATGGTTTGTTGCTGTTCGGGGCGATCTTCCTGTCCAAATACATCATGAGCAGCAAGTTCGGTATGTTGTTGCTAGCCATGCGCGACAAAGAAGAGCGGGTGCGTTTCTCTGGTTACGACGTTTCCAACTTTAAAATCTTTATCTTCTGCCTGGCGGCGATGATGTCTGCCGTTGGTGGTGCAATGTTTACCTTGCAAGTGGGCTTTATGTCACCGTCCTTTGTCGGCATTGTGCCTTCGATTGAAATGGTGATTTTCTGTGCCGTGGGTGGGCGTGCCTCGCTGATTGGCGCCGTATATGGCACCTTGCTGGTTAACTATGGTAAAACCGTGTTTTCAGAGACCTATCCAGAGTTGTGGTTGTTCCTCATGGGTGGCCTGTTTATCTCTGTGGTGATGTTCTTCCCGAATGGCCTGGCTGGTATCTGGGACAACCTGGCGACCAAATATGGCTGGTTCAAAGACAAGGCTGACGCAAAAAAGCCTGAGGTAAGTACTTCTGAGGTAGAAGCACAAGCAGTACTTACCGAATCTTCAACCACGGGCGCCGTAACCTCTACCGAAGCGGGCGTCAAGAAAACATCACGTAAGAAAGCGGCGGCCAGCACTGATCAGCCGTCCGCGATCGAAAGCAATAAAATGAGAGGAGCAGAAGCATGAGTAATACCGACTTCGTCTTGGCAGTAGAAGACCTGACCGTCTCCTTCGATGGCTTTAAAGCGGTGGATAGCCTCACCATGTATATCGACAAAAACGAACTGCGTGTGCTGGTGGGGCCTAACGGCGCCGGCAAGACCACGGTACTGGACCTGATTTGCGGTAAAACCAAATCTACAGCCGGTTCAATCAAGTTTAAAAACACTGAGTTGACCAAGCTGTCCGAGCACGAAATTGTGCGTTCCGGCGTCGGCCGCAAGTTTCAGAACCCGTCCATTTATGAAAACCTCACGGTTTATCAAAACCTGGAAGTGTCTTACCCCAAAGGCCGCGGCGTGTTTGGCAGCCTGACCTTCAAACGGACACAAGAGGTGGAAGACCGTGTACGCAAAGTGGCGGCAGACATCATGTTGACCGAGTTTCTTGAGATGGAATCTGCCTTGCTCAGTCACGGCCAGAAACAATGGCTGGAAATCGGCATGTTGCTCATGCAAGAGCCTGAGCTGTTGATGCTGGATGAACCTGTGGCAGGCATGAGCGCCAAGGAGCGCGACCAGACCGCCGATTTGCTCAACCGCATCTGCCAGAACCGCTCGGTGATTGTGATCGAGCACGATATGGAGTTTGTGAAGAAAATTGCGCACAAGGTGACAGTACTGCATCAGGGCAAAATCCTCGCCGAGGGGCCGATGGAGAAAGTCCAGGCAGACGAAAAAGTCATCGAAGTGTATTTAGGACATTAATTGGATTAGGCCATTCAAGGAGCACAGCATGTTTGAAATTGAAAATTTGCAGGTGAGTTATGGCCAAAGTCAGGTCATTCATGGCCTGAATTTCAAAGCCAACAAAAACGAAACACTGGCCATCATGGGCCGCAACGGCATGGGCAAAACCACGCTGTTCAAATCACTGATGGGCATTTTGCCAAGCAAAGCCAGCAAAGCCACCGTTGATGGGGTAGATCTGCAAGGCTCAGCTACCCATGAACGCGTCATGAAGGGGCTTGCCTATGTGCCACAAGGCCGCTGGATTTTTCCGAACATGACCGTACAGGAAAACATCGAAACCGGTCTCGAAAAATCGGCTTCAGGCGAGATCCCGGATGATATTTTCGCGTTGTTCCCGGTGTTGCATGAAATGCGTAAACGCAAGGGCGGTAACCTGTCCGGTGGTCAGCAGCAGCAATTGGCGATTGCCCGCGCGCTGGTGACCAATCCAAAAGTATTACTGCTGGATGAGCCGACCGAAGGGATTCAACCGTCCATCATCAAGGACATCGCCAAGGTGCTCAACGAAATCCGCAAAATGCGTGAAATCACCATCATCGTCTCCGAGCAGGTGTTGAGCTTCACCATGGAAGTGGCAGACCGTATTATCGTCATTGATAAAGGCCGTTTTATCCATGAGGATACGCGCGACAACGTGGATGCAGCTAAGGTAAAAAGTTATTTGTCTGTATAAGTGCTTTTTTAGCCACAGAGGACACGGCGTCCACAGAGCAAAACGAATTTGCCGTTCCTCTGTGTGCTGTGTCCTCTGTGGCAAGCATTAAAAAGTAATATTCCTGATTTGACTGTGGCATGATGCCGTTATGGATGATTTAAAGCATACGCCACCATCGCTAGCGCAAACGATCGCAACAAAACACTGGCAAGCTCGATTAGAGCTTGGCTTTGCCAAACGTGAAGCACGTTCTTACCTGGCACACCGCTTACATAAAGGCCCGTTGGTGGTGCAAAAAAGCCTGCATCCTGAAGGCGAAGCCATTTGCCATGCCGTCATTGTGCATCCGCCTGGCGGGGTGGCGGGGGGCGATGCGCTGCATTTGCAAGTGCACGTGGGGGAGGGCGCAAACGCCTTGCTGACCACCCCCGGCGCTGGCAAGTGGTATAAGGCCAATGGCACGATGGCTACACAAACGCTGCATTTTCAGCTGGCGTCCGGCAGTGGCCTCGAGTGGCTGCCGCAAGAAAATATCCTGTTTGATGCCGCTGAAGTTGGTTTTCATGCCGAGATTGATCTGGCGGGCGATGCCACCCTTGCGGCGTGGGACATCGTCTGTTTGGGCCGTCAGGCGCAGCAGGAACGCTGGCAGACCGGCGCCTATCAGCTCAATCAGCGCATCCGTCGCGATGGCCGCTTGATCTGGAATGAATGCGCCTGCATGCACGCTAACGACTTCTTAAAAAGCAGCCCTGTTGGCCTGGCTGGGTCGGTGGTGTTCGGTACTTTTCTGGTGTGTGCCGGGGCCGTGCCCGCAGAGGTGCTGCAAGCTTGTCGCGAGATTACTTTGCCTGATGCCAACACTGGCGTGACCGCTTTGCCAGAGGTGTTATGTATCCGTTATGTTGGCCAGGCCTCACAGCAGGCTAGGCAGTATTTTGAGCAGTGCTGGCAGTTACTGCGGCCATGGTATTATCAAAAAGACGCAGTCAGACCGCGGATTTGGAATACATAAGCTGCGTGCATAAAAATATAGTCAGAGAACAATCCTATGGAATTAACTCCCAGAGAAAAAGACAAGTTATTGATATTTACCGCGGCCTTGCTGGCTGAACGGCGCAAGGCGCGTGGCTTGAAACTTAATTATCCTGAGGCGGTGGCATTTATTTCCGCCGCCATTATGGAAGGTGCGCGTGACGGTAAAACCGTGGCCGAGCTGATGAGCTATGGCACCACGCTATTGAACCGCGATGAGGTGATGGAAGGCGTGCCGGAAATGATCCCGGATATACAAATCGAAGCCACCTTCCCAGACGGTACCAAGCTGGTGACGGTGCATCATCCGATTCCCTAATAGATACAAAAAATTTAACCGCCGATAAACGCCGATGCACGCCGATAAAATCAATATCATCTTTGGCCAGCACTGGTTTTGGAGTGGTGGGTTTGTGTAAACACCCTGTCGAAACCGGATGCACAAAATATCGGCGTTTATCTGCGTATATCGGCGGTAAAAAAAGGTATTAAGAATGCATATTAAAAACGAGGAAAGCATATGATTCCCGGCGAAATGCAGGTCGCAGCAGGCGACATCGAATTAAATGTTGGGCGTGAAACGGTCACGCTGGATGTGGCCAATACCGGTGACCGGCCGATTCAGGTCGGGTCGCATTACCATTTTTATGAGACCAACGATGCCTTGTCGTTTGATCGGGCGCTGGCTTATGGTTATCGCCTGAATATTGCGGCGGGTACTGCGGTGCGGTTTGAGCCGGGACAGACCCGTACCGTGCAATTGGTCAAACTGGCGGGTGCGCGCAAAGTGTATGGCTTTGCTGGCCGCGTAATGGGCGCCTTAAAGTAGGGAGTAGCAATGACAGTGAAAATGGATAAACGCGCATACGCGGAAATGTTTGGCCCCACCGTGGGGGACAAGGTCAGGCTAGCCGACACCGAGTTGTGGGTAGAAGTCGAACAGGATTTCACCATTTATGGTGAAGAGGTCAAGTTTGGTGGCGGCAAAGTCATCCGTGACGGCATGGGCCAAGGCCAGGGGCTGGCCGCCGAAGTGGCGGATACCGTTATCACCAACGCGCTGATTATCGACCACTGGGGCATCGTCAAGGCCGACATCGGCATCAAGGGCGGTTATATTTCTGCCATCGGCAAAGCCGGCAACCCGGATATCCAGCCCGGCGTGACCATTGCCATAGGCGCGGGCACCGAGGTGATTGCCGGCGAAGGCATGATCATCACGGCCGGCGGCATTGATACCCATATCCACTTTATTTGCCCGCAACAGATTGAAGAAGCCCTGATGTCTGGCGTCACCACCATGATAGGCGGCGGCACCGGGCCTGCAACCGGCACCTATGCCACCACCTGTACGCCCGGCCCCTGGCACATTCACCGCATGTTGCAGTCAGCCGATGCTTTCCCCATGAATCTGGGCTTTTTGGGCAAGGGCAATGCCAGCCTGCCTGAACCGCTCAGAGAGCAAGTGCGCGCCGGGGTCATCGGCCTCAAGTTACATGAAGACTGGGGCACCACGCCCGCCGCGATTGATAACTGCCTGAGTGTGGCGGATGAAATGGATATCCAGGTTGCGATCCACTCCGATACCCTGAATGAGTCCGGCTTTGTTGAGACCACCATAGGCGCGTTCAAGGGCCGCACCATCCATACCTTCCATACCGAAGGCGCGGGCGGTGGCCATGCGCCAGATATTATCAAGGCGGCCAGCCAGCCTAATGTGCTGCCATCCTCCACCAACCCGACGCGGCCATTTACCGTCAACACTATAGATGAGCATCTGGATATGCTCATGGTGTGTCACCATCTGGACCCGGCGATTGCCGAGGATATTGCCTTTGCCGAAAGTCGTATCCGTCGTGAGACCATCGCTGCCGAAGATATTTTTCATGACCTGGGCGCATTTTCCATGATGTCTTCCGACTCCCAAGCCATGGGCCGTGTCGGTGAAGTGATTATCCGCACCTGGCAAACTGCGCACAAAATGAAAATCCAGCGCGGGCCATTGGCTGAAGATGCGGCGGGCAACGACAACTTCCGCGTCAAACGCTATATCGCCAAATACACCATCAACCCGGCGCTGACACATGGTATCAGTCATGTGGTCGGCTCGATCGAGGTCGGCAAGCTGGCTGACCTGGTGGTGTGGAAACCCGCCTTCTTTGGCGTGAAGCCATTTACCATTATCAAGGGGGGCATGATTGCCGCGGCAGCGATGGGCGATCCGAATGCCTCTATCCCGACGCCTCAGCCCGTGCATTACCGCCCTATGTTTGGTGCCTATGGCGGCGGTCTCAAAACCGCCCTGACCTTTGTCTCGCAAGCCGCGCTCGAAAATCCTGAAATTAAAGCCCTTGGTCTGCAAAAGCCATTGGTAGCGGTCAAAGGCACGCGCGACGTCAAAAAGGCGGACATGGTGCATAACACCTGGATGCCCAAGATAGACGTGGACCCGGAAACCTATGAAGTGCTGGCGGATGGTATGCCGCTGGTGTGTGAACCGGCAGAAGTGCTGCCAATGGCGCAGCGGTACTTCTTGTTTTAATCATGGGCTGTGCGGGCACATTGATTGTGATTGAAATTAAAAAATGATTCATTTAACCGAACGCATCGCCCTCAGTGGCCATATTGACGACACGCTGGAGCTGCCGTTTGACCAGCGCCAGAAAAGCCGTTTGCGCGTGACCTTGGCTTCTGGCCGTGAGGCGGCGCTGTTTTTAAGTCGCGGGATTATTCTGCGTGGCGGCGACCTGATCCAGTCTGAAGATGGCAGTGTGGTGGTGCAGATCGTGGCGGCGCAAGAGCCGGTGTATAACGTGATTGCGCCCACCCCGCGCGACCTCATGCGCGCGGCTTACCACTTGGGCAACAGGCACGTGCCGCTACAAATTGGCGATGGCTGGCTACGGCTGGAGCAAGATTACGTGTTGCGCGACATGCTGCTTGGCTTGGGCATGCAAGTGAGCGAAGTCCAGGCGCCGTTTGAGCCGGAGGCCGGGGCCTATGGCGGTGGTCACCGGCATGGGCATGATGAGGACAGTTTGCAAGCGTTGCGTCCACGCGTGAAAAGTGGGCAGGGCAGCGAATGAGTGTCAGCCCGTTAAACGCGAGCCTGGCGCTCAGCCGCTTGCTGCAGCTGGCCAGCCCGCTGCTCCCTGTGGGCGCCTATTGTTACTCGCAGGGGCTGGAGTGGGCGATTGAATCCGGCCAGGTCAAGGATGTGCCGAGCGCACAAGCCTGGATAGGCGATAGCTTGCAGGTGTATCAGGCGCGTTTCGAGTTGCCGGTACTCTACCGCTTGTATCAAGCCTGGCAAGCCGATGACCTGGCGCAAGTGCAGGCGTGGGATGATTTTTACCAGGCGGGCCGCGATACCGCCGAAGGCTATGCTGAAACCCGGCAAATGGGCTATTCACTGCGTCGCCTGCTGTCCGAGCTCAAAGACACGCCACCTGCGTTGGTGGCAAAACTCAACACCCTGACGAGCCCGGCATTCCCCACCATGTATGCCGCCATCGCCCAACACTGGCAGATTGCGCCGGAGCATATGTTGCATGGCTACGCCTGGGGCTGGTGTGAAAATCAGGCCAGCGCCGCCATGAAAACCGTGCCGCTGGGCCAAGTGGCCGGGCAGACCATTTTACTGGCGCTAGGTGAGCAACTGCCGCAAGTGGTCGCCAGCGCCATGGCCCTGCCAGATGAAGAGATGAGTAACTTTAATCCATTGCTGAGTATCGCGGGCTGTTTGCACGAGACCCAGTACAGCCGTTTGTTCAGGTCATAACCTGTTTGTTAAAGAGCGTTTAACCCATGATGAAAATACATACCCAATTTGATAGCCCCATGCCTGAAGTCACCGAGTTCAAAGAGCCGCTGCGCGTGGGCATTGGTGGCCCGGTGGGCTCCGGCAAAACCGCGCTGACCCTGGCGCTGTGCCAGCGTTTGCGCGAGGTATATAACATTGCCGTGGTCACCAACGATATTTACACCAAAGAAGATGCCGAATTTTTAACCCGCAACGAAGCGCTGGTGCCAGAACGCATCATCGGTGTGGAAACCGGCGGCTGCCCGCATACCGCCATCCGCGAAGACGCTTCCATGAACCTCGAAGCGGTGATGCAACTGAGCAAACGTTTTCAGACGCTGGATATTGTGTTTGTCGAAAGTGGTGGCGATAACCTGGCCGCGACATTTAGTCCCGAATTGTCTGACCTCACAATTTATGTGATCGATGTCGCCGCCGGGGAGAAAATCCCGCGCAAAGGTGGCCCCGGTATTACCAAATCTGATTTGCTCGTGATCAACAAGATAGACCTGGCGCCTATGGTGGGTGCCTCCCTCGAAGTGATGGACCGTGACGCCAAGAAGATGCGCGGCGAGAAACCGTTTATTTTCAGTAATTTGAAGACGGGGCAGGGGTTGGAAGACATTGTCAGGTTCATCGAAAAACAAGGCCTGATGCTTTAATCAAGCAAATGCTATGCGTCCGTGGCGGTGTTGCGCGGGCTTGCCGTACTAGTTTGTACTGTCTGCGCCCGCACGCCTTGCCACAAACGCATATCATTCGCTTGAACACTTGAAGGTAGTTCATCTTGAATTGGGTTGAAATACCAAATGCAGACTAAAGTGGTTTAGACCACAAGTATCCCGAAATTAAAACGGAGAAGATTCAATGAAAAAAAATATTCTGTTCGCCATTGCCGCGTTCGCTGCATCGAGCAACGCCTTTGCCCATCCTGGCCACGGCCTGGAGTCTGGCTTTGCCGCTGGCTTCATGCATCCATTCAGTGGCTGGGATCATCTGCTGGTGATGTTCGCGCTGGGGATCTGGGCCGCGCGCCGTCCGGCCGCGCAAGGTTGGCAGTTGCCAGTGCTGTTTGTGACGGTGATGGCCGCCTCTGCGTCATTTGCCATGGCTTGGCTGCCGGTCGTATTGGCTGAAGCCCTGGTGGCGGCCAGCGTGGTGGTCATGGGCTTGTTACTGGTGAGCAATTTAACAGTGAACCGTGCCATGCAAATCGGCGTCGTCAGTATTGCCGCCGCTGCACATGGCTATTTGCATGGCATGGAAATTGGCAACCAATGGTCAGGCTTGGCGGGTATGGTGCTGGCAACGGCTCTGCTGCATGGTTTGGGCTGGGTGTTGGGCCGCCAGACCCATCCACAATTGCAAAGAGCCACGCAATTACTGGGCGGCTTGATGCTGGGCTTGGGCGCTGTGTGGATGTTGGCTTAAAACAGATTGATTACGCGCTAATATCTGCAAGCGCACGAATAAAGTCGTCGTCAAATTGATTTAGCGCTTCCATCAGCCTATCCCCTCTGTTAGGTTTGATGGGGTGTATCACCAGATCACCATTGTCTGCACGGCTTATTTCAACTTGTTGAACATCTAATTGGAAAGCTCGTGGAATGTGCACGGCCTGGCTATTCCCATTATTAAAAACACGCGTTTTTAAGGTTTGCATAAACGTTCCCCTCGTTAATTTAACTGTGTACAAGAGATTGTATGTATTTTAAAAGCGGGTGGAGATAATGCAACCTCTGGTTGTAAGAGACTAGTCTAGGTTTTTTGTCGCCGCTGAATCTCCTGCCCGAGATGAAAATCTGCAAAGTAATTGAAGTAACATAGCGCATCCATAAAATACATGCATTGTGATGACACCCACCCCAGCGCCCGACGACACTCTCGCTCAACTCAAGGCAGGCAAACTTCAAGGGGCCCAACAGCTCAAATTAAGTGCGCAGTTAACGCAGTTCCCCGCTGAGATTTTTGACTTAGCCGATAGCCTAGAGATTCTGGACTTGTCCGGCAATGCGCTGACTGAGTTGCCCAGTGATCTCAATCGCCTGAAAAAACTGCGCATTCTGTTTTGCTCAAACAACCAGTTTACGCACCTACCAGAAGTGCTGGGGCAATGCGAAAACCTAAGCATGATTGGTTTTAAAGCCAACCAGATCAAACACATCGCTGAAAGCGCCATCCCCACCCACACCTTACGCTGGTTTATCGTCACCGATAATGCACTGAGTAAAGTGCCTCATGCATTGGGCGAGTGCAGCAAGCTACAAAAACTCATGCTGGCAGGTAACCAGCTCAGCAGCTTGCCCGCCAGCCTGGCAAATTGCCACGCCTTAGAGTTGTTGCGGATTTCTGCCAACCAGTTTGAGACCTTGCCCGAATTTTTATTCGACCTACCCAAACTCACCTGGCTCGCCTATGCCGGCAACCCGTTTTGTAACGCCATTGAGCAAGCGTTAATCAGCCAACATCACATACAACATATCGATTGGCAAACCCTCACGCTGCAACATGTGTTAGGCGAAGGCGCCTCTGGCGTTACCTACCAGGCGTTAATGCAAAACAAAAACATGCAAGAGTCTGTGGCAGTAAAACTCTTTAAGAGTGGCCTCACTAGCGACGGCCTGCCACGCTGTGAAATGCATGCCAATATGCTGGCCGGCGAGCACCCCAATTTAGTCGGCGTCAAAGGCGTGATACACAATCACCCGCAAGGCGTTGATGGTTTGGTTATGCCTCTGTTGGACGCCGATTTAAAAGTGCTGGCCAGGCCCCCGAGTTATGAAAGCTGCACGCGCGATGTATACGCGGATGATTTAACACTCACGCCACAACAAGCCGAATTTATTTTAAAAGGCATTACCCAGGCTGCAGAACACCTGCATGCCCATGGCCTCATGCACGGCGATTTATACGCGCATAATATTTTGTGGGGGCCTGAAAAAGTGGTGTTAAGTGATTTGGGCGGCGCCTCATTTTTACCGCTGCATAACCCAGAGCTCACGCAAAAAATACTTAAACTGGAGGCCAGGGCACTAGCGGTGTTGGCTGAGGAGTTGGCAGCGGTTGTGCGTAATAGTGATGGTTTTGTAATGCAGGGATAGTGGTTGCTGAAGCTGTGAATTATCCCACGCTTACAAGCGCATTTTCATTCACCATACCCACCAACTGAATCACTTTTTTCGCATCAGCCTCATCAAAAACACCAATCAATCCATCTTGATGGATATTGGTAAAGGGCGGTTCAAACAGCATCGTTTTCTCAATCACACCGTTTTTATTGAGGTAGTTGATGATGTTATTGATAAACGTCATTTGGTCCGCTTTCAGGTTTCCGGCCTGAATAAACTCGGCAAACACCTCTTGTGCGGCATTCACATCCAGGCCAACGATACTGCGAATAAACACACCCAATGGTTTATCGCCATAGGTTTCAATGTAGTCTTGCTTAGTGCCGACTGTGCTGCCATCAAATAAAATACTTTCAAGCACAATAATCTCTGTTTCGGTAATCGGCTTGTTGGTCTTAAGCTTTTGGATAACCAAGTGATTGCTGTGATCACGCACATAAGATTCCACGCGGTCTTTGTAACTTTGTAGACGACCATAGGCTGGTATTAAGTCGTGTTGTTTAACGCCGGTAAAATCCAACAGATCTTCAAAGTTGGTTTCTACAATCGTTTGTGTTTCTTTATCTAAATATTTAATCAAATCGCGCAGGGCAACTCGTACATTCTCAAGACGATTAATATTAATGGCTTTCCAAAACGGCTCCAATTGCAGCTCGTTTAGCAGATGTACTTGTTTGGCGACCGCTGGGATATTTTGTTTTTTCAGTAAAGCCTTGGCAGTGCCACTAATCTGTTTAATAAATCGGTCAGTGCTATATGCCGCCGTCATCAGCGCCAACTGATAATTTAAAATCAATAGGTCAAATCGTTTGGCCAGTTCGTCATCTTCTTTGGCAGGTAAAGCTAGCGACGAAAGGTGTGTATTGATATCTAACAAATCGCCTTTTGAGAGATTTTGCCAACGCGCTTTTTCACTGTATTCAACCACATAACGCAATTTGGCTCTCACCACAAAACGGCTTTTATCCAAAGTGGCGATGGTTTGGTGTAAATCTGCGATATAACTTTCAGCAAGGGCGCGTTCTTCTTCACTGCTTTCTGCATCTTCGCGTACCAGCATCGCCAACTCCAGCTTGGCCTCAAAAATCTGTTGCGTCAGGCTCTTAATCGCCTTGGTTTTTACGCCATCTGGGTTCACGCCAAAAAACTCAAAGTTCTGACAATAATCAAAAATCAAAAACTCGGTTTTGTCATGCCCCACACCAAACAAATCCGGGCACAAGCGTGTACCTCGGCCTATCATCTGCCAAAACTTGGTGGCCGATTTCACTTGTTTGAAAAACACCAGATTCACTACGCGCGGCGCATCCACGCCCGTATCCATCATATCCACCGAGACAGCAATTTGTGGGTCTTTTTCTTCGTATTTATCTACAAACGTCTCCAGCAGGCTTTGCGCTTTGCTTTCGTAGTTATCAATCACCCGCAAAAACTTGCCTGCGTATTCTGGGTAGTTTTTATTAAACCGCTTTTCAATAAATACGGCATGTGTATGGTTTTTGGCAAAAATAATGGTCTTGCCTAACCTTTCACCCCCTTGCACTTTAATGCCATCGGTCATTAAGTGATCTAGCACCTTATCCACCGTGTCAGTGTTAAACAGCCAGTTATTCAGGGCAGCACTATCAATCTCGTCGGGCACTTCACCGGTGGTCGGGTCACCAAACTTTTCTTCATACTCGGCTTTTTCACGGTCTGAGAGTTCATGGTACTTCACACCTGTGCGGATAAACTTGAGTGGTACAGACATTGCCTTGGGTGGAACCAAAAAGCCATCGCGCACGGCGCTATCCAGCTCATAAGCAAAAGTCGGGTTATCGTCCTCAATGCCAAACAAGCCATACGTGTTATGGTCAATGTCGGTTTTTGGGGTCGCAGTTAGCCCCACCAGCAAGGCATCAAAATAAGCAAAAATCGCGCGGTATTTTTGGTAAACCGAACGGTGCGCCTCATCCACAATAATCAGGTCAAAATGCCCCACACCATAAAAGCGCTCGCCTTCTTGCACATGGTCAATCCGGTTCATGATGGTTGGGTAAGTCGAAAACACCAGCCGCGTGCCGTTGTCTTCTTTTTCTTTAGTCAGGTCTATCGCGCTTAAATTGGGCAGGTATTCATTAAAGGCATTTTTGGCCTGGGTGACCAAGGCGTTTCTATCCGCCAAAAACAGCACGCGCTTGGCCCAATTACATTTGGTGAGCATATCCACCAGCGCCGCCGCCGTGCGAGTTTTGCCACTGCCAGTCGCCATCACCAACAAGCTCTGCCGCGCGCGACCGCGCAACTCACCTTGGCCATTCGTGGTGACAAAATTTTCCGCAATCCGCTGCATGGCCTCCAGTTGATAAGCGCGCCCGGCAATCTCGGTATTCACTTTAAAACTACGCAAATCGATTCGGCTCTGGCGGCGGGCAATCAGTAGCTGTAATTCCTCTTTGCTATAAAAGCCCTGCACTTCGCGCTCAGGGTAAAACTGGTCATCCCAAATATGTGTTTCAAAGCCATTGCTGTAAAAAATAATCGGCCGTTGGCCTGTCATCGTCTGCAGGCAATTGGCATACAGCTCGGCTTGATGTTTGCCTTTTCGCACATCGGCCATGGTCTTTTTGGCTTCAATCACTGCCAGCGGCAAGCCATCATCGCCCCACAACACATAATCCACATAACCAATGCCGGTGCGATTGGTACTGGCGGGCATACCAGTCACCTCAAACTCTAACTCGTGGCCTTCTTGCAGGTTGTCCCAGCCACATTCTTTAAGGGATAAATCAATATAGCGGCGGCGGGTTTCTGCCTCGCTCACCAATAGCGGAACGGTTTGTTCAAAGTCGATGGTTTTTTCGCGCGCCTGTTTGCGTGCCGCAACTTCGGCTTGTTGTTGCTCCAGTTGCGCTTTTAACTGTGCGTTTTCTTCTGCCTGCTGTTGTCTGGCCTGCTCAGCCTCACGGGCTGCCTGGTCTTTGGCCGCAAGTTGTTGGTGCAAAGTGGCAATCTGTTCAGCACTTTCTGGCTGGGCAGCGCCTGTTGGAATCAAGCGCTCATCAAACGCCTGTGGCGATGGTGTTTGCTTGCCGTAATATGTCGCTACATAACGCAAAAATCGATACAGATATTTGAGTGAAGCCAAGGCATCCTGCTGGCTCACCTTGCTGCCATGCGCGGCCACGTTACCGGTTTTGCGGATTAAATGCAGCTCACCCAGCATGGTCTGGTTAAACTGGCTGGCAAAGCAGTGCTCGTGCATCAACGCGCTGAGTTCAGACTTAAACGGGCGGGTGAGTTTGGGGTCGTGGTCGTAAAGCCAGTTAATGGCATTTTCCTGGGTGCTACGGCAAAAAATCGCAGCCGCTTTGGGCGAGAGTAACGTCAGCTGCTCAGCCTCTACCGCATCGGCATGCAGGGCGGGAAAATCTGCAAGTAGAAAGCTGAAATTGCTCATATATGAAGGTTGTTATTTAAGCTTATACATCAATAGATTTCCACATCATACCGATACTTTAACGCCTCCAGCCAGCAAGACAACACATCGCTTGCCATGTGTATGATATTTTCATACTATTACCACATCAATCGTGTTCAGCGCGACATTCTTAAAGGCTCAATTATGGCAACCGTACGCAAAACCATCACCGTGACTGACCAGCAAGATAGCTGGATTAAAGCACAAATTGAAAACGGCCATTACACCAACGACAGCGAATATATTCGCGACCTGATCCGCAAAGAGCAAGAACGCAGCGCCCAAATTGAAACACTCAGAAAAGCCCTGATTGAAGGCGAAAACAGTGGCGAGCCACAACCGTTTGACGCCGCCGCCTTTAAACAACGCATGCTCGCTGCTGGTTAACCATGGCTAAGTATCGCCTAAGCCCAGCGGCTGAAAAAGACCTGGAAAGCATCTGGCGATACACCCAGCAACACTGGGGCATTGAGCAAGCGGAATTGTATTTCGATACCTTAATCAGCGCTTTTCAAACCCTGGCACAAACACCAAACACCGCCCCTGCTTGCGACCATATTCGCCTAGGTTATCGCCGCCAAGTAATAGAAAAACACGTGATTTATTTTCGCGTCACGGCTGATGGTATTGCCGTGATACGTATTTTGCATGCCCGTATGGATGCGCCGCAGTATTTATAGACCTATCACCAAAGTATCTCGCTTGGCTTTTCTGCCGTCATTCCCGCCCCTCTTAGGTCATTCCCGTGAACACGGGAATCGATTTTATCGATGTTAAATTCAACTTGGATTCCCGCTTTCGCGGGAATGACGGTATGTTAAGCCGCCATCTTCGCCGTGAGCTCGCCCGTAAATGCGCGCTGTAACAGGCTATTAAACAAAGCCTCGGATTTTTCTAAACTGCGCTGCGCTTGCTGTTTTTGGGCTTCGATGAGTTGGGCGCGTTCTGCAAATTGGTTTTGCATATTAATTGGTGGCATTGGCACAGGTAATTCTCTCATGGTTTTTAGTGACACATTCTTTATTGTGCTTCCTGTTGCTCCCCCCATTGCGTATTTGAGGAAATATGGACTTTCAATCAAACGAAATAAATATATCTTGTTAATCAATTTTTCGTTTGTGTTGAAGTAACACGCGCTCTTTTCAAGTATTATTTTTTCTCCATTATAGAAGGCAACTTTGCCTATCGAGCCGTTAATAGAAACAAGTATCGTTGAATCGTTAAGGTTCTTCTTGTGTTTATCAAACTCTGCTTTAGATACTTTCTTGGTTTCTGGGAAAAACTCTATAGCTCCATGATTTAAATTATTTCCATTTATAAAAAAATATTCACCATCATCGCTATATTCTGGAGTGCCATGCAAACCATCACCTAGTTTTGAAACTAAATTATTAAGCTGCGTGTAAGACCACCCCATCGGATTTGTCACAGGGTCACCAAACATTTCCAAAAACAGCGATTGGCTGAGTGCGGTGTAACGCTCGACCAGTTCTTGGTCTTTTTGTCTAAGGCTATCCGCCGCATCCAATATCGCCGCAATTTTTTGTTGCTCGGTTAGCGGTGGTAGTGGGACCTCGACATTTTTGACTAAATTAATATTTAAATTCTTGACCACTGCGCCAGCAGCTAGACTGGAGAACTTTTTGTGAAGTAAATCACTACCTAATAAGTGGTAAAAGTAGTCTTGATTAACTTTATTTTTATCTCCTGAAAGTACGAGCCATCCGTCGTGAATACAACCCGTTGTATTCACAATATAAGGTCGCCCAAAACTCATAGAGTTAGTTAATAAAAAATCACCAGGATGAACAAGCCTCGATTTTGATAACCCTTCTTTTCTAATTTTCAGTTTTGTTTTCGAAATGTATTTCCCACTGTTCGAAGCATCTTTAATTGAAATCCAATTTAAACCATCAGGTTCTTCAGTTATAAAGTCATCGATTGGGCGTGGCGAGCCACCACGAGCAATTTCAAAAATTTGCCCTAATTTAACTGACTGCCAACTCAAGCCAACAACCCCTTCAACACCGCCAACGCCTGCGCCCGCTCCGCATCCAAGCGCTCTATCTCTGCAATAATTTCTGCTGGGCTGTCATGCTGTACTTGCTCGTACACCACTTGTTTATAGCGGTTAATGCTTAAATCCCAGTTGTTTTGCTCTATCTCGGACAGTGGCACTAAAAAGCTTTGCTCAGTGCGGCTGCGGTTGGTCTCGTTTTGGCGGTTTTGGTAGCGGGCAATTATGTCTTTGGTATCGTCTTCTTTAATCGGGCTGCGTTTGTCGTCCAGGCTGTAGCCATCGGCTTGCATATCGTAAAACCACACGTTATCAGTGCCGCCATGGTTGGTTTTGGTAAACACCAAAACGGCGGTGCTCACGCCTGCATAGGGTTTAAATACACCGCTGGGCATGGAGATCACGGCTTCTAGCTTATGGTTTGCAATGATGGTTTTGCGGATTTGCACATGGGCGTTAGATGAGCCAAACAGCACACCATCGGGCACGATCACCGCGCACCGGCCACCCACTTTTAGCATGCGCAAAATCAGCCCTAAAAACAGCAGCTCGGTTTTTTTGGTTTTGACTGTCGTCAGCAATGAGCTTTCCACACCATCGTAATCGAGGGAGCCTTTAAACGGCGGGTTGGCGAGGATTAAGCTAAATTGATCGCGGCTGTCTGCATTCGCCTCACTTAGGGCATCGCGGGCAATCAGTTGCGGGTGGTCTATGCCGTGCAGTTGCAGGTTCATGGCGGCAATGCGCAGCATGGTGGCATCAAACTCAATGCCAGTGAACATATCTTTGTTGTAGTGTGCGGCAAAACTGGCATCGTGAAACCAGTCAGGGTGATGCTCGTGCACGTATTCACCCGCTGCCACCAAAAAGCCCGCCGTGCCACAGGCCGGGTCGCAAATGGTGTCTTCCTGTGTGGGCTGCATCATCTCAACCATCATTTTAATAATGTGGCGCGGCGTGCGGAATTGGCCATTGGTGCCTGCGGTGGCGATTTTTGAGAGCAGGTATTCATATAAATCGCCCTTGGTATCGCGGTCCTCCATCTGGATTTTGGCGATCATCTGCACTACCTGGTCAAGCAGTTTGGGCGTGGGAATCATAAAGGTGGCGCCCTTCATGTAGTGCGCAAATACGCCTGCCTGCTTGTTGTTTTGTTCACCCAACTGTTTCATGTGCTCAAACACAGTGAGGTTGTCAGCATCCACCTGCGGCTTGGTAAACAGGTCGAACATCGTCTCGGGGTCTTTATTCACAAACGAATGCCAGCGGAAACGCTCTTGCTCTGGCGTGTAGAGGGGTGATTTGATTGGTGTACTGAGCATATTGGCTTTTCTTTCAGCCAGTAGCTGGTTTTCATCCAAGCGACGTAAAAACAGCAAAAAAGTAAATTGCTCAATCACGGTCAGCGGGTTGCTGATACCACCTGTCCAAAACGTCTCCCAAATCTTATCGACTTGGCTTTTTAATTCACCCGTGACCATCTTTTACCTATTGTTGTGATGTTATGTTTTGCGCTGGAGTACAAGTCATTTGGCATAAATAATCGATGACTTTTTGTGTCCAAATTGGCTTTGTTCAAAGAACCCGACCGATTTTAGCATAGGCAGGATGGCATCAGATTGCTCATCCGTTTGGTAATTGACACAGCACTTTAGTCGTTGAGGGCGCTGATCTGCATCAGCGATATGGTAAGTTCACCGGTCAGGTCATCGCTGCCGCCTGCGCTCTACGTCAATTAACGTAGTGATTGCATGAGCGAACTCTCCTAGTATATGCTCGGGGAAAGCTGGCCTTGTTCCCCGCTTGGCTATTGATACTAAGGATTGTTGATTGTCTAACCCGTCCGTAACCGGATTTACCACCGAACCAGAGACCCCTACACGCGCTGAGCCGATTCAGCGGATCGTGAAAATTCGTCGCGACTATAACAGTTGGGTGGCGAATGAAACCATTGAGGATTATGCCTTGCGCTATACGCCGCGGGCGTTTCGTAAGTGGTCTATTCTGCGTGTCTCTAATACGGCGCTGGGGGCGATTTCGTTTTTGGTGCTGGAGGCGATTGGCGGCACCATTACCATCAACTACGGTTTTCAGAACGCCTTGTGGGCGATTATGGCGGTGGGGCTGATTATCTTTTTAACCGGGTTGCCGATCAGTTATTACGCCGCCAAGTATGGTTTGGATATGGACCTGCTGACGCGCGGCGCGGGCTTTGGCTATATTGGCTCGACGATCTCGTCGTTTATTTATGCCTCGTTCACCTTTATCCTGTTTTCGCTGGAAGCGGCGATTATGGGCTATGCGCTCGAATTGTATTTTCATTTGCCGCTTTATCTGGGCTATCTGGTCAGTGCGTTGATTGTGATTCCGTTGGTGACGCATGGGGTGACGCTGATCAGCCGCATTCAGATGATCACGCAGCCGCTGTGGATTGCGCTGATGCTGCTGCCATTTTTTGCGATTTTCAAGATGGATCCGGGTGTGATTGACCGGTTGAGTCATTTTGCCGGGATATCGCCTGAGGGCGGGCATTTTAACTGGGTGATGTTTGGTGCGGCGACGGCGGTGGGGGTGGCGTTGATCCCGCAGATTGGCGAGCAGGTGGACTTTTTGCGCTTTATGCCGATGCGCAATAAAGAAAACTACTGGCGCTGGAATCTGGGCGTGCTGATGGCGGGGCCGGGCTGGGTGGTGCTGGGCATGCTCAAAATGCTGGCGGGGGCCTTGCTGGCTTACCTGGTGTTTAACCGCGATATGCCTTTAAGTTCGGCGGTGAATCCAACGCATATGTACTGGATTGGCTTTGAGCATGTGTTTAGCAACCACCATGTGGCGCTGGCGGTGACGGCGCTGTTTGTCTGTGTGTCGCAGCTTAAGGTGAATATGACCAATGCCTATGCCGGCTCGCTGGCGTGGTCTAACTTTTTTGCCCGGCTGACGCATAGCCACCCTGGCCGTATTGTGTGGGTGGCGTTTAACGTGATGATTGCCATCGTGCTGATGGAGCTCAATGTGTTTCAGGCGCTGGAAGAGATTTTGGGCCTGTATGCCAATGTGGCGATTGCCTGGATTGCGGCGGTGGTGGCGGATCTGGTGATCAATAAACCGCTGGGGTTGAGTCCTAAGGGCATTGAGTTCAGACGCGCTTATTTGTATGACATTAACCCGGTGGGTGTGGGCGCCATGTTTATTGCCTCGGCGGTGTCGATTGCGGCGTACACTGGGGCGATGGGCGTGGTGGCGCAGTCATTCTCTACGTTTATTTCGTTGATCACTGCGCTGGTGATGTCACCGCTGATTGCCTGGTGGACCCAGGGCAAGTATTACCTGGCCAGACCACGGCCCAAGTATTTGCAGCCAACCAAGACCCAGCGCTGCGTGATTTGCGAGCGTGAATATGAAATGAATGACATGGCGCATTGTCCGGCGTATGGCGGGGCCATCTGCTCGTTATGCTGCTGCCTCGATGCGCGCTGCCATGACGCCTGCAAGCCGCAAGCGCGGCTCAGTGCGCAGTGGGAGGCGTTAAACAAACGCTTTTTGCCGCAGCGCTTGTGGCCACACCTGAATGGCGGCGTGGCGCATTTTCTGTTGTTGATGGTGATTGCCGTGGTGCTGTTTGGTGCCACCATAGGCCTGATTTACCTGCATGATGCCTTGACCATTGGCCGCGAATATCCCGAGTTGATGCGTCACTTCAGGTTGGGCTATTTGAAGATTTTTGTCGCCTTGCTGTTTTTGGGCGGCATTGTCGCCTGGTGGCTGGTGCTGACCTCGGCTAGCCGCCGGGTGGCACAGGAAGAATCCAACCGGCAAACCGGTTTGTTGCTTGAAGAGATCGAGTCGCACAAAAAAACCGATGCCCAGTTACAAAAGGCGCGCCGACTGGCGGAAGAGGCCAACCAGGCCAAGAGCCGCTACATTACCGGTATTAGCCATGAGTTGCGCACACCGCTCAACAGTATTCTGGGCTATGCACAGTTGCTCACTAACGATGCCAGCATCCCCGAGCACCGCAAGCAGGCGATTAAAACCATCAGCCGCGGCGGCGAGCATTTGCTGTCATTGATCGAAAGTACGCTGGACATTGCGCGCATTGAAAGCGGCAAAATGACCTTTGATGTCAAACCGCTGCATTTCCCCGAGTTTATCGACCAGATTGTCAGCATGTTTGAGATTCAGGCGCAAAACAAAGGCCTGGCATTTATTTTTGAAAAGCAAGGCAACCTGCCCGAGTACGTGCGGGCAGACCATAAGCGCCTGATGCAGATTCTGGTCAATATTGTCGGTAACGCGGTTAAGTTTACCAGCAAGGGCAGTGTGACATTCAAGGTGAGTTATGCGCGTGAGATTGCGCAAATTGATATTGCCGACACCGGGCCGGGTATCGCCCCCAATGAGGTGGAAAAAATCTTTGAGCCGTTTGAGCGCGGTAGCGCGGCCGATGTGGTTGGCATTGGCGGCACCGGCCTGGGCCTGACCATTAGCAAGTTGTTGACGCAGTTGATGGGCGGCGAAATGCAGTTTGAGAGCGTGCTTGGCCACGGCACGCGCTTTGAAATTCGGTTGTTCTTGCCGCAGATTCGTGAAACTGCGCATCTCCCCAAGAAAACGGTACGCCAGCGCCTGGGTTATGAAGGGCCGGTGAAAACCATCCTGGTGGTGGATAACGAAGAGGTGGACCGCGAGTTGTTGCGCAACACCTTGCAGCCGCTGGGCTTTATTGTGCATGAAGCTGCCAATGGCCAGGCCTGCGTCAATCAATACCAGATGCTTAAGGCGGATGCCATCTTAATGGACTTGGCGATGCCGGTGATGGATGGTTGGGAGGCTGCCTACATCATCCGCCAGGTGCATCACGCACAGCTGCCGATTGCGATTGTGTCTGCCAATGCCTATGACCGTAACCTGGATAATCAGGCCAAGATTCCGGCGCGCGACTTTTTTGTGAAGCCGGTGAACCTCGAAGAGGTGCTGGACTGGATAGGCCATCAGTTAAACCTGACCTGGCGCTATGAAGCTAGCCAGGGCCCGGCACCGGCGTTAGCCGCCCCTGTGCTGGCGCCGCAAGCGAGTGCTGAGGCTGCGGCCACGCTTGCGGAAGCGATTCCGCAGGTATTACTGGATAACCTGGTGCAGTTTGCCCGCATGGGCTATGTCAAAGGCGTGCGCGAGGTGCTGGCCACACTGAGCCGCGAGCATCCGCAACATCAAACATTTATTTACGCACTGCAACAGGCCATGGAACGCTTTGATTTTGCTAAACTGCTGCGCTTGATTGAGGAGTATGCCAAATGACCAGTCCCAGCCATACCGTGTTAATTGTGGATGATGTGCCAGAAAACCTGGCCTATCTGCACGACGCGCTGGATGAGTCCGGTTATCAGGTGCTGGTGGCCAACTCTGGCGAGATGGCCTTGCAAATCGCGCACCTGATGCAGCCGCAAGTGATTTTCATGGATGCGATGATGCCCGGGATGGACGGCTTTGCCACCTGCCGGCGGATTAAAGCTGCGGCAGAAACCCAGCATATCCCGGTCATCTTTATGACCGGCTTGACCGAAGTGGAACACGTGACCATGGCGTTTGATGCCGGTGGCGTGGATTATGTCACCAAGCCGGTCAGGCCGGCAGAAGTGTTGGCCCGCCTCAAGGCGCATGTGCAAAATGCCACCAGAATGCATCAGGCCACCTCGGCGCTGGATGCCTTTGGTCAGGCGACCATTGCCATCTTGCCCGGCGACAAGCGCCTGATATGGCAAACCCCGCTGGCCAAGCAATACCTGGAGCAATACTTTGCAGAATGGGCCGCCAAAGAAGCTTATCATGCCGTGCAAACCTTGCCGCCCATGATTTACCAATGGCTGGAAAACTGTGTGCAACAGTTATCCGAAGGCCAGTCCATGCAGACGCTGAATGTGAATCAGGGCAACGCCCGCCTGAGTCTGACTGTGGCCAATACCAGCGAAGAGCAATGGGTGGTAGTGTTGCGCGAGTATTCTGACGATGCGCAGATCGAGTCCTTGGGCAAGTTGTTCCAGCTCACCAAACGGGAATCCGAGGTGTTGTACTGGACGGTAAAAGGCAAAACCAACAAGGATGTGGGCGAAATTTTGGGCACCAGCCCGCGCACGATCAACAAACATCTGGAGCATGTGTTTCAGAAGCTGGGGGTTGAAACCAGAACTGCAGCTGCTTCGCTGGTCGCCTCAAAAATCAAGTTTTAGCGGGCTGGCAGGCGAGTCATCGTTGCCAGCCGCATGCCAGCTCAATATCAGAAGTTGTAGATAAGACCCACCGTACCGACGTTGGTATCAAAGCCTTTACTGCCCCCACCAGTCACATCCACTTCTGCTCGGTAGTGATCCCAGCCTACGCGCATGGACAAGGTTTTATCGTAGTGATATTCCGCACCCAGGCCATAGGTGGCCCCGGTGTGTGTGGCATCGTTATAGGCGCTCAAGCCAGAAGAGACTTTGCTTTTGGTGGCGGCGACACCGAGTTTGCCGTAAAAATCAAAGGATTCATTGAGGGGTATGCTGCCCACAGCCGTCAAGCTGAGTGCATCGGCCTTGGCGCTGCCGCTGAGGTTATCCGTCACCTTACCTATCCCGGTATATTGGCCTTCGACAGCAATATATTGATTGAATCGATAGCCGCCGACGACACCAGCGATCGCCTGGTTCTCCTTGTCCACGCCATTTGGCGTGCTGAGGTTGTTGTTGGCTACACCGACATTAAAGCCGCCATAAAAGCCCTCGGCATGCCCAAGCAGAGGGGCTGTCAGCAATAGGCTGCTGACCAACAGATTGAAAACAGATTGACGCATCAGTGCTTCTCCAAGTGACGTTATTTCAAATTCGGTTATTTCAGTTTGCTTTGTGCCAGGCGCAGGCCTTCTTCAATCTCCTGCTTGCGGCCAGCGTCGGCATCTTCACGGCCGGGGCGGGCAGGGGCTTGCAGGGCTTTCTGGTAGTAGGTCACGGCCTGGCTGTAGTCGCCCTGGGCACGTAAAAAGTCTGCATAGAAATAGTTGCTGTCTATGCCGGTCGGGTTCAGTTGTAGGGCTTTCTCCAGATACTCGCGGCCTTTTTTCTTGTCACCAAAGCCAATCGGCCAGCCAGGAACGCGGAAGTAGAGCGAGCCCAGTGTGGTATATGCGGAACCATGCAGCGCTTGCGGGTTGGTTTTGATGCTGGCCAGCAACAGGTCGCGGGCTTGTTCAGCTGCTTTCAAGGCATTCACCGGATGCAGTGGCCCCATGCTTTTCGCGTAACCGCTTAACACGATCGCCTCCCAGATCATGGCTTCATTGGCGTCAGGATGCTGGGTCGTGAGTTGATGGGCTTGCTCGGTCAGGGCTTTGAAGGCGGGTTCTTGCTGGTCTTTGCTTGTTTGATAGGTCGCTTTGGCCCAGGCATGCTGCAGCGTGGCCAGTTCGTTGTCTAACATTTCATCGGCAAAAGCAGCACTGGTCAGCAATGCCAGGCAGGTATAGATCATCCAGCGTTTCACAATCACTCCTCGTAAATTATTGAATTAAATGCAGTTGAGTCATCCCATTTTTGCAAAAACGATGCCAGTCTGCGCCGCTGATTGAATTAGGTATAAAAATCAAACAGTTGCTGTTTTGTCCTCGCGCGCTTGAAAGCTGGCTGTAAGCTAGGGTGCGCGAACTCTGCTTTTTTTGCAGGGTCGGACAGCGTGACACTGCAAAAAATGCATGCTAAGGTCCTCTTTCTTGTTAGCCCACTCAAGCCATCCACCTCATGTCCCTGCGCCTGTTGCCACATTCTTTTAAAGCCTTGTCCCAGCGGTATGGGGAGCGCTACAAATGGATGGTGTTATTGATCATTGGCGTCGGCACGATGGCGGGGGTGTTATGTACGTCCAGCTTTAACGTGGCGGTGCCAGCGTTGACGCGCACGTTTCATTTGGGGCAGGATCATGTGCAGTGGGCCATGACGGCATTTTTGGCGGCGATGACCATAGGCATGTTGCCTGCCGCCTGGTGGTTGCAGCGCTTTGGCTTGCGGCGCGTGTTTATGTGGACGCTGTGGCTGTTGGTGGCGGCCAGCGTGGCGGGCTTTTATGCGCACAGCTTTGTGCAGGTAGTGATTGCAAGGCTGCTGCAAGGCCTGGCTGCAGGCGTGCTGCAACCGCTGGGGGTGATGGCGCTCATGCGTCTGTTTCCACCAGACATTCAGGGACGCGCGTCGGGGATCCTGATTGTCGGCATTGCGTTTACGCCTGCCATCGCGCCCTCCATCAGTGGCTGGTTGCTGGATCAGTTTGGCTGGCAGGCGATTTTTCTGCTTGGCGTGCCGTTTGCGCTGATCGCCCTGCTATGTGCCTGGCGGTGGTTGCCTGCGCCCAGGCAGCAGCCGGTCAATGCGTTTGACTGGGCGGGCCTGGGCTGGTTGTCGGCGGCGACCATCGGCTTGATTGAGTTTGTCTCCAGCTTGCATCACAGTGGGCTGTTTGCGCCGTGGACCTGGGGGCAGGCCTTGCTCACGGTAGGGTCGCTGCTTTGTTATATGCGTCATGCCCGGCAACTACCGCATGCCATCATACAATTGCATCTGTTCCAGCGGCCCACCTTTAGCCGCGGCACCTTGGTGGCCTTTGCCTATGGCTTTGGCCTGTATGCCTCCACTTATCTGATCCCGGTATTTTTACAAAATGCCATGGCCTTTTCGGCCACAGAGGCTGGGGTGTTGCTGTTGCCTTCAGGCATGGCCCTGGTGTTGACCATCCCGATCGCTGGCCGGATGGCTGATCAACTGTCTCCACGGCGGATTACGCTGGCTGGCCTGGTCATTTTCGGCGCATCTTTTATCGTATTTGCCGTGGCCGCCGATCAGGTGCGCTACTGGGAAATTGTTGCGGCGACCATTGTGGGCCGCATCGGTCTTGGCCTGATTTTGCCGGCATTAAATCTGGCCACCTTGCATGAAATGGAGCCGCAGCATTTGGGCCAGTCTTCGGTGGTGGTCAGTTATGCCCGCCAGTTAGGCGGCGTGGTGGGGGTGGCCATGATGGCGGTATTTATGGAGTGGCGCGAGCGTATTTATGGACAGCTGCCGCCGGGTATTTTCGAGGCCTATGCACAGGGCTTTCTGCTGCTATCTGCCGTGATTGTGTTGGCGATCATGGTGGCGCTGGGCATGCAGGACCGCAAGCTCTAACGACATAAACCTTTACAGGATCAGGCGCCAGACTTGCATGCCTGACGGTTGAAAACCATGTTTTCTGTAAAAGTGCTGGCCAGCCTGATTATCCTGGTCGGTGAGCAGGGTCAAGCGCTGGATCGCCTGCTGGCGCGCGTGCGCAATCGCAAAAGTCAGCAATTGCAAGCCAATGCCTAAGCCGCGACAGGTCTGATCGACCACCATATCTTCGAGCAATGCCACGCGGCCGCCTAATGCGGTCGAAATCGTAAACAGCAGGCTTACCATCGCAATCACTTGCCCTTGTTGCCGTGCTACTAAAATATGGCCGATGTCAGGGTGTTGCAGAATGTGGCTCAAGCCTTGCTGCTGGGCCGCGTGGTCAGGGGAGAATTCGTGTTCCTGGGCACACAGTTGCGCGAGCAGCGCGCATAAGGCAGGCAGGTCAGCCAGAGTGGCGTGTTCAAACTGAAGAGTGGCATGGGCTGTCATGCGCGTGTACTTTCATGACAGCCGGACATGCAATGTGTCTTAACCCTTATTTTTCAACAAAGGCTTTTTCAATCACGTAGTCACCCAGTTCGCCGATGCGCGGCGAGACTTTGAAACCACGCTTGTCCAGCATGGCGGCCGTGTCGACCAGCATGGCCGGGCTACCGCAGATCATGGCGCGGTCCGTTTCCGGATTCAATGGCGGCAAGCCAATATCGGTAAACAGTTTGCCATTTTCCACCAGGTCTGTCAGGCGGCCCATGTTTTTAAATGGCTCGCGTGTGACGGTGGGGTAGTAGATCAGTTTATTGCGCACTTCTTCGCCAAAAAACTCGTTATTCGGCAGTTCTTTGGTGATGAAGTCTTCGTAGGCCAGTTCATTGACGTAACGCACACCGTGAATCAGGATGACTTTTTCAAAGCGGTCATAGACTTCGATGTCTTGAATCAGGCTCATAAACGGCGCTAAGCCCGTGCCGGTCGAGAAGAAATAGAGGTGTTTGCCTGGCTTGAGGTCTGAGGTGATCAGCGTACCTGTTGGCTTACGGCTCACCAGCAGCGGGTCGCCCACTTTCAGGTGTTGCAGGCGTGAGGTCAGCGGGCCATTGGGCACCTTGATACTGAAAAACTCCAGATGCTCTTCGTAGTTGGGGCTGGCGATACTGTAGGCACGGGTCAATGGCAGGCCATCGACTTCCAGGCCTATCATCACAAACTGGCCGTTTTCAAAGCGCAGGCCAGGATCACGGGTGGTTTTGAAACTGAACAGCGTGTCATTCCAGTGATGCACGCTCAACACCGTTTCGGTGGAATATTTTTTACTCATGAGATGAACAGGTTTCTGAATTCAAAAGGTTAATTGGTAAACGCTTAATTATAACGCAGCCGTCAATTGCGGCACGGCTTCAAACAAATCTGCCACCAGGCCGTAGTCGGCAATCTTGAAGATTTGCGCTTCCGGATCCTGATTGATGGCGACCACCACTTTACTGTCTTTCATACCATAGGCATGCTGGATGGCGCCGGAAATGCCAACGGCGATATACAGCTCTGGGGCGACCACTACACCGGTTTGGCCGACTTGCAGGTCGTTGGGGGCATAGCCAGAATCGACCGCCGCACGGCTGGCGCCAATGGCGGCATGCAGTTTGTCTGCCAGCGGGGCCAGCACGTCTTTAAATGCATCCGCACTGCCCAGCGCGCGGCCACCAGAGACCACCACTTTAGCGGCGGCCAATGGGGGGCGCTCGGATTTGTTAAAGGCTTCTGCCACCCAGCGGCTGCCTTCTGGTGCAGCTGGCGCAGTCACCGATTGAATGGCAGCATTGGCGCCAGTCGCAGCGGCAGAGAACTTACTGGCACGCACGGTGAGTACTTGTTTGGCATCACTGCTTTGTACCGTTGCCAGCACGTTACCGGCGTAAATGCCACGCACATAGGTGTTGCTATTCACGATCTCAAGCACGTCAGACAGCATGTTGACATCGAGCAGGGCGGCGAGACGTGGCATGACGTTCTTGCTGAAAGCGCTGTGCGCAGCCAGCACCACGCTGTAATTGGCCGCCAGCGGCACAACCAGCGCAGCCAGGTGTTCTGCGATTGGGTGTTCCAGGGCGGCATCGGCCGCAACCAGCACGGTGCTGACGCCTTGCAAAGCGGCGGCTTGTGCGGCCAGGCCGTCAGCTTGTGCAGCAGCAATCAATACATCCACTGGTTGCTGCCAGTGTTGGGCCGCAGTCACGGCGCGTGCCACTTGTTCGTTTAAATGTTGGCCGTCGTGTTCGGCAATAATCAATGTTCTCATGGCAGCAGTCCCTCGTGCGTACGCAGTTTGCTCAATAATTCATTCACGTCTTTCACCATCACGCCGGCTGGGCGCTCTGGTGGGGCGGCAACCTTCAGTTGTTGCACACTATGAGTGAGTGACAGATTGAGCGAATCAAGCGGGAGGGTCTCAATGGGTTTTTTTCTGGCCATCATGAGGTTGGGCAGTTTGACGTAGCGTGGCTCGTTCAGGCGCAGGTCAGCAGTAATCACAGCTGGCAGGCTCACGGACAAGGTTTGCGTGCCGCCATCAATCTCGCGCACCACGGTCGCCTGATGATCGGCAATGGTGATCTGCGAGGCATACGTAGCTTGTGGCAGGTTGAGCAGGGCCGCCAGCATTTGGCCGGTCTGGCCGGCATCATCATCAATGGCTTGCTTGCCCAGCAGGATCAAGGCAGGCTGTTCACGCTCGACCACGGCTTTGAGCACCTTGGCGACGGCCAGCGGGGCCAGGCTGTTTGCTGTTTCAACCAGCGTCACACGGTCCACGCCCATGGCCAGGGCATGGCGCAAGATATCCTGATGCGTCGCGGCACCAATGGTGACGGCGACGATTTCTGTGACAATGCCTTTTTCTTTGAGGCGGATGGCTTCTTCGATGGCGTTTTCATCAAAGGGATTGACTCCCATTTTGACGCCCTCGATATCCACATCCGAACCGTCCGCTTTGACGCGGACTTGAATGTTATAATCAACGACCCGTTTGATCGCTACCAATGCTTTCATAAAACGTTTGCCTTTGTTGGGGGTATTTACTCGTAACCGGGCATTTTAAGCCAGCTTGTAATATTTATTAAATTGATTATTATAATATTATATATCTATTCTGTAGATTGATTTTGACGCGGCGCAACTCTCGGCCACGCAGCCCCCTCCATGAAATACACCCTCAGGCAACTGGAAATCTTTGTCGCGATTAGCCGCACTGGCAGTGTCTCCCGTGCCTGCGACCAGTTGGCCTTGTCGCAATCAGCCGCCAGCACCGCCCTGATCGAGCTGGAAAAACAGTTTGATATCCAGTTGTTTGACCGGGTCGGCAAGTCTTTGCGCATCAATGAAGCCGGGCAGCAGCTGTTACCCAAGGCGGTCGAATTGCTGGACCGCGCGCGTGAAATCGAGCGCATGCTGCAGGGGCAGCAGGGCTACGGCCATCTCAAGATTGGCGCGACGCTGACCGTGGGCAATTATCTGGTCACCTTGCTGGTGGCCAAGTTCTTGCAGCAGTATCCGCAAAGCCACATCCAGTTGCAGGTGCAGAACACACGTACCATCGTCGAGCAGATTGCCAACCACACCCTGGATTTGGGTATGATAGAAGGCGAGTGCAATCATCCCGATATTGCGGTGGCGCCCTGGATTGCCGATGAGCTGGTCATTTTTGCTGCGCCCACGCATCCGTTGGCACTGTGGGCGCAAAGCGGCAAACCCATCCACAAAGCGGATTTACTGCTACAGCCCTGGATCGTGCGCGAGAAGGGCTCAGGCACGCGCGAGACCTTTGACCGCGCCTTTAAACAGGATTATTCAAAACTCAATATTACGCTGGAGCTGGAACATACCGAGGCGATCAAGCGCGCGGTAGAATCGGGCCTTGGCATTGGCTGTATTTCGCGGCTGGCCCTCAAGGATGCATTCAGGCGCGGCAGCCTGGTGCCGATTGAGAACCACGGCTTGCAATTTCACCGCAATTTTTATTTTTTATGGCACAGGCAAAAATACCAGACCGGTGGCATTCGACAGTTTCTGGCGTTCTGCCAGGCGTTTACCCAAGGGGCGACGCGTAGCGACCTGATCGATATCCCGGCCATTGCCTGACGAAGGAGCAAAGATGGAAAGAGATGTCATGGAGTACGATGTGCTGATTGTGGGGGCAGGCCCGGCGGGCTTGTCCGCAGCCATCCGTCTCAAACAACTGGCGCAGGCGCAAGGCCAGGAGCTGGGCGTGTGTGTCCTGGAAAAAGGCGCCGAAGTCGGTAGCCATATTTTCTCTGGTGCCGTGCTGGACCCGAAAGCCCTGCAGGAGTTGTTCCCTGACTGGCAGGCCTTGGGCGCGCCGCTCAATACCGCCGTCGATAAAGATACCTTTGTGGTGCTGGGTGAAGAAAATGCCTGGGCCATGCCGGAGTGGTCACTGCCGCCCTTGATGCGCAACCATGGCAATTACATCATCAGTCTGGGCGAAGTCTGCCGCTGGCTGGCGACGCAGGCAGAAGCACTGGGCGTAGAAATCTATACCGGGTTCTCTGCACAAGCGCCCAGTTATGACGATCAAGGCCGCATGAATGGCGTGATTACCGGCGATATGGGTCTGGACAAGCAAGGCAACCCGACCGCCAACTACACCCCAGGCATCGAAATCCGCGCCAAACACACGCTGGTGGCCGAGGGGACACGTGGCTCACTGACCAAGCAGCTTGAAGCCCGTTATGGCTTGCGGGCAACGTCCAGCCCGGCCAAATACGGCATCGGCTTTAAAGAGGTTTGGCGTGTCAAACCCGAGTTGCATCATAAAGGCCTGATCGAGCATACCTTGGGGTGGCCACTGGATGCCAGCACCGGTGGCGGTGGCTTTATTTATCACCATGGCGAAAACCTGGTGTCCGTGGGCTATGTGGTGCATCTGGATTACCGTAATCCGTATTTGTCCCCCTTTGACGTGTTTCAGACCTATAAAACCCATCCCAAGCTCAAGGCCTTGCTGCAAGACGGTAAACGCTTGAGCTATGGGGCGCGTGCCATTTCAGAGGGCGGGATACAGTCCTTGCCGGAAATGGCTTTCCCCGGCGGGGCCTTGCTCGGCTGCAGTGCAGGGCTGGTCAATGTGCCCAAAATCAAGGGCACGCATTACGCCATGAAGTCCGGCATGCTGGCGGCGGAAGCCGTGTTTGATGCCATCGCACAAGGCAGCCCGGAAGTGTTGAGTGCTTATCCGCAAAAACTGCGCGCCTCCTGGGTCTGGCAAGAATTGTCTGCGGTGCGTAACGTCAAGCCTTATTTGTCCCGCTTTGGCACCTGGGGCGGCACCGTATTGGGTGGCGCCGAAATGTGGCTGTCCAGTTGGGGCGTGACCTTGCCGTGGACGCTCAAGCATGACAGCGCAGACCATGCGACTTTGGCCGAGGCTGCCAATAGCCGTCCGCCTGTGTATGCCAAACCGGATGGCGTGTTGACCTTTGATAAACTGAGCTCGGTCAGCTTATGCAATATTTCGCACGATCACCAGCAACCGTGCCATTTGAAACTGGGCGTTGCGGATAGGGCCGTGCGCGTGAATCTGCCGAAGTATGCCGGCCCAGAACAGCGCTATTGCCCGGCAGGTGTGTATGAGTTTGTGGAGCAGGCCGGAGAAAAGGCCTTGCAGATCAACGCGCAGAATTGCATCCATTGCAAAACCTGTGACATTAAAGACCCAACGCAGAATATTAATTGGGTACCGCCGGAAGGGGGCAGTGGGCCGAATTATGTTTCGCAGTAATTGGCGAAGCTACCTTACCTGAATGGATCCTTGGATGGCTTATACGAGATGAAGTGTGGTGGGGGCGGGTAGGGTAGGTAACTCATCTAGTAACGTTTCTTTTCGCCTGTAGGCGAGTTACTTTCTGTTGCTTGCCCCACAGAAAGTAACCACAACTAACGGAGTGTTGCGGCTTAGGCTAACCTTTAGGTTAAGCTACAAAGTGGCGGCCGTAGCCAAAGAAGAGGGCACCCAGCCATCACGGCCTTACGGCTCCCTTGCGTTGCTCGACAAAGTGGGCGGCCATCGAAACTCGCCCTGACAAGCCACACACTTCGTGGCTTGTTGCGGAACTCGAACAGCCGATGGCCGACATCCCCCACTTCGTCTGTGCTCCTCAGAGTGATGGGATGGGGCTCATCTCATCTAACTCACACTGGTAAAGTTTGAACCGTTCAAAAAAATCATTCTTTTGTTAAATCCAATGATGCTGGTACTCGCATGGTTTTCGGGGTCCCCATCTGCCGCGCCGAGTAGCGCAGGCAAAATAAGATGAAGCGAGCGGCTGTCCGAATCCCGCGGTGGCCTGCGGTGTGTGCAGGCCGCTAGGATGAGTTTCGCGAGCGCTTATTTTGACGAGCAACACAGGAAAAAAGCGGAAGCTGGGGTGCACTTTCTTTTGGTTACTTTATCTTTGTGCAAGCAAAGAAAAGTAACTCGCCGAGAGGCGAAATGAATGAAACATCTATCTTGGCTGTACTCAAGAGCGACACTAAATCGTAACTAACCAAACGCAACTTAGCCCAAGAAAAAATTTAATTATTCACGGAAGGGCTGTGTCAGGCTCTGGAGCTATTAACCGAGTGAGTGATATTGCTATTTCTTCTGCGTCAGCGCAATAAATGCGGCAATCCACCCAATTGCAGTAGTACACAGCAAGATCAGCCCACCCACATGAACCAGATGAAAAGCCAACTGAAAATGGCTTTGATAGTTATTAGCCAGCAATTGCACCGGCTGCCGCAGGTTCCAGACAATGGCAAATAAGAGTGCGACGGCAATCAGGCCGCCGCCCAGGCCATAGGCGCCACCCATATACAAAAACGGGCGCCGGATAAAGCTATGCGTGGCGCCGATCAGGCGGCTGACTTCAATCTCGGCTTCATGCGTGAGAACCTGCATGCGCACGGTGTTGCTGATGACGGTAATCATGGCAATGCCGAGCAGACTGGCAAAAATAATGGCAATGCGTTTGCCCAGTAGCAGCATGGAGTGCAGGCGTTCTATCCACACGCTATCAATGACGATTTCATCGACTTCTGGCCGGGTTTGCAGCAGGGTTTGTACCGGTTTGACGGTGGCAGGCTGTGTATCCGTCAAGGTAATGAACACGGCATCGGGCAGCGGGTTTTGCGGCAAATCGACTAGCAAGTTTTTTTGCGAAAACTGCTGGGACAGTTGCTCGATAGCATCTTCTTTGGAGACATAACGCACCTCTTTGACCTGTGGCAGGCCTTGTGTATCGTTGATCAGGCGTTGAATCAGGTTGCTGGAGGTCGCCGGTTTGAAAAAGACGCTGATTTGCGCATCCTGCTTGATGGCGCCAGACATGTCCTGCAAGTTATCCAGCGCGACAAATAGCAGGCCGGGCAGGGTGACGGTAATGCCAATCACCATGCAGATAATCAGGGTATTGAGCCAGTGATTTTTTAAACGCTGCAAAACCAGGTCTAAGGCCAGCGTGTGTTGGTTAAGCCAGTTTTTCATGCACTTGTTCTCATAACATGGCCGTCTGTGCAGGCAGGGTGCTAATGGTTTGGTGGTCAATATGCAGTGTACGGTAAGCGATGCTGCTGACTTGGGCGACATCGTGCATGGCAATCACCACGGTCACGCCCACTTCATTAAAGGCTTTGAGTAACTGCATGATTTCAAGCGAGGCCGTCTGATCAAGGCCGCCGGTCGGTTCATCGGCAATCACAATGGAGGGGCGGCTGACCACAGCGCGCGCAATCGCGAGCCGTTGTTGCTCGCCGCCGGACAGGGTGATCGGCATGGCTTTTTCTTTATTGAGCAGGCCGACTTTATCCAGCGCTGCCCGCACGCGACGGCCAGCCTCTTCGCCGGTGATGCCCTGAATGCTTAGCGGCAAGGCCACGTTGTCAAAGCTGTTGCGGTCGTAGAGCAGTTTGTGGTCCTGAAACACCAGGCCAAAGCGGCGACGCAAATAGGGCACGGCATTGGGATGCAGTTTGCCGATATCCTGCTGATTAATCAGAATTTGGCCGCTGGAAGGCGCTTCAATGCCCGCCATCAATTTAAGCAGGGTGCTTTTGCCTGCGCCAGAGTGGCCGGTGACGAGCACGAAATCGCCTTTGTCTATATTGAAGCTGACCTGGCGGAACAGGTGTGCGCTATTGGGGTAGCGCATGCTGACGTTTTTAAACACAATCATGGCTAGTCATCAATCAAGGCGTCGATAAAGTCATGGGCGTCAAACGGGCGTAGGTCATCAATACTTTCCCCCACGCCAATAAAACGCACCGGAATCTTGCTTGCCGATTGCTGGCTCAGGTGCGCAATCGCGGCAATGACGCCGCCTTTGGCGGTGCCATCCAGCTTGGTTAAGGCCAGTCCGGTGACACCGAGCGCCTCGTTAAAGGCTTTTAACTGGTTGACCGCGTTTTGGCCGGTGTTGGCATCCAGCACCAGCAAAATTTCGTGTGGCGCACCGGGCAAGGCTTTGTCGATGACACGCTGCACTTTTTTAATCTCATCCATCAGGTGCAATTGCGTGGGCAAGCGGCCCGCGGTATCGGCGATGACCACGTCGATTTTTCTGGCCATGGCCGAGTTCACCGCATCGTAAATCACTGCCGCCGGGTCGCCACTCTCTGAGGCAATGACGTGCACATCGTTGCGCTCGCCCCACACCTGCAACTGCTCACGGGCAGCGGCCCTAAACGTATCCCCTGCGGCAATCAGCACGCTTTTGCCCTGGGCCTGCAAATACTTGGCCAGTTTGCCAATAGTGGTGGTTTTGCCAGCGCCATTCACGCCGACCATCATCATCACAAATGGCTGGTGATCCTTGACCTCCAGCGGCACTTGCAAGGGCGTCAGCAGGTCAAGCAGCGTGTCTTTCAACGCCTGTTTCAGTGCAATGGTGTCTTGCAGATCATGCTTTTTGACACGGCTGCGCAGTTGTTCGAGCAGGTGCTGGGTGGCACTGACGCCGACATCCGAAGTTAGCAGGATGGTTTCGAGTTCTTCGTAAATGTCTTCATCAATCTTGCCACCGCCAAACAAGGCGCTTAACTGCCCGCCCAGCTGCTGACGGGTTTTGGCCAGCCCGTTTTTGAGACGCTGCGCCCAGCTGAGGCTGGTCGGTTCAGGTTGGGCAGGCGTCGCTGGTTCGGATTTTTTGGCGAAAGGATTAAACATGGCAATCTAAAACTCTGTAATATGACTATTTTAAGCCGAATCGACGTTTCCCGCCACGTCAAGCTGAGCACTTGAGTCGCCAGGCCTCCGAACTTAGTCCGCGCTGTGTCGGTCACATGCATGGCGATACACATCAAGCTAAAAACAATCTATTCATCATTCATAAAGTCAGATATGAAAAAATCTTATTCTTTTGCGCGCTTGCTACGATTGGGGCTGTGCCTGGCCCTGTTGATGAGCGCTCATGCCGCGCAAGCACAGGCAGAGATTGCGCAGAAAACCCTTAAAAACGGACTCAAAGTCATTGTGCAAGAAGACCATCGAGCGCCCGTCGTTGTCTCGCAAGTCTGGTATCGCGCCGGTTCGCTGGATGAAGTGAATGGCAAAACCGGGGTTGCCCATGTGCTGGAACACATGATGTTTAAAGGCACGCAAAAAGTCCCGGCCGGGCAGTTTTCCCGCCAGATTGCGGCTGCGGGCGGTAAAGAAAATGCCTTTACCAGCAAAGATTACACCTGTTATTTCCAGCAACTGGAAAAATCCAGATTGCCGCTGGCCTTTACGCTGGAAGCAGACCGCATGGCCCATTTGCAGATTACCGATGCCGAGTTTGCCAAAGAGATTGAGGTGGTGAAAGAGGAACGCCGCTGGCGTACTGAAGACAAGCCGCAATCACGCGTCAACGAACAATTTGAATCTTCGGTCTATCGTGCCCATCCTTATGGCCGCCCGGTGGTCGGCTTTATGAATGATCTTGAAAATATGACTGCTGATGATGCCCGTGAGTGGTACCGCACCTGGTATGCGCCGAATAATGCCACAGTGGTGGTGGTCGGTGACGTCAAGGCGCAGGAGGTGTTTGCGCTGGCTGAAAAAAACTTTGGCAAACTGGCTGCCAAGCCTTTACCTGTGCGTAAGCCGCAGGTGGAGCCCGCCCAGATTGGTGAGCGCCGGGCCATTGTGAAGGCGCCAGCCAAGCTGCCCTTTTTTGTGATGGGGTTTCACGCGCCCGCGCTCAAAAATGCGGCGGCTTACAGCGAGCAGGACTGGGAGCCTTATGCGCTTGAAGTGTTGTCCAGCATTCTGAGTGGCAATGATGCGTCACGCCTCAACCAGAAACTGGTGCGTGAGCAGGCGATTGCGCTTGAAATTGACACGGGGTATGACAGTACCAACCGCGGTCAAACCTCGACATTTGAGGTGGCGGCCTCGCCAAGTGAAGGCGTCTCGCAAGAGGCGCTGATCAAGGCGATCTGGGCACAAATTGAAGAAGTCAAAAACAACGGCGTCACGCCGGCTGAGCTGCATCGAGTGAAAGCCGCGGTCATTGCCGCCGATGTCTACAAACGTGACTCCATGTTTTATCAGGCCATGCAGATCGGCCAGCTGGAAACCATGCATTACCCTTTATCTTTGCTACAAACCAATGCGTCACGCGTGCAGGCGGTCACCTCTGAACAAGTGCAGGCCGTGGCCAAAAAATATCTGGTCGCAGACCAAATGACGCTCGTCAGCCTGGACCCACAACCGATGGATCCTAACCAGAAGCCCGCCGGTCGGCCGCATCAACATTAATCCGTTCTTCGAACGTTTGATTTGGGAATTTCATGAAAGTCGTTACTTTATTTAAACACCGGGTATTCAACATCGTCTTGTTGATCAGCCTGCTGCAAGGCTATGCCAGCCTTGCATGCGCCGCACTGAATATTCAGCACTGGACCACCGCGGAGGGCAGCGAAGTCTATTTTGTTGAAAATCATGCCTTGCCCATGATGGATGTCAGCATCAATTTTCGTGCAGGCAGCGCTTATGACCAGCCAGACAGCAGTGGTGCCGCCGCGTTAACCCATCATGTGATGGGCATGGCCGCGGGCGGGTTGGCAGAGGAAACGCTGACTAACCGCTTTGCCGATGTGGGCGCGGTGTTGGGCGGCAGTTTTGATGCAGACCGCGCCAGCTTCAAGTTGCGTACTTTGACCAGCGAACAGCAGGCCGCACTGGACGCGTTTACGCTGGTGTTACACCAGCCGGATTTTCCTGAAGCCGTCGTGAGCCGTGAGCAAACCCGGATTGTGGCCGCGTTGCAAGAGGCCGAAACAGAGCCGGATAGCATTGCGCAAAAAGCCTTTATGCAGGCGGTGTACGGCATGCATCCTTACAGCCTGGATCAAAATGGTGAAGTGGGTACGGTGCCATCGCTAACGGTGAGCCAGTTGCGGCAGTTTTATCAAAGCCACTATACGGCAAAGTCTGCCGTGATCGCCCTGATGGGGGATCTGACCCCGGATCAGGCCCGGCAGATTGCGCAGCGTCTGAGCGCCGGCCTGCCAGCAGGATCTGCGGTGGTCGATATCCCCGCCGTGCCAGCGTTGTCTGCGCCTAAACTGAAAAAAGTACCGCATCCGGCCATGCAGGCACACATCCTGGTTGGCCAGCCTGGCAATAAGCGCGGCGATGCAGATTTCTTTGCGCTGTATGTGGGTAACTATATTTTGGGCGGCGGTGGTTTTGTGTCACGTCTGACCGAGGAAGTCCGTGAAAAGCGCGGTCTGGCGTATAGCGTGTATAGCTACTTTATGCCCATGAGTCAGTTGGGACCGTTCCAGATCGGGCTGCAAACCAAAAAAGAGCAAAGTGAAGAAGCGCTCAAACTGGTGATGGCCACCGTACAGAAATTTGTCGATCAAGGCGTGACAGAAAAGGAACTGGCTGCGGCCAAGGATAACCTGATTGGTGGTTTTCCCATGCGTATAGACAGTAATAGCAAGATTCTGGAGTACCTGAACATGATCGGCTTTTACAAGTTGCCGCTGGATTACCTGGATAGCTTTAATGACAAGGTCGCAGCCGTCACTGTGCAACAGGTGAATGATGCGTTCAAGCGCCGCATCCATCCTGAGCATTTTGCCACCGTGATTGTTGGTGCGGAATAACAAAAAGCCGGCAGTTTGCCGGCTTTTGCTTTTATGTCTGTTGCGGTGAGCGGGATCAGATCAAGCCATGCGCTTTTTTCTCGCCAGCCAGTAGTATAAAAAGGCCCCCAGCAGGTTTAAAAAGAAAATCACCAGAAACCACACCAGCTTGTCTTCACTTTGATTGGCCAGGCAATCAATCAGCATCCATACCCAAAACAGTGACAGCGCCAGCGCGATCACGCCGCCCAGCAGACCAAAGCCAAATAAGAACTCCATAGCAATATTCCTTGATGAATTAACGAAATCATAACACGATGACTTGGGTGCACCCTCGGTTTAGCGCAGGCCATGGGTAGTCGGGATGCAAAATCTGGGATAATGCTGATTTATTTATTCGAATCAACCACCGCTCATGAATCAGGTACGATTGAATGCCGGGAAATGGCGTAGCCGTGTGCTCAAGTTTCCCGATGCCGAAGGGCTACGCCCGACGCCAGACCGCGTGCGGCAAACCGTCTTTAACTGGCTGGGCCAGGACTTGACAGGCAAAACCTGCCTGGATTTGTTTGCGGGGACCGGCGCCTTGGGGTTTGAAGCGCTGTCTCGCAATGCCAAAGCGGTCACCATGCTCGAATTGGCCAAAGCGCCTTATGCGGCTTTGTGCCAGAACCAGCGTTTGCTGGAGGCGACCCAGGCCCGCATCCAGCAAATGGATGCCAGAACTTTTCTGAGCAGCAATCAACAGCCGTTTGACGTGATTTTTTGTGACCCGCCGTATCGCCAGGACTGGCTGGCGCAATTGTTGCCCGTGCTGCCCAGACATTTGGCGCCTGAAGGCTGGCTATATGTTGAGGCCGAATATGCGTTAAAATCCGATGCATGCTGGCAGGTGGTCAAATCGGGCAAAGCGGGTCAGGTCTATTTTCACCTGCTGCAACCCGCGTCAGCCGATGCGGCTGCTGGCACGGATTAAGGCAATCAAGTCAGCGGCAGCCAGCAACGACACAACGACGATTACGGAAGCAAGCGATGAGTAAAACCAGAATTGCCGTCTATCCAGGCACCTTTGATCCCATCACCCTGGGGCATGAGGATATTGTGCGCAGGGCGGCCAAGCTGTTTGACCAGGTGATTGTGGCGGTGGCTGGCAGCACCAGCAAACAAACCTTGTTCAGCCTGCAAGAGCGGGTTGCGCTGGCAGAGTCGGTGTTTGCAGGCGATAACATCCGTGTGGTCGGCTTTGACGGCTTGCTCATGCAGTTTGTGCAGTCGCAGGGCGGGCAGATGGTGATCCGTGGCCTGCGTGCGGCCAGTGACTTTGAATATGAGTTTCAGTTGGCCGGCATGAACCGCAAGCTCTATCCCAAACTGGAAACCCTGTTCATGACCCCGGCGGAAGAGTTCATGTTTATTTCCTCCAGCCTGGTGCGTGAAGTGGCGCGCCTGGGAGGAGATGTGAACCAGTTTGTTTCACCTGGCGTCGAACGGGCAATCAAGCAAAAACTGGCGATCGCCTGAGTGATGGCGCCTCTGTAGCGATGTAAAGAAAATCATGGCTTTATTTATTACCGATGAATGTATTAACTGCGATGTATGCGAGCCCGTGTGCCCGAATGAAGCCATCTCGCAAGGCGCAGAAATTTATGAAATCAACCCCGACTTGTGTACCGAGTGCGTCGGCCATTACGATAAACCGCAATGTCAGCAGGTCTGCCCGATCAGCTGCATTCCGCTAGACCCTGAGCGGCGCGAAACCAAGGAGCAATTGCTGGAGAAATATCAGCGCATTGTTGCCACGCGGGGTTAAGCCGAGTGGACCGGTTACGTCCACAACAGATTAAAAAAATCAGAGATCAAGGAGATATCAATGCGGATTTTACATACCATGTTGCGCGTGGGCGATATGCAACGTTCCATCGACTTTTATACTGGCGTACTGGGCATGAAGTTAATCCGTACCCAGGATTATCCTGACGGCGAGTTTACACTGGCGTTTGTCGGCTATGGTAACGAGTACGACCACACTGTGCTGGAGCTCACCTACAACTACGGCAAAACCACTTATGACATGGGCACTGCCTATGGTCATATGGCAATTGAGGTGGACGATGCCTATCAAGCGTGTGAGCTGGTCAAGGCCAAGGGCGGTAAAGTGGTGCGCGAGGCGGGGCCCATGAAACACGGCACCATCGTCATTGCTTTTATCGAAGACCCGGACGGCTATAAAATCGAATTCATCCAGAAAGGGACGATTGAATATCCCAAGCATGTCTAACCGGACATTGTTATTGCAGGCAGTGAGGCTGGCGCAAGCCGGAGACTGGCATGGCGCACATCAGATTGCGCAGGCGTATAGTGACCCCACTGCCCACTGGATACATGCGGTATTGCATAAAATAGAAGGTGACCGTTGGAATAGTGAATACTGGTATGCCAGAACCGGCGGTCATCAGTATGCAGATTTTGACAGCGACAGTGCGGCAGAGCTCGACGCGATTGCCCGCTGGCTGACGCCAGAATAGCGCTTATTTACTTGTGCTCTTCGTCGCTGCCCTGGCGACCCGTTGTAAAAATACCCCACAGTGATTGCGTAAACAGCCCGATCACGGTCCCAAACAGAAATAGCAGCAAGCCGATGATCAGGCACATCAGCAGCAAAAAACCATCCTGCAGCCAAACGCTCTGCGCGGCCAACGATTGCCAGACGGACAGGATTTGTGCCATCCAATGATCGAGATTGATGCATTTCATCTGTCTATTATGCCTCAGGAAACGCCATGTGATGCATCCCTGCGGCGTCTTTGCTAGTGCAAATTTCCGCAAAACATCCATCAAACTGTGCGGCCTTGCCGTTTCAGGGCCTGATGGACAGTCTGCGTTCAACGCGACTGTTGCCCATGTGATTCGAGGCCCAAATCGGTGCACCGGTTTGCCTGTTGGCAGTGCATGGGAGTCACTTCGTATAAGGCGCTTGAGTTTCGTTTCTTCCAATACGCTGATTTTAAAGTAAAAAAATCTTTCTTTTAGATGGCCTGCTTGTTGCTAGGGATAACCTAAGCTAGAGGAGAGGCATCATGATAAAAAAACTTGCAGCCGACGCCATGCTAACGGCGGAAATGCGGCTGTCCAACAATATTCAGTTGTTAGGTGATTTACTTGATCAGGCCATTCTGGAGGTGGAGGGCGAAGCGGTTGCGCAGAAAATTGCCGCCATCCGGCAAGCCGCATTGCGTTTTCACCAGAATCATGACCAGCAGGCTTCGTTAGATCTTGAGCAGTTGCTCGCTGACCTGAGTCTGGAGCATACGGTGCGCGTGGTACGTGCACTGGCTTATTTCAAACATCTGGTGAATTTGGCCGAAGATCTTTACGGACAGGAACTCGGCCATTGCCAGCAAAATACACCTGCGCCTGGCATGCTGTCGCACACGCTGGCACAAATCAAGGCCTCTGGCATCGCGCCGCAAAAAATCCAGCAACTGTTGCAGGACGCGTTGATCTCACCGGTACTGACCGCGCATCCGACCGAGGTGCAGCGTAAAAGTGTGCTGGACATTGAGCAGCTGATTGCGGAGTTGCTGGGGCAGCGTGGGCACATGGTGTCTGAGCGCCAACTGGCGCGCAACAAGCTGTTATTGCAAGGCGCGGTGTCGGCCTTGTGGCAAACCCGCATGATGCGCTACTCCAAGCTCAGTGTGCTCAATGAGATTGAAAACGCACTGACCTATTACGAAAGTACCTTCTTACATGTGATCCCTGAAATCCTGCAGGATATCGAGCGCGACCTGGCAGATTGGCTGCCCGGCATGGACTTGCCAGGTATTTTGCGCATGGGTAGCTGGATTGGTGGCGACCGTGACGGCAATCCGTTCGTGAATGGCACCACCTTGCGCGATAGTGTGCGCCTGCAGGCCACCACCTTGTTCAAGTTCTATCTGCAAGAGCTGGCTGCGCTCAAGCGCGAGCTGGCTGTGTCCACGCGCGTGGTTGGTGTGGATGACGCAGTGTTGGCCTTGGCGAAAGCTTCGCGCGACCAGTCATCGCATCGCCTGGATGAACCCTACCGGCTCGCGCTCAATGGCGTGCATGACCGTTTGCTGGTGACCGCCAGCCATTTGCTACCCGATGCCAGCTGGAGTTTGCCGGAAGAGGTCGGCAACGAGCCTTACGAAGATCCTGAGGCCTTGCTGCACCCCTTGCAGACTATTGCCGACTCTTTGCGCCGTCACCATGGCGAGGCCTTGATTTATCCGCGGCTGGGCAAGTTGATTAAAGCCATAGTCACGTTTGGGTTTCATTTGGCCACCGTGGATATCCGCCAGTCCTCTGACGTGCATGAAGCGGTGATTAGCGAGCTGTTACATAAGGCGGGCTACGATTTTGACTACGCCAGTTTTAACGAGGAAGAGAAAATAGGCCTTTTGCTCGAAGAACTGAAGCAACCGCGCCTGCTGTTTTCGCCTTTCCAGCAATATTCCGAGCTGGTGCACAAGGAAATCGGCGTGCTGGAAGCGGTGCGTGAGGTGCGCCAGCGCTTTGGTGAGCATGCCGTACGCCAGTATATTATTTCGCACACTGAAACCTTGTCTGACCTGCTGGAAGTGGCCTTGCTACAACGTGAGGCTGGTTTGCTGCGCGGCGTGTGGGGCTCGGCCAATATCCAGGTCGATCTGAATATCGTGCCGCTGTTTGAAACCATCGCCGACTTGCGCGATGCGCCCATGATCATGGGCAAATGGTTGAGTCTGATCGGCATCCGCCATGTGATCCGTTTCCAGGGCAATGAGCAGGAAGTCATGCTGGGCTATTCGGACAGCAACAAGGATGGCGGTTTTTTGACCTCAAACTGGGAGCTGTATAAAGCGGAAATTTCGCTGGTGGAACTGTTTAACCAGGCCAACGTCAAGTTGCGCCTGTTCCATGGCCGTGGCGGCACGGTTGGCCGTGGCGGCGGTCCGACCTATCAGGCCATCATGGCGCAACCTATCGGCACCGTCGATGGCCAGATTCGCCTGACCGAACAGGGCGAAATCATCTCCACGCGTTATGCAGACCCGGTGGTCGGCCGCCAGCATCTGGAAACCCTGATTGCGGCGACGCTGGATGCTACCTTGTTCCCGGCCGACCAGCTGGAGCCCGCCAAACGGCGTGCGTTTGAAAGCGTGATGGAAGCCCTCTCAGCCACCGCGATGACCAGCTACCGTAGCCTGGTTTATGAAACTCCTGGCTTTGCCGATTACTTTTTCAATACCACGCCGATTGAGGAAATTGCCGGACTCAATCTGGGCAGCCGGCCCGCCGCGCGCAAATCAACGCGACGGATTGAGGATTTAAGGGCGATTCCGTGGGGATTCTCATGGGGACAGTGCCGCTTGCTGCTGCCAGGCTGGTATGGTCTGGGCAGCGCCATTCACCAGTTTTTAGCGCACGACCCAGCCTTGAAGCAGGCACGTCTGGAAATGTTGCTGGAGATGCAGGCACACTGGCCGCTGTTTAATACCCTGATTAACAACGTCGATATGGTGCTTGCGAAAACAGACCTGATCGTGGCCCGCCATTATGCCCATTTACTGGCTGACAAGGCCTTGCGCGAAGAAATTTTCAGCCGCATTGCGCACGAACACAAACTGACCACCGACGCGGTCAATCTGCTACTGGGCACCACGCAACGTCTGGCCACTCAGCCGGTCATCGCCAAATCCATTCGCGACCGCTTGCCCTATCTGGATCCGCTTAATCACTTGCAGGTAGAAATGATACAGCGCTACCGCAATGGCGAAACCGATGAAAAACTTAAATGGGCCATCCCGCTGACCATTAACGGCATTGCTACCAGTTTGCGCAATACAGGTTAAGGCCTGATAGGCAGAAACAACGCAGGACAAGCGGGGCTTGTCCTGCGTGCTGTCACTGCTTAGACAATGATGCTAAAACGCCAAGCGTTACATCATGCTAAGTGGGTATGGCACAGGCCTTAGTGGCGGTGTTTGTCTTCCCAGGCTTTGAGCTGTTTCTCAGCTTCATCCTTGGTGATGCCATAGCGTTCCTGGATTTTGCCTGCGACCTGGTCGCGTTTGCCTTCGATCACATCCAAGTCATCATTGGTCAGTTTTCCCCATTGTTCTTTGACTTTGCCTTTAAGCTGCTTCCAGTTGCCTTCGAAAATGTCTTTGTTCATCTCGAGTCTCCTATGATTACATTCTTGATTTAGATCGTTGTGTCAGTCGGTGTGCATGCCATCGACCTGAGTGCATCTTAAAGGCAAGCTTGCCTGGGTTCAGTCGGCCATGCCCGCATTTTTGGGTCGGATTTGGCTGACAAGCTATTCAGGCGCGTCTGGGTTCAGCAGCGCTTTGAATTTGGGCAGGTATCGCGATGCCATTAAAAGCTGTTAAGATGCGGCCATGAAGAATGACACCTTTTTCAGTGCGCTCGCGCGGCGCCTGCCTTATGAGTTTTGGATAGGCTGGCGCTATACACGCGCCAAACGCAACAATCACTTTATTTCGTTTATCTCTCTCACCAGCATGATAGGCATTGCCCTCGGTGTGATGGCCCTGATTGTCGTGTTGTCGGTCATGAACGGCTTTCAGGATGAGCTCAGAAAGCGTATTTTAGGCGTGGCTTCGCATATTGAAGTGCGTAGCTTTGAAGCCGGTTTGCCGGACTGGCAGCATTTGCAGCAGCAAATAGAGCAGATTCCGGCCAAGGCGGTTGCCAGCCCCATCACCGGCGTGGCGCCTTACATCATGGCGCAAGGCATGTTGACGCATGACGAAGCGGTGCAGGGCTTGCTGATTCGTGGCGTGTTACCTTCACAGGAAGGCAAAGTCTCTGACCTGGCGACCCAGATGAAAATTGGCAAGCTGACCGATTTGCAGCCAGGCCAATTCAATATTGTGTTGGGGGCAGACCTGGCGCTGGCGCTGGGCGTGCGCGTTGGCGACAAGGTGGTGTTGATGGCGCCGCAAGGGCAGGTGACTCCGGCGGGATTGGTGCCACGTATCAAGCAATTTACCGTGGCCGGGATTTTTCAGGTTGGCATGTATGAGTATGATGCGGGCCTGGCCTTGATTCATTTGGACGATGCGGCCAAGCTCTACCGGCTGGGCGATCAGGTTTCTGGCTTGCGCCTCAAGCTGGATGACTTGTTTATGGCCGACCGCGTCAGCCGCGAGCTGGTGCAGGCGCTGGGACCCAATTATTACGTCACTGACTGGACCCAGCAACATGCCAATTTCTTTAAGGCGATCCAGCTCGAAAAACGAGTGATGTTTATTATTTTGGCGCTGATCGTAGCGGTGGCGGCGTTTAATATTGTCTCTACGCTGGTGATGGCGGTAACTGACAAACGTGCGGATATTGCCATCCTGCGCACCATGGGCGCAACCCCGCAAAGCATACGCAAAATGTTTGTGGTGCAAGGCGCGATGATAGGCATTATCGGCACCTTGTCGGGGGCGGTGCTGGGCGTGTTGCTGGCCCTCAATATCGAGACCGTGGTGCCCTGGATTGAACATACTTTTAATGTGCAGTTTTTGTCCAAAGACGTCTACTACATCAGTGATTTGCCTTCCAAGCTGATGTGGTCAGATGTGTCGGCGATTGTGGGCCTGTCTATCCTGCTCAGTCTGGTCGCGACCTTGTATCCCAGTGCCCGTGCGGCGAGTATGAATCCGGCGGAGGCCTTGCGTTATGAGTAATTGGGTATTGCAGTGCCAGGGCTTGGCCAAGCGGTATGAAGCGCTGGATACCTCGGTGCTGACCGGGGTCGACTTGCAACTGGCGGCAGGTGATCATGTGGCGATTGTTGGCGCTTCGGGCAGTGGTAAAAGTACCTTGTTGCATTTGCTGGGCGGTCTGGACGCGCCTACGCATGGCGAGGTGCAGTGGTTGGGCAAGCCGTTAACCAGGCTCTCCGAAGTTGAAAAAAGTGCCATGCGTAACCAGTATCTGGGCTTTGTCTATCAGTTTCATCACTTGCTGCCAGAGTTCAGTGCGCTGGAAAATGTGGCCATGCCGCTACTGATTCGTCGCATGCCACGGGCGCAGGCGCTGGAACAGGCTGCACATTATTTGACGCAGGTCGGTCTGGCGCATCGTCTGCAACATACCCCTGGTGAGTTGTCAGGCGGTGAGCGTCAGCGCGCGGCCCTGGCCCGTGCATTAGTCACTCAGCCACGCTGCATATTGGCCGATGAACCAACCGGCAACCTGGACCGGCAAACGGCACAACAAGTGTTTGAGTTACTGTTGCAGATCCAGGCGCAACAGGGCACTGCGCTGGTGGTCGTGACTCATGATCTGTCGCTGGCGGCACGCATGCATCAGCAATATCGTTTGCAGGATGGGCGCTTGCAACCCCTGTTGCCGGACGCACAAGGACTGGCTGACGAGTAGCCGTCATGTTGCCGGGCGCCACACTGGGATTATTATTCGGTGTCTGGCTGTTTCAGCAACAAGCGCAATTATGGTCGCTCCCGGTTTGGCTGGGCTGGCTAGCAGCCTTGGGACTGGTCGCGCTACTGGCGAACAGTCGCCATATCGGGGGTGTCAGGCTAACCTCAGCGGTTCGCCTTTTTTGCCGTCGGCTTGGCTGTATTTTGCTGGTGGCTGCCATCGGCTTTGCCTGGGCGCAGGCGCGCGCGGCCTGGCGCTTGCAAACGGCGCTGCCTCAGGCGTGTGAACAACAGCCACTCAAGATTCAAGCTGTGATTGTGAGCGTGCCAGCGCGCGATGCACGAGGCCAGCATGTGGATGTTGCCGTTGAGCGCACCTTCAACGCACATTGTCCGTTGCCCCCCAGGCTGCGCTTGCATCTCTACGAGCAGTCATATCGTCATGCCCCGGCCACGTCGCGCAATGCTTTACCATTATTACAAGCAGGAGAGCGCTGGCAATTCACCGTCAAGCTCAAACGTCCCCATGCCACGCGCAATCCGCATGGTTTTGATTATGCTGCCTGGTGCCTGGCCAACCAGATTGGCGCAGCGGGTTCTATAGTCTCCAAAGCACCGATGTGCAAGCTGCAAGCCATGGTCTGGCAACCCGCTGCCATGGTTGCGCACTGGCGAGCGCTGGTGGGTGAGCGAATCCAGCAGGTGCTTGGACACAGCCCGGCCAGTGGCGTCCTGCGCGCTTTGGTTATCGGTGATGATAGCCAGATCTCGCGTGCGGACTGGCAATTGTTTGTCGATACCGGGATTAATCATTTAATCAGTATTTCTGGCCTGCATATTACGATGCTGGCTGGCCTTGGTTATTTATTGACGGGCTGGGTGTGGCGGCAGCAACCGCGCTGGGCGCTATATGTGCCCTCCACACTGGCGGCCCGGGTGGGTGGGGCGTTAGTGGCGGTGGTTTATTCCGCCCTGGCCGGATTTTCCATTCCGACACAGCGCACCTTATGGATGTTGCTGACCATGCTAGGCATGCTCAGTCTGCGCCGCCAACTCCCTTTTTCCTGGATACTCAGTGTGGCACTCTGGGTGGTCGTCGTGCTGGATCCCTGGGCGGTGCTGGCGCCGGGTTTCTGGTTGTCTTTTGGCGCAGTGGCCTTGCTCGCCTTTGGCATGGGCGGACGCTTGCGTCCACCGAGTGCCTGGCGGGCCGCGGTGCATACACAGAGCATGATTACGCTGGCCTTTGTGCCTATCCTGATCCTCTTGTTTAACCAGGTGTCTCTGGTGTCCCCGTTTGCCAATGCTCTGGCGATTCCACTGGTTAGCCTGGGCGTGGTGCCACTGGCGATTGCCGGCGCTATGTTGCCGGTGGATGCCTTGTTAATGCTGGCAGCACAGTTGTGGCAGGGACTGGCCTGGCTATTACATTGGTTCAGCCAGTTATCCTGGGCAGTCTGGTATCTGCCTACACCGTCACTGTCTGCCTGGCTGCTGGCAATGTTAGGCATGCTGGTGTTGCTGTTACCCAAAGGCTGGCCATTACGCTGGTTTGGGCTGCTACTCTGGTTGCCTTTATGCTTGCCTGCCCCGTCAGTGCTCAAGCCAGGGGACATGCGCGTCACTGTGCTGGATATCGGCCAGGGCTTGAGTGTGCTGGTGCAAACGGCTAGCCATGCCATGCTTTACGATGCGGGGCCGGTCTATCATGAAGACAGTGATGCCGGTCAACGGATTGTGCTGCCTTATTTGCGCCACTTGGGCCTGTACCGGCTGGATTTGGCGGTGGTCTCGCATGACGATAATGATCATGTCGGTGGCATGGCCTCAGTGTTGGCTGGCGTGCCAGCCACACGCTTGTTAAGCTCACTGGGCGCAGACGCGGCTTTTTTTGCGCAACTGCAGGCGATTCCGCAGGCGGCAAGCATGCCACATCTTACTTGCCAGGCCGGACAGCATTGGCAATGGGACCAGGTCAGTTTCAAGGTGCTTTATCCTTTGGCGCAACCAGAAACTCCCCTTAAAGATAACGATAAAAGCTGTGTGATTCAGGTGATCTCTGCCCATGGCAGTCTGTTATTGACAGGGGATATCGAACAATATGGTGAGCAACGGTTGCTGGAACAGTCTGGAAAAAATCTGGCTTCTACGGTGATGACCATGCCGCATCATGGCAGCAAAACCTCCTCCAGTCCTGCGTTTGTCCAGGCGGTAAAACCCAGCATCGCGATTGCCACGGTGGGCTATCTTAACCGGTTCGGTCACCCCAAGCAGGCGGTGTTATCACGCTACGAAGCGATAGACAGTCAACGCTATCGCTCAGATCAGCATGGCGCGGTGATGCTGGATTTTACGCAGGGCAATCACCCAACGGTCTTGACCTGGCGCCAGGTTGAGCCGCATTATTGGGATTGACTGCCTCTGCGACCACCCCACATTGTGCAAAAGCGGCTTTGTAACCGCTTAGATACCGCACAAAACTTGCCCTCAGGGCAGGTTAACGCTAAAGTAGCGGAAGTTTAAAAAACCATTGGAGTCATCACTGTGTGGGAAATTATTTTAGCGGCCGGTTGGCCAATCTGGCCTCTGGTTATCGCTTCTGTGATCTCGTTTGCCATTATTGTCGAGCGATTCTGGGCCTTGAGAGCTTCAGTTGTCACCCCGGACCAGTTATTGCCTGAAGTGCAAAACTGGTTAAAGCAGGGCGGCGTGACACGTGAAACCTTAAGCCGTCTCGAAGCACACTCTTTACTTGGTCGCGTCTTTGCCAGTGCGTTGGCGAATATGGGGCACTCACGTGAGGTTACCAAAGAAGCGATTGAAGAAACCGGCCGTGCGGTTGCACACAAGCTGGAACAATACCTGCCCACCCTGGGGACCATTGCCACTGTAGCGCCTTTGCTGGGGCTGCTGGGGACGGTGATCGGGATGGTCGAGCTGTTTGGCTCATTCACAAACAGTGGTCACGATGTGGCACAGTTTGCGCGAGGCATTTCGGTGGCCTTGTACAACACGGCGGCCGGGATTGTGGTGGCGGTGCCTTCGATGATTGCCTATCGTTATTTCAAGAGCAAAGTGGACGGTTTTCTGGTGGATATGGAGCAGCAAGCCGTTAAACTGGTAGAAATTATCCACGGCGACCGCGGATAAGCATTTTGCGACAGGATAAAAAAAGGCAGTCTCATGAACTTTAAACGTGGTAGCCGCGACGAAGAGCTCGAAATCAACTTTATTCCGTTGATTGACGTGTTGCTGGTGATTATTATTTTCCTGATCGTGAGTGCAACCTTTTCACGTACCAGTGAGTTGCAGATTAACTTGCCGACTGCGGATGCCAATGCCCCTCAAGAAAAACCATTGACCATTACCGTGGAGGTCGATGCCAGCGGCCGTTGCCTGGTGAATGGCAAAGAAGCGAATGGCGCCGTGGTGTCTGATTTGTCAGCCGCCTTGGTCGAAGCAGGCAAGGCCGGTCCGGCAGACAAAGAGCCGACCATTATCATTAATGCCGATGGCAAGGCCTCGCACCAGTCTGTGGTGAATATTATGGAAGCCTCCCGGATGGCGAATTACACACATATCACCTTTGCTACACAGGTAAACAGCCACTAATGTGTGGTGGCTGTTTGTGAGCTGTCCCGTTTAGTGCCAGGCAAGCCCGTTGTGACCGACGGGCTTGCTTGTTTTTAAGTAATCAGAGAACCCGCATGGCCCGCAAACAAAAAGTCGATTTACCTAAAATCGTCAATCCCAAACTGTTATATAAGCGCCTGTTTTTATATGCCTGGCGTTACAAGTTTTATTTTCTGGTCTCCATGGTGGCAACCACCGTGTTGTCGCTCAGTAACACCGCTTTTCTGGCCCTGATTAAAAAAGTCACCGATGAAGGCTTTGTCCAGCATTCGGTGCAGGAAGCATTTACTTTGCCGCTGATGCTGGTTGGCTTGATGGTCGTTCGTGCCGTGGCTTCATTCTTCTCGATTTACTGCTTGCGCGCTGTGACCAGGCTGGTGGTCGAAGTGATGCGTAAACAGGTGTTTGCCAAGCTGATGTTGTTGCCGGTGAGTTTTTTTGACATGCATTCCAATGGCTCGCTGGTGTCCAAGATGACCTATGACGCCGAGCGGCTATCGATTGTCGTCACGCGTTCGGCCCATAACGTAGTACGGGATATCCTGACTGTGATAGGCCTGATTGCTTACATGCTGTATTTGGACTGGAAACTGACCCTGGTATTTGCGCTGGTGACGCCGCTGATGGGGCTGTATTTATCCAAGACTACGCCCAAGTTGCGCGCAAATGCCAAACGGGTACAGCAAGCCGTTGGCGAGATTACCAAAACGGCGGAAGAGGCGATTGCCGCGCAGCGTATTGTCAAAATTTTTGGCGCCCAAAATTTTGAGAACACGCGCTTTGGCGATGTGGTCGGTAAAAACCGCCAGCTCGAATTGCGCAGTGCGCGTATCTCGGGGCTGAACAGCTTTGTGATTGAGGTGTTGTCGGCGCTGGCTTTAGGGCTGGTGGTCTATTATGCCCTGGGACAATTTACGGTAGGCGAGTTTGCCGCGTTTATCGGCGCATTGATGATGCTGATTGCACCGATCAAACACATCACTTCGGCTAACGAAGACTTGCAAGTGGGCCTGGCGGCGGCGCAGAGTATTTTTGAGGTGCTGGATTTGGCATCCGAAGAGGATCATGGCCATCATCGGATTGGCCGCGCACAGGGCGATCTGGTATTTAAAGACGTGACCTTGCGGTATCCGCAGGCCAAACACAACGCACTGGACCACATTAACGCCACGATACGCGCTGGCGAGAAAGTGGCGCTGGTTGGTCGTTCTGGCAGTGGCAAAACCACACTGGTCAATTTGCTGCCACGCTTCTATGGGTTGCAAGAAGGCAGTATTTTGCTGGATGGCGTGGATGTCCGTGAGTATGGGCTGGAGAACTTGCGCGAACAGTTTTCACTGGTCAGTCAGGATATCGTCTTGTTTAACGACACCATTTACAACAATATTGCCTATGGTGCCTTGCGCGAGGCGACTGAGGAAGAGGTCATTGCCGCTGCCAAAGCGGCTAATGCCTGGGAGTTTATCGAGCACATGCCGCAAGGCCTGCAAAGCGAAATCGGTGACCGGGGTGTCCGTTTGTCCGGCGGGCAGCGCCAGCGTCTGGCGATTGCACGTGCCATTTTAAAAGATGCGCCGGTGTTACTGCTGGATGAGGCGACGTCTGCCTTGGACAGTGAGTCCGAGCTACATGTACAGATGGCGCTGGATCGCTTAATGCAAAACCGCACGACGATCGTGATTGCGCACCGCTTGAGTACCGTAGAGAACGCAGACCGGATTTTGGTCATGGATCAGGGCAGAATCATCGAAACTGGATCGCATACCAGCCTGCTGGCACAAAGCGGGTATTACAGCCGGTTGTATCACAAGCAGTTTCAAGACGACTGATGTTGCGGCATTGGTTTGAAAAACAGTGGCAGGGGATGGGCTGGGCGCAAGCCTTACTGCTGCCGTTGTCTATGCTGTTTGCGGTATTGTCTGGCTTGCGGCGCCAGTGTTACCAGGTGGGGTTGTTGAGAAGCCAGGCCTTGCCTGTGCCGGTGGTGGTAGTCGGCAATCTCTCTGTAGGTGGGGTCGGTAAAACGCCTGTAGTGATTTATCTGGCGCAGCAGTTACTTGCCGCAGGCTACCGTCCCGGGATTTTGAGCCGCGGCTATGGCGGACAACACACCGGCGAGGTGACGCCTGATAGCTTGCCGCAGTCACTGGGCGATGAGCCGGTGTTGATTGCCGGGCGTACTGGCTGTCCGATCTGGGTCGATGCCAACCGTGTGGCAGGCGGTCTAGCCTTGCTGCAGGCGCATCCTGAAGTCAATGTGATTCTGTGTGATGATGGCTTGCAGCATTATGCGCTTCAGCGGGATATCGAAATTGCCGTTGTACAGCGGCCACTCGGTATCGGCAATGGTCACTTACTCCCTGCCGGGCCGTTGCGTGAGCGATTGCGCCGTTTGCAAACCGTGGATATCATCGTAGAAAGTGGTCAGGTCCCTGCCGGCCCCTGGCCTGTGGCGCATTATGTCGTTGGCCTGGAAGTGGGCCGCTGGACCTCAGTCACAGACCTGAATACGCATCTGTCGAATGCCGAGTTGCAGCAGCGGGCATTGGTTGCAATTGCCGGCATCGGTCACCCACAACGGTTTTTTAATACCGTCTCCAATCTGGGTATTAGCTGTGAAACCGTCGCCTTCCCCGACCACCATGCTTACCGCAAGGAAGACTTCCAGCCTTTTAAACAAAAAACCATACTGATGACAGAAAAAGATGCCGTAAAATGTCAGCATCTGGGATTAACCAACGCCTGGTATTTGCCAGTCAGTGCGCAAATCACGCCGCTTGGTGATCATCCTTCCCTGACGGAAAACGTCATCAGACGTTTGCAACAATGCAAAGGAAATAGGCATGAATCCTAAACTCTTGGAAATTCTGGTGTGTCCGGTGACCAAAGGACCGCTGGTGTATGACAAACAAAAGCAGGAGCTGGTGTCCAAAGGGGCCCGCCTGGCTTATCCGGTACGCGATGGCATCCCGGTCATGCTCGAAGACGAAGCGCGTCGCCTGGAAGAGCATGAATACGCTGAATAACCATGTTTAAAGTTGTTGTTCCAGCCCGTTTTGCCAGTACCCGGCTGCCGGGCAAACCCTTGCTTGATCTTGCCGGTAAACCCATGGTGGTTCGCGTGGCTGAGCAGGCAGCCAAAAGCCTGGCCAATCAGGTGGTCGTGGCCACCGATCATGCGCAAATTCTGCAAGCTGTCGCGCAGCACCAGATCACTGCAGTGATGACGCGGGCCGATCATGTTTCTGGCACAGACCGCATTGCTGAAGTGGTGCAAACCATGCAATGGCCGGAGGACACCATCGTCGTCAATGTGCAGGGCGATGAACCTTTGATTGATCCGGTGCTGATCAACGAGGTGGCCCAAACCTTGGCCAATGATGAACAGGCGGTGATGTCTACCGCTTGCCATGCCATTCATGACGAGACGGTCTTCACAAATCCGAATGTGGTCAAGGTGGTATTCAATGCCAAGCAGCGCGCGCTGTACTTTAGTCGCGCGGCGATTCCATTTGCACGGGACACGACAGATCGCCAGCAGCCCCTCACCGCATATCGCCACATTGGCATTTATGCTTATCGTGTCAGCTTTTTAAAGCAATATGCCAGCTTGCCAGTCACCACGCTGGAAAGCATTGAAAGTCTGGAACAATTGCGCGTGCTGTATCATGGCTACCAGATCGCCGTTAGCGTGACTGATCACGCGCCTGCCAGCGGCGTGGATACGCCCGAAGACCTGGCGGCAGTCAGGCAGATTTTTGCTAGCAACGGCTAAAAGCAAAAAGCCTCACTTAAGTGAGGCTTTTTATTTTGCGATAGCTGATAAATTAGCTGTTTTTCTGACGACGGAAGGCAATCAGACCCATCATCGCCAAGCCAGCGAACATCATGCCGTAAGTTTCTGGCTCTGGAACAGGGACAGTAATTGGGTTGATGGTATAGCTACCTTCGTAACGGCCACCACCGATCAGGTTAAATTGTAAAGTGTAGTTCCCTGCAGCCAGGTTCGAAACACTGAAAGTCCATCTTGTCAAATCAGAGCCAATCAGGATAGGCGTGATAATTGGTGCCCATGTGAAGGTGTCATCTGCATCGCTAATCAGGGTGACACCTTGGTAAAGTCCTGAATTGACTTCATTTAACAGTCGGAACTCTGGATCCAGAACGCCTGTTAAGTCAAAGCTGCCAGCAGTGTATGAAATATTCACTTTAGCTGTTTTTGCAAGACTGCTTCCTGACAAGTCAGTGCCACTAAAATTGGTTGTCGTGGCAGTTGCAAATGCTGATGTGCTCACTAACAATGATGCTGCGACTAAAATATTTTTTAACATATTCGTATCCCCTAATGAATTAATTAACAATTTCTGGGAGCGATTATGACAATATCAATCGTGCAAGCATATAGCCCGTTAGGGTCATCGGACTATCGGGCGTTTAAAAACGGAGTCAAGTACGGAATATAAAGTAGACTGCCCCCATCATACATAAGCCTGCCCACAGGTAATCCCACTTGAGTGGCTGCTGCATGTACATGACGGCAAACGGGACGAATATCACTAGTGTGATGACTTCTTGCAGAATTTTGAGTTGCGCCAGATTGAGTTGGGTAAAGCCAATCCGGTTGGCGGGTACCTGAAAACAATATTCAATCAGGGCGATGCCCCAACTGACCAGAATGGCGATCCAAAGCGGTTTTTGATGCAAGTCTTTCAGGTGACCATACCAGGCAAACAACATGAACAAGTTGGCTGTGGAAAGAAGCAGGATGGTTTTAATCAGTGTGAAAGACATGCAACATCAGGCAAGAAAAGGTGACTTGGGAAAAGTCACCGGATCATTGAAAAAAGCTTAAATGGCGGCTTCGCCAGTTTCACCAGTACGGATACGGATCACTTGTTCGACGGAAGAGACAAAAATCTTGCCGTCACCGATTTTACCGGTATGGGCGGCCTTGATAATGGCTTCGATCGCACTTTCTACCATGTCTGATCCTAGAATCACTTCAATTTTGATTTTTGGCAGAAAGTCGACGACATATTCTGCGCCACGATATAACTCGGTGTGACCTTTCTGGCGACCAAATCCCTTGACTTCGGTGACTGTCAGTCCATTGACGCCAATTGCAGATAACGCCTCACGCACTTCGTCCAGTTTAAAAGGCTTAATAACGGCTTCTACTTTTTTCATATGTGCTCCGTGGATAAATCTCTCAATGGCATTTTACGCAAGCAGTGCTTTTTATACAAATGTCCTGTGCATGCCTCACAAGGCCTTGCGTGTCGCGCACTTAAAATGACAGGTTACAGGTGATCGGGTAGCGACGGTCCTTGCCAAAGCCGCGCTCTGTAATCCTGACACCCACTGCCGCTTGCCGCCGCTTGTATTCATTGCGATCAATCAGGCGGGTCACGCGCTGCACATCACTGGCGGTATACCCCATTTCGATGATACGTGCGATGCTCAGGTCTTTTTCGACGTAGGCTTCCATGATGGCATCCAAGACCTCATAGGGCGGTAAGCTGTCCTGGTCGGTCTGGTTTTCTCTGAGCTCGGCGCTAGGGGCACGTGTGATAATCCGTTCAGGGATCACCCGGCTCAGGCCATTGCGGTAGGTTGCCAGCTTGTAAACCAGGGTTTTGGGTACATCCTTGATCAAGGCAAAGCCACCCGCCATATCACCGTATAAGGTGCTGTAGCCGACAGCGGTTTCTGACTTGTTGCCGGTGGTGAGCACCAGGCTGCCAAACTTGTTACTGATGGCCATCAGTAGCATGCCACGGATGCGGGCCTGCAGGTTTTCTTCGGTGGTATCAAAAGACTTGCCGGAAAACTCCTCAGACAAGGTCGCACAAAATCCTTCAAATAGCGGTTTGATGGGTAATACGCTGTACTCAACCTCAACCAGTTGTGCCATTTCAGCGGCATCTGCCACGCTGATGCCGGCGGTAAATTCAGAGGGCATCATCACCGCTTTGACGCGCGCTTTACCCAGCGCATCCACGGCGATGGCAAGTGTGAGGGCGGAGTCTATGCCACCAGACAGACCTAGCACCACCCCGGGGAATTTGTTTTTATTCACATAGTCACGCAGACCCAGTACCAGCGCTTTATACACGGCGGCTTCAGTGCTCAACGGCACTGTAATGTCGGTAGACAAGGGATTTGTGCCATCAATGGTCAGGTAAGCCATCCCGGCTTCAAACATTGGCAGCTCTTGCACCAGTTCTCCCAACCGGTTCATGCTAAAAGACGCGCCATCAAACACCAGTTCGTCCTGGCCGCCGACCATGTTGGCATAGATCATGGGTAGCCCGGTTTCACGGATGCGGTCGCGCAATACCTGGTAACGAGTCTGTTGTTTGTGCAGATGGTAAGGCGAAGCATTGATCGTCAGCAGTACTTGTGCCGAAGCTTGCAGGGCCTGCAGGGCCGGGCCTGACTCCCAGCTATCCGCACAGATCAGCACCCCATAGCGTACGCCATGCCATTCAAACACCACGGGCAATTGACCCGCCTCAAAATAGCGCTCTTCATCAAAAACGCTGTAGTTGGGCAAGTGATGTTTATGATAGGTCGCCTGTATCCTGCCAGAATGTATTACCGAAGCCGCGTTGTAGCGTTTGCCTGCCACTTCATCAGGATGACCAACAATGACTGCCATGTCGTGAGGCAGACGCTGCACCAGCCAATTAAGTGCCTGCGTGTTGGCGTGATAAAAATCCTGCCTGAACAGCAAATCTTCTGGAGGGTAGCCGCATAACGCCAGTTCTGGTGTCAGTAAGAGGCGTGCGCCCGCTCGATAAGCCTCTTCGGCTTGCGCCAGAATGTGTTCCGCATTTTGCTGCATGGCACCGACCATGCAGTTCATTTGAGCAATTGCAAGTTTCATCTGCTTTTCATTCAGGATGGGCTGCAGGGCTTAATACTTGCCACCCGCAGCCTTGATCAGTTCTACCATGGTCGGGTTTTGGCCTTTGAGGGCATAGACATAAGCGGTCAAACCGTATTGATCACGTGTTTTGACATTGGCCTCATGTTCAAGCAGCAATCGCGCCATTTCCGGCGCATTGTTGCTCACCGCCAGGTGCAGCAAGGGCGTGCCTTCGCTGTCTTTTTGGTTGGCATCTGCTTCATGCTCAAGCAGTGTTTTGGCTGCTTCAAGCTGATTTTTCTTCACCGCCCAGGTCAGGGCTGTCCAGCCATGCTCATCTTCCTCATCCACTTTTGCACCATGTTCTGCCAAATAGGTCACTGCGGCGGCATGCCCCTCTCGGGCGGCAATCATGAGCGCTGTGGTGCCCAGCTTGTCTTTGAGATTGGCGTCAGCGCCTTTGGTTAATACCGTGGTAATGGTGGGTACATCACCACTTTTGGCCGCATACATGAGCACAGTTTTCCCATCCGAAGACCGCACATTAGCATCAAAACCACGCGCGATAATCAGGCCCACCAGTTCGCTGTAGCCGGAGGTGGCCGCCAGGCCGAGGGCGCTCCAGCCGGCCGGGTCGCGGGCTTTAACATCGGCACCTTTTTCCATCAGCATTTTGGCGGCATCCAGATTATTTTTCTTGGCCGCAAACATGAGTGCTGTCCAGCCACCCTGATCTTTGGCATTAATGTCGGCGCCACCGGCTAACAACTCGCGGATCACTTCCGCCTGGTTTTTACGGGCGGCATACATGATGGGCGTCAGTTTGTCGCCATCGGTGACATTCGGGTTGGCGCCGCTTTTTAACAAGGCTTTGACCGTGGCCAGGTCGCCTTTGGCGGCGGCAATGAGCAGGTAAGACACTTCATCATCGCGAAAAGGCGCGCTGTCCTCGGCCATCTGTTTTTTGCTGGCGGCCTCAGCAGACAGGCCAGGCCAGGTGAGGCCAATCAGCAGTACGCTGCTAACAATGATGCCTGTCCAGCGATGGTGAGCCTGTAAGCAACGATACATGCCAGTTCCTTTATGCGTTTGCGCGTTGAATGGCCGCGAGGACGGCCTCACCCAGACCAGCAGGGGAGGCTGCAACAACACAGCCAGCTGATTCCAGGGCGGCAATCTTGTCTTCTGCACGGCCAGAACCACCGGAAATAATTGCCCCGGCATGGCCCATACGTTTGCCTTTAGGGGCGGTTAAGCCGGCAATATAAGCAGCGACCGGTTTGGTGACATGGTGTTTGATGTAGTCAGCCGCTGCCTCTTCATCACTGCCACCGATTTCACCAACCATGATGATCGCCTCTGTTTCCGCGTCTTTCTGAAAGAGTTCCAGGCATTCAATAAAGTTCAAGCCTTTGATCGGGTCGCCACCAATGCCGACACAGGTGGTCTGGCCCAGGCCCAGGGCCGTGGTCTGATGGACAGCCTCGTAAGTCAGGGTGCCAGAACGTGACACGACACCGACCTTACCACGTTTGTGGATGCTGCCCGGCATAATGCCGATTTTGCATTCGTCCGGCGTGATCACGCCTGGGCAGTTTGGGCCGATCAGTTTGGTGCCATTGGCGCGCAGCGCCGCTTTGACATTGAGCATGTCCAGAGCCGGAATGCCTTCGGTGATACAGACAATGAGCTCAATGCCTGCGTCTGCGGCTTCAAGGATGGAGTCAGCGGCAAAAGGCGGCGGCACGTAAATCACGCTGGCATTGGCCTCGGTTTCCTTCACGGCTTCGCGCATGGTATTGAATACGGGTAGCTCCAGATGGCGCTGGCCCCCTTTGCCTGGCGTCACGCCACCCACCATTTTGGTGCCATAAGCCAGCGCTTGTTCGGAATGAAACGTCCCTTGTTTGCCGGTAAAGCCCTGGCACAATACTTTGGTATCTTTATTGACTAAAATCGCCATGACTACACACCCTTGTTCACTGCGTTGACTGCTTGCTGGGCGGCATCGGTCAGCCCTTCTGCAGAAATAATATTCAGGCCACTCTCACGCAGCATCTGCTTGCCCAATTCGACATTGGTCCCTTCCAGCCGCACCACGACCGGAATGGTCATGCCCACCTCTCTGACTGCGGTGATAATGCCGGTGGCAATGATGTCGCAACGCATGATGCCGCCAAAAATATTGACCAGAATCGCTTTCACATTAGCGTCAGCCAAGATGATTTTGAAGGCCTTGGTCACGGTCTCAGCTGTGGCGCCGCCGCCGACATCCAGAAAGTTGGCAGGCATGCCGCCATGCAGCTTGATCAAGTCCATGGTTGCCATGGCCAGGCCAGCGCCGTTCACCATGCAACCAATGTTGCCATTTAAGGCAATGTAATTGAGGCCGCTATGATGGGCCTCCGCTTCTTTGGCATCGTCTTGTGACCAGTCACGGATCTCTGCAAACGGTTTTTGACGGTAAAGTGCGTTGTCATCTACCGTCATTTTGCAATCCAGCGCCACCAGTTTTCCTTCAGCGGTTACAATCAGCGGGTTAATTTCGAGCAGTGACAAGTCATTGTCTTTAAACAATTTGTACAGGCCTTTGGCCAGCTTGGTAAACGCGCCAATCTGGTCACCACTCAGACCCAAGCCAAACGCCAGGTTGCGCGCCTGAAAGTCCACCAGGCCATTGAGCGGGTCACAGACTTCCTGCAGGATTTTTTCTGGCTGGGTAGCCGCAATCTCTTCAATATCCATGCCGCCTGCGCTGGAAGCAACCATGACCACGCGTTCCAGCGTGCGGTCTACCAGCATCGAAAGATAAAGCTCACGTGCAATCGGCAGGGTTTGCTCCACCAGCACCTGATGCACGGGTTGGCCATCCGGCGCATTCTGGTAAGTCACCAAATGCTTGCCAAGCAGGCTACCTGCCACGGTTTGCGCTTCTAATGCAGATTTAACCACTTTGACGCCACCCGCTTTGCCGCGACCGCCGGCATGCACCTGGGCCTTGACCACCCAGGCTTCACCGCCCAGTTCTTTGGTGGCTGCCGCAGCGGCTTCTTCGGATTGAACGACCAGGCCAGCCGGTGTGGCCAAACCATATTTTTGCAGGAGTTGTTTGGCTTGGTATTCGTGCAGATTCATGAAAATTCAGAGGTTTTGATAGTTAAGCATCTATTTTCGCGCAAATACCCTATCAAGGCTAGACTGCAAATAAAAAAACCGCACAACTGTGCGGTTTTTAAACGTATTTAACGCGATAGCGTTAACGAATGCGTCGTCGCTTATAAGTCCTGCGCCCAGGCATTGCCGTAGACTTTGCCATTGCGGGACAGTACCAGCATTTGATACATGCTGATCACCCACATGTAACTGGAGGCCAGGCTGTAGCCAATGCCACCGATAATCGTCAACCAGGCAAAGTGTGGTGACAACTTGGTCAGCCACCACGACATCACGTCCATAATCAGAAAAGCAAACGGGAAGGCGATGGCAATGATTTTGGCAGGTTTGGGCACATTCACGGCAAAACTGAAAATCAGGCCGATAAAAAAGAAAATGAAACTGATGCCAAACAGGTGTATATGCGACACCCGCGTCAGGCCGCTGATCGTTGCGCCCTCATTCACCTCTGCGCGCGCCTTAACTTCATCATAGTTGTTAAAGTTGGGGATGCCGGGGATGTTGCTGTGGCACATGACGCAATGCTGCGCAAACACCTGCTTGAAGTGTGATTCCCACTGGTCTTGTGGCGCGCCTTGTTGCGCCCATTTGATAATGTCCTGGCGGACCTCCAGGGGTGCCTTGTCAGACATGGAGCCATTAAGTTTGCTCGCCAGTTTGGTGCCACTGCGGTCACCGTAATAACTGTAAACAATATCGTTCACGGACAAGCCGAATTTGCCATCGGCCATGCCGTGAGTGAGCATTATTTGCAGGCCAGCCATACACAGGCCGACGCCAATCACGAGCAGATAACCAATAAACAGGGCTTTAAGCGGTAAGGGCAGGTTAGGCAAGTTCAGCCATGGCAGCGTTTGTGCGTCTTGTTTCATTGTAATCCCTAGGGTGTTGAGTTTAACCAGTTTTAATTTTTGCCAAGCATATCATTGCCGGGGGCAATCCAAAAACAGAAATACTCCCAAAAAAGCACGCTTATCAATGCGATGCACGGGCAACTGCTATAATCCAGTCTTTTAATCGACGGTAGTGATCATGCGTTTAGTGGTTCAAGGGCCGGCCATCACCATGGCTCATCTTTCCCATCTTCATGGCCTGGTGGGCGGGCATGCGCAGTTTATGCAAGTGGGCGAACATGCCTACTATTTGCCGGTGCCAGAAGCGGATTATCTGGAAGCGAAGGCTTTTTGCGCCAGTCAGCAGATAGACTGCGCGCTGGTGCAAGACACTCATAGGCTGCAACACATGGGCTTGTGCGTCATGGATATGGACTCCACCCTGATCTCCATTGAATGCATTGATGAAATTGCCGACATGATGAACCTCAAACCGCAGGTCGCCGAGATCACCGAAGCCGCCATGCGTGGCGAGCTGGATTTTTCTGCCAGCCTGCGTAAACGTGTGGCCTTGCTCAAAGGCCTGCCAGCGACCGCATTGCAACGCGTGATTGATGAGCGCCTTCGTTTTAATCCCGGCGCGCAAGCCTGGATCAATACCTGCAAGCAACACGGCATCAAAACCATGGTCGTCTCTGGCGGCTTTACCTTTTTTGCCAACCATGTCCAACAGACCTTGGGGCTGGATTACGCGGTCTCCAACACGCTGGAAATCATAGACGGCAAACTCACCGGCCAGGTCCTTGGTGAGATCGTCGATGCCCAGCGCAAAGCCGATGAACTCACTAAACTGCGTGATCAGTTGGGCCTGTCGGCCGCACAAACGATTGCGATTGGTGACGGTGCCAACGACCTCAAAATGATGGCGGTTGCCGCGGTGGGCGTGGCTTATCACGCCAAACCAGTGGTGCAACAGCAAGCCATGTATGCGCTCAATGTGGTGGGGCTGGATGGCGTAGCGAGCTTGCTATCGGTCTAACTCATCTGCACGGTTGCTCCATGATTCCAGAATTCTGCTCTCGAGTCATCGCCACCTAACATAAAGCGTTCAAGGGTGGCTTGGGCGCTTTTTATTTAGCCAAATGAGGCCTGCGCTTGTCCACAGGCGATGCCTTGAGTTTTTTGATGATGCGATTTGTCGCGTATTGAATGCTTTTCGGGATAGATGCTTAAATAAATATTTGATTTATTTTGGTTTTTTTGAAAATAATATTTGCTATTGTGGTGCATAAAGCGCATAGTTGTTGCACGCGACGTTCAAGCATTGTTGTTTTCTCTGGTGGTATCTTCTGGTTCTCTCGTTAATCCCGCTTACTTGTGCCTCGCCCTCCAAGGGGTTTCCCTTTCATTTTTTACAAAGGATTTAGATATGGCTACAGGTATTGTCAAATGGTTTAACGATGCAAAAGGTTTTGGTTTTATTACTCCAGATCAGGGTGGCGATGATTTGTTCGCTCACTTTTCCGAGATTCAATCAGCAGGTTTTAAAAGCCTGGCGGATAACCAGCGCGTTTCATACAACGAAACGACTGGCCCTAAAGGCAAACAAGCTTCTGCGATTCAGGTGATTGCATAGTCACGCCTGACCAAGTGGCGCAGTAAAAAGCCCGGTTTCGGGCTTTTTTCATTATTGAAAAAGGAATCGCATGGCTAAAGAAGAATTGATTGAAATGCAGGGCGCAGTGACTGAAGTGTTGCCGGATGCGCGTTATCGCGTGACGCTGGACAATGGGCATCAGTTGACTGCCTACACCGGCGGCAAAATGCGCAAGCACAAAATACGTATTTTGGCGGGCGATAAAATCACCATCGAAATGTCGCCTTACGACATGGGCAAGGGACGCATTACGTTCAGGCATCTGCCGCCCAGAAGACCTGCTTGAGTCATCTGCTGCTCTTTTCGGCGTGCAGTTGATCTTGCTCAGCTAGAAAAAAAGCCCCTTGCGGGGCTTTTATCGTTGATGGCATCACGCTGATCGCGCTTAGTAGTCCATCTCAGGCATCGCAGGCGTTTTTTTGTCCTCTTTGGGCAATTCGGCCACGGTCGCATCGGTGGTCAAAATCAGCCCGGCAATCGAGGCGGCATTTTGCAGCGCGGTGCGAGTCACTTTGGTGGGGTCGACCACACCGGTTTCCACCATATCCACATATTCACCTGTCGCGGCGTTGTAGCCGGTGTTACCCGTTGCCTCAAGCACTTTGGTGATGACCACAGAAGGCTCTTCTCCGGCATTTTTCACAATCGCGCGCAAGGGTTCTTCGATTGCGCGCAACACGATGCGGATACCAGCATCCTGATCATCATTATCCCCCTTGAGGGCACCGATACGGCTGCGAGCCCGCAGTAAAGCCACACCGCCGCCAGGGACGATGCCTTCTTCCACCGCAGCGCGGGTGGCATGCAGGGCGTCATCGACACGGTCTTTTTTCTCTTTCATTTCGACTTCGGTGGCCGCACCGATTTTAATCACGGCGACACCACCGGCCAGCTTGGCCACGCGCTCTTGCAGTTTTTCCTTGTCGTAGTCAGAAGTGGTCTCCTGAATTTGGGTTTGAATAGACTGCACACGGGCTTTAATCTTGGCTTGGTCGCCAGCGCCATCAATGATCACGGTGTTTTCTTTGTGTATCTCAACTCGTTTTGCACGGCCCAAATGCTCGATGCTGACTTTCTCCAGTTGCATGCCGGTTTCTTCTGAGACGACGGTGGCCCCGGTCAGGATGGCAATGTCTTCTAGCATGGCTTTGCGACGATCACCAAAGCCTGGCGCTTTGACGGCAGCTACTTTAAGGATGCCACGCATGCTGTTGACGACCAGTGTCGCCAGCGCTTCGCCTTCCACGTCTTCGGCAATGATCAGCAAAGGCTTGTTGGTTTTGGCTACGTTTTCCAGCGTCGGCAACAAGTCGCGGATATTGCTGATTTTCTTGTCATACAACAAAATCATCGGCTCATCCAGCGCCGCCACCTGTTTGTCCGGATTGTTCACAAAATAGGGGCTGATGTAGCCGCGGTCAAATTGCATGCCTTCCACCACATCCAACTCATTTTGCAGTGACTTGCCTTCTTCTACCGTAATCACGCCCTCCTTGCCAACTTTTTCCATAGCATCGGCGATGATCTGACCAATGGCGGTATCCGAGTTGGCAGAAATAGAGCCTACCTGGGCAATCTCTCTATTGGTGGTGATGGCTTTAGACATGACTTTGAGCTCATCCACCAACGCAGCCACCGCTTTATCTATGCCGCGTTTGAGGTCCATCGGGTTCATGCCTGAGGCGACCGACTTCATGCCTTCTTGCACTATCGCCTGCGCCAGTACGGTGGCGGTAGTCGTACCGTCACCTGCGACATCCGCGGTTTTAGACGCGACTTGTTTCACCATTTGCGCGCCCATATTCTCCAACTTGTCTTGCAACTCGATTTCTTTGGCGACCGAAACACCATCTTTGGTAATCACCGGGGCGCCAAAACTGCGTTCCAGCACCACATTGCGGCCTTTGGGGCCCAGGGTGACCTTGACCGCATCGGCCAGGATATTCACGCCTTTTACAATTTTTTGACGGGCGTGGTCATGAAACTTCACATCTTTAGCTGCCATTGTTCAATTCTCCTTTCTCTCTTAGCAACAAAGTGATTAAGCGACTTTTTTGAGATCGGCAGAGGCGGGTTCAATCACACCGAGAATGTCTTCTTCGCGCATGACTAATACCTCTTCGCCATTGAGTTTGACTGTTTGTCCGGCATATTTGCCAAATAAGACATGGTCACCGACCTTCACTGCCAGGGCTCTCAGGCTGCCGTCTTGAAGGGACTTGCCGCTCCCGACAGCGATGACTTCGCCTTGCTCGGGTTTTTCTGCAGCTGTGTCTGGTATCACAATGCCGGAAGCGGTCGTACGTTGTTGTTCGACTCGCTTGACTATGACGCGGTCATACAGGGGACGAATATTCATGTTCAATTCTCCTTAGCGAATAAGTTCAACAAAAACCACCACTGGAGACGTTTGCAGACGCAACTGGCAATCATGCCTCCAGTGGCGAAAAGGTATCAGCAGAGTTGCTGATACCGTGAAAATAGGGATGCGCAAAAAAATTTCAAGAGGGCTAGAGCGCTCTTTTTTTGACTAGAAACTGATTCACCAATTGGCTGATTTCAAACTTGCGGAAATGTTTTTTGATCGTGACTGCATAGAAATTCTCAAAAATCCCTTCCAGTTGCGTGAAGGATTTGAGCACACCATTTTTTAACTCGTCTTTAACCACCACCTCCGGCATGACGGTGAGTGCCCGGCTGTCGCGCGCTAACAGCCGCAACATCGCCATGTCATTCGCTTCGGCCACGATGTGAGGTTCTAGGTGATGCAAGGCGCACAAGCCATCAAAGGCCGCCCGAATCGGGCTGTCCTGATTGGGCAAAATCCAGTTGTACTCCGCATATTTGGCCGAAAATCCGTGTTTGATCTCAATCTCTGCCGGGCCGATCACACTGATGGGTTGCCGATCTAGCAGAATACACTCCCATAACTGGTCAGTATTGCCTCTCACCTCGATATTGGTGAGCGCCAGGTCTATCTGGTGATTCGAAAGCGCATTGAGCAAGTTGGTTTGCCCGCTGGCAGAAATTTCGAGTTTGATCTCCGAGTGATTCAGTAATGGCTCCACAAAGCTCTCGATGAAGTTTCTGGACATGGTAGAGAGCACACCAATCCGCAACGTTTGACTCTCAGACGCAATACCTTTTCTCAGCAGGTTTTCGAGTTCTATGCCTTTGGTAAAAATAGAATCTGCATAGGAAAACGCCAAATTACCGAACTCCGTCAACACCAGTTTACGCCCTTGTCTTAAAAACAATGCGCAGTCCAGGCTTTCTTCCAGTTGCCTGATCTGTGAAGACAGCGCGGATTGCGAGATATGCAATTTTTCTGCTGCCTTGGTCAAGCTACCCACTTTCACGATATGCCAAAAATATTGCAAGTGATGATAATTGAGTCTCGCCATATATAAATAAAATAGAACATAAAATTAATATTTATATATTTTACCTAATTAAAATCATCCGTCAAAATCTGCATCACCCGCTATTTGGTTTTTTAATATAGTTAGATAGGTGAAATGGTGATGATGAAGCGGCTTGAAATTGATGGTCGAACAGTGACGGTTTATCCCAAGAACGTAGAAATAAATGGTGAGGAGGTGGTTACCCAGGGCGAAATCCTAATTGAATTACTGCCTGAAGTCTGGGCGCCAATAGAGGGTGAGCCGACGACAAGCGCGTCGGTGCAAGAGGTGGTCACCCAACAATCTGTAGCGATTGATGGGCCTACCTCCGGTTAATCTTTATCTTCTATTAAAGTGTGTTTTATGTTCTGTTTTATCAATGTATTTTTTGGTCATGAAAGGCCGTGTTAATGGACGTTGTCATTTATTTTGCACTGGTACCCGGAGCCATTATGTGGCTGGCTGGGCTGCTGAGTGGAGTGCTACCGTGGCAACATGACCGTGGCTGGCAACTGTTTAAGCATCTGCTCAGCGTGGCGCTTGTGGCGGCGGGTATATCCGCCGCAGTCGTGTGTCTGCATGTCCAGTCGTTGCCTGGCAATTTTTTCAGTGCGTTTGCCATTGCTGTTTCCCCGCTGCAGGCGCTGATGGCTTGTTTGGTGCAATTGCTGGGGTGGGTGATCGGACATTTTTCTGCCAGATACCTCGAAGGTGAGGCCAATCAGAAAAGCTTTGTCACCGCTTTAAGCCTGGTCCTTGCCAGTGTGCATGTGCTGCTGATTGCTGATCACTGGTTGTTGTTTGTCGCGGCATGGTCAGCCATTGGCGTGTGTTTAAAGCACTTGCTGTGTTTTTATGCAGACCGTCCGTTTGCACTGTTGGCTTCGCACAAAAAGACCGTGGCGGATGTGTTGGCGGATAGTCTGTTGCTGCTGACGGCCATGATCGCCTATGTTGAAACCGGAAGCGTACAGATTTCAGTCTTTCTTTTACATGTCAGCATGCATGGCTTGTCGCAGCTCAGTAGCTGGTGTGCCATGCTGCTGGTGGCGGTGGTAATTTTAAAAACGGCATTACTGCCGGTGCATGGCTGGTTAATCCAGGTGATGGAAGCACCGACGCCTGTTTCTGCCTTGTTACATGCCGGTGTGGTGAACCTGTCTGGTTATGTTTTGATCCGCTTTGCCCCCTTGTTCGAACAGGCAACACTGGCCAGACATGTATTGTTAGCGGTTGGGCTGGTGACATGCCTGTTTGCCTCGCTGGTCATGTTTACCCGGGTCAGTATCAAGGTCAGGCTGGCATGGTCCACCGTGGCACAAATGGGCTTCATGATAGTGGAATGCGCGCTGGGGCTATACACCTTTGCGGCGCTGCACCTGATCGGACACTCGATTTACAAGGCTTATGCCTTTTTGTCCGCCGCCGACATTGTCACACACACACGCTTGCAGCAGATGGCGGGTAAAGCGGCCTTTGCCAAGTTGAGCATGTTGCTTGCCCCGGTGTTGACCATGTTGATTGTGTTCGGGGTACAGGCGGTCTCGGGGACCCAGCTGTGGCCAGCCTGGTGGAGCCTGATACTGGCGCTGGCCTGGGCTCCAGTGTTGTGGCAGCAGGTCGGGCAGGCAGTGACTCTGCGCCTGCAACTGCAAGCCTTGCTATTTGGCAGTGTGCTTGCCATGGGGTTGACCGCCGTTAGTGTGGTATTTCACCTGCTTCCCCTCGGGATACACGATCAGCCTTCCCCTACGGGCGGATGGATAAGTGTGCTGGCCATGCTCATGCTGTACCTTGCCACGACCATGATCCAGCAGATGCCTGCGCGGTTGGCTGTGCTGCATCGCTCAGTCTATGCCGGGTTTTATCTGGATGAGTTTTACACGCGATGGGTCTTGCGTTTATGGCCGGTTAGTTGGGGCAAAAGCACGCATGCCAATGACTAGGCGCGCTTCTGAAATGAATGGATAAGGAACCAAAAGATGTTTTTTATTGAAGACCAAGTATTCCCAGGGCGTCACCATGGGCAAGCACAGTCTATCCGTGAGCAGGTGATAGACCAGGCCTGCCAGCGTGCGTGCGACAGTATTGCCCCTAACTGGCCGCTGGATCAGTCGATTGCAGTCAACCCGCATTGGAAAAGAGTCCACTTGCCAGTGAGAACTGTAGCGGCACGCATGGCTGTGCTAGGCGATCTGCAAGTGTTTCCGGCCAGAGGTCATCTGTTACATGCCTGGCAGCAAGGACGCATGTCTGCACAGGACTTAACCCAGGCCATAACACAACTCGGGCTCAGGCAGACCACTATTGCAGAGGCAGTGGCCCAGCTATCGGCGCCGCTTGCCATTACCCAATTACCGCTATTGATTGATGTGCTCGATGACGATGCCCAGCGGTTTCAGCGCTTGACCTGGCGCGATGCGATTACGCATCAGGTCAGCCAGACTTGTGCCGCGTATTTTGACCGGGACCAGTCAGACTGGCAGCCTGAGCGTGCAGGTGGCTTGTACCAGTTCTGGCGTGACATGATCGTGCATGACCATGGCATCGGTGTGTTGATGGGCTTGCCCAACATCCATCAGTTTCTGGATTATTTGCCACGCAATCGCCAACAGGCTGAGCGCTGGGTGGTCGAGGCGCTAGGCCTGGATGAGGCCGTGCTGGCCGATTATTTTGAGGCGGTATTGCTCACGGTGAATGGCTGGGCATCCTGGTGTGCTTATCTGGATTGGCAAGCCAGATTACAAGGCCAGAGTGATGACAGCTTGCGTGATTTGCTGGCGATTCGGTTGGCATGGGGCGTGATTTTAATGCAATGTAAAGGTCTCAATGCAACCAACAGCGCCATTAGGGTCATCCAGCAAAAATGGCAGCATGTGGCTGAAAAAATTCAAGCTGCAGAACAGGCATTGCAAGTGGATGAGGTCTGGCAACTGGCACTGGAAATCGGTTATCAGCGCCAGCTGGCGCAACAACTGAGCCAGATGCCGGAGGCTGCAACACCGACACCCACGCCACTGATTCAGGCCGCATTTTGTATTGATGTGCGCAGTGAACCGATCCGGCGGGCAATAGAATCATTGTCACCCAATATACAAACGCTGGGCGCGGCGGGCTTTTTTGGCTTGCCGATTGCCTATCAGCCTTTTGCTTCCGACTATCAGCGTCCACAGTTGCCGGGCCTGCTGGCCCCTAGCTTAACTGTCCGTGATCAAGTCCTTGCCGGTTCAGAGGCGATAAGCGAAGTGGCACAGGCCGGTAGCAAAGCGCTACAGCTAAAAGTCGGCCAAAAGCGGCTCAGCAATTTTATGCTGTCTGGCCAGGTCAGCCGACTGAGCAAATATCCTGGAGCGGCCTTTTCGCTGGTAGAGAGCGCAGGCCCCCTGTTTTTGAAACCCTTGTTAGCCATGATCAAGCCGCAATTGCATGCCCGCAGTTCGCTTGATCAACATGGCTTGCCGAAAAAATACCGCGCATTGACCCGGCCTCAGTTACAAGCGGTGAGCGTGGTCGAAAAAGCCGAGCTTGCCGCGCGGGTACTCAACAGTTTAGGCCTGACCAGCGGGTTGGCGCCGCTGGTATTACTGGTGGGGCATGCCAGCCAGAGCAAAAACAATGCGCATGCCTCCAGCCTCGATTGCGGCGCATGTTGTGGACAGTCTGGTGAGGTAAACACGCGTGCCTTGGCTGCCGTGCTCAATGATGCCGAGGTGAGGGCACAGCTGGCTAGTATGGGTATGACGATCCCCGCCGAAACCTGGTTTGTTGCCGCCTTGCACAACACTACCACACAAGCGTTGCAAGGCTTTGATCTTGATCTGCTGCCAGCCGCAACGCACACTCGCTGGCAGCAAGCGGCTGAGCTGTTTACCGCTGCCGGTGAAGTTGTACGGGCACAGTTAGCCTCTACCTCAATGCAGTCAACACAAGCCAGCGATGCCGGTCGTTTGTTCAAAGCCTTTCGCCAGCGTGCCAATGACGCTGCGCAGACCCGGCCGGAATGGGGCTTGGCCAACAATGCGGCATTTATTCTGGCCCCCCGGGCGCGTACCAGACATTTGAATTTGGCCGGGCGGGCATTTTTGCATGAGTATGATGCGGCGGCGGATATTGAAGGGGCGTTATTGGAACAACTTATGACGGCCCCGATGCTGGTGACGCACTGGATTAACTGGCAGTACCATGCCTCGACCTGTGAGCCAGTCAAGCTTGGGAGCGGAAACAAGCTGTTACACAACGTCGTCGGTGGCCGCATCGGCGTGTTTGAAGGCAACGGTGGTGACCTCAGAATCGGTCTCTCCAAACAGTCATTGCATGATGGCCAGCAGTGGATGCATGAACCGCTCCGCTTGACGGTGGTCATTGTGGCAAGCTGCAGACAGATTGACCAGATTATCGGCAGGCATGCGGTCATTAGCCACCTGGTCAACCATGGCTGGTTACATCTGTGGTGTGAAGAGGATGGGCAGCGTTGGCGGTATGTTGCCGGGCAATGGCAGGCACTGGATTTTGCTGAAATGACGCAGCCCGTTTGAGTCTGTCATCATCTTGTCAGTGTGCATGCCTGAGGTCGTTTACTAAAGACCGGTCATGGATGCATGCTGGCAAGTGAGTGATTTTTTAGCTATCTTGGGTCAGGTGAGCGAGCCAGGCTAAAACAGTCTTCAGCCACGGTTGGCAGCCCTTCAAACAAGGGCTTGGCAAAATAATAGCCTTGAAACAGGTCGATGCCAAAATCGACCAGTACCGTCAGTTCAGCGCGGGTCTCGACGCCCTCTGAAATCACCTCGATATTGAGTCCGCGACACACATCCAGGATGCTTTTCATAATCAGTTGTTTGGTTTTATTCTGGTCTATGTCGCGGATCAGGTTCATGTCCAGCTTGATAATATCTGGCTGCCATTCAGCCAGTAAGTTCAGGCCAGAATAACCCGCGCCAAAATCATCAATCGCAGTCAGAAATTGATGTTTTTTGTATTCGGTAAAAATGTTTTTTAAATGCGCATGGTCGGTGATTTTTTCTGCCTCGGTCACCTCAAACATGATGCGCTTTTTATCAAAACCGAGTTCATCACACACGGCGAGCGTGGATTGAATACAGTTTTCAGGGTTGTAGACTGCGTTTGGTAAAAAATTGATGGACAGAATCTGGTCAAAATGTAACTGATTGGCGAGCCTGATGGCTTTTGAGCGGATGGTTTGATCAAAGCTATGAATACTGGAGGCGTCAATTTGATCCAGAATGAACGCCGCTGGCTGGTTTTCCAGGCCACGTACCAGTGTTTCATATCCCCAAATCTGTTTGCGCTCGAAGGCAATAATGGGTTGAAACGCCATTGAAAAGTCTATCCCCAGGTGTTGAGGATTACATTTTCCACATTGCATTTAGGGTTCTCCTGTACGCAGTCACCAGCTTCTTGCTACCTGATGGGATGCGGTCGTTCCAGCTAGGCGATGAAACTCAAAAATAAATTTAATACTTTAGGGATATTAATACGCACCGTTGCAGCTTGATCAGTTGAAAAGCATTATATTTGATGCTCATATAATTCAACAAAGCTTGTATATGTATGCTTTGTTGATCCGCTCACGACAATTCCTACGCACTGCAATCTCCATTCAAATAGGCGAGCTCAATATCGGTGAAGCCGGCAAGCTTGCGTGCTGCAAGATTGAAGGGTGGGCGCAGTTTGGGCGCATGGTATTGTTGGCGTAATTGCTCAAAGGTATCCACCAGGTCGAGCTGGCGTTGATCACACAAATAGCCAAACCAGCGATTGCCTATCGCGACATGGCCGATTTCATCGCGCAGGATAATATCGAGGATGGCGGCGGCGGCCTGGTCGCCAGCTTGTAACAGTTTTTGTTTGAGCGGTGGGGTGGCATCCAGGCCACGGGCTTCCATGGTGCGTGGAACGAGCGCCATGCGGGCCAGGACATCGACCTGGGTTTTTTCGACCATCTCCCACAGGCTGTTGTGACCATCAAAGTCGCCGTAATCAAAGCCCAGCTGCTGCAGATGTTGGCGCAGTAGCGAAAAATGATAAGCCTCTTCTTTGGCCACTTGCAGCCAGTCGCGGTAATACGCTTCAGGCATGTCGGCAAATCGCCAGACCGCATCCAGGGCCAGGTTGATGGCATTAAATTCGATATGCGCCAATGCATGAATCAAGGCGGCGCGGCCTTCGGCCGTGTTCATGGCTCGCCGCTGAACTTTGGCCGGCGCCACCAGGGCCGGGCGCTCAGGCCGGCCGGGAATACTCTGGTCGTCTGCGGATAATGCCTGCTGTGGCCGGATTTGCAGCGCGCCAGTGAGGCAGGCTTGCCACAGGGCAGCGACCTCAAGACATTTTTGTTGCGGGTCCCTTAGGGTCAGAGTTTGCAGGGCGCGGGTTCTCAGGCAGTCGTTCGTCATAGCGCTCGAATTTTACCGTGAATTGGCTGCCAATGTGACCACTGACAGGATGTGCCAGCCCCGGGGTAACCGTGATGCTGGCGTTATGGTGTTCGGCAATTTCGGCCACGATAGCGAGCCCCAGGCCGCAGCCATTGCCCTGATTCGGGTCCAGCCGGTGAAAACGCTCAAAAACCAGGGTGGTTTGATCGGCAGGAATGCCGATGCCACTGTCTGCCACTTCAAGCACCAGAAATTTGCCCGCTTGCAATAAACGGATCTGCAACAGGCCTTGTTTTGGGGTGTATTGAATGGCGTTTTCCAGCAGGTTGTTTAAGAGTTCAGAGAGCATGAGCGCATCGCCCAGCACCTGATCCTGCTGGGTTTCAATCATGACATCGAGCTCTAACTGTTTGTTACTGGCTGGCCCAATCCAGCGCGCACATTCATCTGAAATGATTTTGGTGAGTGACACTGGCTGAAATTGCAGCTGCGAAACAGCAGCATCGGTTCTGGCCATGGTCAACAGCCGCTGTATCAGGTGTGACAAGCGGGTGGTGCTGCGCAGCATGTAATTAAGCGGCTCTTGAATGGCCTCAGGCGGCTGGCTGCGCAAGGCCAGTTCAGCCTGGGTTTGCAGCCCGGCAATCGGTGTGCGCAACTGGTGTGAGGCATCGGCAATAAATTGCTGCTGCTGTTGCAAGCCTGCCTTGACCCGTGCGAGCAGCGCATTCATCGCTTGCAGCAAGGGTTGCAGTTCGTTTGGCGTCGCTTGCGTATCCAGCGCGCTCAGGTCACGGTAAGAGCGTTGGTGCAAAGATTCCCTGAGGTCTTGCAAGGGTTTGAGGGCAAAATAAATGCCCAACTCAATCACAATGGCAGCCAACAGCATCATGAGCACTTGTGGCAACAGCATTTCTTCGACCATTTCGGCCACCATGGCATCCCGTTTGCCCGTGGTCTCGGCCATGCTGATCAGAATGTTGCGCGCATTGGCCGCCTCGCTCTCTGGCAGGCCAAAGGTCACGGCGCGGATCGCTTCGCCCTTGTAGTGGCTGTTATAGTAAACCTGCTGGTTGCCCGCAGGCAGTTGCTTGGGTAAGGGTAAATGCGCTTCGCCAAACACCAGTTTACCCTTGGGGTCGCTGATTTTGATGTAAATGTGATCGCCTTCGTTATAGCTGAGCAAATGGCTGGCGACCTCGGGGATCTCAATTTTGACTTGATTGTGGCTGTCAATAATCACCTCATCTGCCAGCGCGAGCACGGTCCGCAACAAGGCCTGGTCGTAGGCCTGTGTGGCGTAGAGCAGGGCGCGCGAGTAAGACAAGGCGGCAGAAACGCCCAGCACAACCAGCATGGGCAGTAACAGCCACAAGCGTAGCTGGCTTTTGAGTGAAAGCGGGGGCATCATGGTCTGCTCACCCTTTAGGACTGCGCATGTTGTTCGGCTTCCAACATATAGCCCAAGCCACGCACTGTGCGGATATTGGCGCCACTGGGCTCAATTTTTTTGCGCAGGCGATGGATATACACTTCAATGGCATTATCGCCCAGTGTCTCATCCCAGTTGCATAACGATTCCATGATCTGCTCTTTGGCAATGATCTTACCCATGCGCATCATCAACGTTTCTAGCAAATGCAGTTCGCGTGCAGACAGGGTGACTGGTTGGTCATTGATGGTCGCCAGTTTGTTGGCGACATCCAGTTTCAGGTTGCCGCATTGCAGTGGCAGGTTATTACCCAACTTGCTACGACGGATCAGGGCACGCACCCGCGCTTCGAGTTCTTCAAGGTGGAACGGCTTGGTGAGAAAATCATCGGCGCCGATATCGAGCGCTTGTACGCGTGTCGCGACATCTTCTCGCGCGGTTAAAATGAGAACGGCAATCGGGTTGGCTTGCTGGCGCAGGTGCGACAATATCGTCATCCCGTCCATGGTGGGCAAGCCTAAATCCAGAATTACCAAATCATACACATCATCATTAATTGCCCGTAAGGCTTGCTTGCCGTCTGTCACGTGGTCAACGGCATATTCCGCTTGCGTCAATGCACGTACCAGACCGTTTGCAATCACCAAATCATCTTCCACTATTAATAGACGCATCGCTTTCACCTGCTGGTTTGAATACGCTCAGTTTACCTCAATGCAAGCCGGATTGACGGGTTGTAAGCTTGGTGCAAGGCGCGCGTAAGTTAGCTGTAAGGCCCGAGGCGTATCGTGTGAATCGTTGACAGCGCAGAAGTAAAGACGCTGACCAAGAAACACTAAGGATCAACGGGTTGGAACCTGATAAGGAGTGATCATGAAAAAACGCATGTTGCTGATCATAGGAATGACAGGATATTTACTTTCGATGCCCGTGTGGGCGGGGACAAATCCCTCACCACATGATCAGGTAGAAATGCAAAGGCATCTGAAAGTCGCCAAACACGCTGGTGCGCAGCCAGCGGTCAGTTCCCAAAAGGAGATTGACAAAAAAACTGCGCAAACCAAGTAACTGTGAAGTTGCCTAAGCGCGCTGAATTCCCTGCAGCGTCGTTTAGGCAATCAGCGGTTTCGTGTGTATCCTCTCACTTTAACCACGCTCTGCGTGGTTTTTTTTGCCTGTTACAAGCCACAAAAATGCCAGGCCACGGCCTGGCATCCGTGCTGATTAGCGCAAAGGCAGAATATCCAGTTCGCCTGCTTTCATATCCGGCACTAGCAGATGATGGTCATCCTGGCTAAGCGCGATATCGGCTGCAGATTGGTAACCTTGTTTGATCAAGGTAACTTTATGTTGTGCATCCACCTTGAAAATCTTGCCGGATTTCCAGTCGCTGACATAAATCGTACCATTGGCCTGCCTGACCAGGCCATCGCCGCCGCCAAATCCGCGTGCCATCTCTTGCAGTGATTTGCCTGCCAGATCGTAGCTGTATAGCACCCCAGAGGTAAAGTCGACCAACAGCAGGTGTTCGCCCTTGGCATCGGCTAGCAAACCATTTGGCGCCAAAATGCGCTCATCGATCTTGCCATCCAGCAGCAGAGTCACCTGGCGTTGCGGGGTCACTTTGTAAACGGCACCACCTTTTCCTGTGCCCAAAATGTCGCCGCTATCGCTGATATACAGATTGCCATTGGCATCTGCCGCCAGATCGTTGAGGAATTGTGGCGGTTTGGTGAACTCGTTGGCAGATAAAAACACTTCTGCAACCGCGCCCGGCTGATTGAGCGCGACGCGCAGTACCCGCGTTTTGTCCGCAATATACAAGTCATTGGCAATGATCACCAGGCCTTTGGGGTCATCCAGCCCTTGCACCAGGACGGAGGACTGGCCATGGTCCAGTACACGGATTTGCCCGTCGCCATCCTGGCCAAAGCCATTGATTTCTGACACATAAATTTTGCCATCGGCCGCTTGTACGACGGACTCGGGCGTCAGCAGACCTTTGACCGGCTCCAGGGGGTGCGCATGGCTGGCCAGGCTGGTCAGGGTTAGGCTGCTGGCCAACAGCCATTGTATCCATGACGGTGTGTTCGAGATGAATGATTGCATATTTTCTTTCTAGAACAGGGCTTTAGGTTGTGATAGCGTATCAATGCTGTTGCACAAGGCTTGGTAGGTTTGAACGGGCGCGGCTACGACAGAGGGCTCATAAGCCGGGTTTTGCTGGATTTTCTGGATCACTTGCTCAAATGCCTGCTGGTAGGACTGTCGGGCAAAATTCTCTACATTGTAGGTCAGCCAGCCACGCGACTGGCCTTCGCCTTTCACCGTCATCAGTGGTTTGCCTAGCGCGCTATCCGCAGCCGGGGTGTTATAAACTCTGGCCGTAATCTCGCTATAAAACACCCCAGTTTGCGGGTTGTAAAACATATTCGGTTCGATCACGACCAATGCCTGGCCTTGTGCTTCGGCTTGGCAGCTGGATGTGGTGTAATGTTGTGCCTGAAAGCTGTTCAAGCCAACCGACTCTGCAATTTCAGCGCGATTGTGCCAGTAAACTAAATAGGGGTTGAGCAAACGCACCGGATGCTGGTAAAAAGACTCTGGCACCTGAATGACCAATGAAGGCTGGGCACCTGCCTGGGTAACAGGCGTCAAAGCCAGGCACAGGGCGCCGCTTAAGTACGTTAAAAGACGTTTCATTTCAATCTCCTCAAACAATTCACCCAGACCAGAACGGGTCTGTGGCATAAATTTTTTATTGCAGCGTTTTCTCACGGATACGGTAAATCCAGCCGGTCAGGTCATCACTCACATAGAGCCAGCCATCGGCACCGACGATCACGTCTACCGGTCGGCCCCAGGCCTGATTGTCTTGCAGCCAACCCTCAATGAATGGGACGGTTGCGACAGGTTGTTGGTTCCTGAATTGTACACGCAGCAAGGCGTAGCCGCTGGGCTGTTTGCGATTCCATGAACCGTGCAGCGCGACAATGGCATCCTCACGCATTTCTGCGGGAAGCCGGCTGTGCTGCAAAAAAGTGATGCCTATCGGTGTGCTGTGGGCGGGGAGTTGCAGGGCGGGCGCCTGCGATTGTTGGCAGGCTGCTGCGGCGCCTGGCATATTTGGGTCTGCAAACAGCTTGCCTGGTTGTGCCGGATCGCCCCAGCAATAGGGCCAGCCATAGGATTTTCCGCCTTCAATCTGGTTCAAGTGCTCTGGTGGCAGGTCATCATCAACGGCACCATGAGCCTGGCTGCTGCGATTGTCGGCACCATTGTTGGTGGCAAACAGCGCACCTGTTTGTGGATGCCAGGTGAACCCCTGCGTGTTACGCAGTCCGGTCGCCCAGACCGCGCTTTGGGCATGCCAGCCCAGCGTGACCAGCGCACCGGCAGGTCGGCCATCTGCGGCAAAGCGCAGTAATGTGGCGCGTAGCGGGTTGTCTTCCACACAGACATTACAGCTGGAGCCCACGTTGACAAAGACATAGCCATCTGGCGACACCTTGACCGTTTTGAGGGGGTGGCCGCCACTGGGCAAGTTGCGGATAAATGGCTGTGGCGGCCCCCAATGGCTGTCTTGCCAGGGCAATTTCACCACGCCGGTTTGCTCTGCAACCAGCAGGTCTTTTCCTAGCAGGGTGAGGCCTTGCGGGCTATTGAGTCCTTGTGCGATCACCTCGGCATGACCCGCTTGGTCCAGTCTCAGAATACGGCCAGTGTCCGCCAGACTCACCAGTAACTGACCTTGCGGATCCAGCGCCAGCATGCGAGGCATGCCCCAGGCGCTCACATCACTAAAGCGCTCAATTTGCAGCCCGTCAGGCGCCTTGAGATTGCGCAGGGCGTCTGTCGCCAGAGGTTGCGCGGTGGCGTCATGTAACCCGGTTGCCATGCCCAGGCTAATCAGCATCAGGCCAGCCAACAGTGACCGCTGTTCTCTGACAGCACTGAGCGCGGCAGTCATCATGTCAGCGTATCTGCCCAGATATTCTGCGCCCAGGCCTGGGCATATTCCCCTTCCTGCACGCTGGCCTTGGCTGAAACGCCGCCGCCCTCCGCAGACGCCATGCTTTTCTTAACAGAGTCATAACGATAAACATTGGCGACATGCATGGCCTGCTGGTCATCGACAAAGCTGTAGCAGGTATTGGCAAACACCGGCAATGGATTGGGCACGTGACCGCTTTGCATGGCGATGATGGCTGCCGCACACACCTTGGCCTGTGAGGTCGCCATATGGGCGGATTTGGGCAAGCCGGCAGAAATACTGTCACCGATAATATGCACGTCCGGTTGCAGCGTAGAGGCATAGGTGACAAAGTCCACCTCACACCAGCGCTGATCCACATTGACCAGCCCAGCCACTTGCGCAACCTTGCCTGCCAGCTGCGGCGGGATGACATTCAGGACATCGGCCTTGACCGATTCAAAGTCAGTTTTGACTGTTTTGCTCACCGGATCCAGCTGCAGAATGGTACTGTTGTTGTGGTATTCGATCAGGTCTTTGTATGCGCCCTGAAAACTCTGCAAAAACAAGCCTTTTTTCGACACGATGTCTGCATTGGCATCCAGAATAACGACTTTGCTACGCGGTTTGTGTTGTTTGAAGTAATGCGCCACCTGGCAAGCGCGCTCATAGGGGCCGGGCGGGCAGCGATAAGGGCCGGGCGGGATGGTCATCACAAATACGCCGCCATCCGGCATCTGCTCCAGTTGCTGCCGTAATTGCAAAGTTTGCAGGCCGGCTTTCCAGGCATGGGGGATGTCGGTCACTGGCGTGGTCATGCCGGTGATGCTTGCGTAATTGAAATCAACTCCGGGGGCCAGAACCAGGCGGTCATAATGCAGATGACCGCGCGTCAGCTGTACTTGTTTGTTGGTCAGATCAACACTGGTGACCGTATCTTGTACCCAGTCGATGCCATGCTGTTTGCGTGACAACGCATAGCTAAAACTCAAGTCGTCCAGTGTGCGGCTGCCACCCAAGACCAGATTGCTTTGCGGGCAGGAAATGAACTGTGGATTCGGTTCGATCACAGTGACTTTAAGATTGCCCATGCTCCAGTCGCGTAAATATTTGGCGGCCGTGAGCCCTGCAAAGCCTGCACCAACCACGACGACATGGCCAAGCGGTGGTTTGCTCGCGCGTGCAAACGCAGGCAGACCATAAAAGGCCAGACCGCCATAGACGATGGAACGTACAAATTGTCTGCGGCCATTGGGCGTCAGTGGGGGGTGTTCAAATGCGGCGGTCATCACTGTCTCCCTAAAAAAGATTGCTTGGGCAAGGCGGGAGGCGTCTGTCTGGGTTGTTGTGCAAAATAGGCCGCCAAGTCCGCAATCTCTTCTGTTGTGAGTCCTTTGGCATGATGGTGCATCACCGTCGCGCTGACCGAGCCGTCTTTAAAGCCCTGCATGCGCTGGATAAAATAGGCTTGATTGAGCGCAGCCAGTGTCGCTGTGCCGCCCAGGCTGTTGCCGGCCGGGCCATGGCAGGCGGCACAAGATGCTGCCAGCGTTCGGATCGCCTGCGGGTCTTGCGCATGCGCGCCGAGGCCGGCGCAGGCAAGATAAATGAAAAACACACTGCTGAATAATGACTTCATGCTACCCCCGTCACACATGATGAATTTGAGCCCACATTATTCTGAATGGGCATGGTGATGTGAGTGACTGCGGTTACACAGCGGATGCCATGATCACCCATACTGGCACCTGACCCGCAAACAAAAAAACGGCCATGAAACTCATGACCGTTTTTATCAACACCCCCTCGCCAGTTCGAGGATTAGAAGCATTTTTCTTCCTGGCAGCCATCATCTTTGGTGCCTAACTGGGTCAGTAAATCTACCATTTTCTGGTTATTTTCTTCTCTGAAGTAACGAATCAGCGAAACATCGCCTTTGAGTTTCTTGTTTACATCTGCGCCTGCAGAGGCCAGATATTTCATGGTTTCAGTATCGCCAATAAATGCGGCCATATGAAACGCGGTATTGCGGCTGGCCGGATGCACATAGTTCAGATCCGCCCCTTTGGAAACCAGGTATTTCACCACATCCAGCTTGCCTTTGGATGCGGACATTTGCAGGGGTTCCCAGGCAAAGAACTTCTGGTTGACCAATGAAGGGTCAGCTTCGACAAACTTTTTCACGACTTTGATATTGCCACCCGTCAGCGCCTCGGTAAACTCCATATATTCATCATCGGTCAATGCAAACGCTTGCAAGGCAAATGACAGTGAACACAAGGCCAGTAAAAACTTAATTGATTTCATAATCTCTCCAAACACCTGATTTTCATTTTTTAAAAATAACCACTTTTTGGGCCTCGTGAAGTCGCCGGTAAGGGCCGGTCGACTCCGCTTAACCTACAAACTTACGTGCGTTTCTGAACATGCGCATCCAGGGACCATCTTCCTGCCAGCCATCTGGCCGCCAGGAATGCTGTACCGCTCTAAACACACGTTCAGGATGTGGCATCATGATGCTGAAACGACCATCTTGCGTAGTAAACCCGGTCAAGCCCTGAGGAGAACCATTCGGGTTAAACGGGTAAACTTCGGTCGCTTGCGCAGCATGGTCCACATAACGCACGGTTGCCAGTTGCTGTTGTAGCACACTTGTGACCGCGCCCGCATCAGTAAATTCCGTAAACCCTTCGCCATGTGCCACAGCAATCGGCATGCGGCTGCCTGCCATGCCGTCAAAGAAGATAGACGGCGAGGCCAGAATCTCGACCAGGGCAACGCGTGCTTCAAACTGTTCGGACTTGTTGCGCACAAAGTGCGGCCAGTGCGCGGCGCCTGGAATAATGCTGTGCAGGTTACTCATCATCTGGCAACCATTACAGACGCCCAGTGCAAAGGTGTCTGCACGGTTAAAGAAGGCGCTAAATTCATCGCGTGCCCGCGCGTTGAACAGGATGGACTTGGCCCAGCCTTCGCCTGCACCAAGTACGTCCCCATAAGAGAAGCCACCGCAAGCCACCAAGCCTGCGAAATCCTTGAGTGCCACACGGCCGCTGATGATGTCGCTCATATGCACATCGACGCTGTTAAAACCTGCGCGGTCAAACGCAGCCGCCATTTCGGTCTGCCCGTTGACACCTTGCTCACGCAAAATCGCCATGTTGGGGCGTTTGCCGGTGTTGATATATGGTGCCGCAATATTGTCGTTGAGGTCAAAAGTCAGCTGCGCATGCAAACCGGCATCGTCGGCATTCAGGATGCGGTCATATTCCTGCTGGGCACAGGCCGGGTTATCACGCAGGCTCTGCATGCGGTAAGTGGTTTCAGACCACATACGGTGCAGGTCGATGCGTGATGCCTGGTAGCGTGCCTGTTTAAGCGCGATGACAATGTCCTGGCCGGCAGTGACGTGGCCGATGGCGTGCACACAGTCACCCAACTGCTGTTGCAATTGCTGGACGATGGTTGCCGTATCGCTGGCGCGCACTTGCAGTACCGCCCCCAATTCTTCGTTAAACAGCAGGGCAATGTTGTCGCCAGCCAGGGCGCTGAGGTCAAGATTGAGGCCACAATGACCGGCAAACGCCATTTCTGCCAGTGTGACAAACAGGCCACCATCTGAGCGGTCATGATAAGCCAGTAGTTTGCCTTCGTGATTCAGTTGCTGGATCGCGGCAAAAAATGCTTTCACTTGTGCCGGTTGGTCGACATCGGGCACGCTGTTGCCTAACTGTTGATAGACTTGAGCCAAAGCCGAGCCGCCCATGCGGTTTTTGCCATTGCCCAGGTCGATCAGGATCAGCTGACTGTCGCCGAGATCAGTGCGCAGTTGCGGCGTCAGGGTTTTACGCACATCTGGCGTGTTGGCAAAGGCAGAAATTACCAGTGAGATGGGGGCTGTGACTGCTTTGTTTTCACCTTGATCTTGCCAGACCGTTTTCATACTCATGGAGTCTTTGCCGACCGGGATGCTGATGCCGAGCGCCGGACATAATTCCATGCCCACGGTTTTCACGGTGGCATACAGCGCGGCATCTTCACCGGCATGACCGGCAGGTGCCATCCAGTTAGCGGACAGCTTGAGGTTGCCAATGTCACTGATTGCGGCGGCGGCAATGTTGGTGATGGCTTCACCAATGGCCATGCGGCCGGAAGCCGGTGCGTCGATCAGCGCCAAGGGCGCCTTTTCCCCGATGGCAAATGCTTCGCCGATATTGGTTTCAAACCCGGCACAGGTCACCGCCACGTTGCTGACGGGCACTTGCCACGGGCCGACCATTTGATCGCGGGCGATGAGGCCGGTCACGCTACGGTCACCAATGGTAATCAGGAAGGTTTTATCTGCCACACCCGGTAAGCGCAGTACACGCGACACGGCATCATGCAATACCACGTTGCCGGTATCAAACGCTGGCAGCGTCTTGTTCACGGATTTGACATCACGCAGCATTTTTGGGGGTTTGCCCAGCAGAACAGACAGATCCATATCCACCGGCTTGTTGTCAAAATGACGGTCTTCCACCGTCAGATGACGTTCTTCCGTGGTGACGCCGACGACGGCAAACGGACAACGTTCGCGTTCACAAATTGCTTCAAATAAGGGCAACTGGTCTTGCGTGACGGCGAGAACATAGCGCTCTTGCGCTTCGTTGCTCCACAGTTCGCGCGGACTCATGCCAGGCTCTTCATTATGTACATCACGCAACTGGAACACGGCGCCGACTTTGGCATCATTGACCAGCTCAGGGAAGGCGTTGGAAATACCACCGGCACCCACGTCGTGGATGCTCAAAATCGGGTTGTTATCGCCCATTTGCCAGCAACGATCAATCACCTCTTGCGCACGGCGTTGCAACTCCGGGTTGCCGCGTTGTACAGAGTCAAAGTCCAGGTTTTCCGTGTTGGCGCCGGTATCCATACTGGAGGCCGCGCCGCCGCCAAGGCCAATCAACATGGCCGGGCCGCCCAGCTGAATCAGGGCTGAGCCGGGGGGAATGCTGTTTTTATGACTGTGGCTGTCAGAGATATTGCCGACCCCACCCGCCAGCATGATCGGCTTGTGATAGCCACGCATTTCGCGCTTGCCATCGGCGGCAGGCGTTTCGAGTTCAAAGGTACGGAAGTAACCGGCAATATTGGGGCGGCCAAATTCGTTGTTATAAGCAGCCCCGCCTAAAGGACCGTCTATCATGATTTGCAACGGGCTGGCGATACGGCCAGGTTTGCCGTAATTGGTTTCCCAAGGCTGTTTAAAGTCAGGCAGGTTCAGGTTGGAGACCGAGAAGCCGGTCAAGCCTGCTTTCGGCTTAGAGCCTATGCCGGTGGCGCCTTCATCACGGATTTCACCGCCTGCCCCAGTCGCAGCCCCGGCAAAGGGTGAAATGGCAGTGGGGTGGTTATGCGTTTCCACCTTCATCAGATAATGCATGTCGTCTTCGACAAACTGGTAGCTGTGATCGGCTGCCGGATAAAAACGCTTGGTTTTCTGGCCTTGTACAATTGAGCTGTTGTCAGAGTAGGCAACCACGGTGTTGCCAGGATTGAGTTTGTGTGTGTTGCGGATCATGTTGAACAGCGACAGCTCTTGCTGTACGCCATCAATCACCCAGTCTGCATTGAAAATCTTGTGGCGGCAATGCTCGGAGTTCGCTTGGGCGAACATCATCAGTTCGACATCGGTCGGGTTGCGGCCCATTTTGCGGTAGTTTTCCAGCAGGTAATCCACCTCGTCTGGCGACAAGGCTAAACCCATCTCGCTATTGGCAGCTTCAAGCGCCGCTTTGCCGCCAGCTAAAATATCCACACTGGATAAAGGTTTAGGGTCGGCATGGTGGTAGAGTTTTTCTGCATCCGCCAGCTGGTAGACCACCGTTTCTGTCATGCGGTCCTGGATGGCAGTGCGCAAGGCTTGCTTCTCAGCTTCGGTCAATGCCTGTCCGTTCGCAGTGGTCACGTAATAGGCAATGCCACGCTCCAGACGCAGCAGATGACCCAGGCCACAGTTGTGTGCAATATCCGTCGCGCGTGAGGCCCAGGGCGAAATCGTGCCTATCCTCGGAATCACCAGCAGCAACTCGCCTGTCGGGGACTCGATATCCGTGTGCGGTCCGTAAGTCAGAATCTGGCGCAGGGTGTCTTGCTCGCTCACGCTCAAGGCGGACTCGCTAAACGCAAAGTGCACGAATTCGGTGTAAATATGGGCGATATTCGGTGCGCTGGCTTTGAGGGCGCGATACAGTTTATCGAGACGGAATTGAGAGAGGGCGGCGCTGCCGCGCAGGCTAAGGAATTGCGCTTGACTAGACATGAGGCGGTTGGATTTTTCAATGAAAATTCAAACCGCCATTTTAACAGAAAGCGCGTCTGATATCGAATGCGCCAAAGCGCCTGCCCAAATAAAAACAGCAACCATGCGGTTGCTGTTTGACTGACTGCGGGGACGATAAAAAATTAGTCTTTGCCGATTTCGTAGACTTCTTCTTCGGTTTCACCAATTTTGCCGGTCACTGCATCAACTTCGACTTCAATTTCCTTGCCGTTGGCTTGCTTGATATCAAACTCATAGACAGGGTTGCCGTTTTCAAGCTCATATTCGATGCTTTCCACGTCACCTGGATATTTGTCCAGCGCAGTTTTCTTGGCTTGTTCCATCGTCACTTTGGCTTTGGATTTGAATTCGTCGCTGTTAGGGTCAACATCCACTTCTTCTTCAAATACCTTGCCAGTTTTGGCTTCACATTCTACTTCCCATTCTTTGCCATCGGTGCCGACAATGTCGAACTCATAAATCGCACCACGGCCTTTTTCAATCTCGGCTTCCAGTGAGACGACTTTGCCCGGATGTTTGGCCAATGCGGCTTTCATGCATTTTTCCATCGGGCCATTATGGCTGTGGTTGTTAGCCTGTGCAGACAGGCTGAACAAAGCGGCAACGGCTGCAATCACTAAAGACTTGTTCATGGGTAGAGTCTCCTTATTTTTAAGTGGAAGATTCACTTTAACATAGATTATATTTCCCTGTTTCTGTTTGAAATCAAGAAATTTCAATAGCCAAGTGCACGAGCCGTTTGGTAAAAGGCAAAGCTGACCAGCCATGCCAGCATCAGGGACCACGCCAAAGACAGCCACATAAAACCGCTGCTTTTACTTTCGGATTTAAGTGTGGCGATGGTCGACAGGCAGGGCGTATAAATCAGTGTAAACAGCATAAAGCTCATGCCTTGTACCCAGTCGATATTGCTGGCAATTTGTTGGCTGAGCGCATCCCCTTGCAGGCCATAAATCACGGCCAGTGAGCCGACCACGATTTCTTTGGCAACAAAACCAAAAATCAGGGCAATCGCCAGTTGGGTGTCAATGCCAATGGGGTCCAGCACGGGCGCGAAAAAGCGGCCTATGCTCCCGGCCCAGGTTTCAGGGCTGGCTGGCGTGGCAGAAAAAGGTAAATGCGTGAGTAGCCAGACCAGCACCACCCCAATCACAATAAACTTGGTGGCGCGTGCCAAAAAGTGTTTCACCTCTTGCCAGCCACGCATCCAGATTTGTTGTGGGGTAGGGAAGCGATAAGGCGGCAGCTCAAGCACAAAGGGCTCGCGGCTTTGAAAGCTGCGTTTGAACAGGACCGCCGTGATAAAAATGGTGGCAAAACTGACCAGATACAGCGAAAACAGGACCAACGCGGCTTGTGACGGCGGGAACAGAATGGCGATGATAAATAAAAATACCTGTAATCTGGCTGAGCACAGTGACAGCGGTATCGTCAGCATGGTCAGTAAACGCATGGGGCGGCTGCGCATGACGCGAGTCCCCATGAGTGCGGGCACATTGCAGCCAAACCCCATCAGCATCATGACAAAGCCACGGCCATCCAGTCCCATTTTGGCCATCAGCGTATCCATGAGAAAAGCCGCGCGTGAGAGATAGCCGCTGTCTTCCACCATGCTCATGACCAGGAAAAATAGCACAATGATGGGCACAAAAGCGGCCACCGTACTAAACCCGGTATACAAGCCGTCCAGCAACAGCCCGTTGAGCCAGCCCGGCAAGAAGGCCAAAGCTGGTTCCAGCGCCTGGCTACGCAGCGTGTCAAACAGCCAGCCCATGCCTTCTTGCAAAGGTGCGCCTACACTGAAAATAAACTGGAACAGCAAAAATACGGACAGCAAAAACAGCGGCAGCCCAAACCAGGGATGGAGCAGAACCTTATCGAGACGGTCGGTGAGTGTGTGGTTCAGTTGAATAGGAAACTGCACGCTCTGATCGATAATGTGGTGCATTTCCTGCTCAATGGCATTCTCGAGTTCGAGCTTGCGGGCAATACTGTCAGGCGAGGTCAGATTAGGGTGTTGCAGCATGGTCTCTGCTGCCAGCTGTAGCGCTTCTGGGCAGCCTTGCCCGTACTTGGCGCTAATGGTACGCACCGGCATGCCTAGCTGCTTGCTCATGGCCTGGGTATTGATGGTGATGCCGGCCCGTTTGGCCTCATCCTCCATATTGAGCAACAGGACTGCAGGCAAGCCCAAGGCGCGGATTTGCAAGGCCAGTGAAAGCTGGCGGTCGATTTGCGCACTGTTGAGGATAATCAGCACCAGGTCAATCTGGTGATGGCTCAGGAAATGCCTGACCACGTGTTCATCATCAGAAAAGCCGTGCAAATCATACAGGCCGGGTAAATCGATGAGCTCGGCAATATGTCCCCCCAGCAGCAGCTTGGCACTCATCAGGTCGACCGTGATGCCAGGCCAGTTGCCGACGCGCGCAGACGCACCACTCAGGCGGTTAAACAGGGTGGATTTGCCGGTATTCGGCATCCCAAGTAAGGCGACACGTTTCATACGGCAGGGGAGTCTAACAGGTCAACGGGGTGTAAATGAATGGCACTGGCATCGTGCAGACGAATGATCACATCCGTGGAGCCGATACGGACATGTAACGGCCCATTAAACGAGGCCTGTCTGATCACCTCTATGCGCTTACCGCTACGAAATCCAAGGGCATTCAGGCGTTGGGCCAATGCTTGCTCTGCATGAATGCGGTCTACGATGGCAGTCTGCCCTGGTTTCAGTGCGTCTAGATGCATGGTTGCGTTCAAATGAGAATAATTCTTGATTGTAGCTTAGAATGACAATGAAAGAAATTGTTCATTCAATCTTTTCTCAAGTTGCGCGCTCAATCGCGACATCCATCACACACAACAAAAAAGCCAGCAATGGCTGGCTTTTTGCAGACTCAAAACAAATCCGGCTTATTTTTTCTCAAGGCCGCTCACGTCAATTTTGGCTTTGTCTTTGAGGCTCAACATGTATTTTTCGAGTTTACGTTGTTGAATGGTGCGCTCAAGACCTTCCTGAACTTTATCATAAGCAGGAGCTTGCAGAGCTCGGGTGTCTACCAGCTTGATCACATGCCAGCCAAACTGCGACTGCACTGGCTCAGGCGTTGTTTCCCCTTTCTTGAGGGAAACCAGCGCGTCGGCAAAAGGTTTGACCATGCCAGCTGGTGAGAACCAGCCCAGATCGCCCCCTTTGTCTTTGGAGCCTGGGTCCAGAGATTTTTCCTTGGCCACTTTGGCAAAGTCAGTCCCTTTTTTCAGGTCAGCAATAATGGCTTTGGCTTCGGCTTCTGTTTTCACCAAGATGTGGCGTGCATTGTACTCTTTATCACCCAGTTCTTTTTTGTATTGCTCGTAAGCTTCTTTTTTCTCGGCATCGGTCACAGGATTTTTCTTGATGAAATCTCCCAGGAAAGCATTCACCAGTAACTTGCGACGAGCCAATTCTTCACTGACCACAAAGTCAGGCAATTTATCGATGCCGGCTTTTTGCGCTTCCTGATAGGCCAATTCAGAGCCAACCAGTTCATTCACCACGGCTGCTTTCATGCCATCGTTGGCTTTTTGGCCTGTACGCGCTTCAGCATCCTTGAGGATAAACTCTACCCAGGATTTCTTGATCGGTTTGCCATTGACGGTGGCTACCGCGTCGGCATCCGCCGCATACACATGTGGCATTGCGCTTAAGCAAGCAATTGCCAACAATACTTTCAAAAATTTCATGCAATATCCTTAAAATAACGTTTTGAATTAGGTGCGATATTAAAAAACAGGATTGTTTCAAATAAATGACTCATCGGTCGATAAGGCCGTAATACTGAGCGCGTGGATGCGATGAGGCATTAAATCTTGCAAACATTGATATACCATGCGATGGCGCATTATCTGTGATTTTCCTGAAAATAGCGAGCTTTTTACCGTGATGGTAAAGTGTCCGCCGCCAGTATTTCCTGCATGTCCGCGATGCAAATCACTGTCATCCTGAATCTCGATGTGTTCCGGTGTCAGGCTTTGCAACCGCTGCTCTATTTCAGCGCGCAGCATCACGGCAAAGTCTTTCTAAACGGTTTGACGGTCACTTGGCCATAGACGCCTGCATGAACAAACGGATCGTCATTGGCCCAGTCTGTGGCCGCCTGCAATGAGTCAAATTCAGCGACAATCAGGCTACCACTAAAGCCCGCTTCACCAGGGTCTACGCTGTCTATGGCTGGCAACGGGCCTGCTAAAACCAGGCGGCCCTCGTTTTGCAATTGTTGCAATCTGGCCAGATGCGGCGGGCGATGTTGCAGCCGCAATGGCAAGCTGTTCGGGGTGTCCTGTGCGTAAATCATGTAAAGCATGATGGCATTCTTTCGCTGCGGCAGTCGATAAAGTCTGGCTAAACATTTAGTCAGGCGGGCGGCTGATTTTGTTCAACCCAATGCGCTCTTAGCGCAAAGACTTGCACGATCATAAAGATAAACATAAGGCTGGTGGCCCCAAACAACTTGAAGTTGACCCAGTCGTCTTCGCTGTAGTGAAAGGCAACGTAGAGGTTCAATATGCCCATGCCGATTAAAAAGGCAATCCAGTAGAGGTTTAGCTTGTCCCAGGTGACAGCAGGCGGCGACATCATTTTGCCCAGCATGCGCTCAATCAGGTTGCGCTTGAAGGCATAGCGACTGAAAAGCAGGGCCAGTGCCCCGATCCAATAGATGGCAGTCGGCTTCCACATGATGTAGGTTTTGTCATGTAACAACAAGGTAATGCCGCCGAGAACGGTAATCACGGCGCCGTTGATGGCCAGCATCTTGTCTATTTTGCCGCGTTTGAGCCAGATCACACCGATCAGCAACAGCGTACTAATCATGGCGACGGCTGTGGCTGCAAAGATGCCTGCTTTTTTATAAGCGATAAAGAACAGGATGACGGGGAGTAAATCGGTGATGATTTGCATGCTTGGCTTCAGTACACTGAATTCTTGCTATCTGTGAGGGCACTATTTTGCTATGATTCTTGTCATAAAGTAAAGTTTATATGTAGACAATCCTGTCCCCGCACAACAGCGTAGTCTCTCTCATTCAATATGTCCGTTCCGATAGATTTGCATTGCCACTCCACACTCTCAGATGGCCTGCTCTCGCCAGAGGAGCTGGTTGCCCACGCCGCGAGCAAAGGCGTGCGTGTGCTGGCGCTGACGGACCATGACGAAGTCGGCGGCCTGGCGCGCGCACGGATTGCCGCTGAGCAGCATGGCATTACACTGGTGAATGGTGTCGAAATCTCGGTGACCTGGAAAAAGCGGACCTTGCATATCGTTGGCTTGCGCATTGATGCGAGCGACCCGCAATTAATCACCACCTTTCAGCAAGTACATGCAGCGCGCGATACGCGTGCCCGGCAAATGGCCGAAGGCCTGGCTAAGGCTGGTATCGCTGGCGCCTACGAAGGTGCCAGGCAGATTGCGGGCAATAGTGTGATGACACGCAGTCATTTTGCCCAGTTTATTGTCAAGCAAGGGCATGCTAAAAACATCAAGTCTGTCTTTAAAAAATATATGGTCAAAGGCAAGCCAGGGTTCGTCAACCATGAGTGGATGAGTCTGGAACAAGCAGTGACCTTGATTCGCCAGGCTGGCGGTGTCGCCGTGCTGGCACACCCTGGCCGTTATGACCTGGGCTTCGTCAATATGCATTTGCTATTGCACGAGTTCAGGGGCTACGGCGGACAGGCTATAGAAGTCGTGACTGGTAGCCATCAGCCGCCGCAGTTCGATCAGTTCGCAAAACTGGCCCATCGCTTTGACTTGAAGGCATCTCAAGGCTCTGACTATCATGGCCCGGGACTTTCGTTCATGGAAATGGGCCGCTTGCCCGCCTTACCGGCCAATTGTGTCCCCCTCTGGCAGGATTGGCCCGAGGCCAGTCTGCTGCAGTAGTGCTTGATGGCCCAGTTCTTTATTATTCATGCGCAAAACCCGCAGGCGCGGTTGATTCAACAAGCGGTACAGCTGTTGAAGCAGGGCGGTATTCTGGCTTGTCCGACTGACTCCAGTTACGCCTTGGTGTGCCTGATGGAGTTCAAGGACGCGCAAACACGCATCCGCCGGTTGCGTGGTGTGGATGATGATCACCCCTTTACGCTGATCTGCCGTGACTTGGCCGAGATTGGCACCTATGCCAAAGTGAACAATAGCCAGTTTCGGCTACTGAAAGCCTTGACCCCTGGCGCTTATACCTTTTTGCTTGAGGCTAGCAGAGAGGTGCCGCGCCGCCTGCATCACCCCAAACGTAGCACCATCGGTTTGCGCGTGCCCAAGCATATTGTCACGCAAACCTTGCTGGAAGCGCTGGATTCGCCCATGCTGAGCATGACCTTGCAATTACCCGGTGACGAGGCGCCCCTCTCGGTCGGATGGGAGATTCGGGAAGCGCTGGAACACCAGATTGATGCGGTGATTGACAGTGATATCGTGCACGTGGGGCCCACCACGGTGCTGGATTTGACCGAAGATCCGCCGTCGCTGGTCCGGGCAGGTGTCGCACCCTGGCCTTAATGTTGTCTGAAAGCTATTTGCATGGAAGAACTGACCGTCGTACAAAAAATTGCTGCCTACGCACTGCCTATCCTGTTTGCGATTACAGTGCATGAAGCTGCCCATGGTTACGCCGCCAAATATTTTGGCGACTTGACCGCCGAGCGCATGGGCAGGATTACGCTTAATCCCTTCAAACATATTGACCCTATTGGCACCATTTTATTGCCTGCCATCAGCATTATATTTGGCGGTATCCTGTTTGGCTGGGCAAAACCGGTGCCCGTGAATTTTGGCCAGTTACGCCGTCCCAAGCAGGATATGCTATGGGTGGCCCTAGCCGGCCCCGCGTCCAATTTTGTCATGGCATTGCTTTGGGGCTTGGTGTTGGCGAGAGTGGGACAATTTCCAGACGCTGCCCAGGCATATGTGTCGCAAATGAGTCTTGCGGGCGTACAAATTAATCTGGTTTTGCTGGTGCTTAACCTGTTTCCACTGCCACCACTGGACGGTGGCCGCATTGCGGTGAGCTTGTTGCCCATGTCCGTGGCCATCAAATTTGCCCAGCTTGAGCGTTACGGCATGCTGATACTGATTGCACTCCTGTTTACCGGTATTTTGGGGATAGTGCTGTCGCCGGTACTGCGCTTTTTTCAGCATTTGCTCACTGTGCTGGTGTTCTAACAGCGAGCCCAGCTTGGTTGATTCGTTGCGGCTTGAGTCCTGTCTCTGCCTTTCAAGTCCGAGTTAAAGCAGGTTTTGATCATTAATCTTTGCTATATTTTTAAGCCACTGAGGACTCAGAGGGCACAATAGCCAAATCGACTCGCTTTGGGAGTAAATTCAACGTTTCAGCCGTCATGACACCGCTCACATTAATGCTTGATCGCCTCTAGCGTTAGCTTGGTTGGTACCAAAGCGCGCTCTGCTTTTGCGGCGACTGGCGGTGCGAGGGCGATGCGATCCTGGCTCAGGCCCGCGGCCAGCAATTGCTGCTGAATTGCGTTTGCTCTTGATTTGGCTAAGGCCTGTAAGTCCGCTTCTGAAACCGGGATACTGGTCGTCAAGGTCTCTTGTGCCTGTTCATAAAATCCGGACGGTGTTTTTTCCAGCTTTGAAGCAAGCCGCTTTAGCAGGCCTTTGTTGGTTAAGCGGTCATGCAAGGCCTTGAGCGCAGATTGCACCTTGGGGTTGTTGAGGTCTATCGGTCCCGGTGTCTGGTCTGCCTTCAGGACGATGCCCATTTCCGCAGCCACTTGCTTACGCAGGCTGCTTTCCTGCAGGGCGCGCGTATCTGCAGCGATATCGTAAGCCGGCACCACCCCCAACTTCAATTGCTGGCGTTTGTTAAGCGCGCTGCTCACTGCCTGCAGTTTTTCCTGCTCAGGCGGGGATAAAGCCGCCGTACCGGGATCAAACACGATGGCCTCCAGCTTTTCACTGCTGCCAAACAGCTTGCCCAAGGCGCTAAATGGCGCTGTTACGATTTTGGTCAGGATATTGGTAAAGGCTTTCCAGACAATCCCGCCAACGCTGAACTTGGGGTCATCCAGGCTGCCAGTGACTGGCAGGTCGAGGTCAATGACGCCATTGCTGTCTTCAAGAATGGCAATCGCCAGATCCAGGGGCAGGTTGGCGGCATCCTTGCTGTCTACGCGCTCGCCCAAGGTCAGTTTGTGGATGACGAATTTGTTTTCTCCAGCCAGCTTGCGCTGCTTGATCTTGTATTCGAGATCGACAGACAGCTTGCCTGAGGTGATCTTGCGCCCGGCAAATTTGCCGGAATAGGGGGTTAGCCGGTTCATTTCCAGATTAGTGAACGCCAGTTTAAGGTCGGTAAATTCGCCGGTGTTAAATGGCTGCAAGCTGCCACGGATGCGGGCAGCGCCATAGTCATCCACCTTGCCATCCATCTCCACCTGAGCTGTAGAGGCAGGATTGCTCGAAATGCCGTTAATTACTCCGCCCAGATTGTTAATATGCGTGCCAAACGGTTGCGGCAATGACAAATCGGCAAAGTCCAGTTCGGCATTGTTGATTCGCACACTGTCTATATTGACCGGAAAATCACTCTGTTTACTTGCGTTTGCCACCGTGGGTGCTGCGCTTGTACTGGTCGATGTTGTTGCATTGCTTGCAGGCGGGTGGTCAGAAGCGGGCGCAGTACGCATGAGCTTGCTTACGTTCAGGCTGCGATCGGCAGCAATCATAAACTTGGTCTGCGGTTGGTTCACACTCAAGGTGTCGATTTGCAATTTGTTCGGTGCCACTGATAGCGATACACCGTCTGCCTGTAAGGTTTGCCAGCGCAAGAATGGTTGCTGGCTTTCTTCCTCAATAATCGAGAGCTGGTTGACGGTGAAGCCGCCATCAAAGCGGGTTGAGCCTTGCGTGGATTGTTGTAACCTGCCTTCTAAACCGACTGCGCCATCTTCCAGTTTGAGTAAGGCGACTTGTGCTAGGTAGGGCGCAAAGGGTTTTAAAGATAACTGACTGAGCTGTGTTTGCAGGTCTGCTTTAAACGGGGCCGCCGCGATCTTGCCTTGCAGGTTCAATTGACCGCCTTGTTTGACCTTGAAACCAGCCTTGACCGGAAGCCAGCGTGTCAGATTCTGGGTCAAGTCAGTCAGCGAGAGTTGACCATCGGTCACATCCAGGATCATGGGGCTTGAGGTCGATTGATCCTCAATATGCACCTCAGCCTGCTGCAAGGCTAGCTGTTTGAGACTATAGGTCCATGCAGTTTTCTGCGTTGTCGCGGTGGGTGAAGTCGCCGTGTTCTTGGGGGCTGCTGCCGGGGGTGTTGCGAGCAGGGTTTGCCAGTTCAAGCGCTGGTCGGCCTGGCGAATCACCGAGGTTTTCAGACCGCTTAACTGGATCGCCGCGACCTCGGCTTTTTGTTGCGCCAGTGCCAGATGTACTTTGCCTACCGATAGCTTGCCGAGTTGTGCCAGCGTTTGTTTATCTGATTGCAGCGCGAGTTGGCTGGCATCCAGTTGCATGTTACTGAGCGTCAGGTCTTCAGCATGATCCAAGGCCAATTGCAGATTCATGTCGCCTACCGTTGCCTGCAGCGGTTTGACGAACTGGTGGCTGGTATAGGTCAGGTGCCAGTGCGCGAGGGCTAATTCGTCAATGCTCAAATGGAACGGCTTGCTTTCAGTTGTTTGAGCTGTTTGCTCGGCTGTGGGTTGGGTGGTTGACGTATTTTTTGCGACGGTTGGTTCGAAGCTCTGTTGCCAATCCAGCAAGCCAGAGGCAAGTTGCGTGGCAGATAATTGTCCCTGATTAAGATGGACTAGCCCGATCTTCGCACGACGGTCAGCCAGGTTGAAACTGGTGTGTTCCAGCGCCAGTTCGGGCAGGCTGAGCAAGGTTTGCTGGCCATGCTGTACCTGCGCCTGTTGCAGATGAACATCCAGATTTTCAAACTGAAGCTGTGCTTGTTTATCCAGCGTGAAACTGAGACTGGGCAGTGACAGCTGGCTGCTGGCCATTGAGACGACCGCTTGCGGCTTTTGTAGCTTGAGCTGATTCAGGGTCATGTCGATACCATGACCCTGCAGGCTGAGTTGCGCAGCAGGGAGTAGCGTCAGCTGTTTGGTGGTAACCGTGAATGAGGCCCAGGTAAGTTTGTCCGCTGGCGCCATTGTCGCCCCCAAGTCCTCAATGCGTAGCTGGACATCACTGAGCTGCAGTTTTGGTTGTTGCTGATGCATGGAAAATGCATAGTTCAACTGACCAGAAAAAGCGCCGGTCTCAACTTTAACGGGCAGCGCCGCTGTGTTGACCCACTGCATCACCTTGGCAATTTGTAACGCCTCAATCGCCAGTTGCCCTTGCGATGCGAGGGGATTGACGCCGAAATTACCTTTCCACTTCACGGTGCCGCCCTGATAGGGCAGTTTTGCCGCGATCAGGTAGTCGCCGCGGTCTTGGGGCAGGGTAGAAAAGCCTTCCAGTTCAAAATCCAGCGGCTTGAGGGAGGCGCGCAAAGGCTGGTCGTGCTGTGCATCCAGGTATTCAATATTGCCCTGGCTCAGGATGATTTTTTCAATGATGACTCGGGGCAGGTCCTGATCTGGCGGCGAGGGATTTTCATTGAGTTTGGCGATCAGGTCTGCCCAGTTGAGTTTACCTTGTTTGGAGACCATGACATTCACATGCGGGCCTGTCAACTGGATCTGCTTGAGCTTCCATGCCCATTTAAACAGCCCGCTGGCGTCAAGATCGACTACCAGTCGGTCAAACGCAGCCAGGGGCGCGCCTTGCTGATCAGTCAGTGAGAGTTTTTCGATGGTGGTGGTCAGGCTGAAGGGGTCAAACGTGACCTTGTCGACGCTAGCTTTGCTGGCCAGCTGTGTTTCGGCAACCCAGGGCAACAGCCATTTGGCCAGCGGGTTCACAGCCAGCCAGGCAAACAGCAGGTAAAAAACCACCAGTCCGGCGACGATCCTCAACGGTACTGATAATGCGATTTGCGCCAGTCGGCCCGAATGAGACAGGCGAAAACGAGAAGAATAGGAACGCAAGCGATTGAGCATAGGCGATAATTTAGCAGAATTTAAATGTTTATAGCGTGATCGCGACTGGCCTGGGCAAATCTTGCGCCAAATCAGAGGGCTGGTGAGGTGAAGGTGACATGGTCATCTGTTTTCATGTATGCTTAAGTCATCTCGTTATACAGGATGCTGTTTTCAGCAGTAAATATGGCTTCGGAGCCGGATAAGTTATCTCATAAACCCTCTCTTTTAGAACGATTAAGTCATTTTCTGCTGCGTGAGCCAGAAGATCGAGAGCAGCTTGTTGAATTGCTGCATGGCGCTTATGAAAACCACCTGATGGATGGCGATTCACTGGCCATGATCGAAGGTGTTTTGCAAGTCAGTGAAATGCAAGTGCGCGACATCATGATTCCGCGTTCGCAAATGGATGTGATTGATATCGCTCAACCGCCAGACAGTTTCCTGCCGTTTGTGATTGAAACGGCACACTCCCGCTTCCCCGTGATTGAAGACAACAAGAATGATGTGATCGGCATCCTGCTGGCCAAAGACCTGCTTCGTTACTATGCAAATGAGTCTTTTGAACTGCGCGACATGTTGCGTCCGGCCGTGTTTATCCCCGAATCCAAGCGCCTGAATGTATTGCTCAAGGAGTTTCGCAGCAACCGCAATCATATTGCCATTGTGGTGGATGAGTACGGCGGTGTGGCGGGCATGGTGACCATTGAAGACGTGCTGGAGCAGATTGTTGGGGATATTGAAGACGAATATGATGACGACGAAGGCGAGGGCAATATTATCCAGCAGGCGCCGGGTAAATACCGTGTCAAAGCCTTGACTGAAATCCCTGAGTTTAATGAAGCCATTGGCACCACGTTTAGTGACGAAGAGTTTTCAACCGTGGGTGGGCTGGTGGTCAACCATTTTGGTCATTTGCCCAAGCGCGGCGAGCATATCCGCATTCAAAATCTGAGTGTGACCGTGGTGCATGCTGACAGCCGTCGTGTACATGTGTTATTGATAGAGCTATTGCCAGAAGAAGCCTATCCTATTGAGTCGGTCTAGGCCACAGCGCCGCCGCCAGCCTATGCGTAGCGGCTGCAAATGGAACCTAATGATCGTTTTGATTGCCTGAGTGTTTGAACATAAGGAGAGTGATGATGAGAGCACAAACTTGGTTGCACGGGGTGTTGGCAGTTGGATTGTTATCAGTGAGCAGTGCATTATGGGCAGGGGCGACGCCAGGGATCGCTACGACGGGAGCGATTCCAGAAGACGAGCAGGCCTTTGTGGATAAAGTCGGCAAGATGAGCCGGGCCGAATTGATTGCATTGCTGGGCGAACCTGCCCGCGCAGAAGATGTGAAACTCAAGGACAGTGGACGGGTGGTTGCCTCCATCTGGCATTATCACAACATCAACAAGGATGCGAAGGGGGCTTACTACCCAACGACCGAGCTGGATATTGTGGAAGACCAGGTCAGCGTGGTGGTGTTTTTGAATAATGATGGGTCTGACGCCAGCAGTGGTCAAACCTACGAAGTGCCCAATCCCAATCCGGCAGGCATTTAATTCTTTATTGCGGGATCAAAAACAAAGGGCGCTCAGGCGCCCTTTGTTTTTTAACCCCGATAAACCCTGATTTAATTGATTATTTTTTCAGGCTATCACGGATTTCGCGCAGTAGCACAATATCTTCCGGGGTCGGCGCAGGTACGGCAGGGGCCGGTTCATCCGCGGTTTTCAGGCGGTTCATGAATTTCACCATCTGGAAAATAATAAATGCCAGGATAATAAAGTTGAGCACGATAGTCAGAAAGTTGCCGTAGGCCAGCACTGCACCCAGTTTTTTGGCTTCTGCCAATGCCAGGTCAGCCGATTGGCCGTTAAGGGGCACATACAAATTGCTAAAATCAAAGCCGCCAAAAATCTTGCCGACCACGGGCATGATGACATCATCTACCAGTGAGGCCACAATTTTGCCAAAGGCCCCACCAATAATGACACCGACTGCCAGGTCCATGACATTGCCTTTAAGGGCGAACTGCTTGAATTCTGAAATGACGCTCATGACTTCTCCCACCATTGTTATTAAAGATTAAGATTGTAAGGGGCACTTTTATAAATTCAAGTCGCAAAGCAAGACGAGGTGCGATTAAAAAAGGAGATCCAGTCTCTGGTTGCGAGGGCAGGAAATTTATTTATAAACAACACCGTATGATGACGTTAGTGGTTTCAAGAGGCCCTGCGTGAAACGCAGGCTCGCAAACTGAGTTTATAGAAGTGCCCTAAAGCGACTATAGGCAATGAGGGATGTGCTTGTCAATGCTTGGGTTAAACGCCAGGTGATGGGCCGCTGGTGCGAGAGGCCTGTGATATATTGCCGGAATTGTGTTTTTGTTGGATGAATGATTGATGCAAGTGTGTCACAGTGTGCGCGAGTTACGCGCCTTTTTAGCCCGTCATCCGCAAGCAAAGGTGGGCTTTGTCCCGACGATGGGCAATTTGCATGCAGGACATTGCCAATTAGTGACGCAGGCCAAGCAGCTCGCGGAGATTGTGGTGGTGAGTATCTTTGTCAATCCCTTGCAGTTTGGGGTGAACGAAGATTTTGGTAGCTACCCGCGTACCTTGGCGGCAGACTGTGAACAGTTGGAAGCGGTAGGGGCGGACGTGGTATTTGCGCCTACCGTCACTGAAATGTACCCGGATTTTGATGGGCAGGATTTGCGGCAAGCCGTTGTGATACAACCGCCCGCACTGGTCAATGAATTATGCGGGGCCAGCCGGCCCGGGCATTTTGTCGGCGTGGCAACGGTGGTCGCCAAGCTGTTTAATATGGTTCAGCCGCAGGTGGCCGTGTTCGGCAAAAAAGATTACCAGCAATTGATGGTGATCCGCGCGCTGGTGCGGCAACTCAATTTTAACGTCGAGATTGTGGCGGGCGAGACTGTGCGCGAGCCTTCTGGCCTGGCCATGAGTTCTCGCAATGGCTATCTTTCTGCCACAGAAAAAACACAGGCAGCGCAACTTTATCAGCAACTGCAGCGCATTAAACAGGCGTTGCTGGCAGGCCAGCGGGATTATGCAAGCTTGTGTGCACAGGCGGTGGCTGGGTTAAACCAGCAAGGCTGGCAGGTCGATTATGTAGACGTTCGCAGGCAAACAGACCTGACCTTGCCCGATGCGAGTGACCAGGCCTGGGTGATTCTGGCGGCTGCCAAGCTTGGTGGTACGCGCCTGATTGATAATTGCGAAGTAAGTCTGTAGACCAAATGCGCCACTTCTAACCATAAATTTATTTTGCGCTAAGCCCTTGATAACTTTATAATTACGTCCTTTTCCGCGCGAGCGGGTGTTCGAGTTAAGGAACGCAATGCAAAGAACCATGTTGAAATCAAAGCTGCATCGGGTACGTGTGACGCATAGCGAGTTGCACTATGAAGGCAGCTGTGCGATTGATGAGGCCTTGCTGGAAGCGGCCAATATTCATGAGTATGAGCAAATCCAGATTTACAACATCAACAATGGTGAGCGTTTTACCACCTATGCGATTCGTGCCGAGCGCCATTCCGGCGTGATCTCTGTCAATGGCGCGGCTGCCCACAAAGCCGATCCTGACGACTTGATTATCATTGCCAGCTATTCGCAATATACAGAAGCTGAGCTGGCAAACTACCATCCACAACTGGTTTATGTCGATGCGCAGAACCGCATCGTCCAACAGAAAAACCACATTCCAGCGCAAGCTGCCTGAATTTGAAACCCTCTATGCAACCAAATACTTCATTAATGTCTCTTGAAGACATGAAACTGGCCGTTGTTGACGCGCTGGAAGACATCAAAGCCTTTGATATCACCGTGATGGACGTGCGCGACATGACCGCCATGACCAGTTACATGATTGTCGCCAGCGGTAATTCCACCCGCCAATGCAAAGCCATTGCGGACAATGTGCGCGAAAAGCTCAAAGAAAAAGGCATGGATGCGCGTGGCATTGAAGGCGAAAAAGAAGGCGAATGGGTGCTGGTCGACTTGGGCGACATTGTCGTGCATGTGATGGTGCCTGCCACACGTGCCTATTACAATATCGAGCAGCTGTGGAGCGAATCACAGTCGCGCCGCGCCGCCTCGGCCGCCTGATTCTGACACAAGGTCATTCTTTTTATCCCGCATGAAACTCAATATCATCTCGGTCGGCCACAAAATGCCCGACTGGGTGGAGTCTGCCTGCGCGGAATACCTTAAGCGCATGCCGCGCGAACTTGAGACGCGCATCATTGAAATCAAACCTGACAAGCGCGCTTCGGGCAAAAACAGTGAAGTGGTCCAAGAAGCGGAAGCCAGGCGCATTCTCGAGGTGGCCGGTAAAGACTATCTGGTGGCACTGGATGAGCGTGGGCAGGCTGTCACCACCTTGCAACTGGCAGATAAACTCAAATCCTGGCAGGAAATGGGGCGTGATGTGGCTTTGGTCATAGGCGGCGCTGACGGCTTGCATCCGCAACTGAAAACTCAGGCGCAATGGTTGTTTAGTCTATCCAAGCTCACGATGCCGCATGGCATGGTCAGAGTGATGCTGACCGAGCAACTTTATCGTGCGCATACGGTTCTAAGCAATCATCCTTACCACCGAGAATAAGAATGTCCAATGCCCTGGTCTGGCTGCGTCGCGATTTGCGCGACCATGATCATGCTGCCCTCTACCACGCACTCAAACAACATGCGCAAGTCTATCTCGCATTTGTTTTTGATACTGAAATCCTGGATGCCCTGACCGATAAAGTCGATCGCCGGGTCGAGTTTATCTGGGAGAGCGTACGTGAACTCAAGCAGGCGCTGCAAGCAAGAGGTGCGGATCTGATTGTGTTGCATGGCGCTGCCAGAGAAGAGATTCCTGCCTTGGCAGCACGCCTGAAAGTCTCTGCCGTCTATGTAAATCGTGATTATGAGCCCACCGCGATTGCGCGTGATGAGGCCGTCAGACAATCCCTGGCGGCTTTAGGTCAGTCACTGTTTTTGTTTAAAGATCAGGTCTTGTTTGAACAAGACGAGATCCTGACACAGGCTGGTAAGCCGTATGGTGTTTTTACGCCCTACAAGAATGCCCACCTGGCAAAACTCAGCCCTTTTTATCTGCAAGCGTATCCAACTGACAAGTATCTCGGTCAACTGGCGCCACTGCCGCCGCAAGCGATGCCCACTTTGACCTCACTGGGGTTTGAGGAGACTAATCTGAAAGCCATGCGTTTGCCGACCGGAATGGCTGGTGCGCAGCAGCTGTTTGATGACTTTCTGCAGCGGATCAGCCAATATCACGATGCGCGTAATTATCCTGCCATCAAGGGCGTGTCTTACCTGTCTGTACATTTGCGTTTCGGCACCATTTCAATCCGCCAATTGGCGCGTGCGGCCTGGCAATTGACGCAGACTGGCAATGAAGGCGCGGCCATCTGGCTCAATGAACTTATCTGGCGCGATTTTTATTTCCAGGTTTTGTATCATCGGCCAGACTTGCAGCAGGGCGCGGCTTTCAAGGCTGAATATGAAGGGCTGGCTTTCCCCAATCATCAGCCCTGGTTTGAAGCATGGTGCGCTGGCCAAACCGGTTTCCCGATTGTGGATGCGGCCATGCGGCAGTTGAACCAGACCGGCTATATGCATAACCGGTTACGCATGATTGTCGCCAGTTTTCTGGTCAAGGATTTGCTCATCGACTGGCGTTGGGGCGAGCAATATTTCGCGCAAAAGCTGATCGATTTTGATTTTGCTGCCAACAATGGTGGCTGGCAGTGGGCGGCCTCCACCGGTTGCGATGCGCAACCGTATTTCAGGATCTTCAATCCACAGTCGCAATCTGAAAAGTTTGATCCGCAAGGCAAATTTATCCGCAAATATGTGCCAGAATTGGCACACCTGAATGATGATCAAATTCATGCGCCATGGGCAGCGAAATATCACAAGCAAAGCTTATTTAATCAAGGCGTTGCATTGAATTATCCTCGGCCTGTTGTAGATCACGCAATACAGCGGGAACAGGCGTTGCGCCTATACAAAAATAATGTGAAGCCCAAATGACATTTGAGGTAGAATGAAGAACATTTTAATCGGGATTGGGGCGGAGTCTGGATCAAGGCAAAACACAGCCAAGTGGTGGCTGTATCTCAGATATCTTTGTCAAACGCGCTTTAGTTTTTAAAAAGTGATTCCGTTAAGAATAAGCATTGCTTGGTGATTAAATGCTATTGCAAGATAAAAAACATGCAGTGTTGGGGATACAAAAAATTTAATACGCCTGAACAGCTTCTGAAATAATGACGAATATGAAAAAATTAAGAGCGATAGTACTGATTGCAACACTGGCAAGTGTGTCTGGCTGTGCAACAACCAATAAGGATCCGCTTGAAGGCCTCAACCGTGGCATCTACAAATTTAATGATGTTGCGGATCGCTATGCGATGAAGCCGGTGGCAAAAGCCTACAAAGCCATCGCCCCTTCGCCGGTACGTACTGGCATCAGCAACTTCTTTAGTAACCTGGGCACCTTGACCACGGTGGTCAACGATCTGTTGCAATTGAAGTTTGCCCAGGCATTCAGTGATGCAGGTCGCTTTGTGATCAATACCACTTTTGGGGTGGTTGGCTTGATTGATGTGGCCAGTATGGACAACATTCCCAAACACCAGGAAGATTTTGGTCAAACCTTGGGCTATTGGGGTATGGGGTCGGGTGCCTATCTGGTGCTGCCAATTTTGGGGCCAAGTACGGTGCGGGATGCCAGCGGGTTGGCGATTGATACCGTGACTTCTGACCCGATTCAATATTTGCACAATATTGGCCAGGTTCGTACTTATTATCAGGTGCGTGCGGTGCAGTTGCTGGATAAGCGTACACAATTGCTTGATGCGACTGATCTCGTCGATAATGCGTCGATTGATCCTTATGCCTTCATGCGTGATGCTTATTTGCAGCGCCGTGCCAGCTTGATTCAGGATGGCTTGGTGCCTCAGGAATTGCTGCAAGACGAGTTTGAGCCCGCTGACGAAGATGTGCCGGCCAAACCAGCGGCGTCTTCCTCTAACAATGGCGAAACCGTATTGCTGCAGTCAGTGACCTCTGTGGATCAGGCTGAACCCGGCAATATGGCTGCGGTCGTCGTGTCTGAGAGTCAAGCCGTAGAATCAATCGCTGCAACGACATTGGATGAGGTGGATGCCTTAGCTTTTGAGGCAACTGCGCAACCTGAAGAGGTTTTGCCGCCATTACTCGAGCAAACGAGCGAAACTGGCGACGAAATGCCTGTGGTTGAAAAAGAGGCGGCAGAGGTCGTGGCTGCCATAGATGAGACGCTGATGGCATTACCGGCTGAGACTGCACCACAGTAATCCTGTCTGGAAATATAAAAAAGGCTTTGCATTTGCAAAGCCTTTTTTATTGGTGACAACTTGTTTACTGATGGTAATTGGGATGAGCGAACAAGTTTATTCGGATGAGGCGACGGTCATGCGCTCTATCAAGATCGAGCCCGTCAGTTTGGAACTGTTGGGAATGATGTCATTACCAATGGCGACGATACTTTTCAGCATGTCTTTCATGTTGCTGGCGATGGTGATTTCTTCGACCGGGTGCACAATGACGCCGTTCTCGACCCAATAGCCAGACGCGCCGCGTGAGTAGTCGCCAGTGACCATATTCAGGCCGTGCCCCAGTAACTCTGTCACCAGCAGCCCCGTGCCCAGTGTTTGCAACAGCTGTTCAAAGGACTGACCAGTGGATCGGACCAGAATATTGTGCGCGCCACCGGCATTGCCTGTCGTTTTGAGCCCCAGCTTGCGGGCGGAGTAGCTGCCCAATAAATAGCCTTGCAGGACGCCATTTTCAACCAGTGTTCTGGTTTGGCAAGCGACGCCTTCACTATCAAAGGCACTACTGGCCGCCCCTTTGAGCAGAAATGGATGATCTTCAATCTGTAACAGCGGGCTGGCGATGGTTTGGCCCAGGCTATCAAGCAGGAAAGAGGATTTTCGATACAAGTTGCCACCAGAAATGGCACTCATGAGGGTACCAATCAGGCCACTGGCCAGCGGTGCTTCAAACAGTACCGGGTATTGCCCGGTTTTGATCGGGCGCGCACCCAGTCGTCTGGCGGTGCGTTCACCAGCGACCTGGCCCACCTGTTCAGGGCTGGCCAGGTCTAGTGCATCGCGTGCACTGCTATACCAGTAGTCGCGTTGCATCAGGCCATCGGCCTCGGCAATCACCGAGCAACTGATACTATGACGTGAACTGGCATAGCCCCCGATAAAACCGTGACTGTTGGCATAGGCGAAGGCGCCGCTTTGCGTATAGACACTGGCTCCCTCGCTGTTACTGATTCTGTGATCTACTGCCAGTGCCGCGCTTTCGCAACGTTTGGCCAGCGCCAGCGCTGCATCGACATCGACTTGCCAGGGATGATGCAGAGACAGGTCAGGAAACGAGGTTGCCATCAAGTCAGCGTCAGCCAGACCACAGAAGGGGTCCAGCGCGGTATACTTGGCGATATTGCAGGCCGCTTCGACCGTATCACGCAAGGCTTGCGGACTCAGGTCTGAGGTGCTGGCATAGCCTTTTTGCTGACCAAAATAGACCGTGACCGAGCAGCCCTTATCGCGGTTATACTCAATATTTTCAGTCTCGCCCTGGCGCACAGACACACTCTGACCCATGCCAAAACTGACTTCGGTTTCGGCGCTGCTGGCACCGGCTGTTTGCGTCAAACGAATAATGTCTTGCGCGATTTGTTGTAGTTGGTCTGCTTGCATGCTGGCTTGCTTGTTTTTAGCTTGGCGGTTAAAGCTGTTATCATACCGTGATTTGGCAGAGATTGCTTTTAACATGACATCTGAAACCTTTGATGATTCCCAACCCAGTAAAACCCGCCTCAAGGCTGAGGCGGATGCCGCGCAGGACATTGGCCGACAACTGGTGGCGCTCCCCAAGGATAAACTGAAAAAACTGGCGCTGGAAGAATCCCTGATGGATGCGATTGCCGAAGCCAAGCGCATTACCTCGAATGGTGCCATCCGTCGTCAAATGCAGTATATCGGGCGCCTGATGCGTGAAACAGATTTGGCCCCGATTGTTGAGCAGTTGCAAAAGTGGGAAGGCAAGCATCAGGAAGAAAATGCCCGCTTTCACCAAATGGAACGGTGGCGGTCACGCTTGCTCGAAGACAGCAAGGCCATCGAATTATTTATTGCTGAATATCCGCAGACCCCTGTGCAGCAAATGCGTACCTTGATCCGTAATGCGAATAAGGAGCATGCTGCCGGCAAGCCGCCTAAAAGCAGCCGCGAATTATTTAAAATAATCCGCGAATTGATGGAAGGTGTGGCGGTAGAGGATGACTTGCAGGCGATAGCGGGTACTGAGGAGGACGAGTTGGATGAAGATTGAACGTGATTGGCGGTCGCCAACACAGCTTGATCATGCTGACATAAGCAGCTTTTGAAAAGGGGGACAAGTATGCACACCACACCAATAGATATCGAACTCGACCTGATGGGCCTGGACAGTCCGTTGCCCATGCTGAAAACCATCGAAAAACTGGAGGAGTTGTTGCCCGGTCAGGTGTTGTCCGTGAAAACGACCTCTGCGGGCAGCGAACAGAATATCCGCAACGTGATTAATCATCACCCGGTCAAGTTGTTGTCTGTGCACAAAGAAGGCGGTGTCTTTCACTTTTTAATCCAGAAAGAAACCACTCTGGCGGCTGACTAGTCACTGAGCGGGTGGCCTTGGGCTCCGGGCTTCGGCTGACCCGCTCCAACACACGGCGCGCGCCGTGTGTTTAATGATCTGTATTGGTTTTCTTAGGGGGTAACAAGAACTTGCCTGGCTGGCGATACAGTGCACTTAACAATTCCAGCCAAAAAGCCTTCCAGTGGCGATAGCGCACTTTTCGTGACTTCATTGCAACGTAGATTGCCAGGCCGAAACTGGTAATGAGGTTGATGGTGCCGACCAGGGCAATGCCCAAAATGGTGGTGCCCACAATGTATTGGCTGACCTGAAAATCAAGCGCCGGGAACGAGTAACCGGCAAAAGCCGCAACAAAGGTCACGTGACGGATGTCGAGCGGCAATCCCAGCATGACCCCCAGCCCTGAGGCAAATCCCAACAGGCAACCAAAGTAAAAATTCCCCGCCAGTGCGCCCAGATTATGACGAATATAGTCGGTAATGCGCCCCAGACGTTCTTTGCCCAGCAAGGACTGCAACCAGCCCAAATGTTGCAGGCGTTCTGGAATCCGGTTGTAGGCGGCCAGGTTGTCGTGGTAGCCGGCAATCAGACCTGACAAAAACAAACATACCCCGGCGACTGCCGCATAAAGTGCGGTCAGGCTGATCAGCGGGTTATTGTTGTCCAGCAGGCTATGTGCTTTTTCGCTGCCAATAAAGTGATGGCCAGTGCTTTGCATAAACAGCCAGTCAATCAGTATGGCCACCGGAATCACCACCACCACGTTGCCTAAAATCGCAATCGTCTGGCTGCTCGTGGTTTGTGCCACAATATTGATCAGATTGTGTATGTTTTTACTGTCATGGCCATGGTCATCTATGGTTGAAGCAATGGTCGCAGCGGTCATCGCCGGCTGCTTGGTGGCCACCGTGAAGTGCAACAGGTGAATGATGACAAAGCCCAGGCCATAATTGAGGCTAAACAAAATGGCCTCGGTCAGCGGTGGCAGATGATAGCTGGCAATCATGATTTTAAACATCGCCATAAAGGCAATGATGAGGCCCGCGCCCATTGCCGAGCCCATGAGCTTGAAATATTCACCGCGATGTTGCGCTATGTAATGCTCGCCGGTATGGCTGGCATTTTCAGTGACGCGCAAGGCCAGCAATTCCGTATTTTGGCGCCAGTAATCCGACAGGTTGTTTTTCTTGCATTCGGCATCCACCAGCTGTTTCAGCAAGCTGGTGATTGCTTGGCTCACATCATGCTTGAGAATGAGCCCATGCAGAATGTCTACCACCAGTTGCATGCGCTGAATCTGTTGCAAAATTCTTTGCATCAGCGCCGTCAGCGAGATGCTGGTGCCGGTTTTGGCATTCGCCTTGCGGATTTCATAGGTCAGTTGCTCGCAACGCTTGAGCACACTGTAGAGATGTTGCACATCTTCAGCCTGGATGCTGCCCAGCGCCAAAAACTTTTGAATTTCAATATTTTGCGTGATAAAGGGCGAGCTGTTTGATTCGAGATCCTCATGCTGCAAAATCAGCTCGGGATCCAAGCCAGATGCAGAGAGCCTGAAAGACAGCACTTGCAGGGCATCCTTGAGCTCCTGGATGCAGTTTTGCTGCAATTGCCAGTCGCCTCGGCTGATGTCCAATGTCTGCATAAAGTCTCGCCAGACCTGGTCGGGCATGCCGGTGACCCAGTCAGCATCATCGTTTTGATGAAAAATCTGGCCAAAGATATCCTTGAGATATTTAGGGTCCGGTACGTCTGGCAGGATTTTATGCGAAAGCCGACGATAAATTTCGGTAAAAAAGCCGAGGTCTGATTGAATGCCGTGGTCTGAATACAGCGATATCACGCTCTTTTCGTTGAGCAGTCTCAGTACGCTGTTGCGCAATAACAAGGCAAACTGTGGATGCTGTTGTAGCAGGAAGCACAAGGCCTGCAAGGCATTGCTCGCACTTTCAATATCCGAAGAGTCCTTAGGACGGATATTGTCGAACAACGCTCGAATAAACTGAATATCGTCAATATCACCGGCCGCTTCGCGTGCGGCCTGGTGGTCAAAAATCGGTTGAAACATGTAAAGCGCTTTCTTGGATGCTTGATTTGGCAAGGATAACACGCCAAACGTTTAGAGCTGGGCCTCTAGCGAGAGGGGTTCACTTTGACGTTCCATCTCTAACTTAACCGCTTTGCCGCGGTATTTGCGCACGAGGGTGGAGAGCGTGGCTGCATCTTCTACTTTTTCCTGGTTGATGCTGAGTAGCTGATCGCCACGTTGCAGGCCTGCTTTTTCGGCAGACGAGCCATGAATCACGGCAATCACGCGCACGCCGGGGGTAGGCAGGCGTTCACTCTCACCACCAGATTGTTTTTGCACCAGTTTGATCACATGGATGCCTAGTAAAGGAGGCGGCAGTTTTGCCCAGAAACTTGCGTAATAACGATATTTGCCCGGGCTGGCAGCCATGTCTTTTTCCGTCAGAGACTGACCTTTTTTCACGGCTTCCTTGATCATCTCCATCTTGGAGGCTGGCGAAGTGTTGCCCGCTTTTTTCACATAGACCAGAATGCTATCGGCTTGGAGGCTGCGGCCATGTTCTAGTGCCAGTTCTGGCGGGACTTCCCCCGCTTCAAAACTGCTAAAGCCCATCAAGTCATAGCCATCTTCGAGCATTCTGATGTTGTCGTCATCCCGGCGCACGCCACTGAGCAACTGCGGCTCAGGATTGGCTTGCAAGGAGTGCAGGTTCCCCTGGTTTTGTGCCTGGTAATGTGTGACGTAGGGGTTTTCTTCGGCAGAGACGCGTTGACTCGTGAGCATACAGGCGAGGGCCAAGCACATGGACAACCACATGAGCCCGCCTAGGATGAGCGGACGTTTTAAGGGGGGGGAATGCCTGCTTGCATGCGCTTGGTTCATCTCGTTCTCCATGATCGATTGTCACATTGTAATGTTATGATGTATTGGTACATTAACACAGACCAACTTCTGATAGACCACGTTATGCAACAACAATTCACGCGTGTTGGACTTGTTTCCATCAGTGATCGCGCTTCACAGGGCATTTATGAGGATAAGGGCATTCCATCGCTGACTGCGTGGTTGCAACAGGCGCTCACTTCGCCTTACCACGTCATCCCCCGGCTGATTGCCGATGAGCAGGCCACCATTGCCGAGACGCTCAGGCAATTGGTGGATGAAGAGGCCTGCCACCTGATTTTGACTACCGGTGGCACGGGTCCGGCCTTGCGCGATGTCACACCTGAAGCTACCTTATCGGTCGCTGATCGTGAGATGCCGGGCTTTGGCGAACAAATGCGCCAGATCAGTCTGAGGTTTGTGCCTACGGCGATTTTGTCGCGGCAAGTGGCGGTGATCCGCAAGCAATGCCTGATTATCAATTTGCCCGGGCAGCCAAAGTCTATTCAGGAAACGCTGGAAGGCCTCAAGGATGGCGAAGGTAAAACGGTAGTGCCGGGCATCTTTGCGGCGGTGCCATATTGCCTGGACTTGCTGGCAACCCCTGATGCGCCCATGCCTTATTTGGAAACAGATGCACGCGTGGTTCAGGCGTTCAGGCCCAAGTCGGCGCTCAAGCCCCAGGCTTGATCTCTTCATCTTCATTCAGGATACCCATGCGTTTTTCTCTGATTGCCAAAATCATCTTTATTGCCTGCTTGGCACTACTGACTTACCTGTTGCTGATAGAAATGGCGCCTGCCGAGCAGCGCTTTCCTTATCTGGACAAGATACAGCACATCGTCGCGTTTGGCGGTGTCACTTTTTGGGCAGGATTGGCCTATCCCGCCCGCCAACAATGGCTGATGCTCGGCTTGTTGATTTATGGAGGTCTCATGGAGGTGCTACAGGGGCTGCTCACCGTGACCCGTCAGCCCAGCGTCTATGACTGGCTGGCTGATAGCGTGGGTATCTTGCTGGCATGGGGCGTTGTCATCTTGTGTCTGCGCTGGTGGCAGCATCGCCGTGGCTGAATTTGATCTGATTGCCCAATATTTTACCAGGCAAGCAGCGGTTGATCTGGGGGTCGGGGATGACGCTGCGCTAGTTAGCGTGCGTCCAGGCTATCAATTGGCGGTTTCGGCCGATATGTCGGTTTCAGGCACGCATTTTTTTGCCGAGGCACAGCCCTTTGCCATTGGTTGGAAGTCCATGGCAGTGAATATCAGTGATATGGCGGCGATGGGGGCCGAGCCTAAATGGGCCACGCTGTCCATCGCATTGCCCGGGGTGGATCATCCGTGGTTACGCCAATTCAGTGACGGCCTGTTTGCCTGTGCGGATGCCTTTGAGGTTGCTTTGATCGGCGGCGATACCACCCGCGGCCCACTCAATATCGCCATTAACATCCTGGGTGAAGTGCCTCGTGGCCAGGCCTTGCAACGTAATGGTGCTAAGGCAGGCGAGGATATCTGGGTCAGTGGTTGTTTAGGGCAGGCGGCACTGTGGCTACAAAACCGTTTAGGGCATCTGCCTCTGCATGCCGATGATATTGCGATGCTCGCCACTGCCATGCATCATCCGCAACCAAGAGTGCGTCTGGGCTTGGCCTTGCGTGGCATGGCAAGCGCTGCACTCGATATTTCGGATGGTTTGCTGGCCGATTTGGACCATATTTTGCAGGCCTCCAGGGTTGGCGCTGAACTGGATTGGCGCGCGTTGCCGTTGCCACGACTGAAAACGCCAATAGACGAAGAGACAATGCAGAAAGCCGTGCTGGCAGGCGGGGATGATTATGAATTATGTTTTACTGCCGCTCCCCAGCACCGGGAGGCGCTGCTGGCCTTGTCGCAGCAATTTAATCTGCCGCTGAGTCGCATTGGTAAAACTACTGCCAGCCCCGGTTTAACCGTGCTGAACGGCAATGTGTCTCTGGATATTGCAAAGAAAGGATATCAGCATTTTGGCTAAGCATAGTCAGTCATCTTTACCGAGTTGGCGGCTGCTGTGGTCACACCCGCTGCATTGTCTGAGTTTGGGTCTGGGCACGGGTTTGTCACCCAAAGCACCGGGTACCGTGGGCACGCTGCTGGGCTTTCCCTTGTACTGGCTGTTGATGCATTTACCTTTAACCCAGCAATGGCTTGCTTTGGCCGCACTTTTCTTGCTGGGCGTCTGGTGCTGCGCGTTTACCGGACGTGCGCTCGGGGTCAGTGACCACGGTGCGATTGTCTGGGATGAAGTTGTGGCTATGGCTGCGGTTTTGGTCACGGTCCCCTCGGGGTTCGGCTGGGGAGCGGCTGCATTTGCACTGTTTCGACTGTTTGATATCTGGAAGCCGTTCCCGATCAGCTGGGTGGATCAGCGCGTGAAAGGCGGCCTGGGGGTCATGCTGGATGATGTGCTGGCCGCGTTCATGGCAATAGTGGTACTGCAATCGTTACAAGGGATAATGTAATGCCCACCATGCTGGAACTCAGTGCAAGCCTGGGGCAGGCCTTACAGGCCAGAGGGTGGCAATTGGCGCTTGCCGAGTCTTGTACTGGCGGCCTGATTGCACAATCGATGACGGCCGTTGCCGGAAGCTCAGCCTGGTTTGACCGCGGTTTTGTTACCTACAGCAACGCTGCCAAAACCGACATGTTGGGCGTCCCGGCTGAATTGATAGACGAACATGGAGCTGTCAGCGAAGCGGTGGCACAGGCCATGGCCGTCGGCGCGTTAGAACACAGTTTGGCCAATATCAGTGGTGCGGTAACTGGCATTGCCGGGCCGAGCGGTGGGTCTGCTTACAAGCCGGTGGGGATGGTATGTTTTGCCTGGGGCACCCGGCAACCGGGACCGCCTCATGTGCTGGTGCACACCCAGTATTTTACCGGCGATCGCCAGCAGATACGTGAACAGGCCGCCAGTTATCTATTGACGGCCCTGTTACGTAGCGTGACGTCAGAACTGTGATCAATTAATCGTCGTGGTGGTGATGGTGGTGGTGACCACGTCCCCATCCGCCACCATAGTAGTTGCGCGGGCCATAGTTGTAACCGCCGTAGCCACCATTGCCATAAGAGAACTGAATAAACCCGGGACCTGGTGGCGGTACTGGTGCGGAATAGGTCACTGCAGGGGGGCTGTAGTAGTAACGGCTTTGTGGATGTGGGTAAATGACCACTGGCGGCGGTGCATAAACTACGGCAGGCGGCGCGTAGTAAGCGGGTGGGTAAGGGTTGCCTACCACCACGCCCACCGACCAGTTATCTTGTGCTTGCGCGCTGACTGCCGCGATACTCGCCAGCGCCAACGTCAGAATCAGTTTAAAGACTTTCATAAATGCTCCTCTAGCGGAAAACAAATGCATGCTCCCTGATCTATTTAACGCAGTTGCCGGGCCGCGGTTGACAGCACCATTCACGCATGCAGCTACGCAATTGCCTCAGGCCAGAATGGCTAGGCATTTATTCATGGCAACGCCATTTCACTGATGGTCGATTTATGAAATAATTAGAGGTTATTGTTTGGATTATATCGCGTTTGTGCAAGCAACGCATTTTATCGCTAAAAGAAGGTAATCAGCATGGATGACAACAAAAGCAAAGCGCTCGCCGCCGCACTCTCTCAAATTGAAAAGCAGTTCGGCAAAGGTTCCATTATGCGCATGGGCGATGCTGATATCGGCGAAGACCTGCAAGTCGTTTCCACCGGTTCATTGGGTCTGGATATCGCACTCGGCGTAGGCGGATTGCCACGCGGCCGCATTGTGGAGATTTATGGCCCGGAGTCTTCCGGTAAAACCACCTTGACCCTGCAAGTGATTGCCGAAATGCAAAAATTAGGCGGCACCGCTGCTTTTATTGATGCGGAGCATGCGCTGGACCCGCAATACGCCTCTAAATTAGGCGTGAATGTCCCTGATTTGCTGATTTCGCAACCCGATACTGGCGAACAAGCCTTGGAAATTGCCGACATGCTGGTACGTTCCGGCTCAGTGGATATTGTAGTGGTCGACTCGGTGGCAGCGTTGACGCCACGCGCTGAGATTGAAGGTGAAATGGGCGACAGCCACATGGGCTTGCAGGCGCGCTTGATGTCACAAGCCTTGCGTAAACTCACCGGCAATATCAAACGTACCAATACGCTGGTTATCTTCATTAACCAGATTCGGATGAAAATTGGTGTCATGTTTGGCAACCCAGAAACGACCACCGGCGGTAACGCGCTTAAATTCTACGCCTCTGTGCGACTGGATATCCGCCGCACAGGCGCGATCAAGAAAGGTGACGAAGTCATTGGCTCCGAAACCAAAGTCAAAGTGATTAAAAACAAAGTCGCGCCACCATTTAAACAAGCCGAGTTTGACATTATGTATGGCGAAGGCATCTCGCGGTTGGGTGAGATTATTGAGTTGGGCGTCAATCTGAAAATGGTGGAAAAAGCTGGCGCATGGTTTAGCTATAACGGCGAAAAAATCGGCCAAGGCAAAGAAAATGCCAAAGAGTTCTTGCGTGAGCATCCAGAAATCGCAGCGGAAATTGAAGCGAAAATTCGCGCCAATGCCAAAGTGCTGGCGGATATTCTGCCTTCAGCACGCGGCGAGGATGATTAAGGTTTTTGCGAGCCTGCGTGAGGCGCGCTTTTGACGTTTGGTTTTTCTCTGTGAGCGCTACTCGCGCTGAGGCCTAAAAATTCGATGGCTAATCTGGAAAAAACCTTACGCCAACGCGCTTTAGAATACTTGGCCAAGCGTGAGTACTCATACGCGGAGTTGGGGCAAAAGCTAAAGGCTTATGCAGAAGAAGCAGATGACCTCCCAGCCTTGTTGGATGATTTTAAACAGCGTGGCTGGTTGAGTGATGCCAGATTCACCGAGCAATTGGTCCATGCCCGTAAAGCCAAATTTGGCAGTGCGCGTGTCGCCAACGAGCTACGTGAAAAAGGGGTAGACGATACCTTGATAGCAGAAGCGGTTGCAGGCCTGCAGGACAATGAAGTTGCACGCGCCCGCGAAGTCTGGCGCAAAAAATTTAAAGCGGCCCCGACAACACGCGAGGAATGGGCAAAACAGGCCCGCTTCTTACAGAGTCGGGGTTTTACGTTTGATGTAATTAAACACATTTTGAATAGACACGCAGAAGATGACAGTTAAGTACGGGCAAAAACCTTCCAGCAAACAAATTCGCCAGGCGTTCCTGGATTTCTTTGCTTCTAAAGGCCACCAAGTGGTACCTTCCAGTTCACTGGTGCCGCATGGTGACCCCACCTTGCTGTTTACCAATGCGGGTATGAACCAGTTTAAAGATGTGTTCCTCGGCTTTGACAAGCGTGCCTATACGCGTGCGGCGACCGCACAAAAATGTGTACGCGCCGGTGGTAAGCACAACGATCTTGAGAATGTGGGCTATACCGCGCGTCACCATACCTTCTTCGAGATGCTGGGTAACTTCAGTTTTGGGGATTACTTCAAGCGCGATGCCATTACCTTTGCCTGGGAGCTGTTGACTGAAGTCTACGCTTTACCCAAAGAACGCTTGATGGTCACCGTCTACGCTGAGGATGACGAAGCCTACGAGATCTGGAACAAAGAAGTGGGCGTCCCTGCAGACAAGATTGTCCGTATTGGGGACAACAAGGGCGCGCGTTATGCCTCAGATAACTTTTGGATGATGGGCGACACCGGTCCTTGCGGGCCCTGTACAGAAATTTTCTATGACCACGGTGCGCATATTCCAGGCGGCCCTCCAGGCTCGCCCGATGAAGATGGAGACCGCTTTATCGAAATCTGGAATAACGTGTTCATGCAGTTCAACCGCGACGAAGCGGGCGTGATGCATCCGTTGCCTAAACCGTCTGTGGACACAGGCATGGGCTTAGAGCGTATTTCTGCCGTGTTGCAAGGCGTGCATGCGAACTACGAAATTGATTTGTTCCAAGCCTTAATCAAAGCCGCAGCGCGCGAAACCAACACCGCTGACTTGGACAGTCCTTCTCTCAAAGTGCTGGCTGACCATATCCGCGCCTGTAGCTTCCTGATCGCCGATGGCGTGATCCCAGGCAATGAAGGCCGTGGCTATGTGCTGCGCCGCATTATTCGCCGCGCGATTCGTCATGGGTATAAACTGGGTTGTCGTGCTGCTTTCTTCCATAAGCTGGTGCCAGATCTTGTGGCTGAAATGGGTGAGGCTTACCCTGAGTTGACTAGCAACCAGGCGCGTGTTGGGGAGGTGCTCAAGCAGGAGGAAGACCGTTTCTTCGAAACGATAGAGAACGGCATGCAGATTCTGGAAGCCGAACTGGCGACCAAGCCAGCCGTGTTCAACGGCGATCTCGCCTTCAAATTGCACGATACCTTTGGTTTCCCGCTGGACCTCACCGCCGACATCTGCCGCGAACGTGGCGTGACGGTGGATACCGCTGGCTTTGATGCGGCCATGGCGCGCCAAAAAGAGCAGGCGCGTGCGGCGGGCAAGTTCAAAATGGCGCTCAATCTTGAATATGACGGCGCTGCGACCACATTCCACGGTTATGACGAGCTGGAAACCGCTGCTAAAGTCTTGGCGTTATATAAAGATGGCAGTGCTGTACAAACGCTGAATGAAGGCGATTTGGGTGTGGTCGTGCTGGACCATACACCGTTCTATGCTGAATCCGGTGGCCAGATTGGCGATAGCGGAGAGCTCAAGTCTGCCAACGGTATTTTTGCCGTAGAAGATACACAAAAAATTCAGGCAGCCGTGTTCGGCCATCATGGCGTACTCAAAACCGGGTCTTTGTCTGTGGGAGATGCGTTGGCGGCTAAAGTCAATCTGCAGGCGCGCGCCAGCACCATGCGTAATCACTCGGCAACGCATCTGATGCATAAGGCCTTGCGTGAAGTGCTGGGTGAGCATGTGCAGCAAAAAGGCAGCCTGGTCGATACGGAAAAAACCCGTTTTGACTTTGTGCATAATGCGCCGATGACTCATGCCGAGATTGACAGGGTAGAAGCGTTGGTCAATGCCGAGATTTTGGCCAATGCGGCGACACAAGCGCGCTTGATGGATATTGAGTCTGCGCAAAAAACGGGCGCCATGATGCTGTTTGGCGAGAAATATGGCGATGAAGTACGCGTGCTGGATATCGGCTCTTCGCGCGAGTTGTGTGGCGGTACCCATGTCAGCCGCACTGGTGATATTGGACTGTTTAAAATTACCTCCGAGAGTGGCGTGGCGGCAGGCGTACGCCGTGTCGAAGCCACTACCGGCGAGGGCGCGTTGAAGCTGGTGCAATCCCAGCAATCGCTGATTAATCAGGTTGCAGGCGAGCTCAAAGCCCCCGCGCATGAAGTTCCTGCCAAAATTGCGCAAGTGATGGATCACGTCAAGTCACTCGAAAAAGAGTTGGCGCGTTTGAAATCCAAACTCGCCTCTTCACAAGGCGACGATCTGGCGACGCAAGCCCTGGAAGTCAATGGCGTTAAAGTATTGGCTGCTGCCTTGGACGGTGCAGATGCCAATGCCTTGCGCGAGACCATGGATAAACTCAAGGATAAACTCAAATCTGCCGTCATTGTTTTGGCGAGCGTGGCAGAGGGCAAGGTCAGTCTGGCTGCGGGCGTGACTGCTGACTTGACTGGCAAAGTCAAGGCGGGCGAGCTGGTGAATCATGTTGCAGGCCAGGTGGGTGGTAAGGGTGGTGGCAAGCCAGACATGGCCATGGCCGGCGGCACTGAACCCGCAAATCTGCCACAGGCACTGGCGAGCGTCAAAGCCTGGGCAGAAGCTAAACTAAATTAACTCAATTGATTAACAGAGCAAAATAATGGCATTAATCGTACAAAAATATGGTGGCACCTCAGTCGCCAATCCCGAGCGTATCCGCAATGTGGCGCGTCGTGTGGCACGTTACAAGGCCATGGGCCATCAAGTGGTGGTCGTGGTGTCAGCCATGTCAGGTGAAACCAATCGCCTGATTTCACTGGCCAAGGAAATCATGCCGGATCCAGATCCGCGCGAGCTGGATGTGATGGTGTCTACCGGTGAGCAGGTCACCATAGGGATGACCGCATTGGCGCTGATGGAGCTTGGCATCAAGGCCAAGAGCTATACCGGCACCCAGGTGAAAATCCTTACGGATGATGCGTTTACCAAAGCGCGTATTCTGGACATTGACCAGCATAACCTGAAACAAGACCTCGATGACGGCTATGTCTGTGTGGTCGCCGGTTTTCAGGGCGTGGATGCCCATGGCAACATCACCACGCTGGGCCGTGGCGGCTCCGATACGACAGGTGTAGCGTTGGCAGCAGCGCTCAAGGCCGATGAATGCCAGATTTATACCGATGTGGATGGTGTGTATACCACTGACCCGCGTGTGGTGCCAGAAGCGCGCCGGCTGGAAAAAATTACCTTTGAAGAAATGCTCGAACTGGCCTCGCAAGGCTCCAAAGTACTGCAAATCCGCTCGGTTGAATTTGCTGGCAAATACAAGGTTAAGTTACGTGTGCTCTCCAGCTTTGAAGAAGAGGGTGACGGCACGCTGATTACATTTGAAGAGAATGAGGAAAACATGGAAGATCCAATTATCTCCGGCATCGCTTTTAACCGCGATGAGGCGAAAATTACCGTAGCAGGCGTGCCTGATAAGCCAGGGATTGCTTATCAGATTCTTGGTCCTGTTGCCGATGCCAACATTGATGTGGATATGATTATCCAGAACGTGGGCGCAGACGGCACGACAGACTTCACGTTCACCGTACACAAAAACGAAATGAACAAGGCGCTGACAATTCTGCGCGACAAGGTTCAAGGCCATATCCAGGCACGTGAAGTGACTGGCGATGACAAGATTGCAAAAGTGTCCGTAGTCGGCGTGGGCATGCGTTCGCATGTGGGGATTGCTAGCCAGATGTTCCGTACATTGGCCGAAGAAGGCATCAACATTCAAATGATCTCTACCAGTGAAATCAAGATCGCAGTGGTGATCGAAGAGAAGTATATGGAACTGGCTGTGCGCGTGTTACATAAGGCGTTTGGCCTGGAAAACGCATAATCGCAAACGCACGAATAAAGAAATAAAACATTCTTCTTTTTTGCGTTGATTTTTGAAGGGTTTTCACGTAGTATGGCGCCCTTCAATGCAGTAGCAATACTGCAAAGAAAACAGCATCAGCTGTGTTGGTATTATTAAGGCGTCATTGTTTTAATAAGGTGAGCTGGCCGAGTGGTCGAAGGCACTTCCCTGCTAAGGAAGCATACGGGCTTAAACCTGTATCGAGGGTTCGAATCCCTCGCTCACCGCCAAATACCTGGGTTTAACGATTCAAGGGTTTGGTAAATTAGGGTGTCATCGTTGCGTAGACCCCTCCACAAAGCTGAAACTTATGTTATAATGCTGTTTTTGTTGCAAAGCAACAAACCTTGGCGCCCGTAGCTCAGTTGGATAGAGTATTTGGCTACGAACCAAAGGGTCGGGCGTTCGAATCGCTCCGGGCGCGCCAAAAATAAAAGCCTTGTTTCTTTCAGAGAAACAAGGCTTTTTTCTTTTATTGATCCCTGTTCAACATTACATTTCTTAAAGCTCATCAGTGCGTTGATACATCGCTGATACGCGCTGAACATAGCGATGATGATGGCGGTATGATATGCTTCAGCTTTTCATTTAATTGGTGTTTCAGTGTCTCTTCAGGCTTGTTTGGCGCGGATTGCAGGCGATATGCAGCAGGTGGATGCCGTTATTCGCCAGTCTTTGTCATCCCAAGTTCCGCTGATTAATCAAATTTCGGAATATATCATTCATAGTGGTGGCAAACGCTTGCGTCCAACGTTGGTATTGATGGCCGCTGATCTGGCCGGGCGTGTAACACCGGACCACCATGCTCTGGCAGCCATTGTCGAATTTATTCATACAGCCACTTTATTGCATGATGATGTGGTTGATGCTTCCGAACTGCGTCGTGGCAAATCTACCGCCAATCATGTGTATGGCAATCCTGCCAGTGTGCTGGTCGGCGATTTTCTGTATTCGCGTTCCTTTCAGATGATGGTCAGGCTGCAAAACATGCGTGTGATGGAAATCCTGGCCGATGCCACCAATGTGATTTCCGAAGGCGAAGTGCTACAGCTGCTCAATGTGCGCAATATTGGTGTTAGCGAGCAGGATTACTTGCAGGTCATTCATTTTAAAACCGCCAAGCTGTTTGAAGCGGCGACCCGTCTGGGAGCGGTGCAGTGTCAGGCCAGCGTCGCGCAAGAAGAGGGGCTGGCCAAGTATGGCATGCACTTGGGCACGGCCTTTCAGCTCATAGATGATGTGCTGGATTTGACTGGAGACAGCGAAAAAATTGGCAAAACCTTGGGCAATGACCTGGCCGAGGGAAAAGTGACCTTACCGATGTTGTATGCCATCCAGCAAGCGCCAACCGCGCAAGCGGACTTGGTCAAGCAGGCCTTGTTAGAAGGGCAGGTCACGCAGCTAGATGCCGTGCTGGAGATTTTGCATGCTGTGAAGGCATTTGATTATGTACGCGCCGTGGCGCAAAAAGAAGCAGAACAGGCCTGTGAATCACTGGCCATTTTTGAACTGACGCCCGCCAAACAGGCTTTGCTGGATTTGGCCCAGTTTTCGGTCAACCGGCAACATTAAGGTGTTGCCTGCTTGTACGCAGGCGACAACACTTAAAAAATACCGGCTGAACCAAACACCGGGTTAATTCAGGGCGATAGGCTCGCCACTCATGTGGTAGTAGCTGAGTCGCGCGCAGTCGTTGGTCGCATGGGTCAATGCGCCATCAAACAAGGATTTTCCATTGACATCGACGACGGCATAGCCGTTGTGATACAAGGTCACCTCTGCCTGCAGGTCGCTCTCTGCTGACGCCATCGCTTTTTGCAAACGATGATGATTCGAAGAGCGCATCGCAAAGCTTACGCAGTTTTCCTCTTCTTCTTCACTGTAGACTTCCCAGTGTGATTGTCCGGTCAGTTTGGTGAGCCATCCAGGTAAATCGACTTCTACTCGACAAATCACTGGCTCATCCCAGGCAGGATGTTCAACCTCGTTCAACTCAACTTCGGTTGGCGATGTAAATTTGATTTGATCAGACATAGGCAACTTCCTTCTATAGATAACAGATGCCACTTCACACAGACGCAAACCACTCAAGTTGCTGTGTCATGACCATCTTACACATAAATGGTGACTTGCAAACAGTTTTCAAGCCAGAAGAATGCGCTTTTAAAGCAGTTTTGCACTTTGTCAGCCTTGCCTATGGGCATCAACGATGAGATGATGCAGCAACCTTATTCTTTGTTATCGGCATCATGCACGAAATCCTTGAACCTGTTTTAAGTCTGCTGCGCACGCAGCCTCATGCCCTGCAAGCCGCCTGTCTGGTATTTGGTTTGCTAGTTGGCAGCTTTCTCAATGTAGTGATTCATCGTTTGCCCAAAATGATGGAGCGTGAATGGCAGGCAAGCTGTCTCGATTTGCAGGGGCAAGAGGTGCCTGATCAACCCAAATACAATCTTGTGGTGCCACGTTCGATCTGCCCGCATTGCGGACACCAGATTACGGCATTCGAGAATATTCCTGTGATCAGCTATCTATTCTTACGCGGACGCTGTAAAGCCTGTCATGCGCCGATTTCAATGCGTTATCCATTGGTTGAATTGCTGACCGGCGGTCTGTCGGTTGCGGTGGCTGTGCAATATGGCTATAGCCATTTGACCTTGTTTGCACTGGCATTTGTATTCGCGCTGGTCGCATTGACCTTTATTGATTTTGATACACAACTGTTGCCTGATGACATTACCTTGCCGCTGTTGTGGCTGGGGCTGTTGCTTAACCTTAAAGATGGGTTTACCGATCTCTCGTCAGCCGTGATCGGTGCCATGGCGGGTTATCTGGTGTTGTGGGCGGTCTACTGGCTGTTTAAACTCGTGACAGGCAAGGAGGGCATGGGGTACGGTGATTTCAAGCTGCTGGCTGCGATCGGTGCCTGGTTCGGCTGGCAACTGCTGCCAGCGGTCATTTTATTGAGCTCGGTGGTTGGTAGTGTGATCGGCATCGGCTTGATTCTGCTCAAAGGCAAAACCCGACAAACTGCGATTCCTTTTGGTCCTTTTTTAGCCCTGGGCGGCATCGCCGCCCTGTTTTATGGGCAAACTCTGGCCGCTTATTATTTAGTGCCTTAACGGGAGCAGCACATGGCAAAAGTGGTGGCCGTGACCGGCGGTATCGGCAGTGGTAAAAGCGAGGCGTGTGCAGCATTTTCTGCCTTAGGCGTGCCTGTGGTGGATCTGGACCACATTGCGCACGCCATGAGTGACCCCGGCAGTCCTGCCATGCAAGCGGTGAGGGCGGCTTTTGGCGACCACATGTTTGAGGCAGATGGACGTCTCAGCCGGGCCACACTGCGCGCGCACGTGTTTGAGCACCCAGAGGCCCTCGAACAACTGAATCAGATCATGCACCCGGCGATCCGTGCTGAGGCCGTACAGCAAATTGCCCAGTATGCCAGTCATCCGTATGTGATTCTGGCGATCCCATTACTGGTCGAGAGCCGCGAGGATTGGTCCATGATAGATCATGTACTGGTGATCGATTGCGATGAAGAGACGCAGTTGCAGCGGGTCATGCAACGCAGTCAGCTCTCTGCCGAAATGGCACAAGCCATCATGGCGTCGCAAAGTCCGCGAGAGGCGCGGCTGGCGATTGCGGATACCGTGATTGAAAACCAGCTGACACTCGCCGATTTACAGCAAAAAGTGCTTCAATTTCACAAAAATTTCTCTAAAACTTGCCTCTGAGTTAAAAGGGTTTCATAATCAAACTTTTATTGCATACTTTTCAAGTATCAGCTGACAGAAAAGGCTGCCGTGTCGAGCTACGAATTTCCATTTAACGAGCGCATCAGAACCTATCTTCGTCTTGAAGACCTGTTCAACAAGATGCTGCATCACATTGCCATTGGTCACGAGGTCAGTCATCATGTGGCGCTGATTTCCATGCTGCAAGTGTTGGATGTCATTGATCGTGGTGATCTCAAGGTAGATTTGCTGCAAGAGCTGGACCGTCATAAAGTCCAGCTTTCCCTGCTGCAACATAATCCCAATATCGACCAAGAGGCGCTCGAAAGCACCGTAAACAATCTGGACCGTTGCGCCACCACCCTGCGAGCCGATCATCAAAAGCTCGGCCAAACCTTGCGCGACAATGACTGGCTCATGAGCGTCAAGCAGCGGACCAGTATTCCAGGCGGGGTCTGCGAGTTTGACTTGCCCTCATACCGCCACTGGCTCTACCTGAGTGTAGAGCGCCGCAAACAAGATTTTACGCAGTGGTTATCCCGCTTGATGCCGATGTACGAAGCCATCAGCCTGATTATGCAGTTGTTGCGTGGCAGTGGCCAGGTGTTATCCCTGGTTGCCCACCATGGCGCCTATCAGCAACAGCTTTCCGGACACAAACCTGCCCAGTTATTGCGCATTGAAATTGACCATGAAGAATGCTTCCCGGAAGTCAGTGCCAACAAATATGCGATCAACATCCGCTTTCAAAAGCTGGACTTTGTGCAACGCCCCAAAGGCTGTGAACAGGATATCCCATTCAAGATGATCGTCTGCAACTTTACCGGAGCCAGTCACAATTGACGCAAGCAGTAGTCAAACCGCGCAAGGTGGCCTGTCCCGCCTGCGGAGAAACCACCGAGTATTCCCCTAAAAATCCATTCCGGCCTTTTTGTAGCGAACGCTGCAAACTGATGGACCTGGGCGATTGGGCTTCGGAAAAGTTTCGCATCCCCGATAGCACGCCGCCAGACTTATACGAGCCAGAATAATTTGAGACTGGATTTAAGTATGCAAACAAAACACCTCTGCCTTAAATTGCTCGCGAGCTTGTGCCTGTTAGCCTCCACGGCCTTTGCACATGCAGAAGTCAAACTCACCGATGCCTGGGTGCGCGCCTCCAATCCCGGCCAGTCCGTCGGCGCCGCCTACCTCACGCTCACCAGCCCGCAAGACGTCACTCTGGTCTACATTGAAACCGAGCGTGCAGAGAGCGTAGAAATGCACAGCATGACCATGCAAAACGGTGTCATGAAAATGCGCAGTATGGAAGCGTTGCCTGTCCCTGCGGGCAAGCCCATCAAGCTGGCGCCAGGTGGATTGCATTTGATGCTGTTTGAGTTGCCCACCCCGTTTAAAGCCGGTGAGCAGGTCAAGTTCAGGCTGTGCTTTAAAGATAAACAAGGCAACATCACCGATCAGTTTGTCACCATGCCCGTGAAGGCAGCGCCCTAAACATACTTATCTGCGATATGACAGAATCACCAGCAAAAAAGCCAGCATTTGCTGGCTTTTTTATAATGAGAACATCGGCAGTAACACACTGCCAACTCGGGCAGGCGTAAGAATCGTTTAGTTTGAAAATGTCCGCAAAAACAACGCCTCCACCTCAGCCCTTGCCCAAGGCGTTCTGCGCAAAAACTTCAGGCTAGATTTAACTGAAGGGTCATTTTTAAAACAGTTGATATTAATCCTTGTCGCCAGCGCCTCCCAGCCGTAATGCGCCACTAATTGCTCAACCACTTTTGCAAGCGTGATACCGTGCAATGGATTGTTCGGTTGTTCTGTATTCATTTGATAAAAGCCATATCTGGGTCAGTCGATAGCCCCATGGTAGCACTTTATGTGGTTAATCCCTTGATAACCTTATTTCTAATGCAAGTAGATGCATCAGAGCTGAACTGCCAGAGTTGATACCTGGGGGCTGAGAATAGTGCCTGATATTACCGTTTGTAATAATGCAGTCCTTCTCTTTTTTACTTAACATTTTCTATAGCAAAGGATACTTAATCTTCTGAAAAACTTAACACAAAAACATTTCATATAGCTATTGCTTAAAATGGGGATGCCCTTGTTTTAGGTATTGGGCGCCCTGCAGTTTGGCACGTCCAGTGTGTGTAGCTTGTAAGCATGACCGACGTCTTAACCCTGGAGAATGCCATAAACTTTGAAGATAACTCGCCAAACGAACAGAAAAGACGGCGCATTTATTAATGTTACGTCAACAAATAAGTACACCCCATTATTTTTGATTTACTCCAAATCCATTCGGCCCCGACAGGAAATCAAGGAAACTCCGTACCTTAGCTGGAAGGTAATTTCGGTCTGGATAAATAGCGTAAAGCGGTGTAGTTGGGCACAAGGTGTCAGGCAGTACAAGTTCGAGTCGCCCATCAGTAATATAATCGTTCACCAACCAGTGTGGCAAGAACACAAATCCCATACCTTCGCATGCTGCAAGTAATAACAGTGTTTCATTTTCGCTTTGCATGATCTGGCGAAAATTGATATTAACGGCATCAGCTCCCTCACCGAAGCGAATGTGGCCGCCATTTGCCATCGGAGCATAAGCAAGGAATGGCGCACCGGAAAGGTCGGTGACCGTTGTCGGTCGCCCAATCTGGTTGAGAAACTCAGGCGATGCGACTAGGTAAAAGCGCACCATACTGAGCTTACGCGCAATGAGCCCCTCGCCCAGTGCCATCGTCACACGCAGTGCAAGATCGAAACCATCCTCCACTAAATTCACCATTCGACCACTCAGGTCGAAGTCTAACGTCACTTTGGGATTTTCTGCCCGATAGACAGCGATCAAGCGAGCGAAAGCGGAGTTGGCCATCCAGACAGGCATGCTCGCCTTTAATACGCCATGCGGGGCCAGCGTTGCATGAGATACCTGAGCTTTAGCTTCTGCAAGCCCTTCTAGAAGCGGGCGAACTGCGGCTAAGTAACGTTCACCGGCTTCAGTAAGACTAACGTTGCGACTATTACGATTCAGAAGCCTCGCACCCACTTGCCTTTCGATATGCTGAATATGCTTACTGGTCATGGCAGGTGACAGACTGAAGCGGTCTGCCACAGCCGAAAAACTCTTGCGTTCGGCCACCGCGTCAAGTAGATGCAGACTAAGAAGCGTATCCATAATTGTTTACTCTCAAGAAATTCAGTATCAACTTTTTAGTTGATGATACACCATGTAGAAAGATGTAGGATGCGAATCATCATCAATCGCACCCATTAACGGAGAAGACTATGCAACAACAATCATCAATACATTACGTGCCAAGCAAGGCTTTGCGTATAGGCCTGTGGGTTGCCCAAGTGGCGGCCTTCGGTATTTATGTGTTTTCCGGTATCACTAAATTTACAACTCCTATTCCTGAACTTTCACAGATGATGCCGTGGACAGGACAGTATTCTGAAAATTTTGTAAGATTTATCGGATTGGTTGATCTTGCAGGTGGCATTGGCATTTTACTCCCATCGTTGACACGGATACTGCCAAAGTTGACGGTACTCGCTGCTCTTGGTTGTACGGTACTACAAATACTGGCTATTGCGTTTCATGCATCACGTGACGAATTCATGGTGCTGCCTTTCAATGCTGTTCTAATTTCTCTATCGATTTTTGTCTTATGGGGTAGACACAACAAAGCACAGATTGCGGCACGCTAAAATTAATCAATGTGGAGCAAAAAATGCAAAAGATGCCTGTTTATTTTCTCTCGCATGGTGGCGGTCCATGGCTATGGCTGATGGATGAAATGGGCGACAGCTATGGATTGCTCCATCGATCGCTACAGGATATTCCCGCGCACTTACCGAAGAAACCAAAGGCTATGCTGGTTGTTTCTGGTCACTGGGAAGAGGAGGATTTCACCGTTATGGCTCATCCTAACCCACCGATGATCTATGATTATTCTGGGTTCCCAGAAAAAACCTATCATATTCACTACAAAGCTCCTGGTGCACCAACCTTTGCCCATCGGATCATGGGATTGCTCGCATCAGCAGGGATAGGCGCATCTGAAAATACCATGCGTGGATATGACCATGGTGTCTATACGATTGCCTACCCCATGTACCCAGATGCAGATGTCCCCATCATTCAGCTCTCTATCCAGCGGGATTATTCACCTGAGGCACATATGGCGGTTGGCCGCGTCTTAGCTCCACTGCGTGAGGAAGGCATACTCATCATTGTCAGTGGTATGAATTACCATGATTTATGTTTTCCGAGGGATGCAAAAGAAAAATCACGTTTGTTTGACAGATGGATAACGCAAACTCTCACTGGGCAGACAGGGCAAAAGCGCAGTAAATTACTGACTGCTTGGGAGAGTGCGCCAGCAGCGCGCTTTGCACATCCGCGCGAAGATCATTTTATTCCGTTAATGATTGCTACTGGTGCTGCGGAGGATGATACGGCGACAGTAATTTATAATGAATTGCTGATGGGGATGGTATTCACATCAAGTTATCGTTTCGATGCGAAGTAATTAAATTGTTAAAGAATACGGTACAGACGGTAAGATAATCCTATAATTAAGTTGAACAAGTGCGCGGCTAAGGAGCTGTGTTGAAGTATGCCCTTGTGGTGTGTTTTAAATTCGCCTCATCGAAAGAGAGAGTTATAAGCGACTCTAATTAATTTCGAAGCTAAAGAACTTTGTGTATTCCGGAAAGATTTCTTGAGTTGTTATTCCTGATGCGTGACATGCCTGCGCGCTCTGCATCAAAGCGTGCCCTTTATACAGCGTTGACAATGAATGTCATGAAATTTTAATTAAGTAACACGTTTTACTAGACCAACCGTATTCCATAGTTGCCAACTTACCGGTTTGCCTCATTGGGATGTTGGTGTGTACAGGCGCACATCACTTGGCACTTTGTATTCTGTTGAAAACACATTGATATGGATAATTCAATCATAGCTGAACTCCCAGCTTTGATGTGTAGCTGTTTGGACCCTGCCGAACGAGCCCAATATGATTAGGTGTATTTACCTCAGTCCTTCGACTTCTAGCTTACCACTGGCTTCAGCAAATGATACTTATGCGCTAAAAAACTTAAACACACACAAAGATTGCTGATGGCTAGTGTTTAAAATGGGGAAGCACTTACAGTTTGAATTAAGGTGCTCAGCTAGGCGTCCCGCTGGATGATGAGTTAGGAAAAAACCTTATTTTTCACGAATGACTTTACCTGCAAGAACATAACGTTCTTTACCGTCAATAATGGTTGAATAGACCTTCATTGTTTTTAAGTTAATCACCTGAGAGACGCTAATGCCTGTTTTTTCTACCCATGAGGCAAAGTAAATTTTTTCGGCGACTTTAAAGCGTTCAGGTTTTTCTATACCATTCGCGCCTTTTTCAGAGCCCTCAATACACACCCACGACATTGATCTAGCATCATTTACCTTTACACGGTAAATACTGCCGCTGTCGTATTTGTAAAGAAACTGACCTAGGTAATCTGCAGCTTGTGCTGTAGAAAATGAGGCTAAGAGCAATAAGTTAATAAATGAAAACTGTATCATCTTTATTATTTTCCTGGCATCTAAGTAGAAGGACCGATCAAAATCTTAGGCATGCACATGATTTGAAACCTCAATCAGATTCATATCAGGATCGCGAAAATACACAGAAAGAATTTTGCCTGTTGCTCCTGTGCGCTGTACCGGGCCCTCGATTACAGCAACATTGCACGAAGATAGGTGGATTGCCACATCAGAGAGCGGAACTGATGTGATAAAGCACAAATCAGCCGAGCCAGGCATAGGCTGTTGGGCTTTTGGCTCCAGCTCTTTCCCGACCTGATGTAGGTTAATTTTCTGCGTGCCAAAAGACAAAGCTTTACGACCGCCACCGAAAGTAATGATGTCCATGCCTAAGACTCTCGAATAGAAAGACGCGGTGGTTTCGATGTCTTTCACGGTAAGCACCAAGTGGTCAAGGCTGTCTATTTTCATGGGCGGTGTGAAATGCCTAACGGACGAAAGGTACTTCCCTGCCTCGGGCTTGTGTTGGAAGCCGCGAGAAGTTAAACCTGCAATGATTGAGTTTCCACACTTCATCACGCCATTGATATAGGAAGTCCATGAATATTGTCACACTCGGGATTGATTTAGCCAAGAATATATTCGCTTTGCATGGCGTTGACAACCAAGGTCATGTGGTTTTAATCAAGCCATGCGTGGCACGGGATCAACTGCTCTCGATTGTCGCCAACTTACCGCCTTGCCTCACTTGGATGGAGGCTTGTACAGGTGCGTATCACTGGGCACGTTTGTTTAGCCAGTATGGGCATACGATGCAGCTGATGGCGCACAAGTTTGTTGCTCCCAGATCGCACGTTGCATGGCAATGCCACGCGCACCAAAGGATTGCGCCTGCGATACATGTTCAAAATGCATCCCACCCAGTGCATACACTGGAATCTCAAGCCCGTTTAACATTTCACCAAATTGCTCCCAGCCTAGTCCAGTTGCTTCAGGGTGACTTTTTGTCGGTAGCACAGGGGAGAGCATTGCAAAGTGTAGTTGTAATGATTGTGCTTGCGCTAACTCTACGCGGTTATGGCAAGAGGCACCTACTAACAAGTTATCCGGCTTTTTCGTGAGGGTCATCAGGCGCTGGCTATTTAAATGCACGCCGTGGTAGCCGAGTTGTAATGCTTGTTCGGGGCTACCATTGAGTAAGCAGCGGCAGTCATAAGGCGCACATAGCTGTAATACTTCCTCGCTCAATTTGGCGAGGGCTGCGTCATCAAGCTGTGATTCGCGTATTTGCAGCAATTGCAGGCCTTGGTCGAGCTGCTGCTTTAACGCTTGCAAGAATGCGTGTTCACCCATTTCCTGGATATTGCTGATGGCATACACAGGTGGCAGACTGAGTGCTTGCATGATTGGTGCATTGGCAGGTAGCACGGGGCTGACGTTGAGTGTGCGTGGGTGCTGCCAGGCAAACTGCTGGCCTTCGCGCGCTTGTAATTCGCCTTGCCAGGTATGAACAAAAAAGAAATGCAGCAGCACGGTTTTGGCTTCGGCGTCATGCGTGGCCGGGTAGTCGTAGCGGCGTTTGATCCATGGCTGGATTTGTGTGGGCGTAATGCCGAGTTCTTCCTGTGATTCACGGATCAGTGCCTGTTCCGGGCTTTCACCAGATTCGATTTTGCCGCCGGGGAATTCCCACCAACCAGCCCAGCCTTTGCCATTGGGACGGCTGGCGAGCAAGTATTCGCCATTGGGGCGGATCAGGATAGCGACGGCGACTTGGACGAGTTTTGTCATGGCTCAGGATTTCAGTTGCAGTTGGCCGGCGTAGTCTTTGGCAAACTGGTAGGCGACACGGCCGCTGCGGGCGCCGCGCGTATGGTAAAACTGCAGGGCGGCATGACGGGCTGTCTCATCCATCGTGATGCCAAAAGTCTGCAGCCAGTGGGCGGCAATATTGAGATATTCATCCTGGTCGAAACTGTAAAACGAGAGCCACAAACCAAAGCGCTCTGCCAGTGAGGTTTTTTCGTCTATGGTGTCGTTCTGGCGGATTTCGCCGTTATCTACAATCGGTTGATTGTCAGACATATATTCCGGCATCAGGTTTTTGCGGTTAGACGTGGCGTAGACCAGCAGGTTGGACGAGGCGTTTTCAATCGAGCCATCGAGGATGACTTTAAGGGCTTTATAGCCGATGTCGTTGGCTTCAAAGGTGAGGTCATCACAAAAAATAATAAACTTTTCCGGGCGGTTGCGTATCAATTGAGTGATTTGTGGCAAGTCTGTGAGGTCTTGTTTTTCGACTTCTATCAGACGTAAGCCTTGGCTGGCGTAAGCGTTGAGCACGGCCTTTACAAGCGACGATTTACCGGTGCCGCGTGCGCCTGTCAGCAACACGTGGTTGGCGGGCAGGCCTTGTAAAAACTGGCGTGTATTTCGCACCACCTCATTTTTTTGCCGGTCTATAAAGCGGATATCGTCCAGCAGAATCTGGTGTGGATGCCCGACGGCTTGTAACTGGCCTTGTCCGTTGTGCTTGACCCAGCGCCAGGCCACGGCTTGCCAGTCTGGCTCAGCAGGTGGGGTGGGCAACAGGTGCTCAAGTCTTGTAATCAGTTGGTCGGCGCGCTGTATCAGCTGTTCGATGGTATTCATGGCGAGGCTGCAAGTGTGAAACGAGGGGGTATTGTACACAAAGCGGCCGGGGCTAGCGAAACTTGCAAAGTCTCGCTAAACCAGGGTTGGAATAAGCCATAATACCGTTTTAATAATTGTGGTACCCAGCACTGGATGTCGTGCATTTGATAAAGATACAGAATGATGAACAATCGCAAGATTATTTTGGCCTCGCGTAGCCCACGCCGCGTCGAGTTACTGGCGCAATTGGGCATAAGCTGTGACATCATGCCCGCGGATATTGATGAGTCATGTTGGCCGGGTGAAGATCCTGCCCGTTATGTGCAGCGGCTGGCGGTAGCCAAGGCACAAGCGATCCATGCAGAGCATGGTCACCGCGGGTTGCCGATTCTGGCGGCAGATACCACGGTCGCGCTGGGCAACGAAATATTGGGCAAGCCGGCGGATGCGGCGGAAGCGCTGGCCATGCTGACGCGGCTAAGTGGCAGCTTGCATGAGGTGCACACGGCGGTAGCGGTGATGCACGAGGGTAAAGCGCAGTGCTTGTTGAGTACCACGCGGGTGCATATGATGCCTGTGCCATTGGCGGTGCTACAAGACTATGTGGCTTCGGGGGAGCCCATGGACAAGGCCGGGGCGTATGGTATTCAGGGCCGTGCCGGGGCCTGGATTGCGCGCATTGAGGGCAGTTATAGCGGGGTGATGGGTTTGCCGCTGCATGAAACGGCGCAGCTGCTGAACGCATGGTAAACTGCTATCAAAAAAATAGATTCGGGATTGGATAAGCACTATGTCGTTGGCACAGGAAGTATTGATTAACGTCACGCCGCAGGAAACGCGCGTGGCGATTCTGGAGCAGGGCATCGTTCAGGAGTTGCACATTGAACGCGCCTCTTCGCTGGGGATTGTCGGTAATATTTATCGCGGCACTGTTGTGCGCGTGTTGCCTGGCATGCAATCTGCCTTTGTCGAAATCGGCCTGCCGCGTGCGGCCTTTTTGCATGCGGCCGATATCATGGAGTGCCATACCGAGGAGGGCGCGGTGAAAACCGACCGCCCGATTCAGGAAGTGTTGCATGAAGGCCAGTCGATTATCGTCCAGGTGATTAAAGAGGCGATAGGCACCAAAGGCGCACGCCTGACCACTGAAATCAGCATTGCCGGCCGTTTTTTGGTGTATTTGCCTTACCAGAAACATATCGGCGTATCGCAGCGCATTGATCACGAAGAAGAACGCGAGTTTTTGCGCAATCGTTTGCTGGGCTTGTTGCCTGAAGCACGCGAAGGCGGCTATATCATCCGCACCATGTCAGAAAACGCCACCGATCAGGAGTTGTTGGCCGACATCGAGTATTTGCGCAAAGTGTGGCAAAAAATCCAGACCGAGAGCACCAAGGTCGGTGAACGCTCGCTGATTTTTTATGACCTGAGTTTGCCGCGACGCATTTTGCGCGATGTGGTGTGTACCGAAACCACCAGCATCCGTGTCGATTCGCGCGAGATGTTTGAGCGGCTAAAAGAGTTTGCCGAGCTTTATGTTTCGCACGCGGTAAAACCGCTGACGCACTACAAAGGCGAACGCTCGCTGTTTGAGTTTTACGATATTGAAAACGAAATCGAAAAGGCGCTGGCGCGCAAGGTGGAGCTCAAATCGGGTGGCTACCTGATCTTTGACCAGACTGAAGCGCTGACCACGGTGGATGTGAACACCGGTAGTTTTGTCAGTGGTAAAAACCTGTCCGATACCATTTTCAAAACCAATCTGGAGGCGGCGCAAGCGATTGCCCGTCAGCTACGCCTGCGTAACCTGGGCGGCATCATTATCATCGACTTTATTGATATGGATGAGGATGCACAACGTGCGGCAGTGCTGGAAGAGTTGCGCAGTGCTGTGACGCTGGACCGTGCGCGGATTAATGTGAACGGGTTTTCTGCCCTTGGGCTGGTGGAGCTCACGCGCAAACGGACGCGCGAGAGCCTGGCGCATTTGCTGTGTGAATCGTGTCAGGTTTGCCAGGGGCGTGGTGAGCTCAAGACCGCCCAGACCATTTGCTATGAAATCATGCGTGAGTTATTGCGTGAGTCCAAGCAGTTTAAAAATGCCAAAGAGTTCAAGATTCTGGCCTCGCCCGAGGTGATCAATATGCTGGGCGATGAAGAGTCACAAAGCCTGGCCAATTTGTCAGACTTTATCAAACGGCCGGTGTCGCTGCACCCGGATACGCAATACGGCCGCGAAGAGTTTGATATCGTTTGGGTCTAGAAAATTGTTGTTCTGGAGAGGACGGCCAGAGGTAAGGCCGTCCCCGCGATGCGCAGCACTGCGTATGCGTGTTACAGCATGCCGCCCGCCAAGCCTGGCAGCACGATACGGCTGATCATTTGCAACAACAGCAAGGCGACCAGCGCGGAAAAATCGAATCCCTGAATCGAAGGCAAGACATTACGCAACGGATTGAGGATAGGCGCTGATAACTGGTTCAGCACGCCATAAATCGGGCTGTATGGATTGATCCAGCTTAAAATGGCCATGAGCAAAATGGCGTAAAAAAACACATCCAGCATTTGCCCCAGGACGGCGACAAAGGCCTGCCAGAACCAAAACACCGGGGACACTGGGGCGGCTACAAGCAAGGTCAGCAAGGCGAACAGAATTACTTGTACCAGCCAGGCCAGCAACAGGGTTGATAAATCCAGCTGTCGGGCAGGGGGAATCAGTTTGCGGGCAGGCTTGACCATAAAGTCAGTCAGCGCCATGGCCATTTGCCCCAGCGGATTCTGGAACGAGGTCCTTGTCCACTGCATTAAAAAACGCAATACCAGTAAAAAAGTCAGAATACCAAATACTGCATTCAGTAAAAAAGTTGTCATGTTTTGCAACATTATTGTGCTCCCAATTGATCGCCGAGTTCTTTGGCGCGGCGTGCTGCTTGTGCCGCGGCATGTTGCATCATGCCATGAATATCGTGCTCACGCATACTGAGCAGGCCTTGTTCGGTAGTGCCGCCCTTGGAGGTCACTTGCTCACGCAGGGTCGCCACAGGGGTAGGGCTCGAGGCTGCGAGCAAGCTGGCGCCTTTGAATGTGGCCAGGCTGAGTTGTTGTGACTGGGCTTCGCTGAGTCCTAAAGCGACCCCTGCCGCGGTGAGTGCTTCTATCATCAAAAAGACATAAGCCGGGCCACTGCCCGAAATCGCGGTCACCGCATCCAGCTGGTCTTCAGCTTCTAGCCAAACCACTTCACCCGCCGCTTGCAACAACTGGTCGGCAACGTCACGCTGGCCTGCTGAGACGGCTGGCAGGGCATAAGCGCCAGTAATGCCCGCCTGAATTTGCGCAGGCGTATTGGGCATGGTGCGAATCAGCGTCTGGTAGCCGCCTAACCAGCGGCACAAGTCGCCGGTGCGTATGCCGGCGGCAACTGAGATCACCAATTGTGATTGTAAGTAGGGAGCCAGCGAGTGTGCCACCGCCTGCAATTGCTGTGGTTTGACCGCCAGCACCACAACTTCAGCCGCCAGTGAGGCTGCCGACAGCGCCGCGCTGGTTTGCACGCCTAATTTGGCTTGTAGCGAAGCATGCTTGCTGGTGTCCGGGTCAATCACGGTAATGTGTGACATGGCAAAGCCTCGTTGTTGCAGGCCTATCATCAGGGCTTGTGCCATATTGCCGCCGCCAATAAAGGCGATGCGGGTGGCTGACAGTGATTGCATGGTATTCAAGTTCCTTCTTTAAACTGAGTCGTTATCGGGTTTACGCGGGCGGGCGCCAAAAATGGCTGTGCCGATGCGCACCAGCGTCGCGCCTTCGGCAATGGCTGCGGCAAAGTCACCACTCATGCCGATGGAGAGGGTATCCAGCTGCAAGCCATGCGCATTCAGGTGATCAAACAGGGCCCGTACCTGCCGAAATTGGTCACGTTGCTGGTCGAAATCTTCCACGGGGGCCGGAATCGCCATCAGACCGCGCAAATGCAAGCGTGGTAACTGCCTGATATTTAAAGCCAGATCCAGCACCTCTTGAGCGCTGGCACCACTTTTGCTTGATTCCTGGCTAATATTGACTTGCAGGCAAATATTCAAAGGCGCCATGTCTGCAGGGCGCGCGTCAGACAAGCGTTGTGCAATTTTAAGGCGGTCCACCGAATGCACCCAATCGAAATGACAGGCAATTGGCTGTGTTTTGTTGCTTTGAATCGGGCCAATAAAATGCCATGCTATCGCACAGTCTTGCAGTTGCTGTTGTTTGGCGAGCGCTTCTTGCAGGTAGTTTTCACCAAACACCGTTTGACCGGCCTGATAGGCCTCCCTGAGAGCTGAGGCAGGTTGTGCTTTACTCACCGCACATAAAGTGACCGTTTGTGTGGCCTGGTAGCTTGCACGTGCCTGGGCCAGTTGTTGGCGGATGAGTGCCAGATTGTCAGCAATATCAGTCATGGGAAGCAACACGGTGCCGGGTAGAGGTAAAAAATAACATTATATAAATAATCACTGGAGTGGATTGTGGATATTTCAGATTTATTGGCGTTTTCAGTTAAAAACAAAGCCTCAGACTTGCATTTGTCAGCCGGGTTGCCACCGATGATACGCGTGCATGGCGATGTGCGTAAAATCAACTTACCCGCCATGGATCATGCTGAAGTACATAGCATGTTGTACGACATCATGAATGACAGCCAGCGCAAAGTGTATGAAGAAAAGCTGGAATGCGATTTTTCATTCGAGATCCCTGACCTGGCGCGTTTCCGGGTCAATGCATTTAACCACCAGCGCGGCGCCGGTGCGGTATTCCGTACCATTCCTAGCAAGGTGTTGACGCTGGAAGAGCTTAACGCCCCACGCGTGTTCAAGGACCTGGCCGATACGCCGCGTGGCATTGTGCTGGTGACCGGGCCGACCGGTTCAGGTAAATCGACCACACTGGCGGCGATGATTGATTACATTAATGAATCCCAGATGTCGCATATCCTGACCGTGGAAGACCCGATCGAATTTGTGCATACCTCGAAAAAGTCATTGATTAACCAGCGTGAAGTCGGGCCGCATACCATGTCGTTTGAAAATGCGCTGCGGTCAGCCTTGCGTGAAGACCCGGATGTGATTCTGGTGGGTGAAATGCGTGACCTGGAAACCATCCGCCTGGCGCTGACTGCGGCCGAAACCGGTCACCTGGTATTTGGGACCCTGCATACCAGCTCTGCGGCCAAGACCATAGACCGGGTAGTCGATGTGTTCCCGGCGGCAGAAAAGGAAATGGTGCGCTCCATGCTCTCAGAGTCTTTACGCGCCGTGATCTCGCAAACCCTGTGTAAAACCAAAGACGAGCAGGGCCGGGTGGCTGCCCATGAAATCATGATCGGAACCCCCGCCATCCGTAACCTGATTCGCGAAAACAAGATTGCGCAGATGTATTCGGCAATTCAGACGGGCCAAAGTGTGGGCATGCAAACGCTGGACCAGAATCTGCAAGATCTGGTGCGACGCAACGTCATCAGCGCCGATGAGGCGCGTACCAAAGCGGCTAACCGTGATGGCATTATCGGATAAATATTAAAGATGGATAGCAGCATGCAGACCGGCGCCGATCACGCGCAAACCGAGAAATTTATTAATGACCTGTTGAAGCTCATGGTCACGCGTAAAGCCTCGGATTTGTTTATTACCGCAGGCTTTCCGCCGGCCATGAAGATTGATGGCAAGCTCACACCGATTACCTCACAAACTTTGAGTACCCAGCAAACGGCCGAAATTGCGCGTACTGTCATGAATGACAAGCAAGCGCAAGAGTTTAAAGAAACCATGGAGTGCAATTTTGCGATCAGCATGCCATCGGTGGGCCGTTTCCGCGTCAATGCCTTTGTGCAGCGCAGTGCCGTAGGTCTGGTGATTCGGGTGATCAATACCAATATCCCCAAATTTGATGATTTGAACTTGCCGCCCGTACTCAAGGATGTGGTGATGGCAAAGCGCGGCCTGATTATTTTTGTTGGCGGCACGGGATCAGGTAAGTCGACCTCAATGGCCGCCATGCTGGGGCACCGCAATGAAAGCAGTTATGGCCACATTATCACCATTGAAGACCCGGTAGAGTTTGTGCATAGCCACCGCAACTGCATTGTCACCCAGCGCGAAGTGGGCGTGGATACGGACAACTGGCATGCCGCGCTCAAGAACACGCTACGTCAGGCACCGGATGTGATCATGATCGGTGAAATCCGCGACCGTGAAACCATGGATTACGCGATTGCCTTTTCTGAAACCGGCCACTTGTGTCTGGCCACCTTGCACGCCAACAGCACCAACCAGGCGCTGGACCGCATTATCAACTTTTTTCCCGAAGAACGCCGGCAGCAATTGCTGATGGACCTGTCGCTCAACCTGCGCTGTATTGCCTCACAACGGTTGATTCCTAAAGTGGATGGTTCTGGTCGTGTGGCTGCCGTCGAAGTTCTGCTGCACTCGCCGCTGATTTCAGACCTGATTTATAAAGGTGATGTACACGGCATTAAAGAAGTCATGGCCAAATCCCGAGAGCTGGGCATGCAGACCTTTGATCAGGCCTTGTTTGACCTGTTTGAAACCAGCCAGATCAGTTACGAAGACGCCTTGCGCAATGCCGACTCGGTCAACGACTTGCGACTCAAATTTAAACTCAACAGCAAAGTCGCCAACCCGGAAAATCAGGAACGCAGCAAGATTTCTGATCTGGATATTTTGTAAACCTTATTCAACATGCATGCCGGGTAGGCATCCGGCATGCATGCAACACTCATCTTGTAAGCTGCACGGTTTCCTGCTGAAACACCAGATTGCCCTGCGTAATGGTCGCAGTGACCTTGCCGGTCAGGCTGTGATTCACAAATGGCGTATTCTTGCCCTGGCTGAGCAGGGCGCGGCCATCTACGCGCCATTCCATTTCCGGGTCGTAAATCACCACGTCGGCCGTGGCACCCGTTTGCAAAGTGCCTGCATTAACACCCAGAATCCGCGCGGGGATTTGCGTGACTTTGGCCAGGGCTTGCAAGGGGGCCAGTTTGGCCTGCGCAGACCATTTCAAGGTCAGTGGCAGCAAGAGTTCAAGCGCTGAGGCACCAGGGTGCGACTCGGCAAAAGGGAGTGCTTTGGCGTCATCATCGACTGGCGTATGATCCGAACAAATTGCATCTAGCGTACCGTCCAGCAAGCCAGCACGTAGTGCGTCACGGTCGCGTTGGGTGCGTACAGGCGGTTTCAGATGTACCATGCTGTCAAAAAAGCCGATATCCATATCGGTCAGGTGCAGGTGCTGGATGCTGACATCTGCCGTGACCGCCATGCCGGCCTGTTTGGCTTGCCTGATCAACTCAACCGATTCAGCCGTGGATACCCGGGCGATATGCAATTTGGCGCCTGTGGCCTCGGCGATCCGCAGCATGGTTTGCAGCGCAATGCTTTCTGCCGCCGCCGGGATGCCTTTGAGCCCCAGTCTGGAGGCGACTTCGCCATCGTGGGCGACCCCGTTTTTTGCCAGGTACGGATCTTCGGCACGCATGAACAGCGTATAGCCGAAGGTTGCGGCATATTCAAATGCCCGCCACAGGACCTGGGTATCAACAATCGCTGTATCGGCCTGTGAAAAGCCCACACAACCGGCAGTGGTCAGGGCGAACATTTCTGTGAGTAAATGGCCTTCAAGCTGCCGTGTGACTGCGCCCAGTGGATAGACATGGGCGAGGGCGTGCGATTTCGCTCGGTGCTTGAGCATCTCGACCAGGCCAGGCTCGTCCAGTACCGGGTCAGTGTCTGGCGGGCAGGCCAGACTGGTGACGCCACCCGCCATGGCGGCGCGTAACTCACTTAGTAAGGTTGCTTTGTATTCGCTGCCCGGTTCCCGCAGGCGCGCACACAAATCCACCAGGCCAGGTAACACCCATTTGCCTTCGGCATCCAATGTCTGGTCTGGTTGGAAACCTTGGGGCGCTGCACCCATGCCAACAATCTTGCCTGCGCTGATATAAAGATCTTGCACCTGATCCAGCTGCTGGCTGGCATCCATCAAGCGGCCCTGTGTAATCAGGATATTCATGCGGCGTTGCCTCCTCCAAGAATTGCCATCACCGCCATGCGTACTGCAATCCCATACGTGACCTGTGGCAGGATCACGGACTGTTTGCCGTCCGCCACTGCCGAATCAATTTCTACGCCCCGGTTCATCGGGCCTGGGTGCATCACAATGGCATCCGGCTTGGCCAGTGCCAGGCGCTCAGGGGTCAAACCAAAGGTCTGGAAAAACTCCTGTGAGCTGGGCAACAAGGCGCCGGACATGCGCTCGTTTTGCAGGCGCAGCATCATGACGACGTCTACGTCTTTGAGGCCTTGCTCCATATTGTGGAACACTTGCACGCCCAGCTTTTCCACATCGGCAGGCAACAGGGTGCGCGGTGCGATGACGCGGATTTCTGGGACGCCCAGCGTGGTGAGCGCATGGATTTCACTGCGGGCGACGCGCGAATGCAAGACGTCACCCACAATCGCCACGCGCAGGTTGTGCATCTCTGGCTTGTATTTGCGGATGGTGAATACATCCAGCAAGCCTTGGGTCGGGTGCGCATGGCGGCCATCGCCGGCATTGATCACGCTGATGTGTGGCGGCACGTGTTGCGCAATGAAATGCGCGGCACCGCTTTGCTGGTGACGGACCACAAACATATCCGCATGCATGGCAATCAGGTTGTTCACCGTATCAAGAATGGTCTCGCCTTTGGATTGTGACGAGGTGCTGACATTGAGGTTGAGCACATCGGCCGACAGGCGTTTGGCGGCGATTTCAAACGTGGTGCGCGTACGCGTACTATTTTCAAAAAAGATATTGCAGACGGTTTTGCCACGCAGCAGCGGCACTTTTTTCACTTCGCGTTCAGCAACGCCGACAAAGTTTTCGGCGGTGTCCAGAATATCGGTCAGAATGCGCTTGGGCAGACCTTCGATGCTTAGCAAGTGTTGCAGCTGGCCCTGGGCGTTGAGTTGCGGGTTATACATTGGCATCCACTCCATTCGCTGCCGAGGTGGCAATGCTCAGGTGCAGTTTGCCCTGAGTATTGATTGCCAGTTCAAACGATTGATTGGCCTGCAATGGCAGATCGGCGCCAGTCATATCGGGGCGGATCGGTAGTTGGGCGCCACCACGGTTAATCAGTACCGCCAATTGCACCGAAGCCGGACGGCCATAATCAAATAATTCATTCATGACGGCACGTGTGGTGCGGCCGGTATAAAAAATGTCATCAATCAGGATGATGTGCTTGCCGTTTACATCAAACGGAATTTGCGCGGGCTGCGCAGCGGTTTTGAGGCCACGTTGCGCATAATCATCGCGATACATGGCTGCATCCAGCTTGCCATGCACAATGTCTTGCCCCAGCTCGGCCTGCAAGCGCTGCAACAGTTTTTGCATGAGCCAGACGCCGCCCGTATAAATGCCAACCAGAGCCGTTTCCGCCTGAATACGCGGTTTGAGTTGAGCGTACAGATGATCAAGTAATTGTTCGGGATCAGGTAAAGTCATGAGTATCCAGTGCTACTTACGTGCATGATAAGCATCAAAATAAGATTGTAATATAGTTTGGGCGGCAACTTGATCCAGCATCTGCTTTTGCGCACGGCCACGAATGCCTGCTTCGCGCAGGGATTGTGAGGCCTCCGCCGACGACAGGCGTTCATCCACCATCACCACCGGCAAGTTAAAGCGGCCCTCGAGACGCTGGGCAAACTTTTGCGCCAAGGCCGTCATGGCATGCGCCTCGCCATCCAGGGACATGGGTAGCCCAACCACCAGCAGCGCCGGTTGCCATTCTTTTAGCAAGGATTCAATTTGCGCAAACTTGGCGGCGTTTTCTTCAGCCTCTATGGTCAGCAGTGGGTGTGCCAGTTTGAGCAGGGTGTCACCGACGGCCACCCCGATGCGTTTTTCACCAAAATCAAATGCCAGCAGGGTGCCTGTGATATCGGGATAGCGACGCTGGGTGATCGGTAAATGGCTTTGGTTCAGTGGCTGTTTGCCAAGCCTGGTTGCATCAGGCATGCCCGGCAACCTCGGACAAGGTGGCAAAGTCCACCCCTAATTGCTGCATGGCCCAGAACAGCTTGTCATCGCTGGGTAATTTAAAAATCAACTTGTGCAGCTGGTGGTGATCTGCCAGTGGCAGGGTTAGCCAGGCATTGGCCTGGATTTCCTGTTCCAGCTGACCGGCTGCCCAGCCGGTGTAGCCGAGCGCAATAAACATGTCTTGTGGCGCTTCATCACGGGCGGCGGCTTCGAGGATATCCTTGGATGAGGTCATGGCCAGCCTATCCGATAAGCCCATAGTGGTATTAAATTCAGTGGCTGGCGCATGCAGGACAAAGCCACGCTCTACCTGAACCGGCCCGCCAAAATGCACCGGGCGCGCCTGTTGTTGCGCAACATGGCACTCCATCTCCAGCTGTTCAAACAGGTCGCCCACATTCAGTTGCAAGGGATGGTTGAGGATCATGCCCATGGCGCCATCTTCGTCGTGATTGCAGATCAGAATCACGCTTTTGCTGAAGTAGGGGTCCTGCATGGCTGGCATGGCAATCAGGATTTGGCCGGTCAGGTCCAGACGGCTTGTCTGGTCATTCAAAGTCAGTTGCTCACTCATTGGGGATAGGCTTTATGGCTGCGTTTCATGCATGCGCTTCCTCAGCGCTCAAATATCCGGTAATTTCAAAACCAAAGCCATCCATGCTCGGCATTTTGCGCGGGGCAGCCATCAGGCGCATTTTTTTCACGCCAAGGTCGAGCAAGATTTGTGAGCCGATACCGTAATTACGTAATTCCTGATTGAGGACCAGTTTCTGGTCTGCCCGCAAAATACGGTCAGTCAGGCCGAGGCCATCTTCATCATGGTTGATGAGTACGATGACGCCGCACGCGGCCGTGCTGATGGTACGCATGGCCTGGAGCAGATTCCAGCTATGTGATTGGTGGCTGCTATCAAGCAGGTCTATCATCGACAGCGGCTCATGGACCCGCACCAGCACTTCATCGCTTTGCTCGGGCTGGCCCTTGATCAGCACCAGATGGGTTTCCTGGGCAATATGATCGCGATAGGCGATAAGTCGCATCGTGCCAAACACGGTTTCTATTTCGCGTTCTGCGCTACGTTCTATGAGTCTTTCGTGTGCCGCACGATAGTGGATCAAGTCGGCAATGGTGCCGATTTTGATATTGTGCTCGGCGGCGACCTGCATCAGGTCTGGTAACCTTGCCATCTCCCCATCGTCTTTGAGGATTTCGCAGATGACGCTGGCGGGCTCACAGCCTGCCAGTTGTGCCAGGTCGCAGCCTGCCTCGGTATGGCCTGCGCGCACCAGTACACCGCCATTCATCGCCGATAACGGGAAAATATGCCCGGGACTAACAATGCTGCTTGCATTGGCCTGCTTGGCAATGGCGGCACGGATGGTGGTGGCGCGGTCTGCGGCCGAAATACCCGTGGTGACGCCCTCAGCAGCCTCAATCGAGACGGTAAAGTTGGTGCCCAGGCGCGTGCCATTTTTTTGCACCATAGGGGGCAGGTTTAATTGACGGCAACGCTGTTCGGTCAAGGTCAGGCAGATCAGACCACGGCCATATTTGGCCATAAAATTGATATGCTCAGCGGTGACAAATTCTGCGGCGATGACAAAGTCACCTTCGTTTTCACGGTGTTCATCATCGACCAGAATCACCATTTTGCCAGCACGGATATCGGCAATAATGGCCTCGATAGGACTGATTTGCGCCGACATTATTCCTGCTCCCAAGCTTGCATCCGCTCGACATAGCGCGCAATCACGTCAATTTCAAGGTTCACCGGGTCGCCCGCTTTGGCATGCTGCATCATGGTGTGCTGCATGGTATGCGGGATCAAATTGATACTGACCTCATCCTGCTGAATCTCATTGACGGTGAGGCTGATGCCATTCACGCAGAGTGAGCCTTTTTTGGCAATGTATTTGCTGATGGCATGTGGCGCGCGCACTTTGAGTAGCCAGCATTCGCCGACGGACTCCAGTGCCGTGATGCTGCCTATACCATCCACATGCCCGGTCACCAGATGGCCGCCCAGGCGATCAGCCAGTCGCATGGCTTTTTCCAGGTTGACAGGCCCAGGTTGGCTTAGGCCGGTGGTGACCTCTAGCGTGACTTTGGATACCATGACCTGAAAGCTGCGTGAATTAAAATCAGTGACGGTGAGGCAGACACCGTTGACGGCGATGCTGTCTCCCAACTGCACATCCTCCATGCCCAAAGACGGCGCTTCTATGCGTAATGCACAATCTTCGCCATGTGGAACAACTTCGGCAATCCTGCCGACGGTTTGAATAATCCCAGTAAACATGGTGTGATTTTATCAGTGCTGCATGCTAAAGTAATCACATTCCCGCAACATTTTTCATTCATACGGATAGAGGATTTCTGTGCGCCTGGACGATTTGGAAGAAAGTCAGCATGTTGAAGACCGCCGCGGTGGCGGCTTTGGTGGGCGCAGTATCGGCATAGGTTCCATTGCACTGGTGCTGGTCGCCATGTATTTTGGCGTCGATCCCCAGCTGGTGTTAAATCTGGCGCAGCAAGCCCAACCTGTGGCCGAGTCGCCGCAGCGTCCTGAGCAAAGCCAGGACCCCAAGGTGAAGTTTGTTTCTCAGGTGCTGTGGAGTACCGAGAAAATCTGGCAGCAACAGTTCTCCGCCAGTAGACGGCAATATACGGCGCCCAATCTGCAACTGTTTAGTGGCATGACCAGCACTGCGTGTGGTCAGGGGCAGTCGGCCATGGGGCCGTTTTATTGCCCGGCAGACCAAAAAGTCTATATTGATTTGAGTTTTTATCAGGAGTTGCAAGACCGCTTTAAAGCGCCTGGAGATTTCGCACAGGCGTATGTGATTGCGCATGAGGTGGGGCACCACGTGCAAAATCTGCTGGGGACTTCAGCCAAGGTACAACAAGCCAGGCAACAGGCCGGGTCTGAGGCTGCATCCAACGCCTATTCGGTCAAACTAGAGCTACAGGCCGATTGCTATGCGGGCGTCTGGGCCTATTATGCTGATCAACAGTATCATGTGCTGGAAGCCGGCGATGTGGAAGAAGCGCTGCAGGCGGCAACGGCTATTGGCGATGATGCCTTGCAAAAGCAGGCCCAAGGCTATGTGGTGCCAGATAGTTTCACCCATGGCAGTTCTGCACAGCGGGTATATTGGTTCAAGCAAGGCTTGCAGTCTGGCGACCTTAATCAGTGCAATACCTTCAACAGTTAAGTAGTCAATCAACCTTGAATATAAAAATAGTGTTAATCAGTAAAGAGAAATATGACAGAAGCAACAGTACTCAATGAGGATGCACATTTAATTGAAACAACGGTTTCCAGTGCGGTGATGGCGCAGGGAAAAATGCTCACTGTCCGCTACGACGAAGCACGCTTGCCAAACGGCGTGATCAGCGGTCGCGAGTATGTTGTGCACCCTGGTGCTGTCGTCGTAGTCGCTCTCACCGATGCCGGTGAGGTTGTACTAGAGCGCCAATTCCGCTATCCCCTCAAGCAGGTGTTTATAGAGTTACCGGCTGGCAAGATCGATGCAGGTGAGCCGGTATTGACCACAGGCCAGCGTGAGTTGCTTGAAGAAACCGGCTATGCGGCCAAGAACTGGACCAAGCTGGGGATACAGCATCCTTGCATCGGCTATTCCAATGAGGTGATTCATATTTATCTGGCGACAGACCTCTCACTGGGTGATCATGCCAGAGATATCGACGAAGCGATGGATGTGATGGTCTGGCCGTTTGAACGCATTATGCAAGCGATTGAAGACGGTGAAATTACTGATAGCAAGACGATGTCCGCCATGCTGATGGCCGAGCGTTACTTGCGCAAGCATCCTCTGCCTGGCCTGGCGCGGTAAAGGCCCACGATGCGTGTTTTGCAGATAGGCTGTGGTGCATTGGGCAAGCTGATTGCCCAGGCGACCCTGGCCCAAGGGTATGCATTGACAATCGTCAGGCGCTCTCAGCAGTCTGTGCCTGACGGCGCAGCCGCCCTCTACCTGGATGTCGTCTCTGCAAATGGCCTGTCTGCCCTGGCAGACCAGGCCCCGGAAATCCTGCTGTATTGCCTGGCGCCCGTGGCAGGGCAGAGCTACCAGCAAACTTATGTCGATGGCTTGCGGCATGTGCTGGCCAATGTGGATCAGCGCGCGTTAAAGCATGTGTTTTTTATTTCGAGTACCAGTGTGTATGGCGAGCAGCAAGGGCAGTGGGTTGATGATGATACGCCTGCCATGCCGGCTGAAGAAAATGGCCAGACGATCCTGGCAGCCGAGCAATTGCTGGACGGCTTGCCTTGCTCGCATACCGCGTTACGCGTGTCCGGAATTTACGGTCCGCAACGGCTCTATCTGCTCAAGTTGCTGCAAACCCCTGAGCGCTGGCCACAACATATCCAATGGACCAATCGCATTCATGAGCTGGACGTTGCAGGTGCGGTGGTGCATTTTTACCGCCAGATTGAACACGCACTGCCCTTGCCAGCGCATATTATTTTGACAGATGGTGCGCCAGTGCCACAACATGAGGTGTTGCAATGGCTGGCACAGCAACTGCAGCGGCTAGGGCCAGTGACCCCGACCACTGACTTGCAGCGCGGTAAACGGATTCGCAACCCGTTTTTGCAGCAATCCGGTTACCCGTTTTTATTTGCCGATTATCAGGCAGGCTATGCAGCCATACTCTCTAAAATGGATCATGTATAAAAAAAATATTCTCACACTGTTTCTTGGCTTGCTGCTGACAGCGTTTGGCCTGTCTGCACAGGCGGGTATGGCGCAAGAGGCGTCGCCGGAAGGCTTTCAGCCCTGGTTAACGGCATTGCGTCAGGAAGCGTTAACGATGCAGATTGCGCCGGCCGCGGTTGACGCGACGCTAACAGGCGTCGTCTATTTGCCAAGGGTGATTGAGCTTGACCGCAAGCAACCAGAATTCGTCACCAGTTTTTCTGCCTATGTGAACCGCCGTATTAATCCGCGCGTGGTGAGCAAGGGCAAACTCATGATGCAGGACTATGGTGGCGTTCTCTATGTGGTCGAAGAGTTGTATCAGGTGCCCAGGGAGGTGCTGGTGGCCTTCTGGGGGCTGGAAACCAATTTTGGCGGATTTACCGGGGATATCCCGTTAGCGTCTGCCTTGGCGACCTTGTCATTTGAAGGGCGACGCGCTGCGTTCTTTAAAAAAGAACTGCTGAACCTGATGCGTGTGGTCGAGCGTGATCAACGCTATGATAGCCCGGTGGTGGGGTCATGGGCGGGCGCGACCGGGCATATGCAATTTATGCCATCCACTTTGCTCAAATATGGGGTGGATGCCGATGCGGATGGCAAGATTGATATCTGGGACTCTTATCCAGATATCTTCAGTTCTGCCGCCAATTATTTATCGCAGGCGGGCTGGCAGCCTGGCCAGCCCGTTAGCTTTCAGGTCGCCTTGCCTGCGGGCTTTGATTACAGCCAGGCGCAATGGCAACAGACCAAAGCTGTCAGTGAGTGGGTGAAAGCCGGAGTGGCGGGCGTTCCAGCCAGCGCGCTGGCGTTGCCAAAAGCGTCGATTGTATTGCCTCAGGGCTTTGATGGTCCGGCATATATGGTATTCCCCAATTTTGACGTCATCATGCAATGGAACCGTTCCATTAATTATGCGCTGGCTGTGAGTCTACTCAGCCAGCAGTTGCGTCAGGACAGTTATACCTTACAGCTGCCGCCTGAGCCACCTGCGCTCAGCTATCAGCAAATGTGGCTGTTGCAGGAGTCATTAAACGCGCAAGGGTTTGATTGTGGGGCCCCTGATGGCTTTCCAGGGGCCAAAACCCAGGCCGCGATCCGTCGATATCAAGCGAGCAAAGGGTTGCCACAAGATGGCTATGCAGGCGCCGAATTGTTTAGCCGTTTAACGACACCCGTGCAAACGGCACAGTAATTTAGCGTGTTTTAAACCAGCCCGTCACGCTCACTCTTGGCTGGATGGCGGGCAATACCTGGTGCCAGAATCTGGCGGATAAAAACAGCACGAGTCGGCCGCCTAGCGGCAAGATATCCAGATGTCTGGCATCTTGCTCCGGGGTCTGGTGATGTTCATCCAGATATAGGCGCAAGGCACCTCCTGCTTGTTCTGGCCAATCCTCGTTGAGATAGATAATTGCGGTCAAGCTGCGGACGCCGCTTGGTATTTGGGTGGCGTGTTGGCGGAACTGGTCGATGTGCGTGGCGTAGCCGTTGGAGCCGGCAGGGTAGAGGGCAAAATGGGTTTCGTAAGTGGCCAGTCCCATCATCAGGTGACGGTTCGCCATTTGTTGCACCTCAGCCATCAGGCTAAAGTAGGCTTGCAAGGCAGGGTCGGGGTCGTCGGTTTCCAGCCAGGCAATCCGGTCAGCACGAAGATTGGGGTTGGTAATGGCGGCTTTACTCGTGCCCGCCTGATGCATCTGCCCCTGCTGGTCGCGCGCCAATGCCAGCGTGCGCAATGCGGCGATGGTGTCGGACGGCAAGCATTGATCGATCAGGCAATATTGGTGTTCACTGAGGGACTCTACGAGCGTGTCAGTCAATGTGGTGATCGGTGCGCCCATGGGCAACTGAAAAATCTGCATGGCAATATTATAAGCGTGATCCCATTGCCTAACGACTGGCTTTCGGATAGAATGCGCAACCTTATTGATTGCAGTCCATGTGATCAATCTTAAAATAGTCGCGTAGCTCAGCTGGTTAGAGCACCACCTTGACATGGTGGGGGTCGATGGTTCGAGTCCATTCGCGACTACCAAAATTCAAAAAGCCGTTATAATTAACGGCTTTTGTTGTTTTTATCAAATGCTTTGTATAGGCCTTGTTTCAAGGTTGTTCGCTAAAATTTTGACGGATCTGGCATGCCAAATATTCGATTACCCGATGGTTCTGTAAGACAGTTTGAACACGCTGTAACGGTGGCGGAGGTGGCTGCCAATATTGGCACCGGTTTGGCAAAAGCCGCGCTTGCTGGCAAGGTGACTTATCCCGGTCAGGAAGCAAAGCTGGTAGATACCAGTCATCAGATTGCGCAAGATGTTGAGCTGGCCATTATCACGGACAAGAACGAAGAGGGGCTGGAAATTATCCGCCACTCAACGGCACACTTGTTGGCCTATGCGGTCAAAGAGCTGTTCCCGGATGCTCAGGTGACGATAGGTCCTGTCATTGAAAATGGCTTCTATTACGACTTTAGCTATAAGCGCCCATTTACGCCGGATGATCTGGTGGCCATTGAGAAGAAAATGGCAGAGTTGGCAAAGAAAGACGAAAAGGTCGAGCGCAAAGTGTTGCCGCGTGATGAAGCGGTGGCTTACTTCAAAAGTATTAACGAGCACTACAAAGCCGAGATCATTGCCAGCATTCCCAGCAATGAGGATGTTTCGCTGTATTCAGAAGGCGCGTTTACCGACTTGTGCCGTGGCCCGCACGTGCCGAATACCGGCAAGCTCAAGGCATTTAAATTGATGAAGCTGGCCGGCGCCTACTGGCGCGGTGACAGCAATAATGAAATGCTGCAACGTGTGTACGGCACTGCCTGGCGCAATAAAGAAGAGTTGGAAGCGTATCTGCATATGCTGGAAGAAGCTGAGAAGCGCGACCATCGCAAGCTCGGCAAGCAGCTGGATTTTTACCATATGCAGGAGGATGCGCCGGGGATGGTGTTCTGGCATCCGCGAGGCTGGGTCATCTGGCAAGAAGTCGAGCAGTACATGCGTGCCAAATTCAGGGAGTACGATTACCAGGAAGTACGTACGCCGACAGTACTGGACAAGACCCTGTGGGAAAAATCCGGCCACTGGCAAAACTACCGTGACAATATGTTTGTCACCCAGTCGGAAAACCGTGATTATGCCGTGAAGCCGATGAACTGCCCCGGCCATATCCAGATTTTCAACAGCAGTTTGCATAGCTACCGCGATTTACCGTTGCGGCTGGCGGAGTTCGGTTCTTGCCACCGTAACGAGCCGTCTGGTTCTTTGCATGGCTTGATGCGCGTGCGTGGCTTCACCCAAGATGATGCCCATATTTTCTGTATGGAATCGCAAGTCGAAGCCGAAGTGGCGGACTTTATCAAAATGTTGTACGAAGTCTATAAAGACTTTGGGTTTGACGATGTGATCGTTAAATTGTCTACCCGCCCAGAAAAGCGTGTGGGTACTGAAGAAGCGTGGGACATGGCAGAAAATGCCTTGGCTAACGCGATTAAGGCGAATGGCCTTGAGTTCGAGTATCAGCCGGGCGAAGGCGCTTTTTACGGCCCGAAAATTGAATTCACCCTCAAAGACTCGCTCGGTCGTATGTGGCAATGCGGCACCATCCAGCTCGACCCAAACCTGCCAGAGCGCCTGGGCGCGGAGTATGTGGCTGAAGATAATACGCGCCAGCGGCCTATCATGCTGCACCGTGCGATTGTGGGTTCCATGGAGCGTTTTTTAGGCATCTTGATCGAAAACTTTGCGGGTGCCATGCCGGTCTGGCTGTCGCCTGTGCAGGTGATGGTGCTTAATATTTCGGACAATCAAGCCGATTACGTGCGCCAAGTAGTTGAAAAATTGAAGAAAAATGGCATTCGATGCGATTTTGACTTGAGAAACGAGAAGATTACCTATAAAATACGCGAACATAGTTTGCAAAAATTGCCTTATCTGATTGTTGTTGGCGATAAGGAAATGCAAAATGGTCATGTGGCCGTACGTACCAGAAAAGGTGAAGATCTGGGTGCGATGTCGGTAGATGCGTTTGTTGCGCGTGTACAGCAAGACATCCAAAACCGGGTCTAATTTTTTAGGTGCCGTGCGGCTTTGTTTATTGTTAGGGGATTGTTATAGCTCAGGATAAAGATACACGCATTAATGGCGATATTACCGCGCCACAAGTGCGTCTGATTGGTGTAGATGGCGAACCGTTAGGTGTGATGAGTCTCAAAGAGGCCTTTGCCAAAGCGGAAGAAGCTGATATTGATATTGTTGAAATTGCACCAAATGCTGCACCGCCCGTGTGCCGTTTGATGGATTATGGCAAATTCAAATACGCCGAGAGCAAGCGTCTACACGAGCAAAAACTCAAACAAAAACAGGTGCAGATCAAAGAGGTCAAATTTAGACCTGGCACCGATGATGGCGATTACAACATCAAGTTGCGTAACATTATTCGCTTTTTGGGCGATGGTGACAAAGCCAAGATTACTTTGCGCTTCCGTGGCCGTGAAATTACGCATCAGGAGTTCGGTTTGGCGCTGTTGAAGCGTCTGGAAGCGGATCTTGCTGAGCATGCAGCGGTGGAGCAATACCCGAAAATGGAAGGCCGTCAAATGGTGATGGTACTGGCGCCCGCTAAAAAGGTGCCACCGAAAAAAGCGGACAAGTCCGCAGAAGAATAAGTTTTTTGGAGTGATATGGCTAAATTGGCTGCCTACTCACTCTTTACTCAACCTCTAAGGAGACCAAAATGCCAAAGATGAAAACGAAGAGCAGCGCCAAAAAGCGCTTCAAGTTCTTGGGTAACGGCAAAGTGAAGCGTACACACTCTCACTTGCGCCACATCCTGACCAAAAAAACTACCAAGCAAAAACGTAAACTGCGCGGTACCGCAATTATTTCTGCGACCGACGTGAAACGCGTTCGCGCAATGATGCCAACACAATAAGGAGAACGACATGCCTAGAGTAAAACGTGGTGTCATCGCACGCGCAAAACACAAAAAAGTATTAAATGCTGCTAAAGGTTACCGTGGTCGTCGTAAGAACGTCTACCGTGTTGCCAAACAGGCGGTCATGAAAGCCGGTCAATATGCATACCGTGACCGTCGTCAGAAAAAACGTCAATTCCGCGCATTGTGGATTGCCCGTATTAACGCGGCAGCCCGTGAAGCTGGTTTGACCTACAGCCGTTTCATGAATGGCTTGAAAAAAGCTGCGGTTGAAGTTGACCGTAAAGTGCTGGCTGATCTGGCCGTGTTCGATAAAGCTGCTTTTGCCAAATTTGTAGAATTGGCTAAAACAGGTTTAAGCGCCTAATCAGACCTACCAAAAAAAGAGGCTGCGGCCTCTTTTTTTATTTTAATGTTACTTAAACCCTAAAAGAATACCGACGATGGCTGATCTTAATCACTTAATCGCAGAAGCAGCACAGGACTTTGCCGCTTGTCATGATATCCCTGCACTGGAAAACGCCAAGGCTAAATTTTTGGGCAAGTCAGGCGCTATTACTGATGCACTGAAGGGCTTGGGCAAGTTGAGTGCCGAAGAACGTCCTGCAGCCGGGGCAGCGATTAATGTGGTCAAGCAGGCGGTCGAGCAAGCCTTGAATGACCGCCGTGACAGTATTTTGGCTGCAGCCCAGGCCAAGCAGCTGGCGAGCGAAACCATTGATGTGACCTTGCCTGCGCGTGCGCAGTCCAAAGGGGGTCTGCATCCTGTGACGCTGACTTTGCGTCGTGTGGAAGAGCTGTTTCACTCTATCGGTTTTAGTGTGGCCGATGGCCCTGAAATTGAAACCGATTTTTATAATTTCACCGCTTTGAATATCCCTGACAACCACCCGGCGCGTGCCATGCACGATACGTTTTATGTGGAAACCGGTGGGGATAACATGGAATACGTGCTGCGCACACATACCTCGCCAGTGCAGGTCCATTACATGCAAGACAATACGCCGCCTTTAAAAATTATTGCGCCAGGGCGAGTGTATCGCGTGGACTCGGATGCGACACACTCACCGATGTTTCATCAGGTGGAAGGCTTGTGGGTAGATGAGCAGATCAGTTTTGCTAACCTAAAAGGCGTTGTGCAGGATTTCCTGCAAAAATTCTTTGAGCGTGACGATTTAACCGTCCGTTTCCGTCCGTCTTTCTTTCCGTTTACCGAGCCGTCAGCCGAGATGGACATGAGCTGGAATGGCGGTTGGCTGGAAATCGGTGGTTGCGGTATGGTGCATCCCGAAGTACTCAAGCACGTCAATATCGATAGCAGCAAATACCGTGGTTTTGCTTTTGGTTTGGGTGTCGAGCGCCTAGCCATGTTGCGTTATGGCGTCAATGATTTACGCCATTTCTTTAATAATGATCTGCGTTTTTTGCAGCAGTTCATCAAGTAATTTCAGCGCACGCGCACTTTAAACAGCAGAATTAAGACAAGGTAAGACAGATATGCAGTTCTCCGAACAATGGTTACGATCCATGGTGAATCCAGCGATGGATACCGAGCAGCTTGGTCATGCGCTGACAATGGCAGGACTGGAGGTTGAAGCGCTCACGCCTGTTGCGCCAGCGTTTAGCCGCGTCGTTGTGGCCGAGATTTTGGAGGCGGCCAAACATCCAGACGCTGATCGCCTGCAAGTGTGCAAGGTGAAAGTCGGCGAGGAGACTTTGCAAATTGTCTGCGGTGCGCCTAATGCGCGTGCCGGTTTGAAAGCCCCATGTGCGCTGGTTGGCGCACAGTTGCCAGAAAACAATGGGCAACCAGGCATTCAAATCAAGCAAGCCAAAGTACGTGGGGTTGAGTCTTTTGGCATGATGTGTTCTGCCAAAGAGCTGGGCATTGCTACAGAAGCCAATGGCATTCTGGAGCTGCCAGCAGACGCGCCGGTTGGTCAGGATATTCGTGAATATCTGGATTTGAACGACCATGCCTACACGTTAAAGCTCACGCCTAACCGTGCGGATTGCCTGAGCATCGTCGGTATTGCACGCGATGTGGTTGCGATGACCGGCGCGCCAATGACTGCACCAACTGTTGCCCCTGCTGCGGTGACAGGGACCCTGACCAAAAACGTGACGCTGCAAGCCAGTACGGCTTGCCTGGCCTATTATGGCCGGGTGATCGAAGGCTTGAATGCACAAGCTAAAACGCCAGACTGGATGGTCCGCCGCCTTGAGCGTAGTGGTATTCGTAGCATCAGTGCGCTGGTGGATATCACCAATTATATTTTGCTGGAGCAAGGGCAACCGTTGCATGCCTTTGACCTGAACCTGCTGCAAGGCGATATTCAGGTACGTTTTGCCCAGGCAGGTGAAAAACTGGTATTGCTTAATGACACAGAAGTCACCCTCAAAGGCGATGATTTGGTCATTGCCGACAGTAACGGCCCCGTGGCGTTGGCAGGCATCATGGGGGGTAACCCCAGCGCAGTCAGCGATACTACGCAAGCGATCTTTTTAGAAAGCGCATTCTTCACGCCAGATGTGATGGCTGGTAAAGCCCGTCGTTTGGGGTTGAGCACCGACTCCTCTTACCGTTTTGAGCGTGGCGTGGATTTTGGTAACACACTGAATGCGCTTGAACGTGCGACGGCATTGGTGCTCGAAATTTGTGGTGGTCAGGCCGCCGCCGTCACCGCAGTGACTGCCGACTTGCCGGTACGCAATCAAGTCAGCTTGCGCTATGCCTACCTGCTGTCAGTGTTAGGCATAGAAATCAGCCTGGCGCGTGTAGGGCAGTTGCTCACACAATTGGGTTTCAGCTATACCGAAAGCAATGGTGTGTTCCAGGTCAATGCACCCAGCTTCCGATTTGATATCGCGCGTGAAGAAGACCTGATTGAAGAAGTTGCCCGTTTGCATGGCTACGAGCATATCCCGGCACTGACCCCCGTGGCACCGCAAGGCATGCTGGCCTCGCCAGAAGCGCAGCGCAGCAAGCATTGGTTGCGCGATGTCATGGTTAATCAAGGCTATCAAGAAGTGGTCACCTACAGCTTTGTTGACGCAAGCTGGGAGCGTGATTTGTACGGGAATGAAGCACCGATTACACTTAAAAACCCGATTGCCAGCAATCTGAGCGTGATGCGCTCCGGTTTGTGGGGCGGTCTGCTGGATGCCCTGGACTACAACCTCAAGCGTCAGCAAACCCGTGCCATGCTGTTTGAGCTCGGTGCGCGCTATGAACAAGGTAACCAGGGCTTTATCGAAACATTGACACTGTCTGGCCTGATCTATGGCAGCGTCCAGCCAGAACAATGGGCAGCAGAGGCCCGTGCTTTTGATTTTTATGATGCCAAGGCCCACGTCGAGTCGCTGTTCGCGCAAACCGTGCGTTTTGTGGTCGAGCAGCATCCCGCCTTACATCCAGGCCAGTCAGCGCGTATTTACCTGGGCGATCAAGCTGTAGGCTGGCTGGGCAAATTGCATCCGCAATGGCAACAACAGTATGGCCTGACCAGCGCCTGTTATCTGTTTGAGCTTGATGCGGCCGCTGCGCTGGCGACGCAAGTGCCGGCGTATAGCGAGGTAAGCAAGTTCTTACCTGTGCGCCGTGATCTTGCCGTGATTGTTGATCAAAATGTGTCAGCACAAACCATGATTGATGCCATTATTGCCGAGCAAATTCCGCAATTACAAACCCTAAAATTGTTTGATGTTTATCAAGGCAAAGGGGTGCCAGAAAACAAAAAAAGCCTTGCATTTCTTGTACTTATGCAAGATACTTGCAAGACAATGGTCGATGAGGAAGTCGATACCATCGTGGCGCGAATCCTCAATAACTGGTCATCCAATTTTGCTGCATCACTAAGATAGTATCACTTAGGGACAACATCATTTAGGTAATTCATCAGGATAATGCCATTTAAATCATCATTGCATTACTCCAAGGATTAACAGTTGATACAACTCAAGCGTCATCTCGCATAATAAGAAGGTTCAGGGGATCGTTAATGACACTCACAAAAGCTGATTTAGCCGATTTGTTGTTTGAACAAGTCGGGCTGAACAAGCGCGAAGCCAAGGATATGGTCGAAGCGTTTTTTGAAGAAGTCCGGAATGCGCTAGAAGAAGGGGACAGCGTCAAACTATCCGGTTTCGGTAATTTTGAACTGCGTACCAAATCCGAGCGCCCAGGTCGTAACCCAAAAACCGGTGAAGAAATCCCGATTTCTGCACGCCGTGTGGTGACCTTTCATGCCAGCCAGAAATTGAAATTACGCGTAGAAGAACACTACGCAGAACATCCATTACAAGCACAAGCCTGATCTGATTACACCCTATGCTAGAAACGCAAAAAGTGTCGTTGCCCCCCATTCCCGCCAAGCGCTACTTCACGATTGGTGAAGTGAGCGAACTATGCGGGGTGAAGCCACACGTCTTGCGTTACTGGGAACAAGAGTTCACTCAGCTCAAGCCTGTCAAACGCCGCGGCAATCGTCGCTATTACCAGCATCACGAAGTCCTGCTGATCCGTAAAATTCGCGAACTCCTATACGAGCAAGGCTTTACCATCAGTGGCGCCCGCAATCGCCTGGATGGTGTGGAAGAAAAAGCAGATAAACCGCGCAGCAACACCGAATCAGCGGTTTCAAGCAGTCCACAATCTCAGGGCTTGATGGCAGAAGAAATATCGCAATCCGCTATTGATGTGGCGGCGCTTAGAGAACAAATTCAACAAGTGCTGCAATTGCTCAAAGTGCCTGCATAAGCGCACAACGTAGCCATAAAAACCGCATATTCTGCTTAGCGAATATGCGGTTTTGCTTTATAATGCCACCTTCTTTTTCAAACGGTTTTATCGTTTGATTTTGAATCTTCGGGGCGTAGCGCAGCCTGGTAGCGCACTTGCATGGGGTGCAAGGGGTCGCGAGTTCGAATCCCGCCGTCCCGACCAAACACATATCCAAGGTGGTTCAATACCATCCAAAGAATAGCCTTGAAACGACCTTTCAAGGCTATTTTTTTTACGTATCAGCCATCCAAAGTAGTTCATTGATATCCACGAGTAAAGTGGGGTAAATGACGGGGTAACAACACTTAGCCCCAGTGTGAGTTACCCCAACATTAGCAAGTGGTGGCGGCTCTAGTGTCGCTTTGCAGCAAAGAAAAGCTGTTTTCCCCCTAGGTACTTATCCAGATATCTCCCTACAGCAAGTCAAGCAAAAGCGTGAAGAGGCCATAAAGCTAGTGGCTGAGGGCATGGATCCCAGCTTGGAGCAGTAGCGGAGCAGAGGCTTTTTATTGGGTTCAATCCAAGGGTAAGTTTAATTCGACAGTGTTGGTGGGGGAGTACTTTTTAAATAGTGATTTTGATTGCATCCAATCATCATTTGCAGTTCATCTTGGCTTGTTTCTGCATGCCTCAAGTCTTAAGAGTACTGCAGCACCTAATACTGAAGATTTACGTCATTTCAAGCTGTCAACGAGGTTGATCATGTGAGGAGATCAAACTCTCTGAGGCTGCGTAGATTGCGGCTTTAAGTCTGATCCAGATCGTCTTGGGTGTGCAATTAAACTGCTAGATCGGGGGCAATGGTTACTGCTACTTGAGGTTGTTGGCTGATGGTCCCAATATGGCGGGCCAGGGCTTCGTTGAGTGGCATCGGGCGGTTTAAGTAGAAGCCTTGTGCATAGGCGACGCCCATTTCTTTGAGGCAGTCCAAGGTGGCTTGGTCTTCAACATATTCTGCAATGTTCTTGATTTCCATGGATTGGGCAACGCTTTGAATGGCTTTGGCCATGGCTAAGTCTACCTTGTTGCTGGTGATGTCTTTGACATAGGCACCATCCATTTTGAGGAAGTTGACGGGCAGGTGCTTGAGGTAGCTGAATGAGGACATGCCGCTGCCAAAGTCATCCAGCATGAAGCGGGTGCCCATTTTTTGTAGTTCTTTGATCAGTTTGATCGTGTTGTCGATATTGATAATTGCCGAGGTTTCAGTAATTTCGAAGCAGACATGGCCGGGCGAAATCTCGTAGGTTTCAAAGCAGTTTTTGATGTAGGGCAGTAGCTGTGGATCTCCAAGAGACATGCCCGAGAGGTTAATGCTGACAATAAACGGTTTGATGCTGGATTGCAGTTTGAACAGGGGTTGTAATGCCATAAAGGCATGTTGAATGACCCAGCGATCAATTTTGGTCATGAGATTGTAACGCTCTGCCGATGGCAGAAACTCGGCAGGCGGGATAATGCCGCCGTTTTCGTCACGCTTGCGGATCAGGATTTCATAGAAGGGGGGCAGTTCTTTTTGCTGTAGCGGAAAAATACCTTGGCAATACAATACAAATTCGTTATGTTCGATGGCTTCGTTGATGCGCAGTACCCACTCCATTTCCGCATGGCGCTTGAGCATCACGTCATCTTCATTATGGAACAGGTGAATCTGGTTGCGGCCGTTGTCTTTGGCAACGTAGCAGGCGGCATCCGCATGGCGCGTAATCTGGCCAACATCCTTGAGGTCTGCGGTGATTTCAACGATGCCTATGCTAATGCCAGTTTGAAATAGCCGACCTTCGTGCATGAAACGAAAGGCCTCGACCATTTGCCGCAGCTGGGCGGCGATTTCAATGGCTTTTTCAACCTGGCAATAACTCAGTAACAGGCCAAATTCATCGCCACCCAGGCGGGCAAAGGTGTCTTCGGCACGAATGCGTTGGCTCAGGATCATGCTGATCTGCCTTAGCATTTCGTCGCCTGCCAGGTGACCGCAGGTGTCGTTAATGACGCGGAACTGGTCGAGATCCATGTAACAGAAGACATGATTGGCACGATGCTGTTTGACGTCTTGCAAGGCTTGCTGCAACCGTCTTTCGAGTTCTTGACGATTGACCAGCCCGGTTAAGGCGTCGTGCCGCGCCTGATAACGCAATTGCGCCTGTGCATCTTGAATGCGGTGACGCATGTCTGCCTCGACGTGCTGCATCTCACGAGAGATCTGGTTGATCGTACTTTGTAGGGATTTGATCTCTGGCAGGGTGTTTTTAACCTGGCTGACCTGCTGGCTACCGATCACAAAGCGCTTGAGTGCCGCGGTCATATCGCGAATTGGCTGACTGATAGAGCGGCTGACCCAGCTGACAAGGATGGAACACAAGATCAGGGTCAGCGTGATATAGCCGACATTTTTAATAAATGCCTGCCTATGGTCTTCGATGAGGGCGGCTTTGTCTACGGATACAAATACATACCCCAAAAGCTGATGCGCGGGCGTGGTGGAAAACACTTTCACCATGGTGATGTCGTGCGTGGCTTGCTGCATCACCATCGTGTCTTGCTGGAGCAGGCCGTCTTGCATAGTGAAGACTGCACCTACATTGGCGATCGGTTGTTTATTGGCGTCTGCAATGATCAGTGAAAGATAGGGCTCGCGGTTAAGCTGGCTTGCCTTGAGCAAGCGATCAATATAAGGCTTGCCATGTAATTGATCTTGATTATGGATGACCGCAGACAAAAATTTTGCAGTGGTCAAGGCATGCTGACTGAGTTTTTCTTCTTCATGTTGCAGTTGTTCTTTAAAGTCGAACAACAGAAAAATGCAGGAAAGCGCGAAGACGGGGCCGATGACTAGAAGCAGTAGTCTGGACTGTATACTCAGGTTTTGGAAGAATTGCATGGATTCCAGGTCAAATACTAAATAACATCAGCACAAATACAAATGGGTTGCACTGCCGTCGCCGGTGATTCATGACATCCCCCCCAATTTCGTGTATAAGTTTAATGTTTGTCACTGCAAAAATTGCTTACTCACGCGTGTTCAGCCTAGGTTTGACTCATTCCGGTGACATCCGCAAGCATTCAAGTTTTCGATTCGTTCTAGTGTATTGGTTTTCTCATGATTCAGCAAATTTATATCACAGATTACTTGTCTGGAGCGGCTGCGCAGCCTGTTGCGCAAGTTGAATCACTCTTGAATCAGTGTCCGTCGTTGCAATATGCAAGCTGGCAAACAGTTGCACAGCCACCCTTAAATGCCTTATTTACGCAGTTGGTCGCGCCTGATTCCCGCGCACCACACGCTCCAGTCAGTCGCGTATTGTCGTCAAGAGTGGAGGAGACTGTCCTGCCGGCTTTTTGTCTGCTGCCTGTCCATTTGGCAATGCGACGTGATACGTTTAGTTTGCAGTCTGTCGTGCCCTTGTCGTCAGCGATTTATCAAGCGCTCACAACGCGGCTACAAGCCCATTTTGCAGCCGATTTTGAGCTGCATATTGATTCAGGTCAGCGGTACTGGTGGCTACAACCTTTGCGACAGGTTCAGGCGCAGTGCCCCTGGCCACAGGATTGTCTGTTTCAGCAAGCCATGCACTGGCAGCCGCAAGGGCCTGATGCCGGCCTGATCCGGCAATGGGCCAACGAGATGCAAATGCTGCTGCATCAACTGGCCACCGAGCCATCCATGGCTGACTGGCCAGGAGCGCTCAACAGCCTTTGGTTTGCCAGCGTGGACCCTGTGCCAAATTGGCAGCATAGGTTTGATTTGGTTGCCGGGCAAGGCGAGGTCTTTGCTGGGTTGAGTGCCTTGCAATTACCCAGATGCAAAGCGACCACGCTGGCTGAGGTGATGCAACTGCCGCGTACGCAAGAGACGCTGTGGATCACCGATGAGCTTGAAACGCTGGATTGGCCTGCGCTCAACCAGGCCTTGCAAGCTGGCACGCTTCAAGCACTTCACATCGTGATCCCATTTGCTGAACGCAGTGTGCAGATTCATTACCAGAAACGTCCGCGCTGGCAGTTCTGGCGCAAGCCCACCACGTTAAACAAGCTATTGCAGCAACTCGAGCAATCGCTATCTTCCGCCACTGAGCAAGCGGGATTCAACCCATGAAGATTCAACAGAGAGCTTATGACATCGCTGCGCTGGAGGGCTTGCAAGCGCAGGGCTTGCCGCCATTAATGGCGAGATTGCTCGCAGCGAGAGGCGTGACAAGTGCTGACTGGAGCCTGCAAGACATGCCGCATCTGCTTAAACCGGAGGCCTTGACCGGCGCAGCGGAAATGGCAAGGCAATTGGCTGATGCGATTGCGCAACAACAGCGCATTTTAATCATCGGCGATTATGACGCGGATGGTGCAACAGCGACCAGTGTCGCCATGCGCGGCTTGCGCATGATGGGCGCCGAGATCGACTTTCTGGTGCCTAACCGCTTTGAATATGGCTACGGACTCACGCCGGAAATTGTCGCACTGGCAGCCACGCGGCAGCCGCAGGTGCTGCTGACCGTGGATAACGGCATCGCCAGTATAGAGGGCGTGGCCGCGGCCAAGGCACTGGGCCTACGCGTTCTGATTACCGATCATCATTTGCCCGCCGAGCAAACGCCTGCTGCAGATTGCATCGTGAATCCCAACCAGCGTGGCTGCGGTTTTCCTAGCAAGCATCTGGCTGGTGTTGGCGTGATGTTTTATGTGCTGATTGCCTTGCGTGCTGAGCTCAAGCAGCGCGGCCAGTTGGCTGAAGACCAAGTTCACTTGGGGCGCTTGCTCGATCTGGTCGCGCTGGGCACCGTCGCAGACCTCGTGCGGCTGGATGCCAATAACCGTATTCTGGTTAGGCAAGGCCTCAAGCGTATCCGTCAGGGCCAAGCCTGCCATGGCATTCAGGCCATTCTTAAGCTCGCCGGGCGTGATCCGCAACAAGTGAGTGCGCAAGATTTGGGCTTTTATGTCGGCCCACGTCTGAATGCTGCTGGTCGCCTGGATGATATGACCATCGGCATTCGCTGTTTGCTTGCCGAGAACCCGCAAGAAGCCATGCAATACGCGCAGCAGTTACATCACCTCAATGCTGAGCGCAAGCAGATTGAAGCCGAGATGCAATTCGATGCCATGGCTGATTTGAATCAGGACTTTCGTCCAGAGCAATACACGATTAGCGTATTCCAGCCAGACTGGCACCAAGGGGTGATTGGCATTCTGGCATCACGCATCAAAGAGCGCTTTCACCGCCCCGTCATTGTCTTTGCCGATGCCGGAGATGGCTTGATTAAAGGCTCAGGCCGCTCTATCGCCGGCTTGCATTTGCGCGATGCGCTCGATTTGGTCACCAAACAGCAACCCGATCTCATCGTCAAATTTGGTGGCCATGCCATGGCCGCCGGCTTGACTGTCCGCGCTGAAGATTTTTCACGTTTTCAGCAGGCATTTGAGCAGGTCGTGCAAAGCCTGATCAGCGCAGAAGTCTTGCAAGAGATGCTGGAAACCGATGGCGGCCTTGCGCCAAATGAGATGTCTTTGCAAACGGCAGAATTACTGACCCAGCATGTCTGGGGCCAAGGCTTTCCGCAACCGGTGTTTTATGATCATTTTGACGTCTTGTCACAAAAATTATTGGCCGAAAAGCACTTAAAACTGCGCCTGCAAAAACATAACCAGCAATTTGATGCGATTTATTTTCAGCACGCTGAACCGTTGCCAGAACAGGTCGCGCTTGCATACTCTCTACAAGTGAATGAGTACAACGGTCACCGCAGCGTGCAATTGCAAGTGGTGCATGCAGTCGTTTGAAGAAACTTGGTGATGCAATGAAGTGAAAGTAACCAATAGCTTATGTAAAATTAAATTTTGAAATATATAGTTTCTTTGCGCCCAAGAAATAAATATGAAATTTAATAGAGATAGAGTTGATTAGTGAATCCTAATGACGAATTTTTCAGTAATCAACTCTGCTCAATCGACTGACTTTACTTATTTCAACGGCAGGTAAATATCTGTGATGAGGTCAGCTTCAGCAATATCCGGCAGTAGATTCAAATAGTGAAAGTAAAGAGGAAAATCACGTAACTCTTCACCACTCTTGGGCAGCCAATCTCTGTATATTGGGTAAATTGATTCCCCGAGACGGGCGTGAGAACCTAAATGTCTAACCACTGCGCAACGACCACCAGGAATCGTTTTAGTGACAATTCCGTAGGAGTTTTCTGGAATGTCACTTTTCACTTCTCCTCCAATATCAAAACGAAACTGCATAGGCTCGGTTGTGTCTGGATTATCGTATGCAATACCGAATGTCCTACTCGTGTTTTTGGGAGATAAGCCGGTTTCTTTGCGCCATTCGATGAATTGACTCACTGCGTTGTTTAACTTTTCTACAGGGCCAATATGTTCTTTGACTGCAATGCGTGTCATTTCAACATTTATAGTATCAACCTTCACTTTGTTATTCCTTTCTGGTAACCGAAAATCAAATACCTTGTGCCAACTATCCCAATCTGGATTTTTTCTAAAAGCAGATGGGGATTGTCCAAATGTGTTTTTGAAAGCACGGGTAAATGACTCTGGGGTTTCAAAACCGGCATTCAGTGCGACATCAATAATTGTTACTGAATCTTGAAAAGCGATCTTAAACGAAGCTTGTTTTAATCGAAGCAGTAATACATACCGAGCGACATTAATACCAACATAATCGGCAAATTGCCGATGGAAATGGAATTTAGAGAAGTGAGCAATAGCGCAAAGTTGATCCACATTTAACGGCTTATCAAGATTATGCTCAATGTAATTGAGTACCTCTTGAAATCGTGCAGCGTACAACTTTTCTTTTTGCTTGTTCATGTTTTTTCCTTATCCACGAACAGGAGTATGCTTATTTATATGAAGTAAAGCCTGACGAAAATTGCTAACTTCACAATATTTTTTATAAGCTGATTTCAATCTTGGCGCAGGCTTGTACATGTCAACAACCCAGCAAGCGTAACCTGTACCAAGTAGGGCGACACTTGCACAAGGCGCAGGGCGCTGAATGTTACTTTGCTTTAGTCAACAGTCATTGGAATCTAAGTAAAATGAAGCTTTCTTTATCATTACTCAACGTCAGTTCAATGACCCAAGCATTTGCCCAACTGTCTGTCCTAAGCATAATGCGATACCAGCCGTGTTGCGTCTTAGTTTACGCACTAAGTGCGAAATGCATATGGTGTAAAGCCTCTAATTATCTTGCTAAAGCCGCTGGTATCATTTCTGGGTAGGGGGCTGTGGCTACGTTAAACCAGCTTTAGGCCCTTTACCCTAAATCAGTTAAAATAGAGCCTTCATTCAAGAGGTTGAAGTATGGCCCGTCCGTTTAAAGCTCCCAAAAGTCCGATTCGTCCGCCACGTGCACCCAAAGTTACTCCGCCCACAGTAGAGGACGGCGAAGAAGGAGTGCCTGCGCCGCGTGAAGGGCAGCGCTTGCATAAACTGCTGGCGATGGCCGGGTTTGGCTCACGTCGCGACATGGAGGCTTTGATCGAAACCGGCCGCATTACCATTAATGGCCAGGTGGCGCAGGTGGGCGCGGTGGTTGATGAGCATGATGTGGTGCGCATGGATAGCCGGATTCTGCATTTGCCGTTTGAGGCGGAGTTACCGCAGGTGTTGCTGTACCACAAGCCGGAAGGCGAGATTGTGAGTCAGGATGACCCGGAAGGGCGTGCCACGGTATTTGACAAGCTGCCACGCATCAAACAGGGCAAGTGGATTGCCGTGGGGCGTCTGGATATGAATACTAGCGGTTTGCTGATGTTTACTAATTCCGGCGAGTTGGCCAACCGGTTTATGCATCCACGCTATGAGGTGGAGCGCGAATATGCGGTACGTATTCTGGGGGAACTGACTGAAGAGCAGATGGCGCAACTCAAACACGGTATTGAGCTCGAAGACGGCCCAGCCAACTTTGAAAGTATTTTCCCTAACGGGGGCGAAGGCGCCAACAAGTGGTACCAAGTGGTGATTAAAGAGGGCCGTAACCGTGAAGTCCGTCGCCTGTTTGAGGCATTTCACCTGCCGGTGAGCCGCCTGATGCGTGTCCGCTTCGGCCCGGTTGCGTTGCCGCCCCGCCTCAAGCGCGGCACCATGCTCAAGCTGGAACAAAAACAGGTGGTGGCCTTGCTGGAGTGGGCTGGCTTGCCTGTGCCGCGCAAACCGCTCAAGCAAATGAGCCCGCATGACCGTGACCGTGCGACGCGCGTGTTTACGCCTAAAGTTCGCAAGCAGCGCCGTAGCTTGCTGGATACTGTGAATAATCCCGTTGATACGCAGCAAGAGCGTCCCGCACGCGCGCCAACTGGCAACCGTCGTATTCGTCAGGATTCAGATTTGAAGCAGGCCTCCATGCAAAATGCGCGTATCAATAGCGGTGCTAAAAAACGCACTGACCGTAATCGGGGGCGTGGTTAATCTGCGCGTCGTGTGTTGACGGAAAAGCCGATCGCATGACTGACAGTCGTATGCAGGAAACTCTGGTCACGCACCGATATCCGCGTGTGCTGTCCATCGCTGGCTCTGATAGTAGTGGTGGTGCCGGGATTCAGGCCGACCTCAAAACATTCTCTGCCCTTGGTTGCTATGGCATGACGGCCATTACCGCGCTGACGGCGCAAAATACGCAAGGGGTGCGCGCCATTCATAGCGTGCCGGTCAGCATGTTGCGTGACCAGATTGATGCGGTGGTTGAAGATATCGGTGTCGATGCCGTCAAGATCGGTATGCTGCATTCTCCTGAAGTGGTGGAGGCGGTGGCACAAGCGCTGGATGCTCATGGTCTCAAGCAAGTGGTGCTGGACCCGGTGATGGTGGCAGCCAATGGTGCCAAACTGATTTCTGATGAGGCGATTGCCGTTCTGGTATCCGAGTTGTTTCCACGGGCATTGGTGGTGACCCCGAATCTGGATGAGGCGTCGTTGTTGCTGGGCCGTCCGCTGACGCAAAGCGATGCACTTGCCGAGGCCGCGCAAGCCTTACTTGCACAAGGCGCGCATGCCATTTTGCTCAAAGGGGGGCATCTGCCTGGCCATGACGTGCTGGATATTCTGGCGCAAGCCCATGCCAATGGGCAGGACAATATATTGCAGCGCTTACATTCAGTGCGTATTTCTACCCATAACTTGCATGGCACCGGATGTACGCTTTCATCCGCGATCGCTGCCTATCTTGCCTTGGGCTGTAACCTGTCAGAGGCTGTGTTGGCGGCCAGAACCTATGTGCGCGGTGCCTTATATGCGGGCGCGAATGTGCGCACAGGCGAGGGCGTCGGGCCACTCAATCATGGCTTTGCACCCGAAGCAATGAAGGTTTACGGCGAATAGCGTTTAATCGCTACCAAGCCAAGAAGAGCAGCGTAGGCCTCAGTATTGCTGTGTGCCTACGCTGATAAAACGTTATTCAGTGTGCAGCCCGGCTTCCAGCAAGTCTTCTTTAGTGAGCATAAACACAAACTGGTCGCCGCCGCTGGTATCCAGCCAGGTAAAGGGTAAGTCTGGATAGGCTTCATGTAAGGCGTCACGGTTGTGGCCGATTTCTACCACTAACACGCCGCCATCATTCAAGTATTCAGCTGCCTGCGTCAATAGGACGTGGGTATGGTCCAGCCCGGCAACACCGCTGCCCAAAGCCAGTTGCGGCTCTTTGCGGTACTCTTCTGGTAACTCAGCCATGCTAGGGGCATCTACATAAGGCGGATTGCTGATAATCACGTCATATTTACGGCCTTTGAGTGCGGTAAACATATCGGATTGCACCGCTTGCACCTGATGTTCAAGGCCGTAGCGCTGGATGTTGATATTACAGACCTCAATGGCATCAGAGGAGATATCCACCACATCAATATGCGCATTGGGAAAGGCCTCGGCCAGTAACACGCCCAGGCAGCCCGAGCCGGTACAAATATCCGCCGCGGATTCCACCATTTCCGGAAACTCTACCCAGGGCTGCAAGCCATCTTCAAGCAATTCGGCAATAAATGAGCGTGGCACGATGACCCGCTCATCGACGTAAAACTTGAACCCGCGCAGCCAGGCTTCATTCACCAGGTAGGCGGTTGGCGTATGTTCTGTGACCCGCTTGTCGATCAAGGTTGCCAAGTGTTGGCTTTCCTCTGTGGTTAAACGCGCATCCAGAAAGTTATTCAGGGTGTCATGCGGCAAATGCAGTGCGCTCATGATCAGCCAGACAGCTTCGTCATAGCTGTTATCGGTGCCATGACCATAAAAAATGTCAGAGTTTTCAAAACGGCTGACGGCATAGCGCAGCCAGTCGCGGATGGTATGTAGGTTAGTTGTCATTATTTTAGCCACAGATAAACACGGATAGACACAGATTAAACCCTTAACAATTAGACTCAATAGCCATTTACAACACGTTTAACTTCTACTTTTGGTTTGCCAAAATTGATAATTAAACCAAAACGATGTTGACTGGCTTTAAGGTAGTTCATACATTGCACAATATGTGCGTTATCAATGCCAGAGCAAGCCTTTAGTTCAACAATCACTGACTGATTGACACGTAAATCGCATACAAAATGTCCGACGATTGTCGACTGATAAGTAACATCAAGAGGGACTTGTTGTTCTACTAACAAATTTGCATTTTTAAGCTCGATAGTGAGTGCATTTTCATAGACCTTTTCTAAAAAACCTACCCCCAATGTATTACTCACTTCGTAAGCACAGCCGATTATCCTATTTGTCAACGCAGTTTCTAACAGCATCTTATCTGTGTCCTTCTGTGTTTATCTGTGGCTTAATCAGCTGTTAGCAATAATTCCATGGTGCGCTTGTAGGTTTCCTTGAGAGGCTCGATATCGGCCACGGCGACGCATTCGTTCAATTTATGGATGGTGGCATTTAACGGCCCGAATTCAATCACTTCTTTGCAGATATCGGCAATAAAACGCCCGTCGGAGGTGCCGCCAGTGGTAGACAGCTCGGGCGTGACCCCGTAACTCTGCACAATCGCGTTGCTGATAGCTTCTACCAGCTTGCCGCGTGGCGTGATATAGGACTGGTTATGTTCCCAGTCCAGGCTATATTCAAAGCCGTGGCTGTCCAGAATCGCGTGGACGCGGGTACGCAAACTTTGCTCAGAGCTGCCTTGCCCATCGACTTCAGGGCAGTAGCGGAAGTTAAACAATATCTCGACATGCCCAGGCACCACATTGGTCGCGCCGGTGCCGCCGTTAATGTTAGAAATCTGCCATGAAGTCGGCGGAAAATATTCGTTGCCGTTGTCCCATACGGTTTCAACCATGTCTTTAATGGCCGGAGCTGCCAGATGAATCGGGTTTTTCACCAGATGCGGATAGGCAATATGGCCCTGAATGCCTTTGACGATGAGTTTGCCGGACAGGGAGCCACGTCTGCCATTTTTAATCATGTCACCGACCACTTTGTTGCTGGTGGGCTCACCCACAATGCAGTAATCAAAGCTTTCGCCGCGGGCTTGCAACGCCTCCACCACTTTGACGGTGCCCTCAATCGCAATACCTTCTTCATCTGAGGTGATCAGCAGGCCAATCGAACCAGGATGGTCAGGATGTTCGGCGATAAATTCTTCGATGCTGGTGATAAACGCAGCGAGCGAGGTTTTCATGTCTGCCGCGCCGCGTGCATACAGCATGCCGTCTTTAATCGTAGGCTCAAACGGTGGCGTATGCCATTGGTCCAACGGGCCAGTGGGGACGACATCGGTATGGCCGGCAAACACGATCAGTGGGCCGGTGGTGCCGCGTCTGGCATAAAAGTTATCGACCTCGCCAAAACGCATGCGCTCAATTTTGAACCCTAGTGGCGCCAGGCGGGCAATCATGGCCTCCTGACAGCCAGCATCTTCTGGCGTCAGCGAGCGGCGTTTAAGCAAATCAATGGCAAGATCCAGTGTTTTTGACATAGTGGTTATTCTTGAGCAAACAGTTGGCGGTAATCGGCTTCATTAAAACCGAGGGCGATGATTTTATCGGCATTGACCAATACCGGGCGTTTAATCACAGAGGTTTTGGACTGCATCAGAGCAAGTGCAGAGGCAGCATCTACTACGCTATTTTTTTCCGGTTCGGCCAAGTTGCGCCAGGTCATCCCGCTGCGGTTCACCAGTTTTTCCCAAGGATATTGTTGCAGCCAGGTTTGGCCGGTGACGCTATCCAGGCCCTGTTTCTTGAAGTCGTGAAATTCGTATGCAATGGCGTGTTGGTCCAGCCAGTCACGCGCTTTTTTGACGGTATTGCAATTGGGGATGCCGTATAGTTTCATGGCTGATCATCAAGCTAAAAAACTTATTTTACCAGCCACGGCAGATGGCGTCGCCATTTATTGCGGTGTTCACATAACCTCAGAACAGGTTTTGGGTTGCTGACTGCGATTGCAGTTTGCTAAATACATCAAACAGGTATTGTTGCTCTACCGGTTTTGAGAACAGGAAACCCTGCATTTGGTCACAGCCGATGTTGACCAGCGCTTTACGCTGCTCCTCGTCTTCCACGCCTTCGGCGACGACGTTCAGATTGAGGGCATGCGCCAGTTTGACGATAGCCTCAACAATCGAGAGCGAGGTGTGCGAAACCGCCACGTTTTTGGTGAGGGAGCGATCCAGTTTGACTTCGCTGACTTCCAGGTCTTCTAAATGTGTGAGGCTGAACGGATGCAAGCCAAAATCATCCAGCGAGATTTTAAGGCCCTGCTGTTTAAATTGGCGCAAGGTGTCCTTGAACTGGCCCTGATGATGAATGGCGTTAGTTTCAGACACTTCAAGAATGAGGTTGCGGGATTCTACGGCATGCGCTTCAAGAATCGATTGAATCAGCGCGCCCAACTGTTTGTTGCGGAACTGCTGGTTGGACATATTGACTGAAATGCTTAGGTCTATGCCGCGATCGCGTGCCTGGCTAATCGTGCGGCAGGCCTGGGAGATGACCCAGGCGTTGATTTCTTCAATCATGCCAAAGCGCTCCGCCGCCTCAATAAAACTGTTGGGGGAGAGCAGTCCGCGGGCCGGATGCTGCCAGCGTAACAGCGCTTCGGCACCATGGACCATGCGCGTGATGGCATCCACTTTGGGCTGAAACAGTAGCCTGAACTCTTGCTCGCTAATGGCTTGCTTGAGCTCAATACGGGTTTGTTGCATCTCGTCAGAGGCTTGCTCGATCTCGGCATCAAAGAATCGATACTGGTTTTTGCCGTTTTCCTTGGCCTTGTACATGGCGGCGTCTGCATTCAGTTTGAGTTTTTGCAGGTTGCCGTCTTGTGGATACATGGACACGCCCACCGAGCACGAAATCTCAATCACGTGATCTTCAATCACAAACGTTTCGCGTAACGCATCCACCACACGCTGAATCACGGTGACCACGCTCTGGTGATTTTCAATCTCACTCAACACGGCAATAAACTCGTCGCCACCGGCACGTGCCACATAATCACAATTGCGGATGGCATTGCTGATACGCTTGGAGACTTCAATCAGCAGCAAATCGCCAATATGGTGACCAAACTGGTCATTGACCGGTTTGAAGTGATCCAGGTCGATATAAGCCAGGGCCAGCGACTCCCCGTTACGGTCACAGCGCTTGGCACTCAGGATCAGGTGCTGGTTCAAGGCATCCCGGTTGGGCAAGTGCGTGAGTGGGTCATAGGCCAGGAATTTTTTATTGACGGTTTGCGTATTGCGGAAGGTCAGTTTGCTTTGCGCTAGATCGATGTTGCGCTCATAAAAAATCACCAGAATAAATGAGGTGATAAATAGAAAGACCGGGACCAGAACCAGCAGCAGCATTAAATAATTATCGGCTTGATCGCTGGGCTGCCCAATCAGCATATTGTTATGCACAATACTGAGGTTGATGGCCGTGTGCGAGGCTAAAAAGCCCAGTGCAATTTCTATCGAAAACATCCACTTCAAACGTTTTTCGAGTTTGCCGCTATAGCCTTTGAGCCAGAGGATGGTGACAATCGCCAGGGCGGCGGTCAGGCAGGCCAGGAACAGGGAAAACAGGGCGGTCCAGCTGTCTATACGGATATTGATGGCCCCGGCACTGATCTGATAAAAATAAGACAGCAGGTAGCCACTGATGCCGGTGGCCGCAGAAGCGGAGAGCAGATCACGTAAGGGCAGTCTTTTTTTATGGACCGTTTTGAGGATAGCGGCGGCCAACAGATAGCTGCACAACATGCAGCCAATCAGGTCGATGGGGTGTTGGCTAACCTTAGGGATATTATCTGCGAGAAACTGGTAGCCAGCATGCAGGCTGAAGATACCAGTTGCCATGACGACGGCATATTTTTTGAGCATGAAGTCATGCTCTTTGGGAGTGGCAACACGCAAACGATCAACCAGTTTGAACGCAAAAAAGCATCCAACGACGCTGGATGTAAAGAGTGCGACCAATAGCATTTGCGTTGTTATCATAAGTAATTGCACGTTTATTTTGATTGTTTAATGTGTGGCACGACTACTTGTTCTTTGTGCTTGCTCTGTATTGCTCATTGCTTTACTGCTGGGATTGCTCGGACTACTGACTCTCCAACGGGTTAATACTCAACTATTCAAGAATGCTCACGCTGTCTTGCTTGCGGGACATCTTTACGGTATTGAGAGTCACTCCTTTATCGGAACCGGCGCGCAATAACTTGAGCAGGCCGGTTGAAGTGACTCTTTATTTTATGTCGCCAGGCGTATTAAATGCCGCGCAACAACTCGTTGATGCCAACCTTACCCAAGGTTTTGGCATCCACTTTTTTCACGATGACGGCGCAATACAGGCTGTACTTGCCATCGCTGGAAGGCAGGTTGCCTGAAACGACCACAGAACCTGCAGGCACGCGACCATAATGCACTTCGCCGGTTTCGCGGTCATAGATTTTAGTGGATTGGCCGATGTAAACGCCCATGGAAATCACGCAGTTGTCTTCAACCACCACGCCTTCAACCACTTCTGAGCGCGCACCGACGAAGCAGTTATCGCCAATGATGGTTGGACCGGCTTGTACAGGTTCCAGTACGCCACCAATGCCAACACCGCCGGATAAGTGCACATTTTTACCGATTTGTGCGCAGGAACCTACGGTTGCCCAGGTGTCTACCATGGTGCCTTCACCAACGTAAGCGCCAATGTTGACGTAAGACGGCATCAAGACAGCATTTTTTGCAATGAAAGAGCCTTTGCGCACTATGGCGTTAGGCACCACGCGGAAGCCACCTGCCTTGAAGTCTTCTTCGGTGTAGTTGGCAAATTTTGGATCCACTTTGTCGAAGTAGCGGGTGACGCCATCATCCATCAAATAGTTGTCTTTGAGGCGGAAGGACAGCAAGACCGCTTTTTTGATCCACTGATGGGTTTCCCATTGCTGGCTATCGCCAATCCGGGTAGCTACACGCAGTTTGCCCGCATCCAGATCATCCAGAATAGAAGCCACGGTGGCTTTGACGTCTGCCGGAGCATTGGCAGGGTTGATGTTGGCGCGGTCTTCAAAGGCCGCTTCAATAATGCTTTGACGTGGATCCATAATCTTCTCTTGTTCGATTGAAAAACAGTAAACCCGAAATTTTAACCTAATTTTGAAAGGGCAGGGGCCGTCGATGAAAGACGGCCCTTTACGCCAGCACTTACTTGCCTTTGGCAGCTAAGTAGAGCGGCATGACCTTGGGCACCAGTGCCTGCAGGTCTTTAATACGGTTTTCACTGGAAGGGTGCGTACTTAAGAATTCCGGGGGCGCTTCCTTGTTGGCCGCCATCATTTTCTTCCATAAGCTGACTGCGGCTTCCGGGTTGTAACCGGCGCGCGCCGCCAGCTCCAGCCCTATGCGATCCGCTTCACGCTCCTGTTCACGGCCATTGGGCAAGGAGAAGAACAGCTGGCTGCCCATGCTGGCGCCTTGTGCCGCCATATTGCCCGCGGTGCCGCCTATGTAGGCCGCGAGTGCCTGTAAACCGAACTGTTGTACATAGGCTTGTGACATACGCTCACGGCCATGCTCACGCAAGGCATGCGAGATTTCGTGGCCAATCACCGCGGCTAACTCATCATCGGTAGCATTGAGTTTTTCGGCCAGACCGGAAAACACCATGATCTTGCCGCCAGGCATGCAATAGGCATTGAGCTGGTCATTTTTTTCGACATTGATTTCCCATTTCCATTTGGTGGCATCTGGCCGGAACACGCCGACCTGGGCGATCAGGCGGTGAGAAATGGTAGTCACGCGATTCAGCAAGGCCTTATCCGCGTTAAGGGTATGGTTCTTTTGCGCATCTTGCAGGGTTTGCGTATACGATTGCGCAGACATTTTATCCACGGTCGCTGAGGGCAACAGCAATAGTTGACTACGCTGTACGCCCGAGACGCTATTGTTGGTGGTGCTGGCGCAGGCAGACAACAAGGCGCACAGGCAGGCGATTCCCAGGGTTTTAATGGTCGGCATGTGTTTCTCCTCTTGTTTCTAGGTCACGTATTGGCAGTGACCATTCGTTTTTATGATCATTCCATTCAGGTGCTGCGATCAGTCTACCCATTCAGTGCAGAATGCATGTCGTTGCTGATCGCTGAATGCCTGGTTCTTAAGTATCAGTCATTCCGGTTAAATTTTGACTTGCGAGCCTAGCTCTACCACCCGGTTAGGCGGTAATTTGAACTGGTTGGTAATCGACTCTGCTGTTCTAAACAAGCCAATAAAGATTTTTTTACGCCAGAATGCCATGCCGGGTTTATCCGAGGCCAGCAGGATTTCCTTGCCGATAAAGAACGAGGTATCCATGGTGTCCAGCGTGAGGCCGAATGGTTCGGTCAATGGCAGGTCACGTGGCAAATCTGGTTCGTCCATATAACCATAACGCAAGGTCACACGGTAAAAACCGTAAGGCAGCACCTCCATCGAGGCGCGCTCTTCCAGCGTGGTGTAGGGGTAATCAACAAAACGCACCGTCAGGATCACCACTTTGTCATGCAGTACCTTGTTGTGTTTGAGATTATGCAGCAGCGCATGCGGCACGCCATCCGGGTTGGGGGTCATAAACACGCCTGCACCATTGACGCGGGCGGGCGGGTGCGCCCCAATCGCTTGCACAAACGGGATCAGCTCCATGGATTCGGACTTGAGAATTTGGTAAAGCAGTCTGCGCCCGGTTTTCCAGGTGCGCATCAGTGTGAAGATGATGATGCCGATCAGCAAAGGCACCCAGCCACCATCTGGGATTTTGAGAATGTTGGCCGCAAAAAACGAGAGGTCAATGACAAGAAATAGCGAAATCAGGCAGGCCGTTTTGAGTTTGCTCCAGCCCCACAGGTGGTGGAACACCACGGCCGCTAGCAAGGTTGTGATGACCATATCGCCGGTCACGGCAATACCGTAGGCTGCCGCCAGGTCACCAGAACTGCCAAAAATCAGCACCAGGCCCATAACTGCGACCATCAGGCCCCAGTTGACACGCGGCATGTAGACCTGGCCCTCTGTTTGCTCTGAGGTGTGCGAAACATGCATGCGCGGAATAAAGCCAAGTTGCAAGGCCTGGCGCGAAACAGAGAACGCGCCGGTAATCACGGCCTGCGAGGCAATCACGGTCGCCAGGGTTGCCAGGATAATCAGCGGGAACAAGGCCCAGTCTGGGGCCAGGTGGTAAAACGGGTTTTGAATGGACTCTGGCTCGGCCAGAATAAGTGCGCCTTGCCCAAAGTAGTTGCAAATCAGTGCAGGCAACACGAACAAAAACCAGGCCAGGCGAATCGGTTTACGGCCAAAATGACCCATGTCGGCATACAAGGCTTCGGCACCGGTCACGGCCAGCACCACCGCACCGAGCGCAATAAACGCAATTTTGGGCTGGGTGGCAAAAAACTGATAAGCGTAGAAGGGGCTTAAAGCCTTGAGAATTTCGGGATGATGACTGATATTGAGGATGCCCAAAATGCCTAATACCGAGAACCAGGTCAGCATGATAGGACCAAAAAAAGCACCGACGACAGCGGTGCCTTTGCTTTGTGCCCAGAACAGTACAAACAGGACGCACAAAGTAATGGGGACGATCCAGCTATCCAGTTGCGGTGCTGCCACCTCGAGGCCCTCAACCGCTGAGAGCACGGAAATGGCGGGGGTGATCATGCCGTCGGCATAAAACATGCAGGCCCCGATAATGCCTAGCAGCATGATGCGTTTGCGCTGGTCGGGTTCGCCGCCCGCATAGCGGCTAGCCAAAGACAGCATCGCCATGATGCCGCCTTCACCACGGTTATCTGCCCGCATGATAAAGGCCACATATTTGAACGACACAATCAGCAATAGCGCCCAGGTGATTAGCGACAAGATGCCGTAGACATTGGCTTGTGTCAGTAACAGCGGGTGGTGCCCGACTGCAAAGACTTCTTTCATGGTGTAAAGCGGGCTGGTGCCAATGTCACCGAAAACGACACCTAGCGCGGCGAGAGCCATGGTATGGAGCGCCGTTTGCTGATTTTTTGTATGGTCCATTGTGTGAACAGCTAAAGACAAACGATTATTATCGGGTAATTTTAGAGCTTCACCAAAGATTTTGACGCAAATTATCTTGATGACCTAAATGCATGTGGACGATTACACGAAAAGTGGAGCGCCTAGTCGAGGCTGATTTGCGTCACCACTACCTCTGCCTGACCTTGATGTAAGGTCAGTCTCAAGGGCGTCTGCAGACTAAGTTCACTGGCAGTGGTCACTGCGCGGCCATCAGCTTTTTGCACAATGGCATAGCCCCTGGCCAACACCTGATGCGGATTGAGTTGTTGCAGGCTGGCGGACAGGTATTGCAGTTTGCGTTGTTGCGTTTGTAAACCTTGCTGCATGGCCAGTTGCAGTCTGTGTTGCCATTGCTGCAGACCGCGGCGCTGTTGTTGCAGATGCTGGGTGGGGGAGATCAGGCGTCTGGACAAATAGTCCAGGGTCTGGCTTTGCTGGCGCAAGCAAGATTGCATAGCCCGGCCCAGCCTTAATTGTAATTGCCTGAGTTGATCGCGAAGCTGCGCCTGATCCGGGCAGGCCAATTCGGCTGCCGCTGTCGGTGTGGCCGCGCGCAAGTCAGCGACAAAATCGGCAATGGTGAAATCTGTTTCATGGCCCACCCCGCTAATGGTCGGCAGGCGACAAGCGGCGATTGCACGTGCAACCACCTCTTCATTAAATGACCATAAGTCTTCTATGCTGCCACCACCGCGGCAAATCAGCAGCGTATCAACCTCTTGCCGCTGATCAGCCAGATGAATGGCTTGCGCAATCAGTTCGGCAGCGCCTTTGCCTTGCACCGGCGTCGGGTAGATGATGACAGACATGGCCGGCGCACGGCGGCGGATGGCGGTTAACACATCGCGTAAGGCGGCGGCATCCGCTGAGGTCACCACGCCTATGCGTTGCGGATTGGCCGGAATGGCTTGTTTACGCTCGGCAGCAAACAGCCCTTCGTTTTGTAAGCGCTGCTTGAGTTGTTCATAAGCTTCATACAATTTGCCCAGGCCAGCGGGCTGCATAAATTCCACCGTCAGTTGTACATCGCCTCTGGCTTCATACAGCGTGACCGTGGCACGCGCCTCAATCAGGTCCCCTTCGCGCGGCACCATGCCTAATACGCTATTGCGCCCTTTAAACATCACACAACGGATTTGTGCGCGTTCATCCTTGAGCGAAAAATACCAGTGGCCACTGGCGGCACGGGTGAAGTTTGAGAGCTCGCCCGAGATCCAAAAGAGGGGAAAACTGGTTTCCAGCAACTCTTTGGTGAGTCGGGTGAGGTCGCTGACACTCAAGATTTGTTTGAATGATGTCGATAACAAGCTAGCCATAGCTGCACATTATCCCTCAGCCCCGCTGGATTTGGCTATGTCTTTCATCGAATGGCCGGTGTCTGAGCAGAGGCGCTCTGTGGGGATGCTGAACACTGATTCAATATAGAGGGGCACTTTTGGGTAAAAGCGGCGTCTTGATATGAGCAGCATGGGAATGGTTGATGACTGTCTGACCTTGAAGCAAGGTCATTTCCCTCAGGATTGTATGCGAATGAAAAAATATTTATTTTTTGCGCGATCATTTTTTATGTGTTGTCTGTACACAAGTGCTGTGCATGGCTTGGGACTTGTTGCGCAGGCGCAGGCGGATGAAACGTCTGACAAATCGCCGCCCGAGACGGAAGTAGCCGCGGTCGAGACCACGAATCCTGTCATGGCCAGCTACAAGCGCGAGCAGGCGGTGATGCAGAATGACGCCTACAAGCAATTCATTAAATTACAGGTGAGTCTGGCGACAGGCACAAAAAATGCGCTTGGGATCAGCAGTTATGCCGAGGCGCACGCCCATTACTGTGCGTTGGCTGCAGAAACCCGTGATCCTGATGCGCAATTTGCCATGGGCTGGTTTTACAGCATGGGCAAAGGCGTGGAGGTCAATCATGATATTGCCGCGCGTTTTTTCAGCCTGGCGGCGATTCAAGGCCATCGCGATGCCCGGATCTGGCTGGACCAGGGCACTGGTGATGCCTCCGTGGCCAAGCTGCCCGCCTGCATGCAAAATCAGGGGCAGTCAGCGGCTGAGGTGCTGTTCCGTAAACGCGGCCCCATTTACACGCTGGTCAAAAAACATGCGCCTGCTTATGGGGTAGACATTGATTTGGCGATGGCCGTGATTGCAGTGGAGTCCGGCTTTAATCCTAAAGCAACTTCACGCAAAAAGGCCCAGGGCCTGATGCAATTGCTACCCGAGACGCAGGCCAGGTTTCACGTCAAGGATGCTTATGATCCCGAGCAAAATATCAAGGGCGGCTTGTCCTACCTGCGCTGGTTGATCAATTACTTTGATGGCGATGTCGAGCGCGTTGTAGCGGCTTACAATGCGGGGGAACATGCGGTGTCCAGGCATCAGGGCATCCCGCCTTACCCGGAGACACGCGACTATGTGAAGCGCGTGGCGCGGTATTACAAGAAAAAACATCACGAAATCAGGCAAACTGCGGCCATGCGTGACGGGCAGAGCCCGGCGGCCAACTCCTGAATCTTTCTGCTGGCTGTTTGTGCTGTTTGACCGGGAGATCCCGGCCAACTTAAAAAACCGGGAACCACCCACACCCAGGCTGCCTCTTAGCTGCGTTATCCATTACAATTTGCATTTAATCATTAGGCAGGAGCGGGCAATGGCAGCATGGTTTAAAGGGCGTGGCGGCTATGTATTGGGATTTTTGGCCGGATTTGGCATTGTGGCACTCGCTTTGTATATTCAAGTACAAAACCAGCTTGAACCCTGCCCCTTGTGTATCTCGCAACGCATCATTTTCATGAGCCTGGGCATGTTGTTTTTGCTGCACGTCTTTGTCTCCCCCAGATCTTGGCTACATGCCGGATTGGCCCTGATCGAGGTGTTGACGGCGCTTGGCGGCGCGGGGGTGGCGATACGCCACTGGTGGCTACAGGCACACAAAGAAGAAATCTTTGCCGATTGTGGTGTCGGCTTTGATTACATGTTTGAAAACTTCCCGCTGAAAAAAGCACTTACCCTGGTATTTCGTGGTACGGGCGATTGTGCCGCCATAGACTGGACGTTTCTGGGCTTAACCTTGCCCCAATTGGGTCTGATCAGTTTTATTCTGTTTGCGGTGTATGCTGGCTGGTTATTTCGTAGCCGTCGCGCTGGATAGCAAAAGTCTCGATCTCAACTTCGGGTGTGCTTTCATCCAGCATGGCCGCTTGTTTTTCAATCGCGTCATGCCAGGCTTTAAAATGCGCTTCGCATGACTGTTCGGCGTGTTGCGAGATGCTCTCTGCTGGCACGCTGGCGGCCTTAAGCTTGGCTGTCTCGCGCTTGAGGCAACCCAGATATTTGGCTTTGGCATACACCTCTTCGGTTTGCAGACTGGCGATTGCCTGATCCGCCTGATTCAGCGATTGGCACAAGGGTATGGGTTCGCTGGGGATGGTCCAGGGCTTACCTGAGGTCTTTTGCATATGGATCACACTGGCAATATCGCGGCCACGCTGGTTAATCCAGTATTCCAGAATTTCGTTGCCACAGCGTTCATCCTGACAGCGCATCACGCTTTTTAACAACCAGGCCGCCTGCTTGGTCATGCGTTCGTCAGAAATGCCACAGTTATGGATGACGTCGTGCGAGCGGGATAGATACAATTTGTAATTGGCCCGCCAATTGGGATGGCTGGCACAGGCGACTTTATACAGCGGGTTAGAGACGCTGCACTGGTCTTGCTGCATGCTTTGCAGACGTTCCGGTGCGCGATTGCCCGTCATGCGGCATGCCAGCGAAATGGCCTGGCCGTAGGCTTGCGTCACCCCCCAGAACGACAGTCTGGCAGAGGCATAATCTGGCCGTTGCTTGAGTGTCTGATCGTTTTTCCAGTCCAGGGTCTCTGAGGCAAGTTCGGACTTGTGAAACACCACTTCGCGTTCAACTTCCATCGAAAACTCGCTGCAGGAGGCTTGTACCAATTTGGTGGCAATCGTATCGTCATGATCGTCTGTACGCAGCTTGAAAAGGATAATGTCTTCGTGCTGGCCGACTTGCATGGAGTCTAAATCAACCGACACCGTCAGAAACTTTTCCCGTCCTTGCACCGTATGCCATTGTTCGGCATGCAGGGGTGGGCTTGTAAACAGGCAGCTTGTAAACAGCGTCAGACAGGCGGGAAGTGCGTTTTTGAATAGCATAAAATCAATGGTCATAAATAGAAAGCAGCGGCAAGTGGCCGCCATTGTAATGATTATTCTGCGGCGGAGATAGCGACCTGATTGCGTCCGGCCTGCTTGGCCTCATATAGTGCCTGGTCTGCTCGATGCAGCAATTGTGTCAAGCTGTCCCCCATCCGCAACATTGCCACGCCGCAACTGATGCTGATCTGGCCAATGTCGGGCAAAGATCTGGCGTGTACCTGCTGCCGGATTTTTTCGGCCAGCTTTGCCGCCTGAGCAAGGGTGATGCGGGGCGCATAAATCATCATTTCATCGCCTCCCCAGCGCACGGCAATGTCAGACAGGCGCGTATTTTTCTTGATGCATTCGGCGACGGTTTTAATGACCTGGTCACCGATGACATGGCCGTGCGTGTCATTGATGGATTTAAAACGGTCTATATCTATCAGAATCAGCGCATCCGAGATTTTCCTGCCGACCGTGTGGGTATGCTCAGCAAAGACTGTTTCAAAGTGCTGACGATTGCTCAAACCAGTTAAAAAGTCGGTGCTGGACAGCGTTTTTAAGTTTTCTTTTTCAACTTGCAGGGCCGTATTGGCCGCAGCAAGTTGTTCGGTCCTCTGTTTGACCAGTGCTTCGAGATCGGTATTCAGGGCTTTTAAATGATTGGTCTGGCTTTCACGCAGGCATTCGTAATTGCGGATAATGAAAAACTGTCCAAGCAGGTAGAGGCACAAGCTCAGAATATCCAAATGACCATATTCTGAGGGGAAGAGATGCGTTAAGTGATTGCCCACCACCAGCAACAGTAAAATCGCCAGCATCTGGTAGCCCATCTGCCTGCCTTTGAGGTAAAACGCTCCAGCAAGAATAAGGAGCAATAATCCGCTCCGGGTACTGTTGCCAGTCGCCAGAAAATAGACCGTCAAAAACTGGAGAAAGCATAACCAGAGGGCAATGCCAGAGATCAGCTCGACGCGCTGTTTGTTGCGGCGCAAGGCCCATAGCAAGACAAACGCAATCAGACCAAACACAATATCCACGATGCCGATGAGCGGATGCACGCGCCAGCGGATGATGCCCATGCTAAAAGACACGATGCCAAAGAAGGTGAACACGTTGTTTAGGAAAACCACCTTGTAACGCATGTGGTCCGCATCGCCGGACACTGGAAAAAGCTTGATGGGATGCAACATCATGACAAGCACTTGGCTAAACCACTTTTTCAACATCCGGTATCCTAAAGAATAATTGTTTTTGTGATGCGATCAGATTATGTAAAATTGAGACTTTGTCGTTAGCTGTACATTACCGCTGAATTTTACATATATTAAGCTGTTGCGTGTCATCGTACGCGCGCATTCACAAATTTTTATGTTTCGGGGTGGTCTTACTTCATCCCCGAAAACAGATTATCGGTCCCTATGAAACCTTACCTGACCCTGGACAATTTTGTTGGAAACACGCCGCTGGTGGCTTTGCAGCGTATGAACCCTAATCCGAGCAATACGATCTTGCTCAAGCTGGAAGGCAATAATCCGGCCGGGTCAGTCAAAGACCGGCCTGCCTACAGCATGATTGTGCGGGCAGAGCAACGCGGGCAAATCAAGCCAGGCGATACGCTGATTGAAGCGACCAGTGGCAATACCGGCATTGCACTGGCCATGGTGGCGGCCATGCGCGGTTACAAAATGGTGTTGGTGATGCCGGAAAACCAGTCCGTTGAACGCCGTCAAAGCATGAAGGCATATGGTGCTGAGCTGATCTTGACACCCAAAGACGGCAGTATGGAGTTGGCACGCGATGTGGCACTGAAGTTGCAAGCAGAGGGCGAGGGCATTGTACTGGATCAGTTTGGCAATCTGGATAATCCGCAAGCGCATTATGAAGGGACCGGGCCGGAAATCTGGCGTGATACCGACGGAGCGGTGACACACTTTGTATCCAGCATGGGCACCACTGGCACGATTATGGGCACTTCGCGCTTTCTCAAGGAGCAAAATCCTGCCATTCAGATCATCGGCGTGCAGCCGGAGGAGGGGGCGCAAATCCCGGGGATCCGCAAATGGCCAGAAGCCTATCTGCCTAAAATTTATGACCCCAAACGCATAGACGGGTTGCGGTATGTGAGCCAGAAGCATGCGGAAGAGACCACGCGCAAACTGGCAACCAAAGAAGGCGTTTTTGCCGGGATTTCCAGCGGCGGTGCCTTGTATACGGCAATGCAACTCTCCAAAGAAGTGAACAATGCGGTGATTGTCACCATTGTGTGCGATCGTGGCGACCGCTACTTGTCTACAGGTGTGTTTCCCGATTGATGCGCCTGTGGGCACTGCTGCTGTGCTGTTGGTCTATGCCGCTTTGGGCCATGACCGAGCTTAGCCTCAGTGCCGAGAGCATCCAAGGCGATTTCTTTCAACTCGACCACCCGCATGCGGTGGTCAACTTGCAGCGCAAACAGCATGTACAAATTCATGCCGAGCGCTTGCAGTTGGGCAATGCCAGCATTGATCACCCGGATATGACACTGGAGATCAGTACGCGCCCCAGCCTGCTGATTACCTCCGAGCAGTTAAAAATGCCTGATTACCAGGTACGCCGCCCGCGCATCTATCTGGATTACCGTCTGCAAACTCGGCAACCGTTGATGACGGTTGATGCTGAAGTCAAAGCGATGCAAGATGAGGTCTGGGGCAAATTCCACGTGTATTGCCAATTGCCGACACAAGCCAGTCAGGAGACTTGGCTGTGTAATGATGGCTTGTATCATGATGTCCGTTCACATATCCCGTTTAATCTGACGGTGATGCCGACCTGGCACACTGCATCGAACACAAAGTCCAGCAGAGGGCTTGAGCTGCAACTGGCGGTGAAAGACGCCAAATTCAGTGATGCCGCAGGCTTGCATGCGGCGGAGAGACTGACCGGCGTGATGCATATTGCTGCGCATGAGGTACCGAATGGCTGGCGCTGGCAAGGCGTATTTGAATGGCAACAAGGCGAGTTGTTCTGGCAACCATTTTATTTTGCCGAGGGCAACAAGCGATTTGAAATCCGTGGCCTGTATGCATCGCCCATTCTGGAGATTGAAGCAGCGACCTTGTCATTGCAAGGCGTAGGCACTTTACACAGTCAAAGCCGGTTTAATCTGGATAGCCAGCGCTTTGAGTTTTTAAAGCTGGATGCCAAAGACGTCGATTTTAACGGCCTTTACCAGTCGTTTATCCAGCCTTTGCTGCCTGATTCCGTGTTCGGACAGCTCAAGGTGAATGGCAAAGCCGACTGGTCTTTTGAGGCCAAAGGCCTGCAGCCGGTGAAGTTTCAGCTGGATGTTGCGGATGCCACGGTTGAAGATCAACGTGGCAAGTTTGGCTTTGCCCATCTGAATGCGCATATTCCCTGGGATTACGATCAGCCGCAGCAGATCAGCATGGGCTATGCCTCTGGCCATGTGCTTAAGATTCCGCTCGGAAAAACGCAATGGCAGGCAAACGTGAATCGGTTCTCGATTACCAGTCCAACTTTGAGATTGCCTGTGCTGGATGGCGCCTTGATCTTTGAAGACGTGTCTGCCGCCTGGATACATCAGAGCATGGTCTGGCACCTGAAGATGGACATGCAGCCCATCAGCATGCGCACCTTTAGCCAGGCGCTCGGCTGGCCTGCCATGCGTGGTGAGATCAAAGGCCAGATTCCACTCGTGACTTATGCCAACCATGCCTTGCGCATGGATGGGGAGATGCAGCTGAGCTTGTTTAAAGGGCAAGTCGCGCTCTCTGATCTGGAAGTCGATGATCCGCTGGGGGCTGTCCCCAAGCTGCATGCCAATCTGCGCATTCGAGAGATTGATATGGGCGAGATCACGCGGACGTTTAATTTTGGTTCGATTACCGGCAAACTGGAAGGTGATGTCCAGCATTTGCGCTTACAAAACTGGAAGCCTGTCTCTATGAATGCTGTCATACAGACTGCGGATGGCCCTTTTGAGAAAAAAGTGTCTCAACGCGCGGTCGAAAACATCACTGCCTTGGGTGGTGAGGGCACGGCGGCAGCCCTGCAACGGACGTTTTTGCGTTTTTTCAAACAGTTTGGCTATGAAAAAATGGGTTTAAGCTGCGAGCTGCGTGGGGATGTTTGTAAAATGGGCGGTGTTGAGCAGATTCCGGGCGGATTCGTCATCGTCAAAGGTGAGGGGATTCCCTCAGTCAACGTGAATGGCTATACCGAATATGTCAGCTGGAAAGATATGCTGGCCCGCATGCGGCGGATCACTGATAGCAATAGCAAAATGATCGTCAAATAAGCGCACTCAATGGCGATAGTTTTAAAGAAAGGAATTCGCGTGATGGGTAGGCAACAACAAAACACGGTTCAAAGGCACAGCGTCGTTTTCAAGCGTTTGATACTCAGCCTGGCCATGCTGCTCAGTGCATGTGTCACCATTAATATTTACTTTCCCGCCGCTGCCGCTGAAAAAGCGGCTGACAAGGTGATTGATGAGGTCTGGCAACTGCCAGCCAGCTCGACCGCACCGACCCCGCCTGCGACGACTCAAGACTCTGTGTCACCCTCTGTTCAGGAGATCAAACCATGATCCATGCACTGTTTAATGCGTTGTGCCGTTATCGTCAGTCTGCAATCTCTGTGCTGACTACCATTTTGCTGGTTGCCGCACCGACTGCCGCACTGGCAGCCGCAGATTTGGATATCAACACGCCTGCACTGGCCGCAGTTAAAGCCAGCATGCAAGCGCGCCATCCGCAATTACTGCCTTACTACCAGTCAGGCGCAATTGGCTTTACCGCGGATGGCTATATTGCCATCAAAGAGGCTAGCGGAGTGCCATTATCACAACGTAACATGGTCACCAGCTTGGTCAATCAGGAGAACAATGATCGCACCCAGCTCTACCAGGGCATTGCTGCCGCCAATGGTCATCCAGAATGGACAGGCGAGATTCAGCGCACCTTTGCCCAACGCTGGATGGATAAAGCGCAAGCGGGCTGGTTTGTGCAGAAGGATGGACAGTGGCTTAAGAAATAAGCGGTCTGAACATGCAAAAGCCGAAATGGAAAGCTCCATTTCGGCTTGATTGTTTTGTGCAGACGATGTTAGCCGCCTGCCAGCAGAAGCTTAAAAGTGATACTGGAAGCCCAGAGACAACAGGTTCAGGTGTGAGTCACTGTCGCCAGCCACTCTGCCATAGTAGGCATAGGTCGCTTTAATATCGACCACTTGATTGATCGGATACTTGTAGCCAAAGCCGGCGACATAGCCCCAGCCTTTATCGTTTACTGAGCTACTTCCTACATTGTTACCCGCCGATGCGCTAATACGTGCATCCAACTCTGAGTAAATGGCACCCGCTTTAACAAAAAAATTGGGGAATTGGCTAGGGCTGAATAAGCCTGATAACTCAACGCCTTTGGCATCGTATTTGATGCTCGCTGATCTGATGTTATCAGAGGCGTCGATTTTTTCTTTAGTGGTCTTGAAGTACGCAAGTTCCAGGGAAAGATTTTCATTGACGCTATAGCCCGCAAATATCCGTCCTGCGCCTGCATTTCTATCCTGTTTTACCGAGGGGGTTGTGCCAAACTCATCAAACCACGCTTCCTTGAAGTCACGTGTTTAATTTTTTTGTCGAAGGTAAGCGACATCCAAACCAAAATAAAACGGTGTTTGTTGCAAGCCATGCTGACTTTCTGGCTCAGCGGCACTCACAGCGCTGGCGGTTGACATCAGCAATAGTCCCAAGAGAGAAGTTGTACGCAATAGTTTCATAGAAGTGCCTTTACGGTCTGATTGAGGAATGATTTGTTTTTTTGTGACTTTAGCAGAAAAGGTTAAATTACGTAACTTTTGGTATGACTATGTTTGTAGGTCTGGGCTGTCACAAATCGGTCATCTAAGACCAAAGAGAGATAAAGTGTCAGGATGGTGCATAAAGCCGCGCTAAATGACTAAAAAGGCAACTTATCTACTGCCATAGATGGTCACAGTGGTGCTGTGGCTGCACAGGCCGGCTCAAAATGACCACGATGCTTATTTTTGGCTTGCCTCGTGGTGAACCGTAGGTATGTCATCAATCAAATCAATTGCTTAAAGCAAATCACCACTGCCAATAGCGCCCCCAAAGTGTGCCGCATTGAACAACTCCGGCAGGTTGCTTCTCTCATCTAGATTGAGAACAAACAGGTAAAAGTCATTGATTTCAGTTTCAGGCATGTTCATTGCATACAATCAAAGTGCGTGTCCCAATGAAAGGAGTTTGTTGTGCCAACTAATCTTTTCGTTCTACCCCGTCTGGGTGAAAGCATTCATCAGCAAGACCTGGGGATTTACTACATTCTGAATCATCACACCGGTCGGGTGCGATCATTGATCCAATTAGCGCGCGAAAACGTGCACTGGTATTTGATGCAGCTGCAACCGATTGCGGATGGACTGGATTATCGCTGGTCGGTGCTGTCGCGTGAGCAAGACTGCGCGCTCAAGGCCGCCTCCGACAAGCAAATTGCACATTACTTTTCCAAGCCTGAATACACTGAACCCTCTGGTGCATGGCAAGTCATGCGCAATGCGCACTTTGGCTTTGGTAAATTCACGCCGATGGCCGCGCCCCAGGAAGTCAGTTACGCGATTCTAACGTTTGACGGTGAAGAAATGCAAACGCCTATCCGATTGCATAAAGCGCCTGCGGAATGGCTGGAGGAAGATTCTGAGACGGATATTATGCAACTGGAATTTGCCTGATCGCGCTTTAATCAGGGGGCAAGCTTGATTCCAAATTATCGGAATCAAGCGACAACTACCACCATTACAGAGTCTCTCACAGTGGTAGTTGCGGTGGATCTGGGGCCAGATGCTGTTATCTCTAAGCCTCAGTGCTGACGACGTTCCCTGCTGGACCACGATTTTGCATGTTGGAGGATAAGGCCTGCAAAAAGCCACTCAAGCTGGCATTGCTGCTACTGCCACCGAGTGCGCTAACCAGTGACTGAAAACTGCTCTCCAGCGCACTGTTCTGGTTTGTTGATCCACTGGAGGTCGTGTTACTGGCCGTTGTGTTGCTGGAATCACTACTTGTATTTAAAGCGCTAATCAAGCTTTGTAGTTTTGCTTCCATATCTTGTTTGCCATGGCCGCCGAAATGACGGTGTACGCCTGCTGTTGTGTTGGCATCAACACTCGTCTTGTCTGTACTGTCACTCGTACTTTCTGTATTGGTGCCAGCCGTCCCCTGTGATTGCAGGGCGCCCATCAGGTTTTGTAAAAAACTGCTCAATGCATCACTGGCATCTGTACTCGTGCTTGTTGTGCTACTTGTATCTGTGCTCTCTGTGCTGGTACTTGCACTGTTAGTCCCCTGACTGCCGAAGAGAGATTCCAGACCGCCTGAAATGCCAGCACTTTTCAGCGCTGCGTCTATCGCCCCCAAAAATCCGCCGCCATCCTTACCTTGTTTGTCGCCATCTGGGGGCGGAGGCGGCGGTTGCATGCCATTACGCTGCCCCACTTGCGAAAGCGATTGAATGTAGTTGTTACTGCCGATTGAACTGATAGATGTCATGATGAGTACTCCGTAAGTTTTTAAAGGTTCAGGGCTCAAGCATTGCTTCCTGGCAATGCTCTTGTTGACTGAACGGATACAGAGTAATACGGCATCTCTAGGTTTGATAGACTGAAAAAACATAAAAAACCTTTATAAATCATATATTTAAATGTATCAATTGATACAAAAGTGCACTGATTGTATCTTTTGATACAAACGCAGTCTTTTTTCTACAAGCTGACTGCATAGATTGCTGTCAGCACTGGCGCTGTGCTATTTTAAAAGCGACTCTTTAACAGGAAATCCGATGCTTAGTTTGGTGTTTGATATTGAAACGATTCCCGATGTTGCCGGGATCCGCCAGTTACATGATCTGCCAGCCAGTTTGAGTGACGACGAGGTGGCGAATATCGCTTTTCATCAGCGGCGCCAGCACAATGGCACGGAGTTTTTGCCGCATCATTTGCAGCGCGTGTGTGCGATTTCCTGCGCCTTGCGTGAAGGGAACCAATTTCGTGTCTGGACGCTGGGCGATGAGCAAGCCAGTGAAGCTGAAATTATCCAGCGCTTTTTTGACGGGATTGAAAAATACACCCCTAACCTGGTGAGCTGGAATGGGAGTGGTTTTGATTTGCCGGTGCTGCATTACCGCGCCATGGTGCATGGCATTGCTGCGCCACGCTATTGGGATCTGGGCGAAGACGACAAGGATTTTAAATGGAATAACTACATCAGCCGTTATCACATGCGCCATCTGGATTTAATGGATGTACTGGCCATGTATAGCGGACGTGCCAATGCCCCACTGGATGACATGGCCCAGCTGTGTGGCTTTCCAGGCAAGCTTGGCATGGATGGCAGCAAGGTTTGGCAGGCCTATCTTAACGGTGAAGTCAAGGCGATCCGCGATTATTGCGAAACGGATGTTGCCAATACGCATTTGGTGTACCTGCGCTTTTTAAAAATGCGTGGGCATTTGAATGAGGCCGGTTACCAGTCAGAAATCCAGCTGGTGCGGGATACGCTGGCAGCCTATCCTGGCGAACACTGGCAGCAGTTTATGGCTGCCTGGGACGCAATGGATTCCACTGTTTAAGGCGTCGCTGTCGGTGCGGGTTCTTCAGCGCTTTGATCGTCAGTCACCGGCTCGACAGTATCCTCATCAATCTTGTTTTTCCAATTAAGAATGATGCGTTTAGATTTTTTTGCGTCGTGCACAAAACGGTAGCGCTGCTCGCTACCCAGATAGCTGGCAACCGCCTGATATTTGCCACTCGGCAAGTTGAGCAACAGTCTCGGTGCGGCATGGTCTAGCGTAAATACTTCCTGATTTTTACTGTCCAGAATGGCCAGCTGGATATCATCAATGACGCGACCCGCCTTGCCCTCGGAAAACAGAAAATACAAATTGAATTGTTTTTTAAAGGCTTCCATGGCCTCTACTTCTTCTGAGCCTATGCCGCCAGTGACGTATTGCACCCCATGCACATCCTGCTGGATGGAAATCTCATCGGCATGGCACACCCCGGCCGCGAATAGCGAGAGGCAGATGGCGGGTGAAAGGCAATATTTTTTTAACATGGTGACCTCCTCATTTTGATTAGACCTTGAAACGATTGTATGCCCAAATCAGGTAAAATAACAGGTTATGAGAAATAGCCGTCAACGATCATCCAATTTATCCCCCGCTGCCAAGGCAGCGCAAACTCCGCGCCGTGCCAGCATTGAATCACTCGACCAGGAAGGACGGGGCGTTGCCCATGTCGATGGTAAGGTGATTTTTATCGAAGGGGCCCTGCCATTTGAAGAAGTCCTGTTTGTTTCGCACCATGTCAAATCGACTTATGAGCTGGCGACCGCGACTGAGGTGCTGAAAGCTTCGAGTCAGCGCGTAACCCCAGGCTGTGCTTATTTTGGCATTTGCGGTGGCTGTGCCATGCAACATCTGGAGTTTTCGGCACAGGTCGCAGCCAAGCAACGCATGCTGGAAAATGATTTATGGCATATTGGCCGCGTCAAACCAGCCAAGATTTTACCGCCTATTCAGGGCACCCCTTGGCACTACCGGCACAAAGCCCGTTTACGCGTGCGCTATGTCGAGAAAAAGGGTGGGGTGCTGGTGGGCTTTAATGAAAAGGGCAGCAGCTATGTCACTTTTATGGACAGCTGTGAAGTCCTGACCCAACCGGTGTCGGATTTGATCTTGCCGTTGAAAGCGTTGATTGGACAGCTCTCAGTTAAACAGTCGCTGCCACAGATTGAACTGGCGGTAGGTGAAGATGCTACGGTACTGGTGCTACGCATTCTGGAAGCGCTGACCGAGGACGATGTGGCCTTGCTGAAAACCTTTGAAGAGGCGCATGGTGTGCAAATGTGGACGCAAACCAAAGGTCCCGACACGGTCAAGCCTTTGTTTGATCATGGCGATAAATTGCACTACAGCCTGCCTGAGTTTGGTTTGGAGTATCCCTTTAATCCGACGGAGTTTACGCAGGTCAACCCTGCCATCAACCGCGTCATGATCCGTCGTGCCATGCAGTTGTTGCAGCCGCAGGCGGGTGAGCGTATCGCCGATTTTTTCTGTGGGCTCGGTAATTTTACCTTGCCGATTGCGCGCAGTGGCGCCACGGTATATGGGGTGGAAGGTGCGCAGGCGCTGGTGAAGCGGGCGATTGAAAACGCAGGCCTCAATGGCGTGACCAATGTCGAGTTTGCCGAGTCTGATCTGTTTGATATGACGCCTGAGTCATTATTGGCCTTGGGCGCGTTTGACAAATGGCTGATTGATCCACCGCGTGATGGTGCGATTGAACTGATCAAGGCATTGCCCGAGGCTGAGGATCCGAATGACAGTCACGCGCCCTCGCGCATTGTTTATGTCTCTTGTAACCCTTCCACGCTGGCACGCGACGCTGCCATTCTGACTCAGGTCAAGGGTTACCGCTTAGAGGCGGCCGGGGTGATGAATATGTTTCCGCATACGGCGCACGTTGAATCGATTGCTGTGTTTGAGAAGGATTGATGTGCTAGCTGTTCCTCTGCGCTGGCTCAAGCTGGCGCACCTTTTGGCGTTGATCTGTTTAGGGGTAGGGGTGGCCAGCTGTCATTCCTCCAATGCACCGAATACACTGGTGTTTGCAGTGGCGCAGGCGCCACTCAATCTGGATCCGCGCTATGCCACCGATGCGGCTTCAGAGCGGGTCAATCGCCTGGTTTATCAGCGTCTGGTCGAGTTTGATGCGGCTTCACACGAGGTCGCCGGGTTGGCTTCGTGGCAGCAACTGGATGCCCTGCATTACCGTTTTCACTTGCTGCGGGCCCCAGTATTTCATGATGGCCAGCCCTTGACGGCTACCGATGTGAAAGCGACGTACGATAGCCTGCTCACACTCAAAGACTCGCCCCATACTGCCGAATTCAGGCATATTCGCAACATTAGCACCCCGGATGCTAAGACCATAGACTTTACGTTGGCGCATGCTGATCCCCATTTTGCGGCGCGTATGATTGTCGGCATCCTCCCCGCACGATTAATTGCGGCTGCGCATGACTTTAGCCATGCGCCAGTGGGCAGTGGGCCGTTCAAGTTCGATGGCTGGTCATCTGCGCTGGTGCTGGAGCGATTGGGAGATGGACTCAAGGTGCGCTTTGAAGAAGTCAAAGACCCGAATGTGCGCGTGCTCAAGCTCAAGCGTGGTGAGGCCGATTTGATTCAGGGCGATTTACCGCCTGAGCTGGTCAAGTATCTGCAAACACAAGCGAATATCACGGTGAATACCGGGGTGGGTGCCAATTACTCTTATCTGGGCATTAATGCCCAGGCAGCTTTTTTAAAGGATGCGCGCGTGCGGCAAGCGATTGCGTATGCGATTGATCCTCAGGCCATCATCGATAAAGTCATGGTCAGTCAAAGTCGGCAAGCCAGTGCTATCCTGCCGCCCGAGCATTATGCGGGCAATGCGCAATTGCAGCCATATCATTACGATCCTGCTCGCGCCAGGGAGTTATTAGCAGCTGCCGGGGTCAAGCTGCCGTTGACGCTGATCTATAAAACCAGCACAGACCCGCAACGGGTGCGGCTGGCGACGATTTTGCAGGCACAGATGCAAGCCGCAGGCATAGACTTGCAAATCAAGAGCCTGGATTGGGGCACTTTTTTTGCCGATGTGCAAAAAGGCAATTTTCAACTTTACGGCTTAACCTGGGTGGGCATTAAAACCCCGGAAATCTACGGCAAAGTCTTTGGTTCCAAGAGTATTCCGCCCACAGGCTTTAACCGAGGGCGGTATCAGGATGCCCAACTGGATGCCTTGCTGGAGAAAGAAGACTGGCCTGCCGTCACGCAACGTGTCCACCAGCAGTTGCCCGTGATTCCACTCTGGTATGAAGGTCAGTTTGCCGCCTATCGAGGATCAATTAAACGCTATACCCCGGCGCCGGATGGCAATTGGGATGGGTTGACCAAAGTGGCTTTTCACGCTGCGCCACATTAAGCTTGCTTAAACCGGGGCCTGAACACCAAACCAGTGGCCAATCAGCGCCGTGGCGACCATCGCCAGCGCGCCCCAGATCACCACGCGGATGACGCTTTTGCTGACACTGGCCCCGCCAGTACGTGCGGCCACCATGCCTAGCAAGGCCAAAAATGGCAAGTTGCTGAACATCAGCCACGACTGCACTTGTGCATGCGGGGCGATCAGCGTGGTCAGCAATGGCAATAGCGCCCCGCTAGAAAAGGCTAATGCGGAGGCAAATGCGGCTTGCAGTGGTTTAGCCTGGTTGATGTCATGCAAGCCTAATTCGTCACGCGCATGTGCCCCTAAAGAATCATGTTGTGACAGCTCCTGGGCGACCTGTTTTGCCAGCGCAGGCGACAAACCGCGCTGGATATAAATGCCAGTGAGTTCGCGTAACTCGCTTTCAGGGTTTTGTGTGAGCTCTTGCGCCTCACGCGCTAGGTCGGCCTGTTCAATATCGGTTTGCGAGCTCACCGAGACATATTCGCCCGCAGCCATGGATAGCGCCCCCGCGACCAGCCCGGCAATGCCCGTCATCATTAATGCCTGTTGCGCAGTCCCTGCTGCTGCCACGCCCATCAGCAAACTGGCGGTAGAGATAATGCCATCATTGGCGCCTAATACGGCTGCACGTAACCAGCCACTGCGCTGTAAAAAATGTTTTTCATGATGTTGCATGGCGCACCTGTACGATTGAGGGGTTGCGATAGAGGGTAGAGTTTAAAAGCATTGGTGCAACGATTGTAATGCAATTTATATTGCCCCAGACGCTCGACTTGCAAATCTGCGGTCAACGGCCATGCAATTGCGATTAAATGGCTTAGAATAATAACTATGCATATTGATATTTCAATTCCGGCGCAAACGCTGACCTTGTTTGATGATCAGGGCCAGCCGCGCAAACAGTACGCAGTGTCAACGGCGGCGAATGGGGTAGGCTGTGTCAAAAACAGCGGTTGTACACCGCTAGGTACCCATATTGTTCGCGCCAAAATTGGCGAGGGCGCGCCGGAAAACACCGTATTCGTTGGCCGCCGGCCCACGGGAGAGATTTTTACACCAGCCTTGAAACAGGCGTTTCCTGAACGTGACTGGATTCTGACCCGCATTTTATGGCTCAGTGGTACCGAGCCAGGTAAAAACCGCCTCGGAGAAGTAGACACCATGCAGCGGTATATTTACATTCATGGCACGCCTGACAGCACCGAGCTCGGCAAGCCCGGTTCGCACGGCTGTGTACGCATGCGTAATACTGACCTGATTGAGTTATTTGATCTGGTGCCTGTGGGTACCCCAGTCCATCTGCACGAGGCGGATGATTAAGCGTTTATTGACATTGCTGCCTGTGGTACTCGGGGTGCTCTGCCTGACATTCCTGCTACTACATCTGGTGCCGGGCGATCCGGTGGATGTCATGCTGGGCGAGTCTGCCAGTGTGGCCGACCGCGAGGCACTCAAAGCAGAACTCGGCCTGAATCAGCCAATGCGGCAGCAGTTTTTGCAATATACCGCCCATCTCTTGCACGGTGACTTTGGTGTCTCCATACACACGCATACCGATATTTCAACCTTGTTGCTGCAAACCTATCCAGCGACCATGCTATTGGCGGTGTCGGCCTTGTGCATAGGCATCAGCATTGGTGTTCCGCTGGGCGTTTGGTCTGCACTCAAGGCAGGACATTGGCAAGACATGATGATCACCTTGTTCAGTATCCGTGTCGCGGCCATGCCGGCATTTTGGCTAGGACCGTTACTCATGCTGGTGTTTGCCGTCTGGCTGGGCTGGTTGCCCGTGAGCGGGATGGAAAGCGCGGCAAGTGTAGTGTTGCCCGCGCTGACTCTGGGCTTGGGCTTAAGTGCCATTCTCACGCGCATGACACGCACCAGCTTGCTCGAGGTCTTGCATGAAGACTATATCCGCACGGCGCGCGCCAAAGGCTTAAGTGAGCAACAAGTGATCCTTAAACATGCCCTGCGGGCGGCCTTGTTGCCGCTGGTGACCATTGTTGGTCTGCAAATGGGCAGTTTGCTGGCCGGGGCGGTGATCACAGAAACCATTTTTGGCTGGAATGGCGTCGGCCGCCTGCTGGTGGATAGCATAGAAAAACGCGACTACCCGGTGACGCAAGCCTGTGTGCTGGTGATTGCCTTGAGCTATGTACTGATTAACCAGGGCACAGATTTGGCCTATCGATGGCTGGATCCTCGCACGCGAGGTCAGGCATGAAGACCTTTTCGCTGCTGACCCTGGCGTTTTGGCTGCTGGCGGTACTACTTGGTCGCCTGGTCGAGATGAACCCCAACCAGATTGATCTGGATGCGATTTTACAATGGCCAAGTGCACAACACTGGCTGGGGACTGATGATCTGGGCCGTGACATTCTGGCGCGCGTATTACATGGCGTAGAAGTGTCATTCATGGTGACGGTGATCGTGACGACCATGACCATGGCGATAGGACTGACGATAGGCTTGCTGGCCGGGTATCATGGCGGCAGGCTGGATGACGTACTCATGCAAATCACCAGTATTTTTCTGGCGTTTCCCGGGATCTTGCTGGCGATTGCGTTTGCCGCCGTGCTGGGTGCGGGTCTCAATAACCTGATCCTGGCCTTGTGTCTGACCGGCTGGGTGACCTACGCCAGACTATCGCGCGGGCAAGCTCTGGCACTACGCCAGCGCCTGCATGTGCTGGCGGCTGAGTCATTAGGTGCTGGCGCATGGCGTATCATGTTGCGCCACATCTTGCCGCTATTGCTGTCGATTTTAATGGTTGAGGCTGCCTACAGCATGGCCAGTGTCATGATTGCCGAAGCTTCGCTGTCCTTTCTTGGCCTGGGGATTCAGGCCCCGGAAGCCTCCTGGGGTGCCATGTTGCGTGATGCGGTGCGCTTTATGCTGGTCGCCCCCCATTATGTGTTGACCGTAGGCCTGTGCATGATGAGCCTGATCCTGGCAATTAACTTGGGGGGGGATGTCTTGCGGGACAAGCTGGATGTGCGTCAGGGAGTGCAAGCATGAAAAAACAATACCGTTATTACGACCTCATTATGGCCGCATTTGCGGTTGTGCTGGTTTGTTCCAACCTGATCGGTCCCGGCAAAATCACCGAAGTCCATGCGCCGTTGCTGGGTGCGCTTACATTCGGCGCGGGCATCATGTTTTTCCCCATCAGTTTTATTTTTGGCGATATCCTCACTGAGGTGTATGGCTATGCCGCCTCGCGCCGCGTCATTTGGACCGGTTTTATCTGCCTGGCTTTTGCCAGCCTGATGGCCTGGGTGATTGTGGCCTTGCCACCCGCCCCGGACTGGCATGATCAGGCGGCCTATCAATCTGTGTTTGGTTCGACTGCCCGCATTGCGCTGGCCTCGCTGGTGTCTTTTGTGGCTGGTGAGTTTGTGAATTCCTTTGTCATGGCCAAAATGAAAGTGTTGACCAGTGGCCGCTGGTTATGGAGCCGCACCATAGGCTCGACCATTTTTGGCGAGGCGGTTGATACCATGTTATTTTTTCCGCTGGCCTTTTATGGCTCAGGCGAATTCCCAGATGCCATGATGCCGCAAATTGTGCTGGCGCAATTTACGGCCAAAGTGCTGGTAGAAGTCGCTTTTACGCCCGTCACCTATAAAATCGTCGCTTTTCTCAAACGGGCAGAAAAAGAAGACTATTACGATACCCATACCGACTTTAGCCCGTTTAAGCTTTAAACTGGCTACCTTTGACAACTTCTGATTATCGGAACCCCATTGACCCTGATTAACTGGTACGAAAAAAACAAAACACAAGCCGCTGACTGGCAGTCAGAAGCGGGTAACCCTGCGCCCAAAGCCGTGGTGATTGCAGACGACACCACCAAAGCGGATGAAGCCTACCGTCTGGCGTGTGAGGGCACCGCCTTGCTATATCGCGGTGACTTTCAAAACGCCAAGCAATTGCTGCAAGCGATTACGCGGCGTGTAGACCGGAAACCAGTGAAGCCAGCGGCTAGCCTGCTGGAAGCATTTCACCAGCATCGCGCGCGCCAGATCGGTCGTGCCAATATTACGAATAAAGTATTAATCGAGCTTAAATATGGTGCCTGCGATTTACCGCGTGCGCCAGACGTCAAAGCGGCTGTGCAGGCGGCTTTGATTGTGGATGACAACACAGGCAAACTGCCTGCAAGGCTTGTGCTCTCATTGCGTGAGTTGCTAGGCATGGTGGGCGCGCATGAGTGGCGTAAAAAAGGCGTGCCGATTCATGCGCTGAATGCCAATATACATGCGCATTACGGGGTGTATTCGCCCGTACGTGGTGAGTATCTCGACCTCATTGACCAGGCGCCGCTTAATAGTCCGCAGGTGGCCTGGGATATTGGTACCGGCACGGGGGTGATTGCCGCCATTTTAGTGGCGCGGGGCGTCAAGCAAGTCGTCGCAACGGACAACCAGCCGCGTGCATTGGCGTGTGCCACCGAAAACATCCAGCGGTTGAATATGCAAAGCAATATTCAAGTCATGCAGGCAGACTTGTTTCCAGCGGGCAGTGCGGACCTGATTGTCTGTAATCCTCCCTGGCTACCTGCCAAAGCGAATGCGCCGATTGAGCATGCCGTGTATGACCCCGAAAGCAAGATGCTGAAAGGCTTTTTAAGTGGCTTGAAAGCGCATTTAAATCCTGAGGGCGAAGGGTGGCTGGTGATGTCTAATTTGGCTGAGCAGATTGGCTTGCGCCAGCCTGAGGCCTTAAATACATGGATCCATGAAGCAGGGATGCAGGTGGTCGACAAGCTGGATATTGCGCCAACACATGCCAAGGCCAGCGATCAATCGGATCCGTTATATGCTGCCCGTGCCAAAGAAGTAACCAGTCTTTATCGGTTAAAATGCGCTTGAATTTTGAATAATAGGAATTTGTTATGTCTTTAGGTCCCGTCATGCTGGATGTGGTCGGCAAGGAACTCACCGCCGACGATATCCGCCGCTTGCAACATCCGCTAGTCGGCGGGGTGATACTGTTTGCGCGTAACTTTGAGAGTTGCGCGCAGCTCAAGGCGCTCACTGCCAGTATACATGCGGTGCGCCAGCCGCCGCTGCTAATTGCCGTGGATCATGAAGGCGGCCGGGTGCAGCGCTTCCGAGAAGGCTTTACCAAAATCCCGCCCATGCGCGAGTTTGGCCATATTTGGGACAAACACCCACGCAAAGCGAAAGAGCTGGCGGTTGAGGCCGGGTATGTGCTGGGCGCAGAGTTACGGGCGCATGGCGTGGATTTCAGCTTTACGCCAGTGCTGGATATGGACTATGGCGACAGCCTGGTGATTGGGGATCGCGCGTTTCACCGTGATCCGCAGGCGATTAATGAGTTGGCGTTTAGCCTGATGCAAGGCCTTAAAAAGGCTGGCATGGCTGCGGTGGGCAAACATTTCCCCGGGCATGGTTTTGTGGTGGCAGATTCGCATGTGAGCATTCCGGTGGATGACCGCGAGTTTGACCAGATTGCACAAAACGACATGCAGCCGTTTGTACGCATGATAGACGAGGGCTTGCATGCGGTGATGCCCGCACATGTGATTTATCCCAAGGTCGATGATAAACCGGCCGGGTTCTCGTCCCGCTGGCTGCAAAAAGTGCTGCGTGAGCGCTTGGGTTTTAATGGTGTGATTTTCAGTGATGACTTGAGTATGGAGGGCGCCACCGTGGCAGGCGACGTCACTGCACGAACCATGGCTGCCTTGAACGCCGGGTGCGATATGGTGTTGTTATGCAACCGCCCGGACTTGGCCGATGAGTTGTTAAGCAAGCTAGAGTGGAAGATTTCTGCACAAAGTATTGCACGCCTGGCACGTATGCATGGCGGTCATCATCCGCAGGACATGGTGGCGTTACGTGAGTCTGCGGCCTATGTAGAAGCGGTCAAGCGTGTGGCCATGGTCGGTCAAAAAGAGGCGGATTTGTTTGCTTGAAGCCGGATGGTTGCGGTAAGCTAGACAATTATTGATGACAATCTAATCACGGCGTAAACATCGGTATCAATTATGAAATGGATCATTCTTGGCATTTTCTTGGCTTCGGTCAGTTATGTGCACTTCAGGGGCAAGGTCAGGCACCGCTTTTATCGCCAGATATTTGACCATTCCGGCATTGTTTCGCCATTCAATGTATTTTTATACCTGTTCTCCAAAGCGCCGACCACGCCGTATTTGCCGGTGCATGACTTCCCGGAACTGAAAGCGATCACTGACCGCTGGCAGGAGATCCGTGAAGAAGCGTTGTATGTACGCGAACAGGAGCGCATTGCTGCGGCCAAGACCAATAACGATGCCGGGTTTAACTCGTTTTTTAAAACCGGCTGGAAACGTTTTTATCTCAAGTGGTATGACGCACATCATCCCTCTGCCAGCATTTACTGCCCAAAAACAGTCGCCTTACTGCAAAGCATCCCCAGCGTCAAAGCCGCCATGTTTGCCGAGCTGCCGCCTGGCGCGCATCTGCGCCCACATCGTGATCCCTATGCGGGCTCTTTACGCTTTCACCTAGGGCTTGCCACCCCTAATGACGATCAGTGTTTTATCCGCGTCGATGGCGAGGATTACAGCTGGCGTGATGGGCAGGCCGTCATGTTTGATGAAACCTATATCCATGAAGCCTATAACAAGACCAATGAAACGCGTGTGATTCTGTTTTGCGACATTGAACGCCCCATGCGCTATCGCTGGGCGCAGGCAGTCAACCGCTTTCTGGCCAATACCATCGTCACTGCAGCCAGTTCGCCAAATGAAGCCGGGGACCAGACCGGCGTCATTAACCGCCTGTTTCATTATGCCTGGGTGATCGGTCAATACCGCCGCCGTTTTAAAAAGTGGAATAAAACCGTTTATCAAATCACGCGCATCGTGCTGATTGCGGTAGTCATTTACGGGCTGTGGAAGCTGTAAACTGAACGATTGTTCACACAAATGTCACGCAAAGCCTTGAAACTTTAGGTGTTTGCCATTATCTTAACTACAGAAGCTGTTTTTAGTTTTAATTGAAAAGAGGAAATACACTATGTCAGATATGCAAGTTTTAGGTCGTGACGGTCAATTATCCGAAACGCAAAATCGCGTACTGCGCAATACATACGCCTTGCTGGGTTTGAGCATGGTGCCAACCGTGATCGGTGCATATGTTGGCCTGCAGATGAATTTTGGCTGGATGGCAGCACACCCGTTCATGTTCTTTATCGGTTTTATGGCTGTCATGTTTGGTATGTTTAAACTGATTGCGGTTAACCAGAACAGCGGTGTAGGCGTGTGGTTGCTGTTGGCACTGACGTTTGTCTTTGGCGTGATGCTTGGCCCTATCCTGCAATTTGCCCTGCATCTGCGCAACGGCGCTGAAATTGTCGGCTTGGCAGCTGCGGGTACTGGGATTACCTTCCTGAGTTTGGCAGGTATCGGCTCATCCCCAGCCCGTGACTTCAGCGGTATCGGCAAGTTCCTGATGATAGGTCTGATACTGGCCATTGTCGCTGGTTTGGCGAATATGTACTTCCAGATTCCAGCCTTGTCATTGGCAATCTCTGGCGTCTCAGTGCTGATTTTCTCCGGCTACATTTTGTACGACGTGAACCAGATCGTGCGCGGCGGTCAGACCAACTATGTGATGGCGACCTTGAATCTGTATCTGGATATCTACAACCTGTTTGTGAACCTGTTGAATATCTTGCTGGCAGTATTAGGCAACCGCGACTAAGTTCTGAGTTTTTCCATCTCAAAAAACCCGCCAAGAAGTTGGCGGGTTTTTTATTTGCATCAATTTAGTTAATGCGAAAAAAGAGTTTGTGATTGGTTGTTTTTAGCCAGCGTGGTTTATTTCAGCCATATGCATTACTGCTTTTAATGTGAGATATTTTTAAATTATTGATTTTATTAATAAAAAATACACTTAATTAAGTGGTTCGGTTTTTGCAGTATCTCCTCCACATGGAGGGGTGAAGTGCTTAATAAAAAAATAAAATCAGTATTGCTTTTAGCGGTTTATTCTTGTTTTTCAATCGCGGCAGATACCAATGATGCTGTTGTCTCTAGTAAAGAAGTCAAAGCTATTGAGTCAACAAAGGGCATTGAATTAGATGAGGTAGAGGTCAAGGCTAAGCGAAGAACTGTCATTACACCTTTGCCCGGATTAGTCATAGACCGGGAGCAAATGACCACTAATGTTCAAAGTATCAGTGGTAAAGAAATTGCGGATTCTAAATCAGTCAATATTACTGACTTAATGAATAGCACAATGCAATCTGTGACTATTAATGACTACACCGGTAATCCTTTTCAACAAGATCTAAATTTTCGTGGCTTTACAGCTTCACCTCAAATCGGTACGCCGCAGGGTATCTCTGTGTATTTAGATGGTGTAAGGGTTAATGAGGCTTTTGGAGAGGTTGTAAATTGGGATTTCATTCCCATGAATGCTATAGCCAGTCTTGACTTAATCCCTGGCTCTAATCCTTTATTCGGATTGAATACACTTGGCGGTGCTTTAGCAATTACCACGAAAAATGGTTTTACGCATAACCAGTTGCATGCAGAAATAATGGGAGGATCTTGGGGAAGGGAGCAGGCTCAGTTCTCAAATGGCTTCAATAATGGCAAGTTAGGATTATTTGTAGCCTATAACCATTTCAAAGAGGATGGCTGGAGAGATAACTCTCCTTCCAATGTACGTCAATTATTCACCAGCGCTAATTTACGAAGTGACTATGGTGAGGTTAGTTTGACGGCTTTGAATGTTGACACCGCTTTAACGGGTAATGGTGTAGTGCCTTATGAAATGTATGAGCAAGATAGGCGAGCAGTTTTTACATCTCCTGATCAGAACAAGAATGGGCTTGAGCACTACAATCTTACGGGTAGATTTGATCTAAATGATAATCTAACACTTTCTGGGTTGACGTATCGTCGCAGTGTTAAGCAGGGGGCTATTGGTTCAGACTTTTACGATGGCTTCCCGGCGATGTCTAATCGTATCGGCATTTCAACGCCATTGTGTGCTGATGGGAGCTATCCTGATGGCGGCACTAACTCTGATAGTCCAGGTTCTGGTTGTGCAGGTTTATTGCCTAATGGTGTATTAAGTAATTCGAACTTGGATCAGGGCTCAAAAGGGCTTGCATTTCAGTTAAATCACGTCACCGATAAAAATCAATTCACTGCTGGTGTCACTTATGACACGAATGATATTAATTTTAAGCAAAGTGAAATGTTTGCCGATATTGGCCCTGACCGTCGGTTGATTGAAAACTCAAGTTATTACACAGACTATGGCTTGATTGCCGCAGAATTTCCGATAGTCAGAAATCGTCTAACCGGTAGTAGCACTACAAAAAGTATTTTTTTGAGTGATACTTGGTCACCTGTCGAAACTGTTCATTTCACACTTGGAGCAAGGTTCAATCATACTCGAGTTAAGAATTATCTTGAGTCAGAGCGTGGTAAGGCGTTATATCAGTTTGATAATCCAACTAGTTATTTTGATTCTGACAATGACAGGTGTGCAGAGAATGACAGTGACTCTGAAGCGCGTTTCATTTGTACAAAAGGAAATTATTTGTACCGAAGCTTCAATCCCTCTGCAGGCTTTGCATGGGAAGTTAAGCCAAATTTGGTAGCTTATGGCAACGTAAGTAGGGGTGCACGTACCCCTTCGGTCATTGAGCTTGGTTGTGCTATTGACAGAACGCAAATCGTTAACGACCTAAATTTCCAATTTGGTTGCGCGATCCCAACATCACTTACGGCTGACCCTTATCTCAAGCAGGTACGATCTACATCTTACGAGGCAGGAACCAGAGGGGTATTGCAGAGCTTTTTAGGCAATCAACCTCTCAACTGGAATCTGAGTCTTTTTAGAACAGAGCTCTCAAACGATATTCTATTTGTACCCTTAGGTCGTAAGAATCGAGGGGTATTTGATAATTTTGGGGCAACCCTTAGGCAAGGAGTTGAAGCAAGTTTTTCGAGTACTTGGAACGCACACCGCTTCAGCTTTAACTACACCTGGATGAAAGCGACCTTTGAGTCGCCCGCATCAATAATTAACCCCAATAACAGTTCTAACGTTGTTGTTGATTCCCAGAATTATGTATATGTGAAGCCTGGTGATGAGTTGCCCGGAATGCCTAACCATATTATCCAAGCGAGTTGGAATTATACGCCTACTAAAAAGTTTGATATGACATTGAATATGGTGTTGCACTCATCATCTTATGTCCGGGGAAATGAGAATAACGAACACCAGCCACGTGCAGCAACAAACACTGTAGTGTCTGGCACAAACCGTGATCCTTATGACTATATCGGCAAAGGAACCATTCCCGGTTACGCCGTTTTTAATATTCGCGCCAATTACAAGTTTGATAACGGATTTTCCGCATTTGCGCGACTCGATAACTTATTTGACCGTGAATATGCCACAGCGGGAAATCTTGGTCGAACCCCATTTACCCCAGCCAGTGGTGGGGCTGCAACTGATTCTGCAGGATTTAACTACAACTCTGATCAATGGAAGAACACCACGTTTATTGGTCCTGGTGCGCCGCGAGCCATATGGTTTGGATTGAGTTATGACTTGGACTGGAAGTCAAGAAAAACAAAGCTTGATTAGGTGGTTGTTTTTATCAACCAATTGGCTCTCGGAAGTTGGTTTAAAACAACCTAAAAAATAGGCTTTTAGCTCGATATTATTTTTGACTCTATTAAATATATGATTTTATTGATTATTTGTATTTTTTATCTATTTGGCATGGCTTTTGCAAAGTCTCTATTTATAACTGATTAGTACAAAGGTATGTGAGGAGAATTATGAAAACGGTAAATATAACCAGTCTGCTGGCCGCAGTGTTCGGGTCATTTTTGGTGGCATCGGAAGCAAGTGCTGCTTTCGTTGATTTGCCGACTGCAAGAAATACACCTGGCTGTGGAAGGGCCAACTCTGTGTTGATTAGATGTGGCGGTGTTGCCAACTCAACAAACGATCCCTTATACATCCCGACCGGGACTTTGAAGGCGGATGGTACCTATAATTTCCCATCATCCTTGTCTTTAATTAATCAGGTAGATACAAACTTTTTGAGTGGTAGTGGTGCTACCTATTATTCAGGAAAGTTTTCGGATTATGTATTTATTGACTCCACCACAAATTCTGTTGTGATTGGTTCAAGATTGTTTTTCGGAACTCGTCCAGATGGTTTGAGAAATGTTGCAGAAGCGAACGACATTTTTCGTTATGGCTACAGCGGATTTAGCGTACAGGCTGGTTGGACACGTCTATCAGATTCAGATTTAAGACTTTACAGCGTTGCCTCATCCAATAAGGGGCTAGGCCAAGGCGCCGACGTTTATGATCCAAATGTTGTTGATTTTAGATCTGATATTAATGCCTCTGAGGGTAATCCATTATCAGGCTTATATTTAATTCGAACCAACGCCACTGCTTTTAAAGTCATTAACAACGCTATCGAAATTCGCCAGGGTGGTGAAGAGGGTCAATCTGTCCTATCAGTCAAGTTGTCAGGATATGCACCAACTAAACTAGAAGCAGGCATCCTCTCGGGTGAAAAAATTAATACTTATGGTGGAACTTACGCGAATGATATGAATATCAGTGGTGGACTGAACGTAAGTTACGGAAACACTCAGTTCAACGGTGCCGTAGTTGCAAACTCGAGTGCTGTTATCACAACCACACCCCAAACAAAAGTAACGTTCAATGGAGAATTCAATCAGCGTGTTGGCGCTCAGTTGGGTGGTGGTGGAGTTTTTGAATTCAATGGCGGGTACTCAGCAGGGAATAGCCCAGGTGCAGTAACTATTGATGGTGATGTTGTCTTTGGTACCGCTAATGAAACGCTTGTTGAAATCGGCGGATTAATACAGGGCACTGATTATGATCACTTGACTGTTAATGGCAACTTGACATTTGGAGGCATTCTCAAGCTTTCCTTTATCAATGGCTATTCAGGTAATGCCGGTGATTCGTTCGATTTATTTGACTTCACAAGTTCAAGTGGTGCTTTTGCTCAAATTGTTGCGCTTAATCCTTTGCAGAATGGCCTTAGTTGGAATTATGACGCTACCTCAGGTGTGCTCAGTGTGATTTCAGTAACACCGGTTCCAGAACCATCGGAGCTGGGTATGCTGCTTTGCGGTCTTGGTTTGGCAGGACTTATGGCAAGACGCAAAAAATAATTAGCCATTTTGTAAAGCTAAACAGCCATGAATTTATAACGTTTAATTTTGTTGATTTAAAAATTGATAGGAGATCAAGCATGAAGCTTAAATTATTAATCTGCTCAACGTTGCTCGCAATGACTGCGATGTCTGCAGAAGCTGGCAACTTTCAAACACTGACCAATGGTAATGGCACTAATGTTTCTGCTGCTTTAGGAGGCTTCGTTCAGGGCTCAAATAACCAAAACGCCGATAAGCTCTATATAGAGACAGTTTCCGCAACTTACTTAACTGGCTACGATGATGTTTCCACCTCATTTGCTGATGGTGGTACCGGCGATATTGTCGCTAGCTTAATTAATTACCGTACATTTAGCGCTGGCACTACTTTATCGACTGGGACATTGACTTTGGTGGACTGGAAAGTCACTCGCGGGGTCGATTTGGCACCAGGGTCTGCACAAGCTGACATTTTTGATTTTGTTTATCGTGACAGTGCAGATAACACCTTGGTATTTGGTACCCGCTATTTGAACCGTGAAGACAACAGTGAAGAAGCTAACTATCTCTATCGTTACGGCTTTACTGGCTATAACACAGCAGCAGCGTGGACATACTCTTCTGATTATGATTTGAGAATGTATCAAGCCGCTAAAACAGACTCTACAGCAGGTGGATCAGTGTTTGCACTCTCTGAAGGTACCGTTCGTCAAATGGGTGACTTCAGCTTGACAGAAGAGAATCCATGGTCCGGCCTTTTCCTAGTAAAGACTGATGCAACTGCATACACCCTTGGTGCTAAGGCAATTGGCTTTTATCAGGCTGGTGAAGAGGGTCAAGACCCTGCAGGTGGTTTTATTGGAGGGTTTGTGCCAACTACCGTCACGCCAGTGCCTGAACCAGAAAATTTTGCTTTGATGATGTTAGGTTTAGGCGTGATTGCTGCAGCGCGTCGTCAAAAGAAACAAGCTTAATAACTAAAAAAGCATACTCGCTTTAACTTGAAAAATATTTTTTAAATAAGGGCGGTAACTCCGCCCACTTTTTGAGGGGAATCTCTATGAAAAATGTAATTAAAACTTCTGTACTGGCTGCATTATTGGCTCTGTCAACTCAAGCCTCTGCTAAAACTGCAACCTTTGATTTGAACTTTATTGCTACAAATAACTACGGCACAACTTCAAGCAGTGTAGGGTCTATTACGATGACTGATTTGGCTGACTTGAACTTAGGTGATGGTGCCAGTGGTGTTCGTGTTACTGTAAGCTTGAATAATCTGAGCCAGTTTGCTTCTGGTAATACCGGTGCAGTTTGGATTTCATCTTACGAGATGAACTTTGCAGGTACAGAAAATTTAGGGAATGATAACTACCGTAATGTGGCTGGTTTAGGCACAAACGATATTGAGTGGGAAGAAAACGGTTGCGTCAGTTATGGCGCCAGCTGTGGTACCCCTCAAAAAGGTTGGGGTGGTGCGACGGGTGATGCTGCTTGGGGACAAGAAATCAATTTTGCAACCAGCACTTTTACCAATGGTCAATTCTCAACGATTGATTATCTGAACGGTGGTGTTGCTGGCTACACAGGTTTCTCAGTGGATCAGTTTCTGGCAAATGCTGTAAGCAATAATGGCGACACTAATGCGCCTGATGCATATTTCTGGATTCGTATCCGTGGTAACACCGCTCAAAACGGTGGTGGTATGGCTTCAAGTGGCTACTGGGGTAATAGCATCACTAACAGTTCTGGTAATGGTTTGAACTACCGTTTGAACGTGTTGGCTACATCTGCAACCGTTGTACCAGAAGCTGAAACATTTGCCATGATGATGGCAGGCTTGGGTCTGATTGGTGGCATCGTTCGCCGTCGCAAAGCTATTTAATTTTAAGCTGTATCCGTTGTAAAAAAAACCCGCCTTTGGCGGGTTTGTTGTTTTATATGGTTGTGATATGCGCTTGTGATCTGGTCGTTATCCATTTGATTTGGCTAAGCGACGTTGCCTGAAGAAATCACTTAATAACGCGCCACACTCATCAGCCAAGACGCCATGACTCACCTCACAGTGATGATTAAGTTTCTGCTCCGCCATCAAATTCACTACACTGCCGCAACAACCCGTTTTGGGGTCGCTGGCACCGTAAACCAGACGCGCAATTCTGGCATGTTGTATGGCGCCGCTACACATGGCACACGGCTCAAGGGTGACGTATAAAGTGCAGCCAACCAGTCTGTAGTTACCTAAGTGCTGTGCGGCTTCACGCATGGCCTGGATTTCCGCATGGGCGGTGGGGTCATTGAGGCTGATGGGGGCGTTGCGGCCTTTGCCGATAATTTGCCCCTCTTTGACCACAATCGCGCCGACTGGGACCTCGTCCAGGCTTGCTGCCTCATTTGCCAGCGCGATGGCTATACGCATAAATGCTTCGTCTTGCATGGTTATTTACTACTATTTTTATCGGCGAGACGGATCAGTATGTACACCAGGCCCATGACAAATGCGCCGGCCAGCCAGATGGCGATTTCTTCATAAGTCGGTGTGGCATCTTGTACAGGTAGCACAATCAGTTTGCGCAAAAACATGACCAGCACCACCTCGACAAAGGTTTCTACCAGTAATTTGTGGCCGCGCAGGTAGCGAATTTCTGCCGAGATGAGGGCAGAGATTGACCACAGCAACATCAAGGTGCCCAAGGCACGCAAAAAGCCATGAACCAGATTGTGTGCGTAAGCGGCTTCCTTCACGTCGAGGAAAAATAGCCAGGTAAACATCAGCACAGAGGTTGCCAGAGCAAGGCCGATAATAATATGCGCGAACCCATTGAGCCAAAGCATGGCTTTGATGGCGATGCGGTTGAGGGGTGCAAATTCTTCAGGTAGTTGTTCTTGCGACATATTGGATCCAATCAATGCGACAGCAAGGATGATAAATCATTTGCTCAGCAATTGCTCCAGTGGAATCTCGCAACAGGCTTTGAGCAGCCATTGCATGGCTTTGCCCATTTCGCTGGGCCGTTTTTGGCGCCAGGCAATAAAGGTAGGCCCCACCGGTTTCGGTTCTGACACCTGTTTTAGTACGAGCTTGCCCTGCGCAGCGGCCGCTTGTGCCATAAATTTGGGTAGATAGCCGATGGCAATTCCTGCCATTTGCGCCTTTAATTTTGTCTGCATGTCAGGCACGGTGAGTACATCCTGGCCAGAAAGAATGCCTGAGGTCCTTGGGGGCAGGTTGCGTGAACTGTCTGCGGCCGCTACAACGCGATACTGCACAATATCACTGGCGCTGAGCGGCTCTGGTAATGCGGCAAGCGGATGATGCGGGGCCACAGAAAACACAAATTCCAGTTGTCCGAGCAAATGTGTAGAGAAGCCGCCGCCAGGCGGCGCATCTCCTGGAGCGCCGATAGAGATATCAGCTCGCCCCGACTGTAATGCATCCCAACTCCCGCCATAGACCTCACGGACCAGCTTCACACGGGTGCCAAAGCCCTGCTGGTAAAAGGCTTGTAGCAGATTGAGTACCGGGTCAAAGTCGAACAAATCGCTAATCGCAATGGCAATATCAGTTTCAATACCGGTCGCAACGCGTTGTACGCGGCGCTCCAGCGCATGGGCGGCATCTAGCAAATAACGGCCTTCTTTGAGCAGTTCGGCACCGGCTTCGGTCAGCGTGGCGCGGTGGCCACTGCGGTCAAAAAGCTCCAGCCCCAAATCTTCTTCCAGTCTGCGGATGGTGTAGGTGAGTGCCGAGGGGACGCGGTATAGCGACTCTGCCGCGGCGGCAAAACTGCCTTTGCGGTCAATCGCATCAATGACTTCAAGGGCTTCCAGACTCAGTTTAATGGCCATAGCTGAAGGGATAAGGTTGAAAAAGGGCGGGGTGGTTCATCGCAGTTTAAGTGCTAACAGCTTCATCAAAAAATCTGAACAAGTGATGCAAAATGTTTTGCTATCTAAAGATTAAGTGTTTTTTTATCATACATTTAAACTTTCAAATGGAGTGAATAAATGTTGCATGTTCGCCCTTCAAATAGTCGTGGTTATGCTAATCATGGCTGGTTACAAAGCTTTCACAGTTTTTCTTTCGCCAGTTATTACGATCCTGAGCATATGAGCTACTCGGTGTTGCGGGTGATCAATGACGACAAAATCGCCCCTGGCACGGGGTTTGGTATGCATGGCCACCAGGACATGGAAATTATTACCTACATGTTGGCGGGGGAGTTGCGCCATACAGACAGCATGGGACACAGCGCAGTGATTCGCGCGGGGGATGTGCAGCGCATGAGTGCGGGAACGGGTATCCGTCATAGTGAGATGAACGCCTCCTCGCAGACCACGGCCCATTTGCTACAAATCTGGATCACCCCTGATACGCAAGGCTTGGCACCGGCGTATGAAGATAAAACCATCCCGCTGGCTGACAAGCAAAACCGCTGGGCCTTGATTGCTTCGTCTGATGCCCGCGCCGGGTCATTAAAAGTACATCAGGATCTGTCATTGTATGCCACGGTACTGACAGCAGAGGCTGCTTTGCCGGTTGAGGTTAATGCGGGACGTTGTGCTTACCTCCATATTGCATCCGGCACGGTGGTGATCGATGGCCAACAGTTGCAGAGCGGGGATGCTCTCAAGGTAGATGCCACGGTTTCTCTCTCGATACTTGCTGTGCAAGACAGCGAAATATTATGGTTTGATCTGCCTGAAATGGTCGAATAATCGTTTTTACATTTTTTAAAGGAGCAATGACATGACTCAAGTTTCAATTGTTTATCACAGTGGGTATGGTCATACCGCTGAGCAAGCCAAAGCCGTGGCCCGTGGCGCGCAAAAGGTTGCGGGTGTGACCGTCAATCTGTTAACTGTGGATGAGGCGCAGCAGCAGTGGGATCTGCTCAAGGCCAGCGACGCCATTATCTTTGGCAGCCCAACCTATATGGGTTCGGCTTCAGGCCAGTTTAAAACCTTTATGGATGCCAGCTCCAAGGCCTGGTATACCCGTGACTGGAAAGACAAGATTGCGGCTGGCTTTACCACTTCTGCCAGCCAGAGTGGTGACAAGCTTAGTACCTTGATCCAGTTGGCTGTGTTTGCCGCACAGCATGGCATGATTTGGGTAGGCCAGGATTTGCTGCCGGGGAACAATAACAGTAATGGTTCGGTCAACGACTTAAACCGTTTGGGCAGCTTTTTAGGTGCCATGGCGCAGGCGAATGCTGACCAGGGCCCGGACTTGGCGCCGATTCAGAGTGACCTGCTCACGGCAGAGCACCTGGGTGAACGTGTGGCCAGTGTTGCGTTACGTTTTGCGAAAGCCGCTTAACTACGGCCTCATTAAAAACCTATCCTAATTCACGATCTAACAAGGAGAACTCAGTGAAAAAGTTAATTTTGACGCTCGGCTTGATGATTGCTACTCAGGCCTGGGCGGTGACCGATACCTACAATATCGATGGCACCCACAGTTTTGCCAATTTCAGTATCCGTCATGTTGTTTCCAAAACTTCAGGGACTTTTAATGATGTCAGTGGCGTCATTACCCTGGATCCTACCAATCTGAATACGGCGACCGTACGTGCTGCGATCAATGTCAGCAGTGTGAATACTGGGTTTGGCAAACGTGATGAACATATCAAGGCGGATAAGTATCTGGATGTGGGCAAATATACCCAGATTTTGTTTGAGAGCACCAAGATCACGGCCAGCAACCAGACGCAGGCAGTGATGCAGGGTAAGCTGACCATGCATGGCGTGACCAAACTGGTGGATATTCCCGTGAAAGTGTTGGGCTATGGCGCCGATCCATGGGGTGGCCAGCGCGCAGGTTTTGAGGGGCATTTGACTATCAAAGCTTCTGATTATGGTTTTGGCTGGGCGACGGGCGCCAATGCGCCGGTCGGTGACGACATTGAAATAACCTTGTTGGTTGAAGGTGTGAAAGCAAAATAATTTTAAATCCATGCGCGGACGTTTTGTCCGCGCAATGTTTATTGTATGCAGGGAATGAGGAGCGAGTATGACATTGGATTTATTTTCCCCGGGCAAACTGGGCAGCATTGAGATCAAAAACCGTATTGCAATGGCCCCACTGACACGTAACCGTGCAGGCGAGGGCGGTGTACCACAAGCAATGAATGTCACCTATTATGAGCAGCGGGCGACTGCCGGGCTGATTATTACCGAAGCGACCCCGATCTCACCGATGGCGCATGGCTATCCTGCTTTGCCAGGCATTTATACTGATGCGCAGGTGGCTGGTTGGAAAAAAGTGACTGATGCTGTGCATGCCAAGGACGGAAAAATCGTCATTCAGTTGTGGCATGTAGGCCGTATTTCACACCCCAGCCTGTTACCCAATCAGGCATTGCCAGTGGCGCCTTCAGCAATTAAGCCTGCCGGCCAGGCATTTACCTACCAGGGTTTACAAGATTACGTGACCCCGCGCGCACTGGAGGTGTCCGAATTGGCTGTCATCGTGCAGGATTATATTCATGCCACAAAATGTGCCATTGCAGCGGGTTTTGATGGTGTAGAAGTGCATGCGGCCAATGGTTATCTGCTAGACCAGTTTTTGCGCGACGGTAGCAATCAGCGCCAGGATCAATATGGCGGGCCGGTAGAAAACCGTATGCGATTACTGCTCGAGGTGGTGCAGGCGGTGGTGGATACAATAGGCGCAGAAAAAGTGGGTGTGCGATTGTCACCGGTGAACCCGTTTAATGATATGCATGATAGTCAGGCGCAGCAAACATTTAATCATGTCACGGATGCCCTGAATCGCTTCAATCTGGCCTATCTGCATGTGGTGGAAGGGGGCATTCATGGCGGTGGCAAAGCTGAGCCATTTGATTTTGCGGCGATGCGTAAATTATTTAAGGGTAGTTATATCGCAAACCTGAGTTATGACAAGGCGCGCGGGAATGCGGCGATTGCCAGTGGCCATGCAGATGCAGTCGCTTATGGTGTTCCGTTTATTGCCAACCCGGATCTGGTTGAGCGGTTTGCAAAAAATGCTCCCCTGAATGAGGCTGATTCCAAAACGTTTTACGGCGGTACCGAGCATGGCTACACCGACTATCCTTTCTTAAGTGCGTGATTGTACTCGTGTCTACCTTGTGTTGACGGGGTAGACGCGCTCTACTTGACGACTAATGCTTGCTGCTCAGGAGGCGCGAGCGTAAAATCCGCACAACCGAATATTTGCGGGCCTCTCTGGCTCGTTATATATGCATCCACATCATGCCTCTGCGAGCTTAATTCTGCATGTCTAGCACCAGCACTGTTTCATCTACTCCAATATCCCTCGCCTCAAGAAAACTGGTGGTTGCCAACTGGAAAATGCATGGCAATCTCATGCGTAACCAGCAATTGATTCAGGCCTACCTGCCAGCTTTGGCCGCTTGTACGCGCACTGAGGTCGTGGTCTGCGTGCCTTATCCCTATCTTGCGCAAATTCAAACCCTGTTGACGGGAACTTCTGTCGCTTGGGGCGCACAAAATGTTGCGAAATATGAGGAAGGTGCCTACACCGGTGAAGTAGGGGCGCAAATGCTGACCGATTTTGGCGCCAGGTATGTGATTATTGGCCACTCGGAGCGCAGCACGGCTTATTGTGAGTCCGATGAAAACATTGCTGAAAAATTTATGATGGCCAAACGGCATGGCTTAACACCTATTTTATGTGTGGGTGAAACGCTGCTGGAGCGTGAAGCAGGCGTTATGGAACGTGTGGTTGGCAAGCAGCTGGAAACCATCATCCGCTTATTTGGCGGAGAGGCCTTTGCGGGCAGCATTGTTTCTTATGAGCCGATCTGGGCGATTGGCACCGGGTTGGCGGCCACTTCGGAGCAGGCAGTCGCCATGCACCAGTTTATTCGAGAGTCGGTTGCCGCCTCCGATAAAACGGCGGCGGACACGCTAAAAATCCTCTACGGGGGCAGCGTAAACCCGCAAAATGCGGTACAATTGTTGAATCAGAAGGAAATTGATGGCGCGCTGGTCGGTCGTTGCTCGCTAGATGCAGAGCAATTTATAAAAATATGTCAGGCCGTCCCTGAAAATAGCGTCATCTAGATAGCGAAAGAGCCAAAAGCCAAATCGTTATTACTTAATGGATTAAAGAAATATGGAAAACGTCATTCTCGTCATTCATGTGCTGGCAGCTGCTGCCGTGATTGGCCTGGTCTTATTGCAGCATGGTAAGGGTGCCGATATGGGCGCCGCTTTTGGCAGTGGAGCCTCCGGAAGTCTATTCGGCGTGTCTGGGTCCTCTAACTTGCTGAGCAAGCTGACATCGATTTTTATTTCAGTGTTTTTTGCAACTAGCTTGACGCTGGCCTTTATGTCCAGCCATAAAGCAAGTTCTGGCAGTGTGGTTAAATCCACAGTGACCCAACAGGCTCCGGCCAAAGGTGAGGCTATAGAAGTGGCCAAGCCGGTTGAAAATACACCCAAAGATATTCCTAACTAAACATTGGCCGTCGTGGTGAAATTGGTAGACACGCTATCTTGAGGGGGTAGTGACGAAAGTCGTGCGAGTTCGAGTCTCGCCGACGGCACCAGATAGAGTTGCTTGCAACTTTGCTCTGGCAGGGAATAGATGGTTTGGGAGTGTTTTAATGGGCGGCTAGCTGCATTGAAATAACTTGTTAACATGATCGATGAAGGCAAATCAGTGTTAGAAAACTATTTCCCGATTTTGATGTTTATCCTGGTGGGGCTGGGCGTTGGTCTTGGTCCGTTGCTTGCCGGTAAAATTCTCTCTCCGCACAAACCTGATGCGGAAAAAAACTCTCCATACGAATGTGGCTTTGAAGCCTTTGAAGATGCGCGCATGAAGTTTGACGTGCGCTATTACCTCGTCGCTATTCTATTTATCCTGTTTGATCTCGAAATCGCTTTTCTTTTCCCTTGGGCCGTAGTGATTCAAGAAATTGGGTCTGCCGGTTTTTGGGCAATGATGGTCTTTTTGTTTGTATTGGTGGTCGGCTTCATCTTTGAATGGATGAAGGGCGCCCTTGAATGGGATTGATGCAAAATGAGCATTGAAGGCGTATTAGAAAAAGGCTTTGTTACCACCACGCTGGATACGGTGATTAATTACACCCGTACCGGTTCATTGTGGCCGATGACGTTCGGTCTGGCTTGCTGTGCGGTTGAAATGATGCATGCCGGCGCTTCGCGTTACGATCTGGACCGTTTCGGGATTGTGTTCAGGCCCAGCCCACGTCAGTCTGACGTGATGATTGTGGCGGGCACGCTGGTGAACAAAATGGCGCCTGCGCTGCGCAAAGTGTATGACCAGATGGCAGAACCGCGCTGGGTAATTTCCATGGGCAGCTGTGCTAACGGCGGTGGCTATTACCATTATTCTTATGCAGTCGTGCGTGGTTGTGACCGGATTGTGCCGGTGGATGTGTATGTGCCTGGTTGTCCGCCAACTGCAGAAGCCTTGCTGTACGGCATTATCCAGCTGCAAAAGAAAATCAAGCGTACCAATACGATTGCCAGAACCTGATGGTGACGCGCTCTGACAACATACTAAGCCCTAGAAAATAACTATGTCTGCAAAACTCGAACATTTGTCTGCTCAGCTCAAGTTAGCCTTGGGTGAAGGGGTGGTCAGGCTGGAGCAACAGCTGGGTGAACTCACGGTGGAAGTCCATGTGAAACATCTGCTGGCCGTGGCTGAAAAATTGAAAACCCATGCGGAGCTCAAATTTGAGCAACTCATTGATTTGTGTGGTGTGGATTATCTGGAATATGGTGATGGCCGCTGGGAAGGTCAGCGCTTTGCTGTGGTGCTACATTTGCTTTCGGTCAGTTTGAATCAGCGTGTGCGTATCCGTGCGTTTGCAGCTGACGATGACTTTCCTGTATTTCCGACCTTGGTCGATATCTGGCCGGTCGCCAACTGGTTTGAGCGTGAAGCCTTTGACCTCTACGGCATCATGTTTGAAAATCACCCCGATTTGCGTCGTTTGCTGACAGATTACGGTTTTGTCGGTCATCCTTTCCGTAAAGACTTCCCCATGATTGGTAACGTTGAAATGCGTTATGACCCTGTTCAGCAGCGCGTCATCTATCAGCCAGTGTCGGTAGAGTTGCGCAATAATGTGCCAAGGATTATTCGTGATGAAGGTGCTCACCATGGCTAATCACTTGCAAGCTTCAATCCAATGCGGCGTTGTCATTGCTTGCCGTATTGACTCATACAGTCTGTGCAATTCCGCCTTGTTTTGGGCTGAATCTTGCAAGCTGAGGAATGGTTAGTATGGCTGAAATTAAGAATTATACGATGAACTTCGGCCCGCAGCACCCTGCGGCACACGGTGTGTTGCGTCTGGTGCTGGAGCTGGATGGTGAAGTGATCCAGCGCGCCGATCCACACATTGGCCTGCTGCACCGTGCCACTGAAAAACTGGCTGAGAACCGTACTTATTTGCAAAGTGTGCCTTACATGGACAGGCTGGATTATGTCTCCATGATGGCCAATGAGCACGCCTATGTCATGGCAATTGAAAAAATGCTCGGCATTGAGGTGCCAGTGCGCGCGCAGTATATCCGCGTCATGTTCGACGAAATTACCCGTATTCTCAACCACTTGCTGTGGCTGGGCGCACATGCGCTGGACGTCGGCGCCATGACGGTTTTCCTGTACGCGTTCCGCGAGCGTGAAGATTTGTTTGATGTGTATGAGGCCGTGTCTGGCGCCCGTATGCATGCGGCGTATTACCGCCCGGGTGGCGTATATCGTGACCTGCCGGAAAAAATGCCGCAACACGAAACCACCAAATTCCGTAGTGCAGAAGAAATTAACAAGCTCAATGAAAACCGTCAGGGTTCCATGCTGGATTTCATTGAAGACTTTACCAATCGCTTCCCGACCTATGTAGATGAATATGAAACACTGTTAACCGATAACCGTATCTGGAAGCAGCGGACAGTGGGTATTGGCGTGGTGACACCGGAGCGCGCATTGGCATTGGGCATGACCGGTGCCATGTTGCGTGGTTCTGGCATTGCCTGGGATTTACGCAAGAAACAGCCTTATGAAGTCTATGACAAGATGGACTTTGATATCCCGATTGGCGTCAATGGCGACTGTTATGACCGGTATCTGGTGCGTGTGGAAGAAATGCGTCAATCCAACCGTATCATCAAACAATGCATAGACTGGTTACGCAAGAACCCAGGGCCAGTCATTACAGATGACAATAAGATTGCCCCGCCAAACCGCGAAGGCATGAAAACCAATATGGAAGACTTGATCCACCACTTCAAGTTATTTACCGAGGGTTTCCATGTTCCCGCAGGGGAGGCCTATGCTGCGGTTGAGCATCCCAAAGGCGAGTTCGGGATTTATATGGTTTCAGATGGTGCCAATAAACCCTACCGCCTGAAAATCCGTGCGCCGGGCTTTGCCCATTTGGCTGCATTGGATGAGATGACCAGAGGCCACATGATCGCCGACCTGGTAGCCATCATTGGGACACAAGATATTGTGTTCGGTGAGATCGACAGATAATCCGAACAACGTGATAGCGCGGATCGAAAAGATAGTAAGGTAAAAGCATGCTCAGTGCAGAATCGATTGAAAAGATTGAATACGAACTGTCCAAATATCCAGCTGACAGGCGTCAGGCAGCGGTGATGTCTGCATTACGCATCGTCCAGATGGAGCGTGGCTGGTTATCCAAGGAAAGTATTTCCGAAGTAGCCAAGTACTTGCGCATTCCGGAAATCGCGGCGTTAGAAGTCGCTACCTTCTACAATATGTATGATCTCGAGCCAGTCGGAAAATACAAAATTACAGTCTGTACTAATATTTCTTGCATGTTGCGTGGCTCGGATGAGATTGTCGAGCACTTGCAGCACAAGTTGGGTGTGGGCTTCAACGAAGTCACAGCGGATGGTAAATTCTGCCTGAAAGAAGGCGAGTGTATGGGCTGTTGCGGTGGCGCACCGTTACTACATGTGAATAACAGTGAAATGCATGAATTTCTGACCACCGAAAAAGTGGATGCCCTCATTAACGAGCTAAACAAGGGCTAGGATACGGAATATGGCTAAGACTTCAAATGCTTCCTTGAATAGTAAACCAGTGATCAAAACTGATTTGGCCGGCCAGACATTAGTAACTTTGCGCACACTTAGCGAAGACAACCCTGCCGCCCTGGCAACGTATGAGAAATTAGGCGGCTATGCCCAGCTCAAGCGCTTGGTGACCGAAAAAGTGAAGGCCCCGGATATCATCAGCCAGGTCAAGGTATCCAATCTGCGTGGTCGAGGTGGTGCAGGCTTCCCGACTGGCCTCAAATGGAGCTTTATGCCGCGTTATTACGACGGCACCAAATATCTGGTTTGCAACACTGACGAAGGCGAGCCAGGCACATTTAAAGACCGTGACATTATCCGTTATAACCCGCACCAGTTAATCGAAGGCATGGCGATTGCCGCTTATACGCTGGGTGCTCGCGTGGGGTATAACTATATCCACGGTGAAATCTGGCAGGATTATGAGATTTTTGAGGCTGCGTTAGCTGAGGCGCGTGAAGCTGGCTACCTGGGTGAAAACCTGTTCGGCACTGAATTTAGCTTTGATCTCTATGCTGTCCATGGATACGGTGCTTATATCTGCGGTGAAGAAACGGCCCTGATTGAGTCGATTGAAGGCAAAAAAGGCCAGCCTCGTTTCAAACCCCCATTCCCGGCCAGCTACGGTGTATTTGGTAAGCCGACCAACGTCAACAATACCGAGAGCTATGCTTCTATCCCCTGGATCATGCAGCATGGCGGACAGGCATTTGCTGATTTAGGCGTGCCTAATTCTGGTGGCAGTAAGTTGTTCTCGGTGTCTGGTCATGTTGAAAAACCAGGAAACTACGAGATCAAAATGGGGACACCTTTTAAGGACCTGCTGGCCATGGCCGGTGGTGTTTGGAAAGGTCGCAAGTTAAAAGCGGTGATTCCTGGCGGCCCTTCCACTGCGGTCATGCCAGCGAGCGCCATTGAAAATGCCACCATGGACTATGATGGCTTGAGCAAAGCCGGCTCCAGCCTGGGTGCGGGTTCCATGATTGTGATGGACGAAACCACCTGCATGGTGAAAACACTCAAGCGCTTGAGCTATTTCTTTTATGAAGAAAGCTGTGGGCAATGCACGCCTTGCCGCGAAGGCACCGGTTGGGTGTATCGCATTATCGAGCGTATTGTCGATGGTAAAGGCAAGATGGAAGATCTCGACTTGCTGACTGATTTAAGTAACAACATTTCTGGCCGAACCATCTGTGCTTTGGGCGATGCTGCAGCAACGCCTGTGTTGAGTTTCATCAAGCACTTCCGTCCCGAATTTGAGTATTACATCCAGCATGGCAAATCCATGGTAGATGGTAAATAAACGGTTTTAAGCTTAACGGTAATCACATGCTAAACATCGAAATTGACGGCAAACCTCTAGAAGTCGAACATGGCAGCACCATTATTGATGCGGCCGATGCGGCAGGGATCGCCATCCCGCGTTTTTGTTACCACAAAAAGCTGTCGGTGGCCGCCAACTGTCGTATGTGTCTGGTGCAGGTAGAAAAATTCAATAAGCCATTGCCTGCCTGTGCCACCCCGGTGGCGGACGGCATGAAGATTTACACCCGTAGTAAGTCTGCCGTGGAAGCCCAGCAAAGCGTGATGGAGTTTTTGCTGATTAACCACCCGCTGGATTGCCCAATTTGCGACCAGGGCGGTGAATGTGACTTGCAGGATATTGCCGTCGCTTATGGCGCATCTGGCTCACGCTATACCGAAGAAAAACGTGTGGTCTTCAATAAAAACATTGGTCCGCTGGTCAGTACTGACATGACCCGTTGTATCCAATGTACCCGCTGTGTGCGCTTCCTGAAAGAAGTAGGCGGCATGCAGGAGCTGGGCTTGGTCAATCGTGGCGAGCATGCCGAGATTACCGCTTATGTTGACCAGTCTGTGAACTCTGAGCTCAGCGGCAATATTATTGATTTGTGCCCGGTAGGCGCGCTGACCAGCAAGCCTTTCCGTTACTCTGCACGCAGCTGGGAGCTGGTGCGCAGACCTTCGATTGCGCCGCACGATGGCTTGGGCTCGCACATTGAAGTCCACGTCAAAGATCATAAAGTCATGCGTGTGTTACCGCGTGAAAAAGAGTCGATTAACGAGTGCTGGCTGTCTGACCGTGACCGTTTCTCCTACGAGGGCTTGAACAGTCCGGACCGCCTCCAGGTGCCCATGATCAAGCACAACGGGCAATGGCAGGAAACTGACTGGAAAACAGCCATTGAGTTTGCAGCGGGTCAGCTCAAAGACATTACCAAACAATATGGCGGCGATGCCTTGGGCGTGCTGGTTTCTCCGAATAGCACCATGGAAGAAGGCTACCTGATCAAGCAGCTGGCAGATGGCCTGGGCTGTGGCAATGTCGATTACCGCCTGCGTCAGACAGACTTCCGCCTGGATGGCAAACGTACCGGCACCCCATGGATGGGTTGCAATATTCAGGAAATCGAAGAGCTGGATCGCATCCTGCTGATTGGTTCGAATATCCGCAATGAACATCCTTTGCTGGCACAACGTATCCGCAAGGCCGTTTCCAGAGGGGCTGAATTATGTATTGTCAGCCCGCTCGATAACGATCCATTGATGGACATTGCACATAAAGTCATTGTGCGCCCGAACGACATGGTGAATGTGTTGGGTCAGATCCTCAAAGCCATGTCTGGCTTGCAAAAACTGTCACTATGCTTGCCACCCACCCTGAACAAGTTACTCGAAGAAATTCAGGTGCGTCCCAATACGCAAAAAATTGCAGAGTGCCTGGCAGGTATCAGCGACGATCTGATCCTGATTGCACCCAAGGTTGGTATTTTTCTTGGCAATATGGCCTTGAGTGATCCCCGTTTTACCGAAATGTACAGTATGGCTGAAGCCATTGGCGGCATCAGTGGTGCGAAAGGCGGTATTTTGCCACCTGCGGCAAACAGTACCGGCATGCATTTGATGGGTGTCATGCCTACAGCCACTGGCATGCATGCGCGCGCCATGCTGGAAGTGCCACGCAAAGCGTATCTGCTGCTCAACATTGAACCTGAGCTGGATTGTCAGCATGCCGCACTGGCAGCCGATGCCATCGCCAAAGCCGAGTGCGTGATTGCTTTGACGGCTTACAAGTCTGAAGCACTCGACAACGCCGATATCCTGTTACCGATCACGCCATTCACCGAGACATCAGGCAGCTTTATGAGCATGGAAGGGCGTGTACAGAGCTTCCAGGCTGTGACGCGTCCTCTCGGCGAAGCGCGCCCAGGCTGGAAAGTCCTGCGTGTGCTGGCAAATACGCTGGACTTGCCTGGCTTTGAATACAACAGTTCCGACGAAGTGAAAAATGCCATCTTTAATGGTGAGAAACCCTCGGCCGTGGTCTGGCGCAGTCTCAACAACAACCTCAAAGAGCTGGTAGAAATTCAAGTGAATATCAAGAAACAAGGCCTGCAGCGAATTGGTGAAGTTCCACAATACGAGTCTGACCCGATCGTGCGCCGTTCTGCGCCCTTGCAAAAAACCAAATACAACATCCGTCCGATGGCGCGGATGCATGCTGACCAATTGGCAGAGCTTGGCTTGCAAGATGGCGACATCGTCGTCGCCCGTCAGGATAAAGGCAGTGCTGTGCTTAAAGCGCGTCTGGATAACCACGTTGCCAAAGGCTGTGTGCGTGTGGCTGCAGCGCATCCACTCACTGCGGGTCTGGGCGATTTGATGGGGGACATCACCATTGAAAAAGCGTCTGCCGAGCAAGTGGCAATTTACGAAAAACAACTGACCGAGATGGCATAACATGCATTTCTTTGCTGAATTATTTGGTTCCTACTGGACAGACGTACAACTGGTCGTGTGGACACTGATTAAAATTGTGGCGATTGTGCTGCCATTGATGATAGGCGTTGCCTACCTTACACTGGCCGAGCGTAAAGTGATTGGTTACATGCAGGTGCGTATCGGTCCCAACCGTGTGGGCTACTGGGGTTTGTTGCAACCATTGGCAGATGGCCTCAAATTGCTGTTTAAAGAAATTATCCTGCCGACTGCGTCTAATAAAGCATTGTTTTTTATTGGCCCAGTGCTGGCAATTGCTCCGGCGTTTGCAGCTTGGGCTGTGGTGCCTTTTGATGCCACACTGGTGTTGGCCAATGTCGATGCAGGCTTACTCTATATACTGGCGATGACTTCGGTGGCTGTCTACGGCGTGATTATCGCCGGTTGGGCGTCTAACTCAAAATATGCGTTTCTGGGGTCCTTGCGTTCCGCAGCACAAATTGTCTCGTATGAGATTGCCATGGGGTTTACACTGGTCGGTGTGTTGATGTGTGCCAACTCACTGAATTTGGGCAAGATCGTGATGGGGCAAGAAGGGGGCTTCTGGCACTGGTATTTCCTGCCGTTGTTCCCGCTGTTCGTCGTCTATTTTATTAGTGCGGTGGCTGAAACCAACCGTGCGCCGTTTGACGTCGCCGAAGGTGAATCTGAAATCGTGGCAGGTTTCCATGTAGAGTACTCGGGCATGGCCTTTGCGGTGTTCTTCCTGGCTGAGTATGCCAATATGATGCTGGTGTCCATGCTGGCCGCATTGATGTTCTTGGGCGGTTGGTTATCACCGGTGCCGTTCTTGCCTGACAGTATTGTATGGTTGCTGGCAAAAGTCGCTTTCCTGTTGTTCCTGTTCTTGTGGTTCCGCGCTACCTTTCCACGTTATCGCTATGACCAGATCATGCGTTTGGGTTGGAAAGTATTTATTCCCATCACGCTGGTCTGGATTATTGTGGTCGGTGGCATGATGCAAACCCAGTGGGCTTATTTATTCCACTAACTGGACAATCGCACGGACAACGTATTTGGAAACCTTACCATGTTGAACGCAATTAAAAATACATTAGGCAGTTTGATGTTATGGGAGATGCTTAAAGGCATGGCCCTGACCGGACGCTATTTCTTCGCTAAGAAAATTACTATTCAATACCCGGAAGAACGTACACCGCAGTCCAACCGTTTTCGTGGCTTGCACGCGTTGCGCCGCTACCCTAACGGTGAAGAGCGCTGCATTGCCTGCAAGCTGTGTGAGGCCGTCTGTCCGGCGATGGCGATTACGATTGAATCCGAGCAGCGTGATGATGGCACCCGCCGTACCACGCGTTATGACATTGACCTGACCAAGTGCATTTTTTGCGGTTTTTGTGAAGAATCCTGCCCAGTGGATAGCATCGTGGAAACACGGATTTTTGACTACCACGGCGAGCAGCGCGGCGACCTGCTGTATACAAAAAAAATGTTGCTCGAAGTGGGTGACAAATACGAGGCGCAAATTGCAGCAGACCGCGCCCAGGATAAAGCTTATCGATAAGCGCGGACAGGAATCCTAAATGTTATTTACCGATATTGTTTTTTATGTGCTGGCAGCGATTCTGCTGTTCTCTGGCATCCGCGTGATTACTACGCGTAACCCCGTGCATGCTGCACTGTTTCTGGTGCTGGCATTTTTTACGGCGGCAGGCATCTGGTTGTTGCTTGAAGCTGAGTTTCTCGCCATTGCCCTGATTCTGGTGTACGTGGGGGCGGTGATGGTGCTGTTCCTGTTTGTGGTGATGATGCTGGACATCAATATCGACAAATTGCGTGAAGGCTTCTGGTCTAACCTGCCATTGGCGTTGACCTTTGGCGTGGTGATGATGGCCGAAATGGTGATGGTGCTTTCCGCCAAAAACCTCAATCCAAGTCAGGCGGTGTCTGCACCGGCAGGCTTCAGTAATACGGCTGCGTTGGGCAAGGTATTGTATACCGACTACTTGCTGCCGTTTGAACTAGCGGCGGTCGTGTTGCTGGTGGCGATGATTGCCGCCATTGTGTTGACCTTGCGCGAGCGTAAAGACAACAAATCCATGAATCCGGCCGAGCAGGTCAAAGTGAAGCGTAACGACAGATTGCGTATTATCTCTATGCCTGCTGAAGTTGAAGTGCCAGCACCGTCTGCAGAGGAGAGTAAATAATCATGGTCGGTTTGTCTCACTACCTGATTTTGGGGGCGCTGATGTTTGCCATCAGTGTGATTGGCATATTCCTCAACCGCAAAAACGTCATTATTTTGCTCATGGCAATTGAATTGATGTTGTTGGCCGTTAACCTGAATTTTGTGGCTTTTTCGCATTACCTCAATGATATTGGTGGTCAGGTATTCGTCTTTTTCATCTTGACGGTGGCTGCGGCGGAGTCTGCAATTGGTCTCGCGATTCTGGTCGTATTGTTCCGCAACCTGCGTACCATCAACGTCGATGATCTGGATCAATTAAAAGGTTAAGCGTCATGACAATAAAACAAATCCTGATCTTGATTCCGATGTTGCCTTTGCTGGCTGCGGCCGCTGTTGGCCTCTTCAGGAATTACTTACCGCGCTGGGCCGCACATGTGTTGACCATCGCTGGCGTCGGCGCGGCATTCGCCTTGTCTGCCTACATTTTTAACCAGACCCTGAATGGCTTCACGCTCAACGAAGCGGTGTATACCTGGCTCAACTCGGGTGACGTGCATTTTGAAGTGGGCTTCCTGATTGATAACCTGAGTGCCATGATGATGGTCGTGGTGACTTTTGTGTCACTCATGGTGCATATTTATACCATCGGCTACATGGAAGAAGACCCAGGCTATAGCCGCTTCTTCAGCTACATTTCGCTGTTTACCTTCTCCATGCTGATGCTGGTCATGAGCAACAACTTCATGCAGTTGTTCTTTGGCTGGGAGGCGGTCGGTCTGGTGTCATATCTGCTGATTGGTTTCTGGTTTACACGTCCCACCGCCATTTACGCCAATTTAAAGGCCTTCCTGGTTAACCGGGTAGGGGACTTCGGCTTCCTGTTGGGCATAGGCATGGTGCTGTATTACTTTGGTAGCCTGGATTACGCCACCGTGTTTCAGCGCACCCCTGAGTTTGCCAATACACAAGTTAACTTGATTGGTAGTTGCAACTGGTCCCTGATGACAGTCACTTGCCTGTTATTGTTTGTCGGCGCCATGGGTAAATCTGCACAAGTTCCGCTGCATGTCTGGCTGCCAGACTCCATGGAAGGTCCAACACCAATTTCTGCGCTGATTCACGCGGCGACCATGGTGACCGCCGGTATCTTTATGGTGGCACGCATGTCACCTTTATATGAATTGTCTACCACGGCCTTGTCGACCGTGATGGTGATCGGTGCGATTACTGCCTTGTTTATGGGCTTCCTGGGTATTATCCAGAACGATATCAAGCGCGTGGTGGCCTATTCGACCTTGTCGCAACTCGGGTATATGACTGTTGCATTGGGTGCATCAGCCTATTCCGTGGCCATTTTCCACCTGATGACCCATGCATTCTTTAAGGCGTTGTTATTCCTGGGTGCCGGTTCTGTGATTATGGGTATGCACCACGACCAGGATATCCGCAACATGGGTAACCTCAAGAAATACCTGCCGGTCACCTGGATCACCTCTTTGATCGGTTCTCTGGCCTTGATTGGCACGCCGTTCTTTGCCGGTTTTTATTCCAAAGACAGCATCATCGAAGCGGTTGAGTTGTCACATATCCCTGGGAGTGGTTTTGCCTATTTTGCGGTGATTGTCGGTGTGTTTGTGACCGCATTCTATTCATTCCGTTTGTACTTCCTGGTATTCCACGGTGAGGAAAAGTGGCGCCACGCCAAACATGATGACCATGCACATGTCGCACATGCAGACGCACACCATGACGATGCGCATCATGATGATCATGCACACGACGAAGGGCATCATCATGGCCTGGGACCAAACGATGATCCGCATGAGCCAGGCTGGGTTGTTACCTTGCCATTGGCGTTGCTGGCAATCCCCTCACTGGTGATTGGTTACATTGCACTGGAACCGATGCTGTACGGTGATTTCTTCAAAAATGTGATTTTTGTGAATCCTGAAGCACATCCTGCCATGGAGCACCTCGCCCATCACTACCATGAGTTCATGCATAGTCCGGCAGGCATGGCGATTCATGGCTTTACCAGTCTGCCATTTTTCCTGGCGGCCTCCGGGGTGGCACTGTCATGGTTCTTCTATATGAAGCGTCCGGATATCCCTGCTGCAATCAAAGCCCGCTTTATCGTGATTTACAACATCCTTGAAAACAAATACGGTTTTGACAGCTTTAACGAGAAGTTTTTTGCCGGAGGTTCACGCTGTCTGGGCGGCTTGTTGTGGAAGTTTGGTGACATCACGTTGATTGATGGCGCCATGGTCAACGGCACCGCCAATACCATGGGCAAGATTGCTGCCAAAATACGCACGTTGCAATCCGGTTTAATTTATCACTACGCCTTTGCCATGATTATTGGCGTATTCCTTCTTATGACTTTCTTTATCAAAATTAACTAATGATGCAAGCCGACCTCACAAGTATTTCCTGGTTAAGTCTGGCCGTCTGGCTGCCGGTATTGTCTGGCGTGCTAGTGTTGTTGCTAGGCGGTGACCAAAAGGCCACATTGACTCGATGGCTGGCATTGGTAGGTAGCCTGGTCAGTTTTCTGGTGACTGTGCCGCTGTACACGCAGTTTGATATTCACGACGGCTTCTTCCAGTTTGAAGAATTGCTGCCCTGGGTACCGGCCTTCAATATGCATTACCACCTGGGGGTGGACGGCTTTTCAATGCCTTTGGTGCTGTTAACCAGTTTTACCACGGTGATTGTGGTACTGGCAGGTTGGGAAGTGATTACCAAACATGTGGCACAGTACATGGCGGCCTTCCTGATCATGAGCGGGATCATGATTGGTGTGTTCACCGCGCTTGATGCGATTCTGTATTACGTCTTCTGGGAAGCGATGCTGATTCCGATGTTCCTGGTGATTGGCATCTGGGGCGGGCCTAACCGCGTCTACGCTACCATCAAGTTTTTCCTGTATACCTTGCTAGGCTCCTTGTTGATGCTGGTCGCTTTTATTTACCTGTATCACCAGACTGGCAGTTTCGAGCTGGCTGATTACTATTTGTTACCGCTCAGCCTGCAAGCGCAAATCTATATTTTCATCGCCTTCTTCATGGCATTTGCGGTGAAAATCCCGATGTGGCCAGTGCATACCTGGTTGCCGGATGCGCACGTTGAGGCACCTACGGGTGGTTCTGTGGTGCTGGCGGCCATTGCACTGAAACTTGGCGGCTACAGCTTTCTGCGATTTGCCATGCCGATTGCTCCGGATGCAGCCCATTACTTCACTTCAGCCATGGTCGCGCTGTCGCTGATTGCAGTGGTCTACATCGCACTGGTCGCGCTGGTGCAAAAAGACATGAAGAAGCTGATTGCTTATTCTTCGATCTCGCACATGGGCTTTGTCACTTTGGGCTTCTTCATGTTTAGCCAGTTGGCGCTTGAGGGGGCCTTGGTGCAAATGATTTCACATGGCTTTATTTCTTCTGCGATGTTCCTGAGCGTAGGTGTGTTATATGATCGCGTACATAGCCGTGAAATTTCCGCGTATGGTGGCGTGGTTAACAAGATGCCTGTGTTTGCCGCCTTTGCCGTGTTGTTTGCCATGGCCAACAGTGGCTTGCCTGGCACCTCCGGCTTTGTGGGCGAGTTTATGGTGATTCTGGCCGCAGTCAAATTCAATTTCTGGGTGGCTTTCTTTGCTGCGACGACCTTGATATTTGGTGCCGCCTATACGCTGTGGATGACCAAGCGTGTGTTCTTTGGCAATGTGACGAATCATCACGTGGCCGAACTGAGCGACCTCAGCAAACGTGAGTTCCTGATCTTGGGTATTCTGGCCATCTTGGTGATTGGTTTCGGCGTCTATCCACAAGCACTGACCGAAGTGATGCAGGCAACCAGCACAGAGTTCCTGAAACATATGGCGATTTCCAAATTGCCCGTCACAGGCTATTAAAAGCAGGATTTTAAAAAATGGATAATATGCAATTTGACTTGCTCGCCCTGTTGCCGGAAATGGTTGTATTGGGCATGGCCATGCTTATTTTGTTGCTGGATTTGTTCATCCTGCCACAAAACCGCTTCATGATTTATGGTTTAAGCCAACTGACCTTGCTTGCGGCCGCCTTCCTGACTTTTAAAACACATACACCAGCGGTGGGCTTTGCCTTCTCGCATATGTTTATCGACGATACGCTGTCAGACGTCATCAAAATGATGATGTATCTGGGCACCTCGTTGATCCTGGTATATACGCGCAAATACCTGCAAGACCGTAACCTCTATCGTGGTGAGTTTTATGCCATGGTCCTGTTTGGCTTGCTCGGTATGATGATCATGGTGTCAGGCCACAACCTGCTGACCATTTATATGGGCCTGGAATTGCTGTCACTGTGCCTCTACTCTCTGGTAGCCTTTGATCGAGATAATCCAAGAGCGTCCGAGTCGGCCATGAAATACTTTGTGTTAGGTGCACTCGCTTCAGGGATGCTGCTATATGGCATGAGTATGCTGTATGGCATGACTGGCAGCTTGGATGTCAGTGATATTGCCAACAGTATTAGTCAGCAGCCTAAGAGCCCCGTGCTCATCATGGGCCTGGTGTTTCTGGTCGCCGGTATTGCCTTCAAGTTTGGCGCTGTCCCGTTCCAGATGTGGGTGCCCGATGTCTATCAGGGGTCGCCAACTCCGATGACACTGTTAATTGGCTCCGTGCCAAAATTGGCGGCTTATGCGATGACCGTGCGTCTGTTGGTGCAAGGCCTGCACCCGCTAGCCATGGACTGGCAGGATATGCTGATGTTAATGGCGGTGTTGTCCATCATCATCGGTAATTTTAGCGCGATTGTGCAGACCAACCTCAAGCGTATGTTGGCATATTCCACCATTTCGCATGTTGGGTTCATTCTGTTCGGCATGATGAGTGCCAATGCCAATGGCTTTGCTTCCAGTTTCTTTTACATCAGTGCCTATGTCCTGATGTCAATTGCCGGCTTCGGGATCATTCTGCTATTGAGCCGTCAGGGCTTTGAAGCCGAAGAGATCAACGATCTCAAAGGGCTTAACCAGCGCCATCCATGGTTTGCTTTCCTCATGTTGATCATTATGTTCAGCATGGCCGGTATTCCGCCTACCATTGGTTTTTATGCCAAATTCACCGTATTGCAGGCCGCCTGGCAGGCTGGCTTCACCTGGCAGGTGGTGTTTGCCGTGCTGATGGCGACTATTGGTGCGTTCTACTATCTCAACATCGTACGTAAAATGTATTTTGATGCACCGGAAGAGCATACACCGCTGTCCGCACCGATCGATATGCGCTTTATCCTCAGTGTGCATACCTTGGCGTTGCTGGGCTTGGGCTTGTTCCCTGAAATTCTATTAGGCGTCTGCGGGCATAGCTTGCTGATGAGTCTGCAATAAAATGGCTACCAAACTCATTTTTTTGTTGCTGATGTTGTTTTTGGCAAACCTGGCCTGGATTTCGGATAAGTGGCTGGGTTTGATCGGCAATATTCAGCAGCTATGGCAGCGTTTTGCCGCCATGTTGCCTGCCTACTTCATCACGCTGCTGATTGGCTATCTGGTTGAGCGTTATGTGATGGGACAAGTCTGGCCGCAAGGCTGGGAGTTTTACAGTGTCACGCTATGCCTGTTTCTGGTGTTGTCATTCCCGGGCTTTGTCTATCGGGTACTCTGGAAATAAAGCCTGCGTGAATGTACAAGGGCTACTCCTTGGCATGCGCTCATCGCATAAGCACCCGTCATATTTAATTCATCAATCTTTCACGCTAATTTAAAGCATCCGGTTCAGACTATGCTTACCCAACAAGCATAGTCGGGGGAAGCCCCGGAAAGGACCTGCGATGCTGAAACTACAACAAACACTGGGATGGGTGCAGTCGGTCGATAGTCGACTGTGTGTCAAAGTCAGCCATACCGGACAATATCGCCTGATACGCAACCTGTTTCGCGCCATTTCGCGTATGGGCGATGGCATGTTCTGGTATTTGCTCATGTTGGTGATTGCCATCAGCCAGGGCCAGCACGGTCTTTACGTCTGCCTGCATATGTTGACCGTAGGACTGAGCGGTACACTGGTCTATAAATGGTTGAAACATCGCACCAGCCGTCCACGACCCTTTCAGGTGCGTCAGGATGTCTTGTTGAGCGGCACACCGCTGGATTACTTCAGTTTTCCTTCAGGGCATACCTTGCACGCGGTGGCGTTTGGCATGGTGGCCGTGCATTATTACCCGCAACTGTTTCCTGTCGTTTATCCGTTTGTCGTGTTAGTCGGCATCTCACGTGTGGTACTGGGTTTACATTATCCGAGTGATGTCTTGGCAGGAGGATTGATTGGGTACACGCTGGTCGCTTTGTATGCACCGCTGTTTTAATCGCCATGCACATGCTGCGGCATGCGTGAAAACGGATACCTTGGTATCCGTTTTTGTTTGTGGCATCTCACGCCATCAATGGGTGTCGACCAACTGATTCACCAAATGCATGACAATAGGCCGCACAATCAGCACACAACAGAAAGCGACAGGCATCGCGAGTGTATAAGCGTGGATGACACGCGTCACATAGCCGGCTTGTAAGCCACTGTTGGCGGCCACAATGACCATAGACATTAAAAAGGCCATGATGCCTGCCATAAAAAAGGCAAACACATAAGGCGTAAATTGCTTTGGGATCTTGCGGAAAGTCGTTCTGGTTTGATTCATGGTGGTTCTCCTAATGTGTGGTGACACTATAAAAGCTCACACAGTTGCCGGGTAGAGGCTTGAAGATTTAATCACTATAAAGTTAAACTATCGAATCAATCATACTATTCGATAGTTTATGGATACCTTAAGAAGCATAGAAAGCTTTGTAAAAGCGGTACAGGCCGGCAGTATTGCGGCGGGTGCGCGTTTGCAAGGCATTACAGCGGCAGCGGCCAGCCAGAATATCCAGCGGCTGGAAAAGTCATTGGGGACGCGCTTGTTGATGCGAACCACGCGCAAGCTGGCGCTGACAGAAAGTGGTGCGCTTTATTATGCAGAGGTCCAGCATCTGGTAGACGTGCTGGCCAGGGCACAATCGGCCATTACCGAGTTTCACGGGCAACCGCAGGGGCGCTTACGGATTGGTTCCTCGGTGGCTTTTGGCCGTCATGTCTTAATGCCGTTGATCCCGGCATTTAGCCGCCGTTTCCCGCAAGTGTCTCTGGAGCTGATTCTGTCTGATCGTAGCCTGGATCATGTGGCAGAGGATATCGATATCAGCATCCGTTTCAAACAGCAGCTAGAGCCAGGACTGATTGCCAGGAAAATCGCGACCGTCCCCGTACTGTTTTGTGCTGCACCGGACTATCTGCAACGCAAAGGCCTGCCTCAGACCCCAGAAGACTTATCGCAACATGATTGCCTGTTGTTCCGCATCCCGGTGGATGGACGCTTGTTGAACTGGAGTTTTAACCGCAATGGCATGTTATACGAGCCTGAAATCATCCCTAGCATCGTTTGCAATGATATCGACTCCATTTTTCAACTTGCTTTGGCGGGGGCGGGAATTGCGCGCCTGGCCGCATTCGTCGTCAATCACGCGATTAAAAAGGGAACGCTGATCCCGCTGTTTCAGCCTTCCGCCCAACAGCCGGAGGCGATGGCAGCCGAGAGCGTCCCCTTAGAGTTTTATGCCTGTTATCGCGACAAGTACGCCATGACCAACAAGGTACGCGCATTTATGGATTATCTGGTGAGCGCGATCCCGCAGTCTTGGGAATGAGGCCCAATGCGGCACGCCAAGCCTGAGCCTTGATCAAGGCAATATGCTGTTTTTGACGAAGATTGTCGCGGCATCTTTCAATTTGTCAAATACTTGTTGCTAATATTTGATATTACGTGCATAGTACCAACTCACGAAGTTCAAGTAGTGTTGTTGTTCCCCGGTTCTATCTTTTGGTTCTATCGTTACTTCTCGCCATCTTGATCCTCGTTTTAATGGGCAACCGCCCGCATTTTTATTTTTTGTACAAGGATTTATTATGGTGACAGGTTCTGTTAAATGGTTTAACGACTCTAAAGGTTTTGGTTTTATTACTCCGGATAACGGCGGCGAAGATTTGTTCGCGCACTTCTCTGCAATTCAATCTGCTGGCTTCAAAACACTCAAAGAAAACCAACGCGTGAGCTTTGAAGTGGCAACAGGCCCTAAAGGCAAACAAGCGGCAAACATTCAAATCATTGAGTAATTCAATGGTTTTCGGCAAGGCTGTGTATGCAGCCTCCGAGAAAAGCCCGGAGTTTCCGGGCTTTTTTATTTTGAAACGACTTACTTTTTAGGGGGATAGCGATGGCTAAAGAAGAATTAATCGAAATGCAGGGTGCAGTGACGGAAATTTTGCCTGATGCCCGTTATCGGGTGAAGCTGGATAATGGTCACGAGTTGATCGCTTATACCGGCGGCAAAATGCGCAAACACAAAATCCGTATTTTGGCTGGCGATAAAATCACCATTGAAATGTCCCCTTATGACATGGACAAAGGCCGGATTATTTTCCGCCACCTTGAGCCGCGTAAACCTTTCTAAGCGCTGCCACCTAGCATACGCGCTTCTTAACTGAATTGACCTATCTGCTGCAAGACGGCCTGTAGCGCTACTCTGTCCTGATATATTGTGCTTTCCAACTTGAGGAAGGCTTCAATACGCGTGCGCAGAATCCGGTAGGCTTGCTCAAAGCTGGCCGCAATCTCAGCCTCGGTGCCAGTCGCCTTGGCTGGATCATCCACCCCCCAATGTGCACGAAGCACATTGCCTAGATAGGCAGGGCAGGTTTCACCGGCTGCGTTGCTGCAGACGGTGACGACAATGTCAGGTGTTTCCCCAATCTCGTCCCAGGACTTGCTGAAATAGCCTGTTGTGGCAATGCCTTTGGCCTGCAGCAGGGCAATTGAGCGAGGATGCACCTCACCCGTAGGATGGCTGCCGGCACTTTGTGCCCGCATGCCTGCCGGCGCAAGGTGATTAAAGGTGGCTTCGGCAATGATGGAGCGGCAGGAGTTGCCGGTACATAAAAACAGGATGCGCATATTACACACTTTCATACCAATGTTTGGAACGGTTCACGATGGCGACGATAGACAGCATGACTGGCACTTCTATCAACACACCGACCACTGTTGCAAGTGCGGCGCCCGAGTCAAACCCGAACAAAGCAATCGCTGTCGCCACAGCAAGTTCAAAAAAGTTAGACGCGCCAATCAGTGCAGAGGGGCCCGCCACACAATGGGCGACCTTGAATTGTTTATTCAGCCAGTACGCCAGCAGGGCGTTGAAATAGACCTGGATCAAAATCGGCACCGCCAGCAAGGCAATCACCAAAGGTTGCGACAGGATTTGCCCGCCTTGAAAAGCAAACAGCAACACCAGCGTCAACAATAACGCTGACATGGAAAAGGGTTGGATGGTTTGCAGGGTGGCTGCGAATCGATGAGGCCCTTTTGCCAGCAGCCAACGCCGTAGCAGTTGACTCAATATCAGTGGCACAACGATAAACAGGCTCACTGACACCAGCAAGGTTTGCCAGGGGATGATAATGCTGGATAGCCCCAGCAAGAGTGCGACCAGGGGGGCAAACGCGATCAGCATGATGGCATCATTGATGGCCACCTGCGACAAGGTGAATTTGGGCTCGCCCTGACATAAATTGCTCCAGACAAATACCATGGCCGTACAGGGTGCGGCGGCCAGTAAAATCAGCCCGGCAATATAACTGTCAATCTGCTGGGCGGGTAACCAGTCGGCAAACAGGTGACGAATGAACAGCCAGGCGAGCAAGGCCATGGAAAACGGCTTCACCAGCCAGTTAATCACCAGGGTGACCGTGATGCCCTTGGCATGCCCCAGTACCTCGCGCATGGCGCCAAAATCCACCTTGAGCAGCATGGGGATAATCATGAGCCAGATCAGGGCGGCCACGGGCAAGTTCACCTCTGCCCATTTCAACGCTCCCAGCGCTTGAAAAAAATCTGGGGCAAGTTTGCCCAGTGCGATGCCGGTGATAATGCACGCCAGTACCCACCAGGTAAGATGGCGCTCAAAATTTCCAATACCTGAAGCTTGATTTGTCATCGGCTTAAACATCCTTCTTTTTGATTTGAATACTGACTGGCTGTGCCATCGGGGTGCAGCAGGGGGCTGAAGCAGTTGTTTTCCCTGCATCGTTAAACGTAGGTGCACTTTCCAGCGTCAGATAGCTTTCCCAGGCCAGGCCAGAGGGGTCCTGCACCCAATGTTTATCCGATTTGGCATAACAACAAGTGGTGTCGGTTTGTGATAACACCGCCATGTCTGCCGCTTGCAATCGTGCCTGAATCACTTCCAGTTCATTGGCGGTTTCTACTTGTATGCCAACGTGATCCAGCCCCGGCGCCTGGCCGCGGGCACTGATGGCAAAATTCACGCGCGGATCTTCAAGCATCCATTTAGCATAGTCAGCCTTTTCAACGCTAGGACCAATCCCAAATAGCGTCGAATAAAAGCGGATGCTCTGTGGCAGATCGGTCACGCGGATATGCAGGTGCATACGTTTCATTGGGTTTCCTTGGAGGTTGGTAAACATTGCAGCTCAGGGCAACAGGTGCTATCGCCGCCACAGCAGTTTTCGGTGAGATAAGCCAGCAAGCCATTCATCTGTGCATAGTTGGCCGTGTAATAAATAAAACGGCTTTCCTGGCGGGCGCAAATCAGGTTGGCATGGGTCAACGCCTTCAAATGAAAAGACAGCGTGCTGTTCGCAACCTGTAATAAGTCTGACAACGCGCCGGCCGCCAGGCCTTCCGGCCCTGCCTGGACCAGGCATCTAAAAATGTCCAGTCGTGCTGATTGGGCAATGGCAGACAGTGCAATGAGCGCTTGTTCTTTATTCATGTTTCTATATTTCCATAAATATGGAAATATATCAAGTGCTGAGCCTGCTGAAAAAATACAGCAGGGATTGCATCGAAGAAAAAGCCCTGCAAGGCAGGGCGGGTGTGTTTATTCAGGGGAGGGCAAGAGCCCATTAGTTTAAGCGTAGCAGCCAAGCTGTGATCAACAAAATGCTGACAGAATTGGCAGTTTTCTAGTGTCAGCTCGAATGATGAGTATTCTCACGCAGTTGACCACTGAATTGCATTAAGACTGACCACTCATTCTCACTTGGGCTGACCATTTCAATTTTTAATTTCTAGTCACTCCAACCTCAACCATTGATTCACCTCATCCAGATCATCCTCACTCTGAATCGCCCCGGTTTTCGAGGAGGCATGTTTGCCTAAGTTAATCAGCTTCTGACTGAGTTGTCAGTTGCTGGTAATAGTTTGCCTCAGCTTCTGCCGGTGGTGGACAATAGCCGATTGAACTGAGGAGACGATGGTGGTTATACCAAGTCACCCATTCCAAGGTGGCAATTTCCAGCCCGCGTAGGGCGGACTCGCTTGCAGTCCGCCGTATGTTTTCTTTCCAATAACCTATCAATCTTCATAACTCAAGCTCCCTTCCATGCCACCACCCCAATCTTGCGCATAAACGCCTTGTTCCACCATTTTATGAAACGTTGAGTAAGGCCAATATTTAACAGACTTAACCAAGCCATGCTTCACAAGGTTGATATGCACATAATCCACATGCGCCTGATAATCCCGCTCGTCTCGAATTAAGTGCTCCCAATAGCGCCTTTGCCAAATGCCACGCTCACCCCTTTCGATTCGCGTGTCTGAACGTCTTTCACTTTTTGGTATGCCCTTTGAAAAAAGCATTTTTATCAACATCCACCTAGTTGCAAAATCGGCATCGCCTTCAGGTAGCTCAATCACACAATGCATGTGTTCTGGCAACACTACCCATGCATGAATCGTAAATGGATGTGATTTTTTTACCTTTGCAATTACGTCTCGCAACAAATCAATATTCCGCACTAAACAATCATTATTTTTACGCTGCAAGCAATTCACAGTGAAAAAATATGTGCCTCCTTTGTGCCATGCGCGACGGTAGTCCATAGGTTTAGGTTATTGGTGCATCGTTTTCATACGGCGGACTGTAAACGAGTCCGCCCTACGCGGGCTGCATGCTTACGCCAGCGTGACGGCTGCGAAACAAGGATTGGAAAGATACATCTCAAAATACAACCGCGACCGCCCGCACAGTTCGCTTGACAGGCTGACGCCTGATGAGTTTTACTTTAAACACCTGCCCGCAACACCCAAGGCAGAGGGTGTCCTGAATTTTGTGTAAACGGCGGTTGATTACTGCCGAGGCATTCTGTCCTCGAACTGTATGGTAAACCTGTTTAGCGCAGGTTTCCAATCTCGCAGTGGCATAGACCACTTTTCACTGATGTTCTGCAAGGCCAAATAGAACAATTTAATCAGTGATTCATCATTCGGAAACGAGCCTCGATTCTTGGTGATTTTACGTAGACTCATGTTCACAGACTCAATGGCATTGGTGGTGTAAATCACTCGCCTGATTTCTGGTGGATAGTCAAAGAACGGGATGATACGCTGCCAGTTATTTCGCCAGGATTTGGCGATCAAGGGATAGGCATCACCCCACTGATGTTCAAAGTCCAGCAGTGCCATTTCAGCTTCAGCCAGTGTGGCAGAGCTGTAAATCAGCTTGAGGTCAGCCGCAACCGCTTTACGTTTGTTCCAGCCCACATAGTTCAGGCTATTGCGCACCATGTGGACGATACAAAGCTGGACAGTGGCTTGTGGGTAGACAGTTTCAATCGCTTCCGGGAAACCCGTTAACCCATCCACGCAGGCAATGAAGATGTCTTGTACGCCACGGTTCTTGAGTTCGGTGACTACGGCCAGCCAGAACTTGGCCCCTTCAGTCTGGGCGATCCATAAGCCCATGACTTCCTTGTGACCTTCCATGTTAACGCCGATGGCAAGGTACACCGCTTTAGCACGCACACTACCTGCATCTCTGACTTTGACATGGATGCAATCTAGGTAGACGATGGGGTAGATACTGTCGAGTGGGCGAGACTGCCACAGCTTCACTTCATCCATCACCGCATCAGTGACATTGGAGATTAACGTCGGTGAAATCTCTGTGCCGTACATTTCGGATAAGTGCTGTTGAATCTCACGTACTGTCATACCTCTGGCGTACAGGGAGATAATCTTGTCATCAAAACCCGTCCAGCGGGTTTGATGTTTGGGAATCAGTTGTGGCTCGAAGCTGCCTGCGCGGTCTCGGGGGATTTCAATCGGTAGTTCGCCAAAATCACCTTTGAGGGTTTTACGGCTTTTACCATTACGGGTGTTGCCAGTGGCATTCTTCACTGGCTCATGTTTATCGTGGCCAAGATGTTCGGCCATTTCTGCTTCAAGAGCACGTTCAACCAGCGCTTTGGTTAATTGCTTGAGCAGTCCATTCTCACCAATTAAATCTTCAGGCTTTTCATAGTTGGCCAACAATCCATCAATCAGATCGTTGGGTAGGGATTTTGATACGGTCATTTCTACTCCAAAAGTACGTTCGCAGTTTCCTGCAAAATGACCGTTTACACAAAATTATTTATACCCTCCCAAGGCAGCTTAAACAGAATCGCAAGGTATTCCCCTTAAAAAAGCAAACATTCTGTCCAATTAAACGGGGCCACCTCTTTATGAATCGCTTGATCACTCCTGCAATAGCTTGAAACTTACGGGGTCAATTTTCACTTTGGAGTCTTTAAGCTTAAAGTCATTAGATAGCTCTCTGCCCGTGTTAATTTCATAAACGCCTCTCCGATAAGCCTTATAACACTCTTTATCACCATCTTTACAGAGCAGTTGCACTACAGAAATAACACCATCCTTGTTAGATTTACAACCGACCAGGTCGTCTGTTGCACCATACGCATTAGAAGCCCAGGTAGAGGAATGGTTGAGTGAAGTTGCTAATTCGCGCGGAACCATGGCATTTTGTCTGCGCCACAAAAAGCCTGGAATCGACCAAACCTCCACTGAGGTCCAACCACTGTAGGTTTTAATGTAGTCCGCTTCTGAGATTGATGGTGCTTTATCTTTATTAAAGGTTTCGGCAATTTTCACATAAGACTTATACTCTTTTTTAAGATCAGCCTCATCCATAGCTCTATAAGGCCCTAACTCGCCCACAACAATTGAGCCCCCTTGCCTAGACTCGACAGATGAAGTCATTAATTGATCTGCGGCAGCCTTGGCGGCATTGCTCTCTAATTTACTTTTCATCTCCTCCATGCTTTTTTTAGAGCCCGAAGGGCCTGAAAGCTGAACGCCATCACGCGTCATCGCACAACCGCTTAACAAGATGTTTGAAATGATCACCAGAGTGATTAGTCGCATTTTAATAACCCCTTTAATATTAAAAAGATTGTTCGCACACTACGCAATGGCGTGCTTTTGATTGCGCTGGTTCACTTGGCTATTAAGTGCAAACAGCCCTAACCAAGTAATAATCAAGCCTAACTCGTTGGCTAATATGATTAATAAACCGAACTCGCTGCCTTGCACTGAGACACTTGTACCCAGCACGATGGCAAAGCCTTTTAGCACCGCTAAAAATGCTCCACATCAGCAGCGAGATATTTAAAAATTTTCCTAAAACTTTCATCGATGATCTCTTGTGCAACAAAAATTCAATGGGTGTTTATGGAAACTTTATTTTTTTACTGGTTAACAATTTGGTGTCGGAAATTGCATCATTCCCGAGAATGGATCGACTGTTGGGTTTACGCGAACTCTCATTGTGCAACCGTTTGTATACGTCACAAGGCAATTTCCATTTACACAGCTTGATTTGCATGTGAGAGAGTTAGTTTTGGGTCTGCAATCTTCAAGGTTGGCAAGTTTAGTAGGTTTTTTTTCAAGTTTTGCCATTTTGACTTTGTATGCTTTAGCTTCTTTCTCGGCTAACTTAAGCATTGTTTTGTATTCTTTAGGGGCAGTGGTACTGGATGGTTCATAAACCTGTGTCTTCCAATCTGACTGATTTAACCCTTGTTTTTCAGAATACTGTTTTAAGAAATTGATAGCCTCCTCTTTTGAGTTGGTAGAATATGAGCTGTAATACTCACCCGTATTTTTATTTTGTATATATCCAACCCACCATTTGCCTGTAAGCATTGTTACATGGTCACAATCTGTGCCATTAAAATCCTCAGTACATTTTTTTAAAACATGGCTGACATTTTCATTTGTATCTTTAACTCCCGAGTACGCAACAATGAACTCATCATTCTTTGTGTAAACTGCCGCTGCATATGTTTTCCCCTCATCCCAAACTATGAGGTTTTCTAATGGATGACAGTTAGAACGTTTCTCTTTACATTGAGCTGCGGCTTTTTTATAGGCTTTCATCGGGTCTGGGTCACACGCAGTTTCAACTCCATTGTCCCCTCTAAAAATCACATGTGCTGTGGGTCCATTGCATGTGGTTAATAGTACACAATCAGAAGCTCCTGAGTTTGATGTACATCCTTTATTTGCTAATGCTATTGCCTCTTGCTTTGAATTCACCGCTGAATGAAGATGGTAAAACCCGGTGGATGGGGAGAATGAGCCTGCTAACCATGCGCTTGCGGGGAGGGCATAGGAAAGTAATCCAAAAAGTACAGTCTTTATTATCTGGTTGAACATTTATTATCCTTTATCATTTATTAAAGCTTTTCACTGAGGCATTTAGCTCTCACGAGAAAAATAAAGCGTGGTACCGCACTGGGCACAAAAGTGCTCACGGGTATATGTTCGATTAAACAAGTTACGGGTATGCACTTTCCCAGATTTGCATGAGTAGCAGTGCACGCGATTTTGTCGAAAGCACGATGGGTAGGTTTGAATGTACCAGCCGTAGTTTTGGCGCTCATATTTAGCGAATTCACGCCAAGAGCCAATGACAGAACGTATTAAGAGTGCAGGCGAAATTAGAAGAATGATCGGCAATACATATATCATGTCTTTACCGCCTACAAGACATAATAAAAGTATGGATGAAACAATCCATATGAAAATCGCACCAATCACAGTACCAATTTTTTGTGATGTATATCCCACCAGCGCTCCTTAAAAAGTAACTCTATTAAGTATTCATGGAGATCTGCGACAGTTAGGGTGTCAACGTACTGGTCTTAGTCACTAACCAAGACTTCTTGACTCCAAGCGCCAGTAACATGAATCCCATGATGGAGACCACTAAGATGCCAATGCCGGTGTATAGCTCTTTTTGCTCATACTCAATGGCTTGTTCAAGGTATTGCGGATTTAAACCAAGTTGCATCCCCAAGGCCGCAATCATTAAGGCTTCTTGCAAAGGTAGGTCATCCACTTTGATCTGCTTATTTTTGATCTTAATCATCGTCTCTTTAATCGTCTGCGCTTGGCTAAGCTCTTCTTGCGCGTAAACTGTTTTAACCGCGCCTTGATATAGACCAATCACACACACAATACTGATTGCAATGGCAATCAGAACCCGACCATCAAACTTGATGTTCAATTCCATGACAATTTCCTTTTTTGATTTTGTTAAAGTTCAAATTACGCATGACAGACAAGCGCATGCCTCATACCCAACAGGGCATAGTCGTATTTGAATTAAAAGCCAGAGCTAATTAGAGAAGACGGCCAAAGTGTGTGTGGGGGGATAAAGCTCAGAGAGGAAAATGCTGTTTTCATAAACATACTACACCCTTATTATTTTTAATTAATGATCATTCATGGGAAGAATGGATAAAATTCCCAGCCATCAACTTTGTTAACGGATGTTCTTTTAGGATATTTAGGGTGAAATTAAAAAAAATTGTACGATATATTTTTTGCTTATGATTATCGCCCAACTTTTAACCTCAGTTTCTAAAGAAATGCAGCGACATTAAGCCTGGCCTCTTAGGAGCCAGCATGTTACCAGTCTCAACCTGGCACGAATACCTGGGCGAACCAATTATTGCGGATGCGATCCTTGACAAAATTATTCATAACGCCCACAAGATCGAGGTGAATGGAGAGTCGATGCGTCGAAGCAAAAATAAGTTACTGTAACCCAAAGCCATTATTCAATGAGTAGTGGCTTTTTAATATCATCACTGGTCAGTGGCAATGCAATTGACCGGTCAGTCAAAATGATAACGCTGGTCAGACGTAATGCAATTTGGTGGTCAGTTGGTAGGAGCAAATGACTTTGCCTGTAAAAAGAAAGGTAGCCAAGGCTTGCGGTAAGGCGAGCAGCTAGGTATCGTCATGTATATATTTTTTTATGTCTACGCTTTTTTCAGTGTGGCCTCCTGAGTGCTCCCCCTTGCTGGCATCTCTGCCAATATATTTATGAATATGGCCGTAAGAGTACGCTGATGGAAGCGATGCAGATGAACAAGGCACGGCCTATGCTTGCAAGGAAGCGTTGTGCCAGTAGGCCGTCGAGCGATACGTGCAGGGCCCTGCCGCCTTTCTGGTAGCGGCGCTGAGCCAGCCGACCACGCGACAGGTGATAGAAGCACAACCTTACGCAAGCCGCCACTATGCTGGCTAAAACCCACCATCCTGCAGGGTATCTGGTTATACAAAGGCTGCGGCATCGAGGCCAAAGCCATGAAAGCCTCATTGCATGGCTATCGCATGACCATGGAGCAGAAATTAGGCGAGCGCTTTGCGATTGCGGTACAAGCGGGAGAAATTGCGGCTAGTGTAGAGGTGGGCTTGCTGGCCAAACTGGTAATGACTGTCCATCAGGGCATGACCATACAAGCCGTACAGGGGGCGAGTCAGGAGGCGCTTGCGTCGATAGCCAGTACCATGAGCCGGTTATTGACGCAAGACTTCATGCCGACCCAAACAAAGACTGAGCGTGGTTAAACGGCATTGCGTACCAAGGTCATGGCTGCCAGTTTGGCGCGGTTGGCGGCACCGGTATTGGGCGTGAGGCGCTCCACCAGGGCGGCACCTTCAAACAGAATGGTCAACTGCTGGCCGAGCGCCTCTGGGTCTTTGGCCCCTGCGTCGCGGGCAATCTTGCATAAAAAGCCTTGCAACTCCTTGGACAGCACCACTGAGTATTGATTGATAGGATGATCTTGCTCAGGAAATTCGACGGCGGCAATGTGAAAGGGCAGGCCGCGAAACTCGGGCTGGCTGATCCATTGCTCCATCAATTCACACAATAGCAGCAATAACTCCAGCGACTCGGCCTTACGTGAGGTGAGTTGAGCGGTAAGCCAGGCATAAAACTTGTCCGATTTGTCACGCAAATAGGCGGTAATCAGCAGATTTTTGCTCGGAAAGTGTTTGTATAGTGTCGCCTTGGCAACCCCGGCTTCGAGGATAATGGTATCCACGCCAGAAGCCTGGATGCCGCGGCTGTCAAACAGCGTGCTTGCAATGTTCAGAATTTTATCTCGCATGTTCATCTGGTATATCCCTTTTTTTCCCGATTCAGGGCTAGTATTTTTATTCTCTTGGTAAACGATCCCGTCCTTGCGGACGCATCAACTCTTGCGGATACAAGCAGCTGACATAGCCCAGGGCTTGTCTTAAATGCTCCACTTGGTCCACATCCACCTTGCCTTCAGTCACAAACATCAAAAAGGCCTGACGCTGGGCTTCTGGTAACATCGCTGCCTGCGGTAACTGGCAACTGCCACTTTGCATTTTCTGGTAGGCCAGGTTGAGTAAACTCAATGTCACCGGGTCCGCCGTGCCGCCGCTAGCATGGCTGACTGCGGTCTCTAATGGGGAGGCCTCTTCTGTGACGGGCTTGTGTGGGGCCGTACTCAAGCTCATCCAGATCACGCAGAGGCTGACCAGCGCACCAAATGACCAGCTGCGCTGCCATGTTGTGCTGCCCAATTGGCTATGCACAGACTGCTCAAACAATTGCCATGCACGCGCTGAGCCTGTTTGTGTATGCACCTGTATGGCGCCAACGGCCAGGAAAAACCACTGGTCGAGCAGGGCGGCTGGCAGGGCTGCACTGGATTGCTGTTGCGCCTGCTCCAGTAATTGCCGCAATGCCGCAATATCCTGCGCATTTAACGCAACCGCCTTGCCGCTGCGTTGAATGCGTTGCTGGTTCCAATCCATCAGTGCATCACGCAACTGGTAAAACGGGGCATGTTTTGCCCATTGCCGCAGCCCCAAGCGCCACAGCGCCTGGCTGGCATAGGTCATGCCCCTGCGCGTCATGGACTGCCTGGTCTGATTCACAATCGCTAAAAAATTCACCCGGTGACCCCTAAAATTCGCTTGCTTTTTTTTTGTTGGCTGAAGTAGACTGGAAAAAAGTGAACAGACCTGTCTGCATATTATCGTGTGACTGGCTAAAATGCAAGCAGGGGTTCATTCATCTTTTCAGCGGCCCGATTGGCATCATAGCCCTGGCTGCATTGCTTAACAAGGGATAGACAATGACATCTGCATCTGTAGCAAGCCAACTGGCGGACTGGCGCGATCATGCGCTGACGCTGGAGCATGAAGTGAAAAAAGTGGTGGTGGGTCAGGACCAGGCCATCCGCGCCATTAATATTGCCATTTTTGCCCGCGGTCATGTCTTGCTCGAAGGTGGCGTGGGGGTGGGTAAAACCACCTTGCTGCAATCGATTGCGCGGGGGCTAGGCGGCGCTTATGAGCGCATTGAGGGCACGGTAGACCTGATGCCCCATGACCTCATTTACCATACTTTTCTCGGTGAAGATGGTCGCCCCAAGGTCGAAGAGGGGCCATTGCTGCGCGCCGGTGAGCAACTGTCGGTCTTTTTCTTCAACGAAATCAACCGTGCCCGCCCGCAAGTTCATGCCTTGATGTTGCGGGTCATGGCCGAGCGTCATGTCACCGCCTTTAAAAAAGAATACCGCTTGCCGCATATGCTTGTCTTTGCGGACCGTAACCAGGTCGAGAAAAATGAAACCTTCGAGATTCCTTCCGCGGCGCGCGACCGGTTCATGATGGAAATCCCGATTGATATTCCAGACGATCGCGATTTGCGCAAGGCCTTGATGTTTGATGTCAAATTCCAGCATGCAGAGCGCCTCACGCAGCAAGTCCAGTCCGGCGTGCTGGCCTATGACCAGCTGAATGCGTTTTCAGATGTGCTGCAAAGCCATATTCAGGCCAGTGACGTGTTACAGGAGTATGCGCTGGATTTGTGGCAGGCGACGCAATCCCCGGCAGCGTTCGGCGTGCGTCTGGAGAGTGTGGATGTTAACCGCCTGATTCATACCGGCGCTAGCCCGCGCGGCATGGGGATGCTGCTCAAGGCCGCGCGTGTGCATGCCTGGCTCATGCAGCGCGAGCATTTGTATCCAGAGGATATCCATGCCGTCTTTCATGAAATCATCGCGCACCGCCTGGTATTGAATCCGATGTTCGAGAGCCGCCGTACGCAACTGTCCCGTGAGCTGACCCAGCAGATTCTTGCCACGGTCAGCGTCCCGGAACGGGCCAAAGCCGCATGATGCCAGACCATGATGCCCGATAAAGTACAGTCCTTTTTTTACCAGGTGCCGTGGCGTTCAGCCAGTGTGCATAGCGGAGCGCATCAGGGGGTTCAGCGCGGCATTGGCGATGAGTTCAGCAAGCATGTCTCGCTGGTCGATTATCCAGATGCCAGACGGCTGGATTTGCGGCAAACCTTGCGTGACCCTTATGAACAGATCCAGATCCGGGTCTTCAAGCAAGAGGCTTCCACGCCGCTGTATGCCTTGTGTGATTTGTCCAGTTCCATGCAGTTCAAGGGGCACGTCAGCAAATATGAAACCTTGCAGGCGATAGCGGCCGCCATTGCCTGCTCTGCCCATGAAAACAGCGACTTGTTCGGCATGGTCTGCTACCAGCATCGTGTGCTGCCAGAGCTCAGCCTGGCGCCCGGGCACCACGCCCAGCAATCCTTTGACACCATTGCGCAACTGACAGAAGTTGAGGCGGGGCCTCAGGATGGACAAGGGATTGTAGAGGCGACGGCCTGGCTGGGGCAGCAAAAAGGACTGGTGTTCTGGATCTCGGATTTTCATCTGCCCTTGTCGCTGATTGAGCAAAGTCTGAACAGTCTGTCTAACCATCAGGTGATTCCGCTGGTGTTATGGGATCCACAGGAATATGAGCGCTTGCCACGGTTGGGCTTTGGCAATTTGCAAGATCCCGAGACCGGGCAGCAAAAAACTATTTTTTTCCGGCCCGCTTTGCGTGCCCGCTTTGTGGCGCAGTTTGAGCAGCGCAAGCAAGCGCTGGATCAATTATTCGCCAGGTTTGAGATTCGCCCGTTGTATGTCACAGGCGCGTTTGAAGCGGCGATGCTTTCCGATTATTTTGAACAACTTATTCAATAGCGTGTGGCGATGAATCCATTTTTGATAGTTTGCTTAACCGGCTTGATCTGGATGGCACCAGTCAAGGCCGAATCCCTAGCCAAAGAGGATGCGGCTGCCCCTCAAGCGGTCGCCTCCTCTGCAGCCCAGGCCATCCAGGTGTTGCATCTGCAAAATCCTGCGCACTATGCAGGCATTCAGATTGGCGATGTCCTGCAACGGCGCATCACGCTGTCTGTCCCTGAGTCGCTGCAACTGCAGCCAGACAAGCTGCCAATCAAGGGCGTGCAGCGTAACGGTATCGAGTTAAGGCAGGTGCAAGAGACGCATGCCAGACAAGCGGGCAAAACGGTGTATACGCTGACGTTTGAGTATCAGGTGTTTGCCAGCAGCGGCCAGCCTGTGCAATTAGCCTTACCGCCCGAACCGATTGTTTTTGCGAGTGGCGCTAGCGTGACGCTACCCGCCTGGCGCTTTTGGCTGATGGCGCAACTGCCTGACCGCATGCAACCGGCCAAACCTACCTTGCTGGGCCAGCACCGCGCAGCCTTACTGGACACACACTCCTTAAGCCTAGGCTTGCTGGTCAGTGGGGGGCTGGCTTTGCTGGGCAGTTTCATTTTGCTATACCGCAATGCCAGCTGGGCCTGGTTGCCCATGCTGAATGGCCCGTTCGCTCAGGCCTATCGGCGCCTGCAACGCTTGCCCGCCACCCAGGAAGGGGCAACCCGGGCGGCACTGTCGATGCAGCAAGCCTTTAACCAGCATTTTGGCCAGCAGATGCTGGCCAGTCAGGTCCCTATGTTTGTCGCCAAACAGCCTGCATTTGCGGCGTATACCGACCAGATTCAGCAGTTTTATGCGCAATCCAATACGCTGCTTTATGATGACCAGCTGCCTGCGGCAGACGATTATCTGCAGCAATGCAAGATGTTGACACGTCAGTTGCGCAGTTGTGAGCGGGGCGTCTGATGCACAGCCTGAGTCCCTGGTTTTTACTCCTGTTGCCGGTGATTGCCGTCCCGTTTTTGCTGACTAGCCGCCATGCGCAAACTTACTCGTGGCTGGAGATGGTGCCGGACGATCCGTTCTCCGAGCGCATTCATCTGCTGGTCAAGGCCGCAACGAGTCTGATGTTATTGTGTCTGGTGCTGGCCCTGGCCGGATTGCAGGGCGATAGTCATCAGGAAAAGAAAATTGGCAAGGGCGCACAAAGCGTGTTTGTGATTGACCGCAGCGTCAGTATGGACCATCCGTTTGCCGGGCAAAGCGTGGGCGGGCGCGCCGCTGAAATCAAGTCTGCGGCGGCCAGACGGCTGATTACCGCCTTTATTGACTCACGGCCTGATGACATGATGGGGGTGGTGGGGTTTACCAATTCAGCGTTGTATGGCATGAAAATCACCACCAACCGCGACGGTATTCATGCTGCGATCCAGGCAGCGACGGGGCCCGCCATCAACCAGACCAATATCGGGGCAGGTATTACGCATGCCGTGACCCTGTTCGAGCAGATTCCAAGTACCGGCTCACGCGCGATTGTGCTGCTGTCCGACGGCGCCGGTAAGTTAAGCCCGCGCGTCAAATATCAGATCCGCAAACAGCTGGTGGGTAAAAAGCTCAATTTGTACTGGATTGTGTTGCGTGAGCCGGATGACATCAGCATTTTTACGCAAAACAGCTATGACGATGACCATCTGCCCGAGGCGATTGCGCTGGACCGTTTTTTTCAGTCGCTCAATATCAAATACAAGGCATTTGAAGCGGATAACGCCACCGCACTTGAATCCGCCTTGCGTGAGATTGACGCCAAGGAAAAGAACCTGATTCAGTACGACATCATGATTCCGGGCCATGATTACGCCAGGGATTTGATCATCGTAGCGTTATTGCTGGGGCTGGCCCTGTTGTTGATTAAACAGATAAAGGTATACGAATGAGCATCTATCGCAAACATGCCAATACACTCTGGCTGGGCCTGACGCTGGCAGGCCTGGCAGGAACACTGTATTTTGGCTGGCAATTACACGCTACACGCGTACTCAACGCCCAGATCGCCGCTGGCGAGGTGATTAAAACGGGCGGCCATGCTTATCTGCAGAAATTTACTGCGGCATATGACCAGGGCCAGCATGGCGACTATAAACATGCGGTGCAAACCTACGGCCAGGCCCTTGAGGCATCGCCACCTGCCAATGCACTGCCGCATATCCACTTTAATATCGGCAACAACCTGTTTTTGTCCGGCCTTGTACGCACGGTCAACGAAGATGGCTCGTTTCAGGATGAAGCCCGCTATGCGTTTAGCCAGGCCAAAATTGCTTATGAGCAGGCCTTGCGTTTGCAACCGGATGACCAGACGGCAAAATTCAACTTGTCGCTGCTGCATTCGGTCATGGCTCGTGGCATGCAAGCCGGTAGCAAGGAGCAATCGCATATGGAACTCAGTAACTTACCGATAGGATTACCCTGATGCGTGGATGGGCGTGGTTAAGCAAACATTATGAGCCGGTCTGCTACGGTTTGGCCCTGGGCCTGCTCGGCTTGGCGCTGCTCAAGCCTGAGGTCCAGCTCAAGCAGCAGGTGCAGCATTATTTGATGATTGCCGATGTGTCACAAAGCATGAATGCAGAGGATGTGCTGCTGAATGAACAGACTGTGAGTCGCCTGGCCTATAGCCAGCATTTAATGAAGCAGTTGGTGCAGCGATCACCTTGTGGCACATACTTTAGCCTGGGCATTTTTGCCTCGGATAATATCGCCATGCTGCAAACGCCGCTGGAGGTATGCAAAAACCTGGATGTGATTAGCGACGGCATCGACCACCTGGAATGGCGCATGGCCTGGAAAGGCAACAGCCGCCTGAGCTTTGCCGTGCACGCGGCGACCCATGTCTATGATGCGCTCAATCAACCGGCGCAGATGCTGTTTTTCACGGATGGCGATGAAGCGCCGCGCGTCAATGTGACGATCAAACAGGATTTGAGCGGGGTACAGATTGGGGAGTTTTTCACCTTTGTCGGTGTAGGCGGCGCAGAAAAAGTGGCGATTCCGCGCTATAACTCTGCCAATAAACGCGTCGGGGACTGGCCGGTGAGCGACAACAATAACGCGGGGGCTGTTGGCGTGACTTATGCCGACCCCAGCCAGGATGAGCCAGACCCTCCTGTGGCTTACGCCGAGTATGACCGCATGCTGTCGCAACTGGAAGAAGACTATTTAAAATCACTGGCGGCCGAGTTTAAAGGCAGTTATGTCAAAGGCGTAGACCAGCCAGCTTTTTACCAGGCATTGGCCGCCAAGCCAGCCACCGCCAGCTTTGTCACCGATTACCCTTTACGCAGCTTTTACCTGCTGTCTGCCCTGGTGCTGATACTGGCGACGTATGTGCCCGATTTGCGCATGCGGCGAACGGCAGGGGCGCGCAGTTAATCCTGTGCAGGCATCAAGGTCAGGCAGGTAATTTCAGAAGGGGAACCAAAGCGGTTGGGGGGTCCCCAATAGCCGGTGCCGCGACTGACATAAATCCATAAGTCTTGCAGGCGGTGCAGCCCGGCAACATAGGGTTGTTGCAAGGGCACAAAGTATTTCCAGGGCCAGAACTGGCCACCATGTGTATGCCCGGATAGCTGCAAATCAAAGCCGGCCGCCTGGGCGGCTTCGGCAGAGCGTGGCTGATGCGCGAGCAGGATTTTAGGCGCCGCGGCAGGCGCACCGGCAATGGCGGCCTGAGGGTCGCTGTGGTGATCCTCGTAAAAGCTGCCAGCCGTATAGTCTGTCACACCCGCCACCACCAACGTGGCTTCTCCGTGCAGCAGTTGCACATGCTCATTGAGCAAAACGCGTATACCAAGACGTTCCAGTTCATGAATCCAGGCCAGGGCCCCGGAATAGTACTCATGATTGCCGGTGACAAAAAAGCTGCCATGGCGCGCCGATAACTGCGCCAGTGGGCGCGTGTGTTCCGCCAGTTCATGCACACGCCCATCCACCAGGTCGCCGGAAATCGCGATCAAATCCGCTTCCAGCGCATTGACTGCTTGCACGATGCGTGACAGATAGGGCTGCTTGATGGTCGGGCCGACATGAATATCACTGATTTGTGCAATCTTGAAGCCATGCAGGGCGGCCGGCAAGTTGCGTAACGGCACGCTGACATGGATGACGCGAGCCAGTTTACGTGCGTGAAAAAACCCAATCAGGCTGATGACGCAGGCAATCAGCAAGCTAGCGAACGCGGTTTGCCGTTCCAGCCATAAAAAGTCCACCTTAACGACTCCTGTCGCATGTAAGCCGGCGACGGCCAACAGCAATCCATCCCGCAGCACAGTGAATACAAGCAAAGACGAAAATAGCCCCATCACCGTCATGGCGATCCAGCTCACTCGGTCTCGGAGGGTTTCGCTACGTAAGCCCCGTGCCAGGAAAGCGACAGGTTGTAGCAAGGCGGAGAGTGCCAGTGCCAGCCATCCCAGCCATAACACTGTGCTTGACCAGTCCAAGCCAGACAACAAGCGGCTGCCAATGTAGTAATGCAGTAACCCGACCAGGGTTGTGGTGATGATTAAAAAACGCAGGGGAGGCATGGTTGAGCTGGAATCTTTTATGAGGAGGTCTTAGCTTAGATGGCGTTTAAACGTTAAGTTTCAAGCCATGCGGTGTGGATGACCGCTTGAGCGGCCTGATTGCGTGGCGTCAGCAATCAGGCTGGTTAAACCATTGGTGCTGATATTGCTCAAAGGCCTGGATCGCCCTCGTAGGCCTTAAACGGGCATCTTGCAGGCATTTGCGGCGCCAGTCATCCAGCTGCTCCATGCTCAGGTGAATATGTTCAGCATGCAAAGACGGAAAGTGGCCATTGAGCAGCTGCGGCATATCGTGCAGGGCGAGCGAGACCTGGCTGCGGTAATACGCCAGTTTGTGTTCAAACTCGTTATCCAGCCTGCGATAACGTTTTAACAGGTAATTCGGGATGCGAGAAAAACGCAAGGCCTGGTCGGCACTGGCCAGGCGGCTAACGGCGCGCTGGACGATGCTGGCATCACAATGCAGGCCCTGGCTCAGGGTGTCGACAATGGTATTACGATGTATGCGCAACAGTTTGCCTGGGGTCGGAATCTCGGGCTGGTGCAAATAGGCATCCATGGCCCATTCGGCCGCGGCGTGCGTGAGCAGGCTGTGGTGTTGCCACTTGGCCTCAAAGGTCGGCACAAAGTGCTGGTGGGCCACTACGTCTGTGAGCAGATGCAGGTTATAGCCCACGCCCAATGCACGCTGGCGCTCATTTTTGCTTTGCAGGAGCTGCTGGCCGATGCCCCAGCCATGGCTATGGCTGAATGAGCGTGAAACCACAGCCAGGTCGGGCAGACAGGCACCAGCCATCACCAGTGAAGGGTAACGCTGGATCACGCCCAGCCAGGACAAAGGAAGCAAGGGCAGTGTTTGTAGCGGCAGGCTTTGTAACCACTGGTGAGTGTAAGCCACATGCGAATACAATCCCCATGCATGCGCTTCACCAGGCAGGGCGAATAACAGGCAACAGGTGATCAGTAAGGCTCGCAGTAACATGGGCGCACTTTGCGCCTGCTAAGTGACAGTTGCATGAAGTCTGTATGACATTGATATGAAAGTGATTTTGGTCATAAAACCATCATGAAGCGTTGTTAGACTCTGTAAAGTTTTTAATATGGAATCTGTGCAATACAGCATTTGTCATGAAAATATTAATGATTTCAGATGTCTACTTTCCACGCGTCAATGGCGTATCCACCAGCATCCGCACATTTGCGCAAAGCTTGCGCCAGCAAGGCCATGTGGTGCATCTGATTGCGCCCAAATATCCGGTGGCGATTGAGCAGTCTCAAACAGAAGACGAGCAGTGGATTACGCGCATCGATGCCCGCAAAATCGTGTTTGATCCTGAAGATTATTTGATGAAATGGTCTGCCTTGATGGACTATGCCGGGCATTTGCATACGGGTGACTACGACCTGGTCCATATTCATACGCCGTTTATTGCGCATTATGCGGGGCTTAAAATTGCCAAACAATTGCAGGTGCCTGCGGTAGAAACCTATCACACCTTTTTTGAGGACTACATGCACCACTATTTGCCCTGGGTGCCTCGCAGTCTGGCGGTGCGGATTGCACAATCGGTCTCGCGCAAGCAATGCCAGCAGGTGGATACCGTGGTATCGCCTTCGGCGCAAATGCGTGATGTGTTGCAACAATACGGGGTGACGACACCGATTACCGTGATCCCGACCGGGCTGGATGCCTCACGTTTTATTCCCGGTGATGGTGCCGCTTTCCGTGAGAAGTATGGCATTCCCGCTCAGCGTCCGTTGTTGCTGTTTGTTGGCCGCGTTGCACATGAAAAAAATATCCAGTTCCTGCTTGAAATGCTTTCTCTGGTGATTCAGGACCATCCTGAAGTCTTGCTGGTGATCACGGGTGAAGGCCCGGCAGAAGCCATGCTGAAGAAAATGAGCCGCGACAAGGGCTTGCAACAGCATGTCATGTTCCTGGGCTACCTGGACCGTGCCATTGGGCTCAATGCGGCCTATCAGGCGGCTGATATTTTTGTGTTTGCCTCCAAGAGCGAGACTCAAGGCCTGGTGCTGCTTGAAGCCATGGCGCAGGCCACGCCCGTGGTCGCGATTGCCGAGCTGGGCACGGCTTCTATCCTGCGTCAGGAGCAGGGCGCCCTGATTGCCAAAGATGACGAACTGCATTTCGCCGAACAAGTCCAAACCCTGCTCATTGATCGCCAATTGCGCGAACGCATCGGGAAACAAGGCAAGCGCTATGTGGAGCAAGTCTGGTCCAGCGATGCGCAGGCGACCAAGTTGATTGAGTGCTACCAGCGCCTGGTGCTCTCGCATTTGAGTCTGGCCGCTTCCGCAACGGCTTAATACGCGGACGCGCGCCTTTGTCTACGATCGGGAAGATTGACGCTTGACGCTCGGGCATTGCCCAGCCAAGATGTGTGCAAGTTTGTGTTTAACAAACTCAATACAAAACACATCAGGAGAATCAAACATGTTTACAACCGATCAATGCTGTACGCTGGTGCCTTATTTTGAGGTACAAGCCGAACATCTGGCAGCATTCAAAGCACTGGGCGCAACATTCGTGGAAAAAACACGCCAGGAAGCAGGTTGCCTGCACTACGCTTTTTCGTTCAATGGTAATATCGCGCATTGCCGTGAAGGCTACCGGGACGCTGAATCATTGCTCGCACATCTTGAGAATGTGGCCGCCCCCTTAGCCGAGGCACTGAAACTGGCCAAAATTATCCGTCTCGAAGTGCACGCGCCTGCCGCCGAGATTGAAAAACTGAAACAGCCGCTGGCAGCGTTGAATCCTGACTTTTTTGTCCTTGAACCAGGGTTACGCCGTACTGCCTGAATCACGATCATCATCTGATCCTGGTTGAGCGTCCAATAAAAAGCGCCACGAGTTTCGTGGCGCTTTTTATTGGACGGTCTTCACGCAGACTAAGCGTTGTTTTGACAAGAGTGTTGTTAGGAAAAGGGATGTCGCATGACGTTGCAAGCGATGCAAAATATTAATCTGGTGTCGTTGCTAGACTCATTGTTGAGCTTGTCGACGGCTTTTGTTTGCGGGGCTATTATCGGCTTTGAGCGGCAATACCGCCAACGCACCGCCGGTTTGCGCACCAATGTGCTGGTGGCCATTGGCGCCGCCATTTTTGTGGATATGGCCAATCGGCTCATGTCGCATGATGGCGCGGTGCATGTGGTGGCCTATGTGGTCTCCGGTATCGGGTTTCTGGGCGCGGGCGTGATCATGCGTGAAGAGGGCAATGTGCGAGGCTTGAATACGGCGGCTACGCTATGGGGTTCTGCGGCCGTGGGGGCGTGTGCCGGTGCTGACCTGTTGCTGGAAGCCTTCTTGGGTACCTTGTTTGTGCTGGCGACCAATACCTTGTTACGCCCGGTCGTCAATCAGATCAACCGCAAACCCATCAATACCTTGCATGTGGAGGCGACAACGACGGTGTATGTGATTGCTGCGCGCCGTTATCAGAAAGAGGCGATGAGCTTGCTTGAAAGCAGGCTGGAGCAAGCCAAATATCCGACCAAGCATTTGCAGATGCATGCATTTGGCAACGATTGTGTTGAAATTGAGGCCATGTTGCTGGCCAGTGCCATCCGTGAAGCCGAGCTGGAAGCGGTGATTCAGCAATTGTTGACCTCACCCTATGTATCACAAGCGTTCTGGAGCCCAAGCATGCTGGATTAGCTATTGGGCTGAAGGCGGCTCAATGCGCATCACGTGTTGTGAAAGCGCATGATTAACGCGCATAAAAAACGCCGCAATCTGCGGCGTTTTTTATAGCACGGGCAATTAACCAAACTTGCCGGTGATGTAGTCTTCGGTTTCCTTGCGGCTGGGGTTGGTGAAGATCTTGTCAGTGTCATCGTACTCGATCAACTCACCCAGATACATGTAAGCGGTGTAGTCGGACACACGAGCTGCCTGCTGCATGTTGTGCGTCACCACCAGAATAGTCAGTTTGCTGCGCAGTTCGACCATCAGTTCTTCAATGTTGGCTGTTGCGATCGGGTCCAGCGCAGAGGTGGGCTCGTCAAACAGCATGATTTCTGGATCAGTGGCCAAGGCACGGGCGATACATAACCGTTGTTGCTGACCACCAGACAGGTTAAAAGCGAGGTCATGCAAGCGGTCTTTGACTTCGTTCCACAACGCCGCGCCTTTCAAAGCTTCTTCAACCTTGTCATCCATAATGCGTTTGTTGTTTTCACCACGCACACGCAGGCCATAAGCCACGTTTTCATAGATGGATTTTGGGAAGGGGTTAGGCTTCTGAAACACCATGCTGATGCGCATACGCACTTCAATGGGGTCTACGCCTGAATCCAGCACATTGGTGTTGTCTGGATGCATCACGATCTGGCCCTGGTATTTGTTGCCAGGATACAAATCATGCATACGGTTGAAGCAGCGCAGGAAAGTGGACTTTCCGCAGCCTGAAGGGCCAATCAGCGCGGTGATTTTGTTCTCGTACAAAGGCATGGAGATGCCTTTGAGTGCGCGTGCGCCGTTGCTATAAAAAAAGTTTAAATCGCGTGCTTCGGCTTTAATTGCAGTAGTGACAGTGGCCATGAAGTTTCCTAATTCTTGTGTGGCATTACCATTTAATATTTTTACGGATTTTATAGCGCAACCAGATGGCTGTACCATTCATTAACAGTGTGACGATGATGATCAGCGCCCCGGTGGCTGCCGCATTGACATGGAACGCATGGTCAGGGCGGGACAACCAGTTAAACATTTGAATCGGCATCACAGTAAAGCCTGAAGATAACCATTCGAAATTCAGGAAAGGCGGCTCCAGCGTGATCGGGCTGGGTGGCAGGAAGGCAATAAAGGTCAGCGCACCAATAGTAATGATGGGGGCTGTTTCACCCAGTGCACGTGCCATGCCAATAATAATACCGGTCAGGATACCGCCATAAGAGTATTTAAATACGTGGTCATATACGACTTGCCATTTGGTTGCGCCAACGCCGTAGGCCGCCTCACGGATAGACAGCGGGATAGAGCGGATCGCTTCTCGGGTTGAGACAATGACAATCGGTAAAATCAGCAACCCCAGGGTGAGACCTGCGGTCAGGATGCTTTGACCAAAGTCCAGCATGTAGACAAACAGACCCAGCGCCAGCAGGCCGTAGATAATCGAAGGCACACCGGCCAGGTTGGACACGTTAATTTCAATCAGGTCAGTAAACCAGTTTTTCGGCGCATATTCTTCGAGATAAAGGCCAGCAGCAACTCCGACAGGGACTGCGGTCAGGAAAGTAACGGACATCACTAGCAAAGAACCTACCCAGGCAGACAGCAGGCCGGCTCTGGCCGCACGGCGTGATGGGAACTCAGTCAAAAAGTCCAGATTGAATTTTGGATAGCCATCCGCAATCAGTTGCCAGAACAGCAGCATCAGCGTAATCAGGCCCAGCATGAGGCAGATCAGGCCGATGGCGGCAAACAGAGCGTCATTACGCTTATGACGTTTAATCATGGCGCGGACTTCGGCCAGATTTTCGAGGACTGAGGCTTTATGTTCCATTTGGTATAACTTCCGCAAGTGCCGGTAAGCAAGGGTTACCGGCAGTGTATGGTGGTGATATTTCAGTAATAAGACAACGGGCAGACTTTACGAGTCTTTGTTTAGTAATTCTCGCGGTATTTCTTGCGTACCCAGTGACCCACGATATTGAAAGACAGTGTCATGATCATGAGTACCAGGCCGGCGGCAAAAATACTCTGGTAGCCTATGCTGCCATGCGGCAAGTCACCCATGGCCACTTGTACGATGTAGGCGGTAATCGTGGCAGCGCTGTCTAGCGGATTAAAGGTCAGGTTAGGCTGTTGGCCTGCTGCAATGGCAACCACCATGGTTTCACCCACTGCACGAGAAATCGCCAGAATATAGGCCGCCACAATGCCTGAGACTGCGGCGGGTGTGACCACTTTAATCGCGGTCTGGAAACGTGTTGCACCCATGGCATAAGAACCTTCACGCATGCTCATGGGCACGGCGCGCATGGCATCTTCGGACATGGAAGCAATGTAAGGAATAATCATGACGCCCATGACAATCCCGGCGCCCAGCATGTTAAAGCTGGGTAGCTGAGGGTAAATGGCTTGCAGCATGGGAGTGACAAAAAACAAGGCAAAGTAACCAAAGACAACGGTAGGCACACCCACCAGCAATTCCAGAATCGGCTTGATGGTTTCACGGGTTTTATGTGAAGCAAATTCGGACAGGAAGATTGCCGAAACAGTGCCAATTGGCACAGCCACGGCCAGCGCAATCGCGGAGGTGGTCAAAGTGCCGGAAACCAGTGGCATGATGCCGTAATGCGCATCTTCAAACAGTGGCGTCCATTGGCTATCGGTTAAAAAATCGATGACGGACACTGTTTTAAAAAAACTCAATGATTCAAACAGCAAAACCCCCACAATTGCAAACGTGGTTGCCACTGCGACCAGCGCGGCGGTCATCAGGATGAATTCAATAATACGTTCTTTGACGTTACGGCGAATGTTCTTCGCCAGTCGTGGGCTGATAGTCAGTTGCGCAGGTACTTGCATTGCTTGAGTCGCCATAGTGTGATCTGTCAGGGGTGGATTTTAGCGGATAATCGGTTGTTCAGGCCGGCTTGTCAGTAAAAAAGGGGCATTTAAGCCCCTTTGTCATCATTACTTGATTCGGGACAACAAATCAGTAATTTTGATACCGACTTCAGATGTGCCGTTAAACCCTGTCCCTGGTTTCATGGCTTTAAAGTGTGTTTTCACTGCTTCGTAATCTTCTTTTGGCAGTGGCACGTATTTCACTTCTTTCACCAGTTGTGGCGCATTTTCCAGGTAGTAAGTCACAAACGCTTTCACTTCTGGTTTAAACGCTGCAGCTGTCGCGTTCACGTAAATGAACAGTGGACGTGACAATGGCTGGTAAGTCCCGTCCATCACAGTCGCTTCAGAAGGCAACACTGGTTTAGCCCCTTCTTTGGCAACCACTGGCACCGCTTTCAGCTTGTCAGTGTTTTCCTGATAGTAGGCCATGCCGAAGTAGGCCATGCCACCCGCGTTACCGGCAACACCTTGCACCAGCACGTTGTCATCTTCTGACGGTGTGTAATCTGTGCGGCTGGCTTTTGCCTTGCCGTTAATGGCTTCGGTAAAGTAGTCAAACGTACCGGAAGCCGTGCCAGGACCGTACAGGTTGATGGCCTTGTCCGGGTAAGTGGCGTTCACTTCTTTCCAGTTTTTCACTTTGGAACCTGGTTCCCAGATTTTTTTCAGTTCGGCGACGGTGATTTGTTTCACCCAGTCGTTTTTGCTGTTCACAACCACAGTCAGTGCATCATAAGCGATAGGCAGTTCGATGAATTGAACGCCACCTTCTTTACAGGCGTCGATTTCTTTTTGTGAGATCGGGCGGGAAGCATCGGAAATATCGGTTTCGCCGCGGCAGAATTTTTTGAAGCCGCCACCAGTGCCAGATTCGCCAACAGTGACTTTCACGCCTTTGCTGCGTTGAAACTCTTCGGCAACAGCTTCGGTGATTGGGTAAACCGTGCTGGAACCATCAATTTTGATGATTTTGTCCGCAGCCGCTGCGGTGTGCGCGAAGGTAAAGGCCTGTGCGACCAGTGCGGCTATCATGGTATTGCGGAACAAACGGGTTTTCATCTAAGGACTCCTGTATTTGAGTGTGGTTTGTATGTGATGACGGAATCATAAAAACTTAATATGACAGAAATGTGACAAAAGCCAAAAAAGACCTTGGGCAGGTCCTTTTTAGCTTACGTCAGACTTACAGCACACTTTCGCCAATATGGTAGGCGATGGCTGCCATGATGGCGGCACAGGGAATCGTCAGCACCCACGCCCAGACAATGCGTGACGCCAGGCCCCAGCGCACCGCGGTCATGCGGCGCGAGAGGCCGACGCCGACAATGGCGCCGGTAATGGTGTGCGTGGTCGACACCGGGATGCCCAGGCTGGTGGCCAGGAACAGCGCAATCGAGCCTGAGGTCTGGGCCGCAAAGCCGCCAGTGGGGCGGATTTTGGTGATACCCATGCCCATGGTGCGCACTATGCGCCAGCCACCAAACAGCGTGCCCAGCCCCATGGCCAGCTGACAGGCAATCACCACCCAGAAGGGCACATGAAAGTCACCTTGCAGATAGCCATTGGCAAACAGCAGGACGGTAATGATGCCCATGGTTTTTTGCGCATCGTTGGCGCCATGGCCAAGGCTGAATAAAGAAGACGAGATAAATTGCAGCTTGTTAAAGCGGCTTTCGATTTTATAGGGCGAGGATTTCTGGAACGCCCACATGATGCCGATAGAGAGCAACAGCGCCAGCAACATGCCAAATAACGGCGACAAGATAATGGCAATGCCGGTGCTGATGAGCTTACTGCCGAAAATGACGCCTTGGGTGCCGGAGTGGGCCATGCCTGCGCCAATCAGGCCGCCGATCAATGCATGCGAGGACGAGGAGGGGATGCCGAACCACCAGGTAATGACATTCCAGGCAATCGCCCCGAACAAGGCACCAAACACTACGGTATTGTTGACGATGTTGGGGTCTATGATGCCTTTGCCAACCGTGTCGGCCACATGTAGCCCAAAAAACAGAAAGGCAACAAAATTAAAGAACGCAGCCCAGATGACGGCTGCCTGTGGCGTCAGTAAGCGGGTAGACACCATGAGCGCAATCGAATTGGCGGCATCGTGAAAGCCGTTCATAAAGTCAAAGATCAGCGCCACGATGACCAGCACTGCCATGACCACAATCACATGATCCATGGTCGTGTCCTAGATGCGTTCTAGCACGACACCGTGAATCACGTCAGCGACGTCTTCGCAGCTGTCGACCGCTTCTTCAAACAGGTCGTAGAGTTTTTGTGAGCGGATCAAACTGCGTGCGTCACTGTCTTCGGCAAACAGCCTGTGCATGCCTGAGCGCATGATGTGATCGGCTTCGCCTTCGATCTGGCTGATCTCTTCACAGGTGCGCAGAATGCGTTCGGCATTTTTCATGTCTGACAGCATATGCACCGCATCCCTTACCTTTTCTGCTGCCCTTAATAAGATCTGTGCCAGGGCGACCATTTCGGGGGTGAACTTGCTGTGACCATAAATCTCGGCGCTTTGCGGAATGGCTTCCATAAAGTCAATGATGTCATCCAGTGCCATCGCCAGTTCACGGATTTCGCGGCGGTCAAACGGGGTAATAAAGGTTTTATGCAGCGAAAGCAAAATTTCCTTGGTGTATTCATCTGCCTCGGATTCGATTTTGCGAATTTCGGCAAAATGCGTTTCAAAGCCTGCCTGATCAACAACGGCCGCCATCAGCGCAAGGACTTTGGAGCCACGGACTGCACAATCAGCCAAACGGTTAAACAGGACAAAATAGTTATCGTTTCTGGGGCTGATCGCGGCCATGATGCGGCCGAAAGTGGCATTCGCCATTGAGGACTCCCTATACGTTCAAAAGTTTTGTGACAGTAATTTTACTATTTTGTGACAATGATTGTGACAAAAATATGGGGCCGTCTGAGTGTGGGCAGCGTAAGTTACGCCTGAACCAAGGACATTGCTGCGGTATAATGCTGGTTTTTACATTTTTATACTCACAGAAAATGGAAGCCGAACACCTTAATAGTATTGCCAATGCACTGAGCGACCTGACCCAACGCCACGAAGCGCTTCGGGGGTATCTTTGACTACGAGAACAAGCAGCAACGCTTAGCCGAAGTTAACGGCCTGCTCGAGGATCCTAAAGTCTGGGATAACGCCGAAAAAGCGCAAAATCTGGGCAAGGAAAAACGCATGCTTGAAAGCGTGGTCATGACGCTGGATGATGTGTCTCAGTCATTGTCAGACAGCCGTGAATTGTTTGACATGGCGCGTGAAGAAGGTGATGACGACACATTGCTGAGTGTGGAGGCAGATGCCCAGAAGATAGAAAAAATCGTTGCCGAGATGGAATTCAAGCGCATGTTCTCGCAGCCGATGGACGCCAACAATTGCTTTATTGAGTTTCAGTCCGGCAGCGGTGGCACTGAAGCACAAGACTGGGCCGGCATGTTGCTGCGCATGTACTTGCGTTACGTAGAGCGCAAAGGTTTCAAAGTCGAGGTGCTTGAGGAATCTGAAGGCGACATTGCCGGGATTAAAGGCGCATCGATTAAAGTGACTGGGGATTATGCGTTTGGCACCTTGCGTACCGAAAGCGGGGTGCATCGCCTGGTCCGTAAGTCGCCCTTCGATGCCAACTCCAAGCGACATACCAGCTTTGCCAGCGTGCAAATCTTCCCGGAAGTGGACGATTCGATTGAAATTGAAATCAATCCTGCAGATTTGCGCATTGATACTTACCGCGCCAGTGGTGCCGGTGGTCAGCATATTAACAAGACTGATTCTGCCGTGCGGATTACCCACTTGCCAACGGGAGTAGTCGTGCAATGCCAGAATGACCGTTCACAGCATAGAAACAAAGAAGAAGCGATGAATATGCTGAAAGGCGCCTTGTATAACCTGGAACTCAGCAAGCGTAATGAAGAAAAGCAGGCGCTGGAAGATGCCAAAACCGATATTGGTTGGGGTCACCAGATTCGTAGCTATGTGCTGGATCAAGGACGGATCAAAGACTTGCGTACCAATGTTGAAATCGGCAATACGCAAGGCGTGCTCGATGGTGATCTCGATCCATTTATCATGGAAAGCTTAAAGCAGGGCCTGTAATAGATGTCAGAAGTCAGTGATGTAAACGCGTTTGAGGAGTTCCTCAAACCGGGAGTCTATGTTCAGGATATTGATGCATTGTTTCCCCTGTTGCAGTCCTCACACATCATCGATGTGCTGATCGGGCTGTTCCGCGGCGGCCGTGATGAAGTGATGATTCGCCTCGCCGTGATGCGTGAAATTGCAGCGCGGGCAGAGTTGCCCGAGTGGACGCCAGCCCAGTTGCAAAATCACCTTTCTTTTATTGATGCTACCAAGCTGGAAACCGTGTTGCACCGCTTGCGCAGCCACGACTTGCTGCAATGGGACGCAGACCGCCGCGTATACCAGATTTCTGCCGCGGGCCGCATGGTGTTGTCTGCCATCAGTGGCTTGTTGCGGTTTGGCGAGGCCGATGACGAGTTGGGCTACCTGATGTCGCAGGCGGCAGGCGGCAGTGCCGTCGGTGAACTGAGTGCCGAGCATCTGAGTCACGTACTGGCCAAACTCACCGAATACGAACATTTCTTCCAGGAAGCGATTGCCTCAGGTTCCGAGTTCAGGCTGAAGTCGGCGCAGGCCAGATTGAGCAAGGCGCAACCCTGGATTGAAAAAGCCACGGCACTGATCAATACCATTTCAGAAAACGGCATGGATGATGCCGGTTGGCAAATTGTGCATAAAATTGCTAGCCAGCAGTCGCGTTTACTCAATATGGCCTCGGTCTTTCAGCGTGAACTGGCCAAAGTGGCCAGGCAGCGGGTCATGCTGTCGCAAGGCGGCCTGAGCTCCACCGAGTTATCCGCCTGGTTGCAGCAACGCAGCGTTGAGTCGCTGGCGCAAATGGGCGCGCGGATGGCAGTGACACCAGAACTGCTGTTTGTGCTGCCCGACGTGATGCTGGATATTTCCGATGACGTGCTCGAACGTGAAGTGGCAGTGCCTAAAGTCTCTGTCATGCCCCCGGATGTGGAAGTCGCCCCTGCGCAAACCGAAGCCTTTTCTTACCCGCCACAACTCACCGACCTTACGCGTGTGCTGGCACAACTCGAGGACGATAGCGCATTGCCAGACGTGGTCGTTGGTGGTGGTTTTGCCCAGGCGTCTTACCGCTATTCCCTGCTGACCTTCTTAGGTGAAAAACATGAGGATGCCGACTTGAATGCGCTGGCAGAACAACCGTTCCGTCTAGCGCACGCACTGGATGCGCCATTGCAAGCCGTACATCGAAACGAGGTGGCCGCCATGACCGCCGGTCAATTAATTAAACATACGCCAGCCAAGGAGGGTTAACCGCATGCAACAAACAAGCGAACAACTGGCCGCCAGACTGATTGCTCATCGTTATTTACCACGTTCTGATGAAGTCATCAGGCGCGTGCTGTTCGACCTGGATTTTCGGGTCTCGCTCGAAAACAACCTCAAGGTCTGCGGTTTGCGCTTGCTGGACAACCCTTATGCCAGCCACGTGGCGGTAGGTCTGCACCAGGACGCAGAGCGTGCCGTGATGGATGATGGTCAGCAATGGCTGAGTAACAATATTGGGTTGCCCAAAGATACATTAGCCTTGACCGTGGTGCTGTGGGCCTTGATTATCCTACCCAAGCGCGAACGTCAGTTGGGGCGGGAAGCCGCACTGGAGTCACAAGGCGAGTTGTTTGGCACGCTGGTTAAAGCCGAGCCGTCAGAGGAGTTGTCACGCGGCATCCCCGAAAACGTGTTGCTTGAGGATTTTGGCAAGTTGCTAGGCGGCAAAGGCCGTATCAGTAATTTTGCCTTGCCACAGTTATCGCGCCTGGGACTCATCGAACGTCGTAACAAGATTATTTACGAAGGTCCTTTACTCGACCTTGTGTTTGACTATGCCGAAATGGCCCCGCGCATCATCCAGGGCGCCCTGGGTGATCTGATCCGCGAACAGTCGCAGAGCGCTGGCGCGGGTCAGGCAACTTCTTAAATCAATGAACACACAGAAAGACGATCAATAAGATGTTCAGGTTAAATCGACTGGAAGTCGTACATTGGGATTACTGGCAACGTTTTGTGGTGCCGCTGGATGCTTCCATTATTACCATTGTCGGGCCCAATGGCTCGGGCAAAACCACGCTGCTGGATGCCATGCGTACCTTGCTGGCGCTGGAATGCTCAGGCTCTGGTTCAGGGAAACGGGATTACAAGCGCTATGTGCGTCGCAACGGCGAAGATTTTTGCTGGTTGCTGGGCGTGGTTGACAACAGTCGCCCTGTCGGGAGCAGCAAGCGCCCATTCGGCATTCCGTTCATGCAGGACAAAATCACACTGGCTTGCCATATCGAGAAAAAAGGCGGTGACTGGGTACGGCATTACTGGGTGGCCGATGGTGAAGTGGCACTCAAGGACATGGCGCAACAGGGCCAGGAATTTGGGGTGCGCGATTATCAGCGTCTGCTGCATGAGGCCGGATTGTCGCCCGCCATTGCCCGTGTGCTGTCACTCGAGCAAGGCCAGACCGACAAGTTATGCGAATACAAGCCACGCGAGTTGCTCGATTTGGTGTTTGATGTGTTTGGTGACAAAGAGATTCTGACCCGCTATCAGGAGGCCAGGCAGCATCAGCGGGCCACCGAACAGGAGTTGCAATACACACAAAATAACCTGAAGGCGCTGGAACACAGCCTGCAAACCCAGGAGCAGCGTGTGAACCGCTATCTGGAATGGCAGCAGCTGACCCAGGAGCAGGCCTTGCTGGTGGAAGAGGTGAAACCCCGGCTGGAGTTTTACCAGTTGCAGGAAGAAGCGGAGCGTGCAGCCCGAAGTCTGGATGCCAACCGTAAAGAGCGTGAAGGTCTGCAGGCAGACCTGTCGGCCAAGACCAGTGAACTGGACTATCACAAAACCCAGGCCGAGCATTTGCAGAGCCAGCAGCAAGCCACGCGTCTGCATGAAGCCGACTTGAGCCAGCAGGTTAACCAGCTCAACAAGGAAGAGGGCAAGCTGGAAGCGGTCCTCGAGCAGAAGAAGCAGCTTGAAGCACAAGCGGCATTGAGTGCGGACGTGGTGCAAGCAACGACCGAGCTGGGGCAGCTTGAGCAGCAGCGTAGTGCCTTGCAAAACCGGTTATGGGCCAAGCAGCAACAGCAGCAGCAATGGCAACATACCCTGGAAAACCTGAGCAGCGGGCGCCGGGCAGATCCACACGAAGTGACGGAGTTCAGGCAGGCGCTGAGTAAGGCCAATATTGCGCATGACACACTGGCCGATATTCTGGAAGTGACGGATGCCGGTTGGCAAACAGCCGTTGAGGCGGTATTGGCACCGTTTGCGCATGTCATCATGCTGCACAGTGAAAAACAGGCCGAGACGGCCTTTGCGCTGGGTGAAAGTCTGAAGTATCGTCACCTGATTGTGCCGGAAAGACAGTTGGCCGGTTTGCCGCCCAAAGGCTCCTTGCTGGAAGTGATTAAACTCAAACAACCGGTGGCGCCCTGGATGCTGGCGATGCTGGAACGCACGCAACGGGTGGAGGATACTGCCGCCGGCGTTGCCTTGCCACGCGGTGAGGACTGGGTGACACGTCAGGGCTACTTGCGTGAGCGTCGTGGTGGCCGGCATGCGGCCCCGAATGAACCCAGGTTTGGTAAAGCCAGGCTGGACAGCTTGCGCCATAACCTGCAACAGATCGAAACCGAGATCAATGCCTTGCAGGATGAACTGCATCCGTTGCGGCAGCAGAGTCAAACCCTCAAAAATGCGCTGGCCGGGGTCGATGCAGCCGCACAACTGGCGGCACGTGCCGAGCAGTTTGCCAGCGTTGAGCGGCAGTATGCGGACGTCAAGGCACAACGGCAGGCGGTCGGCGAGAAGTTGTATGAATTGTCGCAACTGAATACACAGCTGGAGGAACGTATCCGCGAGTCTATCCGTGCTCAGGAAAGCATACGCAACAAGATTGCCCAGTTGCAAAAAGACATTGTCGATAAAGAAAACCGGGAAGGCTGGGCTGAACAAGAGCGTCGGTTGGAGCGTATCCGTCACGACCAGCAGAAATTGCCCGCAGATTGGCAGGAAACTGCGGCCAACAAGCAGTTGCTCGAAAAGTGGGAGAGCCCACGCTTGGTGGATATTCAAATTGAACAGATAGCCAAGCGACTGGAAACGCAAAGTTGGGAGACCGACCCTTATGTAATCGCCATGCGCGACAAGATGCAGGCGGATTACCTGACGCAAAAAGAGGATGTTGAAAGCCGCGAACGTGACAACCGCGCTGCACAAACGCAAACCGAACATGCCCGTGAAGCCTATATTGGCCGCTTGCGTTACTCGGTGAGCAAGTACAGCAAAAACCTTAAAGAGCTGGCCAAAATGGCCGATGTCGACGTCGATTGTGCGCCGGTCGCGCTGGAGGCAGATGATCTGACCTTGTCACAAGCTGGGCTCGAAGTGCGGTTTGGCTTTGACGACAAAGGCTTGTCTGGCATGAATGATGGGGATGCTTCTGGCGGTCAGCAGGTCATGAAGTCACTGATTTTGCTGGTGGCGCTGATGATGGAAGAAACCCGGCCAGGTGGGTTTGTCTTTATTGACGAGCCGTTTGCACACCTGGATATTTTCAACATCAAGCGCGTGGCCAGGTTCCTGCAGGCGACCAAGGCACAATACCTGCTCACGACGCCGGTGACCCATAACGTCGATGTGTATGACCCTTCGATGTTGACGCTGGTCACCGCCAAGAAGCAGGCGAATGCCGGCTGGGCGCCGCGGGTTGGCGTGCTGGTGCGCGAGCATTAGTCTCCGATTGTCCGGTCATGCCCGGGCCGGACAATCGCCATTCGATACAAACCGCTACATTACGATACACCGTTGCCGTTATGCCGCGCTTACAATGGCCTGGTGATGATGACATCAAGCAGGAGGTGGCGACATGGCGAGTATTCTTTGTACTGTGAGTGCGCAAATCACACAAAACATCTTTTCGCGCATCGATTTGGAACACTGCGGCTTTTTGGATCAGCGTGCCTTGCAGCGCGCGTTGAAAGACCTCAGTCAAGCAGAGGTGCGCAGTCTGCTCCACAGGTTGGACCAGGATGGGGATGACCGCATTTCCCCTTATGAACTCAATCTGGCGATTATCGACTGGTTGAGTCAGACGCAACTGCAGTCCAGGCAGGCACCGGTCAGTCCTCTGTTTGCCCGATTGGTCAGTGATTACGGTCCTGCGCACTAATCTGTTTGTATCAGGCGCATAGCAGCCGTTTTTAAGCCTCTACCTGGCCGCAATACAGCCAGCGCCCGTCTAGATATTCAAAACGGCTGTGTTCAGTCATGGTCGTCTTCTTTTGCTGACCACTTTGATAAGTCGCCACAAAAGTGACTTCAGCATGGGTGGCATCCTGTTGGTGATGCGCAAGCACCTCGAGTTTTAACCATTTAATTCCCTGTAAATCTGCTTGTGTCAGGCTACTCGGCCGTGTCTCAGTGTGCCAGGTTTGTAAAATATAGTCAGGCAATCTGAGGGCATAAGCGCTGTAGCGAGAGCGCATCAGGCGCTCGGCATCGGGGGCGGGTAAGCCTTGGTGTAAAGGCTGGCAGCAGGCTGCATAAGCATTTCCGCTGTAACAAGGGCAGGCATGTTTCAAATTTGGGTATCCCGGTAAGTAAAATACATTCAGCCGTGATCAGCACTGAATGCTGTTTTAAAATGTTTAAATCTGTTTACTCGTTTGAGAGAAGATTCTAAACTATCGCCCACTCAGGTGTCCTATGCATATTTTTAATTTTCTCCCCGCAAACCGCCGACCATGTTTATGTCGCTGCAATCCTCTGCATGGACACGCTTTCAATCTATCCCCGCGGGTTGCCCCTGTTCTTAAGCATCCTTGAACATCCCTTTGGTTATTTATGCACAAAAAACGGATTGATTGGATGAAGCACGTGAGGTATACGCGGCTTGGCTCTGTCTGGTTATCCTTGAGGGTCGTTGTGTAATGGGGCTGGATGCACTGATGCACAGCGTGCGTTTGATCCGTCAGTCAGCTCGACTGGTGCGACTTCTGGCACGCTGGCAGATGGCCAGGCCGGCTAGAGTTTCAACGCTAGTCTCAGGCATGCGCACAACGACGGTGAGTGTGCTGGTGGCGGTCAGCTTGAGTGCGTGCCTTCATACAGAGATGCCTGCGCTGGATACGCCAGCACCGGCTCAGTGGCGTCAGGCGCACACCACATCGGCCACGCAACTGTCAGCGGCCGAAACAGCGTGGTGGCTTGCATTCAAGGATCCGCTGCTAAACCAGCTCATGCAAACCGCCCTCAAGCAAAATCTTACGCTACAGCAAGCCAGTGAGCGGATCAGCTATGCCCGTTCTTTGCAGGCACATGAGCTGGCGACCGAAAAACCGCAGCTCAGTTTATATGCTGGTCCGAATAGCCTTTCGCGCATGCTTGCAGTGGGCAATAGCTCCTCCGGTCAATCGCGCCATGCCGCTTCTGGGGCATTTCTGGCTGGCTTTGACCTGATTTGGGAGTTGCCTATCTTTGGCCAGGGCGCCGGTCAGCGGCAAATCACGCAGGCTGATTTACAAATTGCAGAGGCGGACGTCTCCAGCAGGCAATTGTCATTAGCGGCTGAATTGGTTCGCGTTTACGCTGAGCTGGAAGCCGCTGTCCAGCGTGAAAAACAGCTGGCACTCGCCGAAGCGGGATATGCCAACTTGCGGACACTGTCGAATAAAGGCGTGAGCGGTGGGTTTACTTCTCCAGAAACTGCTGAGTCGTTTATAACGGAAGTTCAGGCTGCCCAGCGCATGCGCAGGCAAAACCGCCTTAACCAGGAAATGGCCTTGCAAAGACTGGCTGTACTCTGTGGCCAGGCGGAACCAGCTGAGGCTTGGTTGACAGAATTACAGTCACGTCCGGCTGGCAAGCTTGCCGAGGATGTGCAATCCATCTCGTTACCAATGCGCGTCCCTGCAGAAATTATCCGCCAGCGTCCAGATATCAAGATGGCCGAGTCACAGGTGTTGAAAGCAACCGGGGCGTTGGGTATCGCCAAATCTGACCTGTATCCAAAATTATCTATTGAGGGCGCTCTGATGGTTGCCGGGCGGGTGACGGGTGAAAGCTTGAGGCACACTGGATCATTGACCTATATTGCCCCTTCTATCAATATCCCCCTGCTGGATTGGGGGTTAAGACGGGAAGTGGTAAATCAGCGTGAGTCGCAACTGCGGGAGGCATTGCTGGCTTACAAGGAGGCTGTATTACTGGCGATTGAAGAAACTGAAAATGCGCTGGTGAATTTTAATGAAAGCCGAGCACAGCTACTGGCGGAAGAGCAAGCTTTGAGTCGGTGGCAGGCACAGTCTGCCAAGTTACAACGTGCGGTGGATGTCGGCTATCTGAGCAAGATGGATGTATTCAAGCAGGATATGCGAAACCAGCAGACCTTATTACAATATATAGACGCCAAACAGGCCTGGATGAGGGGGTATGCTTTTGCAAATAAAGCGCTCTCCGGGGCTTTCAGTCTGAATCCTGATCAACAGGCTACGGAAAATACACAATAAGGTACGAATGAACAATCGGCTCATCGATCAATTGCCCCTGTTTTTGCGCACACGCATGGCCTTAGCCATTGTGGTGCTGACCTCGATCTTGATGGTCTGGCACTTTAGCACGCACTCAGAATCTGCCAGGCCTACCAATGCAGGACTGACGGTGACAGCCATCACCGTGGAAAACAAACCGCTCAATTCGACGCTGGAGTTGTTTGGTAAAGTGGTTGCCCAGGAGCAGGTGCCGGTGTACGCGGACATGATGCAAGGCCGCATTACCAAAGTGTTAGTTGACGAGGGCGATCACGTCAAGGCCGGTCAGCAACTGGCGGTGGTGGATACCCAATTGGCCAAAGTGCAGCGGGTACAATCGCTTGCCAGCAAGCAGCGGGCGATTGTGGCGTTTAGTGAAGCGGAAGCGGCGCTCGATGATGCCAAGAAAACCCTGGACCAGGCGCGGACTGAACGCGTCCGCGGTGAAAAAGTCGCAGAGGATGGGCTGATTTCAAAAGAATTACTGGAGCAACGTATCCAGACCGAACAGGCCGCAGAGAGCAAGCTTAATACGGCCCGCAACCGTTTAAGGATGGCCTTATCCGATCTGTTGTCAGCCAATGCGCAGGTGGATGAAGCGGATCTCAAAATCAAACAGGCAGAGTTGGTCGCCCCGGTGTCAGGGCTGGTGATTCAAAGAAATGCGGTGGTTGGCCAATTGCTCAGTCAAACCAATCAATCCCAGTTTTTACTGGCCAAAGATGGCACGCTCGAGGTCGACATCGAAACCAGCGCGGAAGTGGCTGCGTCCTTAACGCATGGCATGCCAGTGCAGGTAAAAATCAAGGATGCAGAACGAAGCTATGCTGGCCATATCCGTAAAAAAGGCATCATGGTGCACGATGAAAACCAGATGTTGCATCTCAAAGTTGCTTTTTCCAAAGCCCCGGGGCTGAGCCCAGGGCAAGCCGCCACCGTGCTGGTCACCCTGCCGCAACGCAATGCCATCCGTGTGCCAGATAGTGCGATTGCCGTAGAAGGCGACCAGTATTATGTCTACAGCGTCGAGCAAGGACATGCCAAGCGCATTGCCGTTACTATCGGGCAGCGTTTGGATGGGGAAGTGGAGATACTGGCAGGGGTCAGCCCTGGCATGCGCCTCATTGATAAATTTGCCGGGTTTATCCGTGAAGGTGAACCAGTCAACGTCATTGCGGCAGTACACTAAGTGAAATTAAAGCTTTCTTCCTGGGCGATCGCCAACCCTTTGCTGATTGCCTTGGCGACCTTCATTCTGCTTGTTTGGGGCGCGGATTGTTTCCATCGTTTGCCGGTGAACGGCATGCCCACGGTCAGAATTCCAGTCGTCTCGGTATCGATTGCGTTGCCGGGCGCCTCCTCCTCAACCATTGAGCGGCAGGTGACCATCCCGGTAGAAAATGCCGTGGCCAATATCCCGAATATCAAGCATGTCACGTCCTATATCGAAAACGGCGTCTCGGTCACGCAGATTGAGTTTCGATATGGCACCAATATCCGTACTGTGTTGTCACTGGTGCGCGAGAAAGTTGCCAGCCTACGCCGTCAATGGTCCAGCGATGTGGGAGAACCCCTGATCCAGCAGTCCGAAGATGACAATACGCCATTAATGACCTATGCCTTTCAATCCGGCACGCTTTCACTGCCCTCGCTGACGCAACAGGTAGACAAAGGCCTGGTCAGCGCTTTAATGGCGGTGGAGGGCGTGGAGAAAATTGAACGTCAGGGCGGCTATGACCGCGAAATTCACATTGAGCTGTTACCGGAGAAGCTATATGCACTCGGTGTCAGTGCCGCCACGGTGAATAAGCAAATACAGGCCTATATTGCGCAGGCTCCGGCAGGGCAGTTTAGCCTGGGCAGCAAACAGACATCGCTACGCGTGCAAGGGGATCCGCAGTCCGTGGATGCCCTGGCGCATCTGGAAATTGCTGTGGGAGAGCATCGCTATGTCACCTTGTCCAGCCTCGGCAATCTGCTTGATACCTTCAAACCAGCCCAGCAATTAACGCGGCTTAATCGTCAGCCGGCCATTGGCATTGCCATTTACAGAACGGCAAAAGCAGATGAATTAAAAGTCGCAGAGGCGATAGAGCAGGCCATACAGCGCTGGCAACAGACGCAGCCGCATATCCAGGCCGAGCGGGTGCAGACGCAGATCGACTTTACCAAAAAAACGTACTTTTCTGCCATGATGTCCTTTTTGGAAGGCGTGTTGTTGGCAGGTTTGGTGGTCTACGCCTTTTTGCGCTCCACCCGTGCCACCCTGATTGCCGCCATTGCCATTCCCCTCTCTGTGATCCCGACGTTTATTGTCATGCACTGGCTGGGGTTTTCCTTGAACTTGGTCAGCATGCTGGCCCTGTCACTGGTCTCCGGGGTCTTGGTCGATGATGCGATTGTCGAGATTGAAAACATTATCCGCCATATGGAAAACGGCCAAGCGCCTTATCCAGCCGCCATGCGCGCGGCGGATGAAATTGGCCTGGCCGTGATTGCCACCAGCTTTGCCATTATTGCCGTCTTTGTCCCGGTCAGTTTTATGGGCGGGCTGGTAGGCCAGTATTTCATTCAATTTGGCATCACGGTCGCAACGGCGACTTTTTTCTCCTTATTGGTCGCACGTTTCATCACACCGGTGATGGCCGCCTACTTTCTAAAGTCGACTCCGCCAGTGGCACAGCAAGGCCGCTGGTATCACTTTTATCAAGGATGGTTGGAACAGTCGCTCAAGCATAGACGGATCAGCCTGTTGCTGGTGGGGCTGTTGCTGCTGCTTTCGGCCAGTCTGTTATTGATCTTGCCAGCAGACTTTATGCCGCAAGAAGATAAAGCCTTTTTCATGTTGCAGGTGGAGCTGCCTGCGGAAGCACAGTTAAAACAAACCGATGCTGCGATTGAGCAGGTGACTGAAGCCTTGCTAAGCAAGCCTGAGGTCAGCAGCGTCTATTCCTGGATTGGTGGACGTGACGCCGAGACCATGGTTGCAGGACAAGTCAATCGCGCGACCCTGATAGTCAAGCTGGTGGCGCGGTCACAGCGCAACAGCAGTGTCGATCAGTTCAAGCTGCAAGCGTTATATGAATTGCGCCGCGTACCCAATGTGAGATTGAGTGCTTTAAATGAAAATGGCAGCAAGGCTTTTGGTCTGGTATTAACCGGGCATGACTCGCAACGTTTGTACCGCACTGCGCTGGCACTGGAACATGACATGCGCAAATTGCCAGCGTTTTCTAACGTGTTGTCCACGGTGCCGGCCATGAAAAGCAATCTGGTGGTGACGCCCAAGCCGCATGAAGCGGCGCGTCTGGGCGTCACCACCAGTGCGATTGCCGAGGAGCTGCAGATCGCCTTGAAAGGCGGAAGTGAAGAGCAACTGGCACATGTGTTGCTGGATAATCAGTCCGTCCCGGTCCGCTGTGCTGTCAGAGTGCCTGAACAGTCTGCGCTGGCATTCTTGCGTCAGCTGCCGGTGACGACCAATACCCAGCAAATTGTCGCGCTGGACGCTGCGGCCAATTTGTCATTGATGCATGACTATGCCAGCATCACGCGCTATGACCGTATGCCGCAAATCGTCATTTCTGCCGACCTGAATGGTATTTCCTTGGGCGATGCGATGCAGACGGTGCGGCAGTTACCGACTCTGCAGCAGCTGCCTGCGGGCATCAGCCTCAGCGAAACTGGCGATTCCGAAATGCTGAGTGAAATGTTCAGTACCTTTAGCATGGCCATGCTGAGCGGCTTGTTCCTGGTATGGATGGTGCTGGTACTGCTGTTCAGAAAGCTCTTGCAGCCCTTCACCATCATGATGGCCTTACCCTTATCCATCTGTGGCGCGCTATTGGCGCTGGCACTCACCCATCAGGCGCTTTCTCTGCCTGCAGTGATCGGCATCCTCATGTTGATGGGCATCGTCGGCAAAAATGGCATCCTTATTGTCGACGCCATCATTGAATGCCGCTCCGCAGGCTTGTCCAGAGTTGAGGCGATCATTGCCGCCTGCCAGCAGCGTAGCCGACCGATTATCATGACCACGATTGCCATGATTGCGGGCATGCTGCCAGTGATCATCGGCGCCGGGGCGGGGACTGGATTCCGTACGCCCATGGCTTATGCGCTGATAGGGGGGCTGGTGACCTCCACCTTGTTAAGCCTGATTGTCGTACCGCTGATTTATACGCTGATGGATGATCTTGAGCAACGGGTCAAAAGTCGTCTAAACACTGCGCACGAGTAAAAGAAACGCCCCGTAAGCGGTGCTTGGCGGGGCGATGGAAGAGGCTATACGAATAATAAAGCGATTCGCTAGGCGATTTCGCGCGTTTCCATAAACTGAATATCCGGGTAACGTTCCTGCGCCATTTGCAGGTTGACGCGGTTGGGTGCCAGGTAGACATAATCATCCGCGCTATCCAGGCCAACGTTAAAGCCATATTTATCTGCAATGGCTTTCAAATCCGCATCCGAGCCTTTGAGCCAGCGCGCGGTATAGCAGTCATAGGGCTCAAATACCATATCGACGCCGTATTCATGCTCCAGACGGTGTGCTACCACGTCAAACTGCAGCATCCCCACTGCGCCCAAAATCAGGTCATTCGACAGCAGCGGACGGAATAATTGCGCCGCGCCTTCTTCGGATAACTGTTTGAGGCCGATTTGTAACTGCTTCATTTTCATCGGATTTTTAATCCGTGCACGCCGGAAAAATTCAGGCGCAAATGACGGAATGCCAATGAACTTGAGAGCCTCATTTTCGGTAAAGGTATCGCCAAGTTTGATGGTGCCGTGGTTGGGAATACCAATAATGTCACCAGAATAGGCTTCATCCATGATGGTGCGGTCTTGCGCCATAAAGGTGATGGCGTTGTTAACGTTGAGCATCTTGCCAGTGGCGACTTGCTTGATTTTCATACCACGTTCAAAGCGGCCAGAGCACACGCGCAAGAAGGCAATGCGGTCACGGTGTTTGGGATCCATATTGGCCTGAATTTTGAAGACAAAGCCGGCAAACTTGTCTTCGTTGGCGGCGACTGCGCGTGTCGCCGTGTTGCGTGCCTGTGGCGGTGGCGATAAATCTACTACTGCATCCAGCAAGGATTGCACGCCAAAGTTGTTCACCGCGGAGCCAAAAAACACAGGCGTTTGCTTGCCGCTCAGATAGCGCTCTTTGTTGAATTCGTTGGAAGCACCGCGGACCAGCTCAATATCAACGCGCAATTCTTGCGCCTGGTAGCCAATCAGCTCGTCCAGACGTGGATTATCCAGGCCTTGAATTGTTTCAGAAGTCCCTTTTTCAGCACGGGGATCAAAGAACAGGATGCTGTCATTCACCAGGCTGTAGACGCCTCGGAAGGTCTTGCCCATGCCGATCGGCCAGGTCATGGGCGCGCATTCCATCCCCAAGGTGGTCTCGATTTCATCGAGTAACTCTATCGGTGCGCGGCTTTCACGGTCCAGCTTGTTGATAAAAGTGATGATGGGCGTGTCGCGCATGCGGCAGACATTGAGCAGCTTGATGGTTTGCGCTTCGACGCCGTTGACCGAGTCAATGACCATGACGGCCGAGTCCACGGCGGTCAGGGTGCGGTAAGTATCTTCGGAGAAGTCATCGTGGCCGGGGGTATCCAGCAAATTCACCATATGTTCACGATAGGGAAACTGCATCACAGATGAGGTAACGGAAATGCCGCGTTGTTTTTCCAGTTCCATCCAGTCCGAGGTGGCATGACGGGCGGCTTTACGACCACGCACTTCACCTGCAACCTGAATCGCGCCACCAAACCACAGCAGTTTTTCGGTGAGGGTGGTTTTACCCGCATCCGGGTGCGAAATAATGGCAAAGGTACGGCGGCGTTCAACTTCTTGCTGCAAACTGGACATGAAAAAATAGCACTTTGGAAAAAAGTGCTATTTTAACCCAGATTTTATATTGGGACTTGAAAAGGCAACGACGTGCAGTTTGATGGGTTTTTGTGCAATTTTTTTGGCAATAGTCATTCTATTGCGAAAAAAATTAAGCAGAAAAGACGCGAACTGCGCAAGTTGACATTCAAGTAGGTCTGCCGCCAAGATATAAAATCTGGGTTGGCTAATCAAACACTTAGCCGGATTATTTTCGCATGAGGAAGATCGCCACCGCTGCGAAAATAATCAGAATAATTAACCCTTCCATCGGCAGCAGATGGTTAATTGACGGCCTGTTTCAACTGTTCGAGGATGGCCGGGTTATCCAGGGTCGAAATATCAGAAGTGATTTCCTCACCCTTGGCCAGGCTACGCAACAAGCGGCGCATGATTTTGCCCGAACGCGTCTTGGGCAGGTTGTCGCCAAAGCGGATTTCATCCGGCTTGGCAATCGGGCCAATTTCTTTACCGACCCAGTCACGCAATTCGGCCACGATCTTCTTGGCTTCTTCGCCTTCTGGGCGCTTGCCTTTCAGCACGACGTAAGCCACCACAGACTCGCCTTTGATCGGATGTGGTTTACCAACCACCGCAGACTCGGCGACCAAATGGTTGGCGACCAGCGCAGACTCGATTTCCATGGTACCCAGGCGGTGGCCGGACACGTTCAATACGTCATCAATGCGGCCCATGATGGTGAAATTTCCAGTGTCGGCGTCACGCACGGCGCCATCCCCGGCCAGGTACAGGTTGCCACCCAGTTCGGCCGGGAAATAGCTGGCTTTATAACGCTCGGGATCGTTGTAAATGGTGCGGATCATGGAAGGCCACGGCTTTTTAATCACCAGTAGACCGCCATTGCCCCAGGCAATGGCTTTGCCGGTTTCATCTACGACGTCGATATCAATGCCAGGGAAGGGCAGGGTGCAGGAACCTGGCACCAAGGGAGTCGCGCCTGGTAGCGGGGTTATCACATGGCCGCCGGTTTCGGTTTGCCAGAAGGTATCGACAATCGGGCAGCGATTGCCGCCCACTTGTTCGTAGTACCACATCCAAGCTTCGGGGTTGATAGGCTCGCCGACGGTGCCCAGCAAACGCAGGCTGGCTAAATCGAAGTGGTTGGGGTGCGTGGTAAAGTCGGTTTCACCGGCTTTGATCAGGGAGCGGATCGCGGTGGGCGCGGTGTAGAACACGCTGACCTTGTGGCGCTGAATCATTTCCCAGAAACGCCCTGCATTCGGATAGGTCGGAATACCTTCAAACACAATCTGGGTCGCCCCCATGGCAAGCGGGCCGTAAGCGACATAGCTGTGACCGGTGATCCAGCCCACATCGGCCGTACACCAGTAAATATCGTTGGGCTTAATATCAAAGGTCCAGCGCATGGTGTTCATGGCGTGCAGCAGATAGCCCGCCGAGCTATGTTGTACGCCTTTGGGTTTACCGGTCGAACCTGAGGTGTAGAGCAGGAACAACGGATGTTCTGCGTCTACCATCACCGGCTCACAGGTGTCGGCTTGGCCTGCAATCAGGTCATGCCACCAGACACAGGTACTATCCCAGGCGACGTCCATGCCGGTTTTCTTGAACACCACCATATGGCGGATGCTGTCACAGCCGCCCATGGCAATGCCTTCGTCGACTGCTTGTTTGAGCGGCAGCGTTTTACCGCCACGGTATTGGCCGTCTGAGGTAATCACCGCCACCGCGCCAGCATCGATAATCCGCTCATTCAGGCTTTTTGCAGAAAAGCCGCCAAACACCACCGAGTGAATAATGCCCAGACGGGCACAGGCCTGCATGGCGACCACGGCTTCAATGCCCATGGGCAGATAGATAATGACGCGGTCACCCTTGACCAGCTTGAGTGACTTGAGGCCATTCGCAAACTGGCAGACCTGGTGGTAGAGTTCTTTGTAGCTCACACTGCGCACATCACCGTTATCCGCCTCAAAAATAATGGCGGTTTTGTTGGGGATGGTTTGCAGGTGCTTGTCCAGGCAGTTGGCGGACACATTTAACTCGCCATCTTCAAACCATTTGTAGAAGGGGGCATGGTCCTGATTGAGTGTCTTGGTAAACGGTTTGTGCCAGATTAATAGCTCGCGAGCCAGTTTGGCCCAGAATCCTTCGTAATCCTGTGCCGCTTCCTGGCACAGGCGTTGGTATTCCTCCATGCTGCCGATCGCGGCCTGGCTTGAAAACTCTTTGCCCGGCGCGAATACGCGGTGTTCATGAAGTACAGATTCGATAGACATAGCGTCCCCCAAAAATCAATGTCAAAAAATGAAAGTGTGAGCGAACCTCAGGTGTTATTATTTTGGTTCTGATTGACAAACTCTCCGAGCACACATCCCGTTACTAGAGCCACAGCCCATGCAACAGCTTGCCCAAATTCTAACAGAAAAGCAGGTCGCGTCTACAGAGGCCGCCTATTTGCTGCATGCGGCTGCTTGTAGCCCCTTTTTTGCCAGATTCGTTACAAAACATCCAGATTTTGTAACTGATCTGTTAGATAACTTATATAAGACATATAAGACTCAAGATGTCAAAGATCTGTTTTTAATTGAAAAAAATAGTGAAGAATCTTTTTTTCTGCAACAAATCCGCTTGATCAGGCAGCGCTTGATGGCACGTTTGATCGTGCGTGACCTGAATGGTCTGGCGGATTTTGCCGAGGTGGTGGAAATCACAAGCGCGCTGGCCGAGTCGGCAATTGCTGCGGCTATCACCTTCTACCACGCCCGCCTGGCTGATATCTATGGTCAGCCTTGCTCAGCCAAGGGCGCGCCGCAGCAACTGATCGTGGTCGGCATGGGCAAACTGGGCGGGCGTGAATTGAATGTCTCCTCTGATATAGACCTGATTTTTGCCTATGAAGAAGAGGGTAACACCAACGGAGAAAAGTCCATCAGTAACCAGGACTTTTTTACGCGGCTGGGTAAAAAGGTCATTGTGGCGCTGGATGAAGTCAGGGCGGAAGGCTTTGTCTTTCGCGTGGATATGCGCTTGCGCCCGTTTGGCTCGGAAGGCGCGCTGGTTTGCAACCTCGATGCGCTGGAGGATTACTACCAGAATTATGGGCGGGAGTGGGAGCGTTACGCCTGGATTAAAGGCCGGGTCATCCATGGGCCAGAAGCTGCGCTGACCAAGCTGATCAAGCCGTTTGTGTTCCGCAAGTATCTGGATTTTAACGCTTATGCCTCCATGCGCGACCTCAAGCTGCAAATTCAGCGTGATGTGCTGCAGCGCAAGCTCTCGGACAATATCAAGCTGGGGCGGGGCGGCATCCGCGAGGTCGAGTTTATCGCGCAGTTGTTCCAACTGATCCGTGGTGGTCAAGTGCCGGATTTGCAAATCAAGCCAACGCTGGCGGTGCTCGATTGTTTGGCGATGCGCGGCATGTTACCCGCAGAAGAAGTCTCTGCGCTCAAGCAAAGTTATGTCTATCTGCGCAACCTAGAGCATAGACTCATGTATATCGACGATCAGCAAACCCAGGATTTGCCTGAATCTGAGACCTACCGTGGTTACTTGCTGCAGATGCTCAAGCAGCCCGACTGGCCCAGCTTTATGGCAGAGCTCAATCTGCATAGAGACCGCATACAACGTTTTTTTGATGAAACCTTTAAGGACGAACAGCAACAGGATTTACAACAGGAAACGGCTGTTTGGCAAGGGACACTGAGTGCCGCTGACAGTGAGCAATGGCTGGCTGCGCAAGGGTATACGCGTGGCAGCGATATCGTGCATTTGTTGCAGCAGACGCGGACGAGCCAACGCATCCAGCAATTACCCGAGCAAAGCCGTCGCCGGCTGGATCAACTGATGCCCTTACTGTTGCGGGAAGCTGCACAGCAACAGAGTACCTCGCCGGATACCGCGCTCATTCGCACGCTGGACTTGCTGGAAAGTATTTGCCGCCGCGCCAGCTATCTGGCTTTGTTGGCAGAGTTTCCTGATGCCCTGTCGCTGATCGTCAAACTGTGTGCCGCCAGCCCTTGGATTGCACAGTATGTCTCTGCCCACCCCATTTTGCTGGATGAGTTGCTCAATAAGCAGACCTTGTTCAAGCGACTGGATGCCGCACAATTAAAAAACGAGCTGCTAAGCCAGATGCAAGCCTTGCACGGTGATGTGGAAGCGCAAATGGATGCGATGCGGCATTTCAAGCATGCTAGCGTGCTTAAAATTGCGGCACAGGATGTGATGACTGCGTTGTCGCTGGAGGCGATTTCGGACGACTTAAGCGCACTGGCCGACGTGATCTTGCAGGTCAGTGTACAGACCGTGTGGCAAAACCTGGCGATCAAACACCGTGATACGCCCCAGTTCGCCGTGATCGGCTACGGCAAGCTGGGCGGCAAAGAATTAGGCTATCTCTCTGATCTGGATATTATTTTTCTATATGAAGATGACGCGGAGCAGGCCCCGGAGGTCTATGCGCGCTTTGCTCAGCGCCTTAATACCTGGTTTAACACGCTGACCAATGCCGGTTTGCTGTATGAGACCGACTTGCAGTTACGCCCAGATGGCAATAGTGGTTTGCTGGTCAGTACGGTGGCCGCGTTCAGGGAGTATCAGCATCATAAAGCCTGGGTATGGGAGCATCAGGCACTGACGCGTGCACGTTTTGTGGCGGGCTTGGAACACATCGGCGCGGCCTTTGAACAGATCCGCCGTGAGATCATCGTGCAGCCACGAGACGCAACTGCGCTCAAGCAAGATATTGTGCACATGCGCGAGAAAATGCGCGAAGCCCACAAGTCCAAGCTTGGCCGCTTTGATCTCAAGCAAGGGCCAGGCGGCATTATTGATGTCGAGTTTATGGTGCAATATCTGGTGTTATTGCACGGGGCTAAGCATCCCGGCCTGGCCGAAAATATTGGCAATATCGGCTTGCTGGAGCGCTGTGCCGAATTGGGGTTGATTGACTCTGCAACCATGGCAGAAGCGGTTGCCGCAGCCTACCGTGAATACCGGAGACTGATCCATCACACCAAGTTGCAAGGGCAAGATGCCATTGTTGAAGATGCGGAATTACTGCCGCAGAGAACCGTGGTCAAGGCACTTTGGCAGCAGTTACTGGGTTAGTCTGACTGAGAAACGCGTTATTCGCCTGCATTCCAGGCTTGCGCATCTGCGACGGGTGGTTGCCATTGGCTGTTGTAGCAAATTACCCGGTTACGTCCGGTTTGCTTGGCCTGATAAAGGGCCAGGTCGGCATGCTTATAAAGCAATTCATAAGCATAAATCGTTTCATTCGCGCACGAAATACCTATACTGATCGTCGTGCTGAATTCATGGCCGCCCTGTGGGGTAAAAAAGCGTAACTCTGCGATCGAGGTACGGATGCGTTCAGCAATCACGCGCGCTTCTTCGGCTGTTGTGGCGGGTAAGACCACGGCAAACTCCTCACCGCCCAGTCTACCTAGCAAGTCCTTGTCGCGGATGGCATTTTCAATCGTCCGTGAACAGGCAATCAGCACCTGGTCGCCTTGCGGATGGCCGTAAGAGTCATTGATCACTTTAAAGAAATCAATATCCAGCATCAGGAAGCACAGTGGTGCACCGGTATGGTCTGCTTGTTGCAGTATGGCTTTGGCACGGTTATAAAAAGAGTGGCGGTTGGGGATTTGCGTCAGGCTGTCTATGGTAGCCTCTTTTTCTGCTTTGTCTTTTGCCTGCTGCAACGCCCGGGTTCTGATTTTTACTTGATCTTCCAGCGAATGGTTCAGGCGTTGCATCTCATTGCGGTATTGTTGCAAGCTGCCAGACATGCTTTTGAACATCCTCGCCAGCTTGCCAATCTCGTTTTGCAACTTAAAGGGCAAGGGTAGGGTATGGTTGGTGATTTTTTCATACTGCTGTGCTTCAATGGCGCTGGAGGCCGCCATAAACGTCTCCAGCGGTTGAATGACTTTTTTCCTCATCACCAGATACAGCATGATCAGCTCTATCACCAATGCCAGTACACTGACAATCAGGATAAACCTGGCGGCACTCATGGACGGTGCAGACAATAAAGATTTTGGGTAGACCGTGACAAACCACCAGCCAGGGCCTTCTATTTGTGTGGCTGCCAGAAATGCGTCATCATCCTCAACAATAAAATAAGCCTGTTGCCTGTTTTTGATGGATTGAGTCAGGACCTGAAACTGCTGGCTCAAGTGCGCGTCTTTGAGGTCAGGGATCATCAGCATGCCCCGTGTAAGGTTCATTTCTGTCTCTTTGGCCGGGTGGGCAATCAAGCGCCCATCTTCGCGGAAGATAAAATTGTAGGTCCCTGACAGATGGTCATTAAACACGCGGTCAAACAGGGCATTGAGCAAAATGTCATGCCCCACATTCAGCGTGTTTGTCTCAGTGATATCAATAGGGGTCTCCAGTGACACCATCCATTCATTGGCGGTCGGGTCAAAGTAGAGGCCAGTCCAGACACTCTTGCGCTCAGGATTGCTCTGCCGGGTGGTGATGTAAACCCACTCTTCAGTGAGAACATCCAGTTTGCTACTGGCGTTGTCAGCCCAACGCATGCCTGGCCAGTACACAATATTGACATTTTCTGGCATGGAGACATACAGGTTGGCAAACTGCTTGGTCCACGACGTGCCAAAGTGATCGACCATGACATACGACAACAGTAATTTCTTCCTGAAATCCTCATTGGCAATCGGGGCCTTGGCGCCGATATATGCGGTGACGTCTTTGCTGATCAGGCCGGATTGGTTATAAAAGCCATCGTAGGCTTTTTTTTGCAGGTGTATGGTGTGGTCTGGCATGCGCTGGAAGACTTGCCAGAAGAAGCGGTCATTGTAGAAAAAATCTTGTTGCCAGTGCGCGAGAAACGTAGCCCTGAAAATCTGGTGATTGGACTCGGCCAACTTGAAAATGGCACTTTCACGCTGGCCGCGTTCCTGAATGTAATGTTCTAGGCCATCAATGGTGGAGGCCACCAGCGTTTTGTAGATGTGCCAGTAAGTGAGCGCACTGACCGCGACGATGACGATGCTGACCCTGATCGCCATTTGCAACATGACATCCAGCGTCAGCGATTGTTTGTGGTTGAGCAGGCGCTTCATCAGGCGGTCCAGTCTGATTTGCAGAAAAATGAAGCCGAGACTGAATCTGAATTCAGGAAGTCTGCCACAGGTTTGTTGCTGCCATGCATCATCACTCAAATATACTGCTTTTGTTTATTGTTATGTCCACACTGATATGAACAGTGGATTTGCATCCCTTGGATTAACATACACCTGCCGCAAGCAGGAAGCAATCATAATGTGAGAGAAAGTGGCGATTTAAAATAAATTAATGCAGGTGCCTTTGCTGCCTGTGAGCGGACTGACTATGGTCAGCGTTTAAGGTAGCTAATCGTGTTAGCAGCCCCAGCGCAAGCCAGCGGTATGCACTGGGCTGTCCCAGTGCTTTAGGATTTCCTGATCCAGCAGGCAAACCGTGATTGAGGCGCCTGCCATGTCAATGGCGGTGGTGTAGTTGCCAACCAGACTGCGGGTGACTTGATAACCTTTGGCGGTCAGCTGTTCTGCGGCTGCGTGATAAATCAGGTATAACTCCATTAGCGGTGTCGCGCCCAGGCCATTCACCAAAAGCAGGATATCGCCCGCACCAGGCAGTTGCTTGGCTTCAATATCATGCACAATCGCGGCGACCATGTCCGTGACGATGGCGTCTGCTGCATGCATGGCTTCACGGCGACGACCTGGTTCACCATGGATGCCTACCCCCATTTCAATTTCAGCTTCAGTGATATCGAAGGTGGGTCTCCCTGCCGCAGGAACCGTGCAGCTGGTCAGGGCGACGCCTATGCTGGAAGTGCGTAGATTGATTTTATCGCCAAGCGCCTTGCAGGCAGCGAGGTCAGCGCCGCTTTCCGCCAGGCTACCGACGCATTTTTCGACAATGACGGTGCCTGCCACGCCGCGGCGACCTGAGGTATAGGTGCTATTGACGACGGCACAGTCATCCGAGGTCAGCACCGTGGCATGCTCAAACGGCAGCATTTCAGCCGCCATTTCAAAATTCATGACATCCCCGGCGTAGTTTTTCACGATAAACAGGACGCCTTTATCCGCATGCACCGCTTCGGCTGCCGCCAGCATCTGATCTGGGGTAGGTGAGGTGAATACCTGGCCTGGACAGGCGGCATCCAGCATGCCTTTGCCCACATAGCCCGCGTGCAAAGGTTCATGGCCTGAACCGCCACCGGAAATCAGCACGACCTTGTTTTGTGCTTTTTGTTTGCGGCTGACAAAGGTCGGCTCAAATTGCACTTGCACCAGCTCGCGATGTGCAGTGGCAAAGCCAGCCAGACTTTCAGTCAGCATCTGGTCAACCTGATTTAAAAATTTTTTCATTTTTCGCTCCGTGATTAAAACCGTGCACAGCTGGCTAAGCTAAGCCTGATACCCAGTGCGCCGCGTAGAGGGGTGAGTGGGGAAAACTTGATCTGTAATGCCCTTAACCGGCAACCACGAGATCGCACACTGCATGAATCATGACCTGGCAGCTTTTTGCCCCCGCATCGAGATGACCAATGGCGCGCTCACCCAATCCAGCCGCGCGACCTTTGGTGGCCAGCATATTACGCGTGGACTCAAGACCTTCACTGGCTGTCTTTTTCAGGGCGGCTGCAATTTCCGGGCGGGTGTGGCCTTGTTCTGCCATGTGTTTAAAGGTCTGGGCGACGGGGACCAGCACATCCAGCATGGTTTTTTCACCGGCCTGGGCTTTGCCCCGTTGCATAATGGCTTGTACGCCAGCGTCAAATGCGGCGGCAAAGTGGTTGATGCTGATTGTTTCACTGGTTTTAAGCGATTTACCCATGGCCATAAAAAAGCTTGCAAATAACGGCCCAGATGCCCCGCCTATGGTGCTCAGTAATTTCATGCCAATTTTATTCAGGGCATCAGATGCGTCTAGGCCATTGAGTTCGTTTGCCAGTCCTGCAATCGCTTCACAGCCACGCTTCATATTAATGTAGTGGTCGCCATCGCCTATTTCGCGGTCCAGGCATTCGATATCCGCTTCATGCGCAACAATTGCCTCGCGTATCGCCGAGGCATAACGATTGATAGAGTTAGTATCCATATCTCTGTCTGTCAGTTAGAAAGTTTGTAGGTGCATGTTACTCACAGCCATCGGGCTCGGCAAGCTGGCTGAGAGAGGCGTCAGCGATTTTGAATAACAGGGTGGTCGTTTTGCAGACAAGCGTTTAAAATAGCGCCGCTGTCCTCGTGGTGAAACAGGATATCACCAGCCCCTCCTAAGGGCTAGTTTCAGGTTCGAGTCCTGACGGGGACGCCAGCTTAGCTGGAAATGCTTAAGTGCTTGATAGTATTCGGATTAAGCGCTATAATTTTGGATTGACTTTTTTGTCAAACACTTGCTTGCAATCACATTGGGTGCCGTTAAATACGGTGTTTTTGATTGCAAGTTTATGAATAACCCTTTGAATGGAAAGATAAAATCATGTCCGTGACTATGCGTCAAATGTTGGAGGCCGGTGTTCACTTTGGTCACCAAACTCGTTACTGGAACCCGAAAATGGCAGAGTTCATTTTTGGCGATCGTAACAAAATTCATATTGTTAACCTGGAAAAAACCCTGCCACTGTTTGAAGAAGCACAGAAATATGTGCGCACTTTGGCAGCAAACAAGGGCCGTATTCTGTTTGTGGGCACCAAGCGTCAAGCCCGCGATATCGTGAAAGAAGAAGCACAGCGCGCTGGTTGTTCGTATGTGAACCATCGCTGGTTGGGTGGTATGCTGACCAACTTCAAAACCGTGAAGCAATCTATCAAGCGTTTGCAAGACTTTGAAGCCATGATGATTGATGGCAGCATCGACAAGTTCGGTAAAAAAGAAGCTTTGGGCATCAAGCGTGAAATCGAAAAGCTGGAGCGTTCCATCGGTGGTATTAAAGAGATGGGTGGCTTGCCAGATGCGATTTTTGTGATCGACGTTGGTCATGAAAGCGGCGCGATTACTGAAGCACGTAAACTGGGTATTCCAGTGATTGGTATCGTGGATACCAACAACTCACCAGATGGCATCACTTATATCATCCCTGGTAACGATGACTCTTCACGCGCAATCCGCTTGTACGCACGTGGCATGGCTGATGCCGTGTTGGAAGGTCGTGCAAACGCGATTTCTGAAATCGTGAAGGCTGCACAGGAAGAAGCTGCACCTGCTGAGGCAGTGGCTGAGTAATTCCCGGTGGCATGAAAAGGGGCGCATCGCCCCTTTTTCTATTGTGTCTTCTGTTGCATAGGCTGACAGAATGGGCACGTAAATGCGCTGGTGTCTGGCGCAATCTGGCTGTCACACAGTCTCTGTATAGTGAAAAGAATATTGATGGCGGCCGCTCAGGTCGTTGAATAAAAGGAGCAAATAAATGGCTGAAATTACCGCAAGCATGGTGAAAGACTTACGTGAGCGCACCGATGCCCCAATGATGGACTGTAAAAAGGCTTTGACAGAAGCTGAAGGCGATATGGCTCGTGCGGAAGAAATTCTGCGTGTACGCTTTGGTAACAAGGCAAGCAAAGCGGCTGGTCGTGTGGCTGCAGAAGGCACCGTAGGCATCAGCATTACCGCTGATGGCAAACTGGGTACACTGATCGAAGTGAACTCTGAAACTGACTTCTGCGCCAAGAACGAAGAATTCCTCAAGTTTGTAAGCGACTTGGCACAAACTGTGAACGAAAACAATCCTGCTGACATTGACGCGGTAGGGGCTTTACCATTGCGTGGCGAAACAGCGGAGTCTGTGCGTGCGCAACTGGTTGGTAAAATTGGCGAAAACATCACCCCACGTCGTTTTGTGCGTACACAAGCACAAGGCCAATTGTTCAGCTATGTGCATGGTAGCAAAATTGGTGTGCTGGTTGATCTGGTGGGTGGTGACGAAGCGCTGGGTAAAGACATTGCAATGCATATTGCTGCAGCCAAACCAAAATCGCTGGATGCCAGTGGTGTGGATGCTGCGCTGATTGAAGCCGAGCGTCGTGTGGCTATCGAAAAAGCCAAAGAAGCTGGCAAGCCAGAAGCCATGCTGGAAAAAATTGCAGAAGGTACGGTGCAGAAGTTCTTGAAAGAAGTGACTTTGCTGAGCCAGGCCTTTGTGAAAGATGACAAGCTGAGCATTGAGCAATTGCTGAAATCCAAAGGGGCAAGCGTGGCTTCTTTCAGCATGTACATCGTGGGTGAAGGCATTGAAAAAGCCGTAGTCGATTACGCGGCTGAAGTGGCTGCTGCTGCAAAAGTCTAATTGACTGGCTAGTAGCGTCTCACAAAAAGTGGAATCTTAGGATTCCACTTTTTTTATGGCTGAATTTTGTTTTATGGCTGAATTTTGGTTTTTATGGATCAGCCTTGTGGTTTTACCGCGAATCACTAGTTTTATTTCTAATTGCGCCTGCAACATCCAAAAAATGACGTTTTTGTGATTAAATAGGCACATTTTTGAGTTTGGGAAAATAATTATGGCACAACCTGTTTTCAAGCGCATATTACTCAAGTTATCAGGTGAAGCGCTGATGGGCGATGACGCATATGGCATTAATCGCGAAACAGTGACGGCTATTGTTGCGCAAGTCAAAGAAATCGTCAGTATGGGCGTACAGGTAGGCATAGTCATCGGCGGTGGCAATATTTTTCGCGGTGTTGCCCCTGCCGCAGAGGGTATGGACCGGGCAACTGCGGATTACATGGGTATGCTGGCCACGGTGATGAACGCGATGGCCTTGCAGGATGCCATGAAGCACGCAGGCTTGCCAGCACGTGTGCAGAGTGCATTGAATATTGAGGCGGTCGCTGAGCCTTATATCCGCGGTAAAGCCATTCGTTACCTGGAAGAAGGTAAGGTGGTGATTTTTGGCGCGGGTACTGGTAACCCGTTTTTTACCACGGACACGGCAGCTGCTTTGCGCGGCGTTGAGATTGATGCCGAAATTGTATTGAAGGCGACCAAGGTCGATGGCATTTACACGGCAGATCCGAAAAAAGATCCGACAGCGACCCGTTATGATATGGTGACCTACGACGAGGCGATCAATAAAAACCTCAAAGTGATGGATGCAACTGCATTTACGCTGTGCCGAGATCAGAAAATGCCGATTGCGGTATTCAGTATCTTTAAAGAAGGCGCGTTGAAGCGTGTCATTCTGGGTGAAAATGAAGGCACGCGCGTGATGGCTTAAGCCCCGCGCGTCGATTGGAGAATCAAATGGTTGAAGACATTAAAAAATCTGCCGAGCAGAAAATGCATAAATCGCTGGAGTCCCTGAAGGTGGATCTGGCAAAAATCCGTACTGGCCGTGCACACACCGGCTTGCTGGATCATGTGATGGTGGAGTACTACGGTTCTATGGTGGCAGTCAATCAGGTTGCGAATGTCAATTTGGGAGATGCACGTACCTTGAATGTGCAGCCTTACGAAAAAAACATGATTGCCAAAGTTGAAAAAGCGATTAGAGACTGTGATTTAGGGCTTAACCCTGCTACCAATGGTGATTTGATTCGCGTACCTATGCCAATGTTAACCGAAGAGCGTCGCCGCGACCTCGCCAAAATTGTGCGTCAGGAAGGCGAGGGCGCCAAAGTGGCGATCCGTAATGTGCGCCGTGATGCAAACGATGCGCTGAAAAAACTGATTAAAGACAAAGCTATTTCTGAAGATGATGAGCGCCGCGCACAAGATGAAGTGCAAAAAATGACAGACAAAGCCGTGGCGGAAGTCGATAAAATTCTGCAACAAAAAGAAGCGGACCTGATGGCTGTTTAACAGCCATTTGCGCGAACGGAAACTGTTTTGGGTTTTTTCTCCAGCTCTACCAAAGAAGTCCCGCCTGTTCAGGAAGTGCCCCAGCACGTCGCCGTCATTATGGATGGCAATGGGCGCTGGGCCAAAAAACGTTTTTTGCCCCGTGTCGCCGGGCATCAACGTGGCCTGGAATCTGTGCGCGCCATGGTCAAGGCCTGTGTCCGGCTGCAAATCAACTACCTCACCCTGTTTGCGTTTAGCAGTGAAAACTGGCGCCGCCCGCAGGAGGAAGTGACTTTTCTGATGAGCCTGTTTCTGGAGGCCCTGGACCGCGAAGTCAAGAAACTGCATGACGCCAATGTGATCCTGAAACTGATTGGTGATCGTAGTGCCTTTAACGCGGCATTACAGCAAAAAATGATCGAGGCCGAAGCAAAAACGGCTGCCAATACCGGATTGGTGTTGACGATTGCTGTCAATTACGGTGGGCGCTGGGATGTGGTCAATGCCATGAACCAGTTAATGCAGGCACGGCCCGACCTCAAGCAGATCGAGGAGTGTGATCTGCTGCCTTACCTTTCCATGCCATATGCGCCAGAGCCGGATTTGTTTATCCGCACCGGCGGTGAAACCCGTATCAGTAACTTTTTACTCTGGCAGTTGGCTTACACTGAATTGTACTTTACACCCACCTTGTGGCCCGATTTTGATGATGACGCCTTTGAAGCCGCACTCTCTTCATACCGTCAACGTGAACGCCGCTTTGGCCGCACCAGTGAGCAACTGGTTGATGGTAGCGACGCCTAGAGAGACTAAAAGCAAGGATATGCTAAAAACAAGAATTGTGACCGCGGTTGTCTTGCTGGGATTGTTTTTGCCAGCCTTATTTTTGCTGCCATTGCTGGCTTGGGCCCTGATTATGTTGGGATTGTCGCTGGTCTGCCTGCGTGAATGGTCTGGCTTTTTGCGGTTTAATCGTGTGCAAACCACGGTGTATCTGGCAATTTCTAGTCTGGCGGGCGTAGTCCTGTTGTTTGGCCTGCTTAACCTGGGCTTTCACTGGTTTTTTTATCAATCGTTACAGGTATTTGCACTTGCCAGCCTATTCTGGCTATTGATTGTGCCAGTGGCCTTGTACTTCAATACTTTTTTTAACAGTGCCTTTGTGAATGCATGGGTGGGTGCCGGACTGATGCTGTCGTTATGGATGGCGCTGGTTGTCGCAAAAGCGGTGAATCCCTATGTGCTGCTGGTGATTATTTCCACCATTTGGCTGGCTGACAGTGCGGCTTATTTTGCGGGTAAACAATTTGGTCGTCACAAACTGGCGCCGGCGATTAGTCCAGGCAAAACCTGGGAGGGCGTGCTTGGGGCGTTAATCGCCGTCACAGCCTATGCGGGGATTTTGTATGGCAGCGGCTGGGTGGCTACAGGCTGGATTTTCCCAGGCTTGTGGCTGGTGATGGTGGTGGGTATTTATGGCGATTTGTTTGAGTCATTTTTCAAGCGCCGAGCCAACCTCAAGGATAGTGGACAGTTTTTGCCTGGGCATGGCGGCTTGCTGGATCGGGTCGATGGCGTTGTGCCAGCGTTGCCGGTCGGGCTGTGCCTGCTGTTCTGGTTTCACTTCTGCGCGCAAGCTCATTCATTTTAAGAGGTTGATTTGCAATACGTCACCATACTAGGCAGCACTGGCACCATCGGTCAGCAGACGCTGGATGTGATTGCCCAGCATCCTGAGCGCTATGGCGTGTTCGCGCTGGCAGCACACAGTCGAGTTGACCTCATGTTGCAACAGTGTGCCCAATACCAGCCAAGATTTGCTGTGATGCAGGATGCGGAAGCCGCGCGACAACTAAAACAATGCCTGGCTGCCGAGCAACTGCCGGTGGAGGTATTGTCTGGCGTAGATGGCTTGAGTGAAGTCGCTGCGCATGAAGACGTCAGCATCGTGATGGCGGCCGTGGTTGGGGCTGCCGGATTGTTGCCTGCCTTGGCCGCGGCGCGTGCGGGTAAGAAAATCCTGCTGGCAAATAAAGAAACCCTGGTGATGGCTGGCCAATTGTTTATGGATGCCGTCAAGCAAGGTCAGGCCACTTTGTTGCCGATTGACAGCGAGCATAACGCGATCTTTCAGGCCATGCCGCGTCAGAGCTATCAAGCGCTGGCAGATGTCGGTGTGAATCAGATTATTCTCACCGCGTCAGGCGGCCCGTTCCGCGGGTATACACAGACACAATTGCAGGAAGTGACGCCTGCCTTGGCGCTCAAGCACCCGAACTGGGTGATGGGTGCAAAAATTACGATAGACTCCTCCACCTTGATGAACAAGGGGCTGGAAGTGATCGAGGCGCGCTGGTTGTTTGATGCGCGTCCAGATCAGATAGAAGTCGTTGTGCATCCACAAAGTGTGATTCATTCCATGGTCTCTTATGTGGATGGCAGCATTCTGGCGCAACTGGGTAATCCAGACATGCGTACGCCGATTGCCTATGGCTTGGGCTATCCAGACCGAATTGCCTCTGGGGTCAAACCCTTGAGTTTGATTGACGTCGCCAAGCTGGAGTTCGAGGCGCCTGATACGCAACGTTTCCCCTGTTTGCGTCTGGCTTATGAGGCCTTGGCTGCAGGTGGCACGGCGCCAGCAATCCTGAATGCCGCCAACGAAGTGACGGTCGCTGCCTTTTTGCAGGAAAAAATCCATTATCTGGATATTCCATGCCTGATAGAACGTACCTTGCAATCGCTGCCGGTCGAAACAGTCAGCTCGATTGAGCAATTGCTGGCGGTTGATCAGCAGGCCAGACAGTTTGTCGAGCATGCGCTGGCTGCGCAGGCGGTCAGCCCCTTGCGCAAGGTGGCGAGTGTATGACCTCGGTCTGGGCTTTTATTGTCGCCATAGGCGTGCTGGTGACTATCCATGAGTTTGGCCACTATTTGGCCGCCCGCAGTTGTGGCGTGCGTGTCCTGAAATTTTCCATCGGCTTCGGTCGGCCGATTTTCAAGTTTCAAGCCCATCCCCAGGCCACAGAATGGGTGCTTTCCTGGATTCCGCTCGGCGGCTACGTCAAAATGCTGGATAGCCGTGAAGCGATTGAAATGCCTTCTCGTCCTGATGTGGATTGGTCACAAGCCTTTGACCGCCAGGCCATTGCTGCCAAAATGTGGATCGTATTTGCCGGCCCGCTGGCCAATCTGCTCCTGGCATTCGTGTGCTACTGGGGATTGATTGCACAAGGGGAGACCGGCCTGAAGCCCTTGATTGGTCCGGTGGAGCCTGGGTCCTTGGCTGCGGCTGCCAAATTGCGCCAAGGCGACCTGATCGTATCGCTGGATGGTCAACCGGTGGCGACCTGGCAAGAGGTGCAGTGGCAAATGCTGGAGCAATGGATGGCACACCGTAGCCTGCGTGTCGTGACCAAAACCCCGCAAGGCGAGCTGCATCAGCATCAATTGCCGCTGCAACAGTTAGCGGGCGAGCCAGATGGCGAGGTGATGCAGAAAGTGGGATTGGCCGTATTGATGCCGACGGTGCCAGCAGTGATTGGCGAAGTCTTGCCTGGCTCGGTGGCTCAGCAAAGTGGCTTGCAGCCTGGGGATCGTATCCTCAAGGTGAATCAAAAGCCGATTGCAGACTGGCAGCAATTCGTCAAACTGGTCCGTGCGAGTCCCGAGCAAGCACTCAAGCTGGAATACCAGCGGGCTGAAAAGTCCTATGAAGTCAAACTGTTGCCAGAACTGACCCTGCAAGGCGGTCAGAAAATTGGCCGTCTGGGGGCGGCTGTGGATATGGCAGCGGTAGATTTGACGCCTTATCAAGTGGTCAGGCACTTTAGCCTGATGCAGGCGGCGGGCCGTGCATTGGAAAAAATGCAGGAGACCATTGCCTTCACCCTCAAAATGCTGGGAAAAATGGTCACGGGTCAGGCATCACTCAAGGCGATCAGTGGCCCGGTCAGTATTGCCGATGCAGCTGGTGAGTCGGCCGATATGGGCATTAAACCCTACATCGGCTTTATTGCTTTGCTCAGTATCAGTATTGCGGTCATGAATCTGCTACCGATTCCAGTATTGGATGGCGGTCATTTGTTGTATCATATGGCGGAGTTGATACGAGGAGAACCGTTACCTGAACGTGTGCTGGCGATTGGTCAGCGACTGGGTTTGGGTATATTGGGCGCGTTAATGTTAATTGCTTTTTTTAACGACATTAATCGCTACCTGATTGGTTGAAAGCATAGTTAATGAGAATAAAATCAAGTTCCAAATTGTGGTTGGGTTTGTTAGCTGGGGTGATGCATTTCAGCGCTTACGCCACAGAACCGTTTGTCATTTCAGATATCCGCGTTGAAGGTTTGCAACGCACCGAGGCTGGGACTGTATTTAACTACCTGCCCATGCAGGTGGGCGATGTCATGAGTGATGAAAAAGCTGCGCAAGCGATTAAATCCCTCTATGCCACTGGATTTTTCAAGGATGTGCGTATTGAAAATGAAGGCGATGTGCTGGTTGTCACCGTTCAGGAACGCCCCTCTATCTCACAAATTGATTTTAGCGGAAACAAATCGTTTCAAACGGACAAAATCAAAGAGGGCCTGAAGCAGATCGGCATTGCCGAAGGGCAGATTTTTGATAAAGCCCAGTTAGATCGCGCCGAACAGGAAATCAAGCGCCAGTATCTGTCACAAGGCAAGTACAGCGCAGAGGTCAAAGCCACGGCAAGTCCCCTTGAGCGTAACCGCGTCGCCATCCGCTTTGAGATTACCGAAGGCCCTGCAGCCAAAATCCGCGATATCAATATCGTGGGTAATCATTTGTTTACCACGCAGGATTTGCGTGCAAACTTTCAACTGACGACCCCAAACTGGATGAGCTGGTGGAACAAGGATGACCAGTATTCCAAGCAAAAGCTGACGGCGGACCTGGAAGCCTTACGTTCGTTTTACATGAACCAGGGCTATCTGGAGTTTGCGATTGATTCCACCCAAGTTTCCATTTCGCCAGACAAGCGGGACGTGTATATCACCATCAATATCACCGAGGGTGATAAATACAATATCAGCAAAACCAAGCTGGCTGGCGAGACATTGCTGCCAGAAGACGATCTGCGCAAACTGATTAATATTCAGGATGGCGAAGTATTCAATCGCCAAAAAGTCACCGACGCCAGCAAAAACATCAATGACAAGCTGGGCGAAGAAGGCTATGCCTTTGCTAATGTCAACGCTGTGCCCGAGATCAACAAGCAAGAGCATACTGTTGCATTTACCTTCTTTGTTGATCCCGGCCGTAAAGTTTATGTCAGACGGATTAACGTACAAGGGAACACACGTACGCGTGACGCGGTGGTCAGACGCGAGATGCGTCAACTGGAGTCTGCCTGGTATGCAGGCGATAAAATCAAGCGTTCAAAAGAGCGTATCCAGCGCTTGAACTTCTTTGACACGGTCGAGCTGGAGACGCCTTCTGTCCCTGGCATCAATGATCAGGTCGATATGAACGTGACGGTTGCAGAAAAGGCCACCGGTAGTGTCCAGTTCGGTGCTGGTTTGTCCAGTAGCAGTGGCGTGATTCTGGGCTTCAACGTCAACCAGCCGAACTTCCTCGGCACCGGTAACCGTGTCGCGTTGGTGGTTAATACCAGTAACTACAATAAAACCTACTCGTTATCCTATACCAACCCATACTTCACCCCAGACGGGATCAGTCGTGGTTTTGATATTTACCGGCGTGACGTCAACACTGGTAATACCAATAGTAGTTTGTTAAATGTGGGTACCTATAGCAGCCGTTCTTATGGCGTGGGTGTTAACTTTGGTATGCCGCTGTCAGAAAGGGACTTTGTCAATGCCGGGCTGACGCTAGACTTTACCAATGTCAGCTTGAGTAGCAGCAGTCCGATCCAATACATTAACTTCTGCGGTAATACCAGTGGCTGTGACAGCAACTCCTTAGTGGCCAATGCCAGCTGGACCTTTGACTCCAGGGACAGCATTCTTTTCCCGCATCGCGGTGTGTTACAAAGACTCTCTGGCGAGGTCAGTGTGCCGGGGCTCAATCTGCAGTATTACAAAACCACTTACCAGCATGCCTGGTATAAAGAGTTAAATGATAACTTTACCTTCATGCTAAACGGGCAAGTTGGCTATGCGAACAGTTATGGTGGTAAAAACTATCCTTTCTTTAAAAACTTTTATCTGGGTGGTGTAAACAGTGTCCGCGGTTTTGTGAACTCTTCATTAGGCCCTAGAGGTATAAACCCAACGTCAGGTTCAACCTATGCGCTGGGCGGCACCAAAGAGGTTTTAGGCAATGCGGAATTGTTTATGCCAGTGCCGTTCGTCACCCAGTCTAGTCAGTTCCGTCTGAGTGTGTTCTTGGATGCGGGGGGAGTTTACGGGCAAGATGATCCGATTAACTCGGAATATTTGCGTTTCTCAACCGGTGCAGGCGTGACCTGGGTGTCGCCATTTGGACCGTTGAAATTGGTACTGGCCAAGCCTTTGAATAGTAAAAGTTATGACAACACACAAGTGCTGCAATTCCAGTTTGGACAGCAGTTCTAACGCATGCAGTGTCAAATCACTCATCATGCTGGCGCGGAAAGGAGGACTCTCATGAGAAGCATCTGGTTTAGCGTGCTAGCGATTGTATTGTGTTGTGCTCATGCACAAGCCGCCGATTATTACAAAGTCGGGTATGTACAGGTGGACAAGCTTCTGCAAGAGGCACCGCAAACCGCCGAGACGGGTAAAAAGCTTGAAAAAGAGTTTAGTCCGCGCTCACTCGAGCTTGATAAGCTGCAAAAACAGATTCGTGAGTTGGAAACGCAGCTCGATCATGATCGTTCAAACCTGACTGAGTCAGATCGCCGCCTGAAAGAGCGTCAATTGAACAATTCACGCCTTGAATTTCAGAGCAAGCAGCGTGAATTGCGTGAAGATATTAATTTGCGCAAAAATGAAGAGCTGGCCTTGTTGCAAGAACGCATCAATAAAGCGGTTCAGACCGTGGCTGAGAACGAAGGCTATGATCTAGTCGCCTACAGTGGAGTTGCTTATGCCAGCAAGCGTATTGATATCACGGATAAAGTGCTGAAATTGCTAGGTAAAAAATAGAGATTTTGCCTGGCTTTGGGCTCTCCGCTGCTCAGTCATGTTGTTTTCGAGTTATTTTTCTAAAGTTGTTTTCTAGGGTTGTTTTTTATGGCGCAACACTATACATTACAAGAGATTGTTGCGTCTCTGGGCGGTGAGCTATGGCTAGGCGAGCAGTCACAACATGCGAGCGCTCTGACCGTGTCTCGCATGGCTTCCTTGTCGCAGGCGCAGCCAGGCAGCATTGCTTTTTTTAACGATACCAAATACACACAATCCTTACAGGCCACCCAGGCATCTGCCATCATTTTACGGCCTGAGCATCAGCATTTAACGGCACTGCCGTGTATTCTGACGGATAATCCTTATGTCTACTTCGCAAGGCTGTCCGCGCTATTGAATCCGCCGCGTACTTACCAAAACCAGATTCATGCAACCGCCGTGCTTGGGAAAGGAGTACAGCATGGGTCCGAGTTAACCGTTGAGGCGCAGGTCTATATTGGGGACCGCGTTGTTCTGGGCGAAGGGGTCAGAATTGGTGCCGGTTGCGTGATCGAAGACGATGTAAGCATTGGTGCGCATACCGTACTGGAACCGCGTGTGGTGGTCAAACATGGCAGCCAGATTGGCAGCCATTGCCATTTGTTTTCTGGCTGTATTATTGGAAATGATGGCTTTGGTTACGCAGAAGCGCAGGGCGAATGGGTTAAAATACCGCAGATAGGCCGGGTAGTGATCGGAAATCACGTGGATATCGGTGCAAATACCACAGTCGATCGCGGTGCTTTGGATGACACGGTCATTGCAGACGGTGTGAAGTTGGACAATTTAATACAGGTCGCCCATAATGTCCGCATTGGCGCGCATACGGTGATTGCTGGCTGCGTGGGCATCGCAGGAAGTGCAGTGATCGGTGAACATTGCAAAATCGGTGGCGCGGCCATGATTTTGGGCCATCTGCAGATTGCAGATGGTGTCACCATCTCGCCTGGTTCCATGATTATGCGCTCTATCCAGCAGGCAGGCACTTATACGGCGCTCATGCCATTCCAAAAACATGCAGACTGGTTGCGGACCGCGGCCAATATCCGGCATCTGGAACAATATCAGCTCAAGCTAAAGCAGCTTGAGCAAGCAATTAGCAATATACAGAGACATTCAAAAGATTGAGAGAGACTATGGCTGAGAACCCAATGAATAGCATGGATATTCATGAGATACTAGAACATTTACCGCACCGTTATCCGTTTGTGCTGGTTGACCGCGTACTGTCTATGGAGTTGGGTAAAGAGATCACCGCCGTCAAAAACGTTTCGGTCAACGAGCCTTATTTTCCAGGCCATTTTCCATACCACCCTGTGATGCCGGGCGTGTTGATTGTTGAGGCCATGGCACAGGCGGCAGCCATCCTGTCATTTAAAACGATGGGTACCAAGCCGACCAATGACTCCGTATATTATTTTGCTGGCATAGACAATGTGCGCTTTAAAAAGCCGGTGTCCCCAGGTGATCAGATCGTGCTCAATGTCAAAATTGACCGTATCCTGAAGGGTATCTGGAAATATGTCGCCGTGGCCAAAGTAGGAGACGAAGTGGTGGCCGAGGCCAACATGATGTGTATCCTGAAAGCCATTGAAAAATAACGATATGATACTGCGCTCATGAGGGCGTAGCAGGCGAAACATGCAAAGTTTGATTCATCCTACCGCAATTATTGATCCCAAAGCCGAGCTGGATAGCTCGGTCGAAGTGGGCGCGTATAGTACCATAGGTGCGGGTGTCCGTATTGATGCGGGTACCAAAATCGCCTCACATGTGGTGATTGAAGGCCCCACCACCATTGGTAAGCATAACGAGATTTTTCAATTCTCATCGCTAGGGGCAAAGCCACAAGACAAAAAATTCAAGGATGAGCCTACGCTGCTTGAAATCGGTGATCACAATGTCATCCGTGAGTTTTGTACCTTTAATCGTGGCACGGTTCAGGACAAAGGCACGACCAAAATCGGCAGCCATAACTGGATTATGGCTTATGTACATATTGCCCATGATTGCATCGTTGGCAACCATACCATCATGGCGAATAACTCCTCGCTGGCAGGGCATGTCACTATTTATGATCATGCCATTCTTGGCGGCTTTACCTTAATCCACCAATATTGCCAGATCGGTGAGCATATTATTACTGCGGTTGGGTCTGTGGTGTTCAAGGATATTCCGCCCTATGTGACGGCAGCGGGGTATGACGCGCAGCCGCATGGGATTAATGCCGAGGGCCTCAAGCGTAGAGGCTTTAATGCTGAGACCATACAGCAAATCAAGCGTGCCTATAAAGTGCTTTATCGTCAAGGCTTGTCGTTAGAAGAAGCAAAAGCGGCCTTGGCTGACATGGAAACATCCTGCCCGGAAATTGGCTTGATGACCCGTTTTCTCGCGCAGACCACGCGCGGCATTGTCCGTTAATTCACACACATTATGGCTAAGATTGCAATGGTGGCGGGAGAGGCCTCCGGAGACTTGCTGGGCTATCACTTGATTCAGGAGCTGAAAGCAGCGCAACCTGACGTCGAGATTTTTGGCATTGCGGGTCCTAAAATGATGAGCCTGGGTGCCAAATCCTTATTTCCGATCGAACGTTTATCGGTACGTGGCTATCTTGAAGTGCTCAAGCATCTGTGGGGCCTGCTCAAGTTACGCCGCCAGTTGTACAAGCAGATTCTCACTGAAAAGCCCGATGTATTCATCGGTATTGATGCCCCAGACTTTAACTTTTGGCTGGAGCGTAAGCTCAAAGCCAAGGGCATCGCGACTGTGCATTATGTCAGCCCCTCTATCTGGGCGTGGCGTAAAAACCGGATTCACAAAATCAAGCGGGCGGTTTCACATATGCTGGCCTTGTTTCCGTTTGAACCTGCGCTTTACCAGCAGGTCGGCGTGCCTGTCACCTATATTGGACATCCTCTGGCGGATGCGCTACCGATGGAGCCGCCTGTTGAGCAAGCCCGCGAGAAACTCAAACTCAAAAAAGACACGGTGGTGATTGCCATGCTACCAGGTAGCCGCCAGTCCGAGGTGACGTTTCATGCAGAACTTGTCCTGGAAACTGCGATTGTATTTGATCGCCTGATGCGTGAAAACGGCCAGCAAGCACAGTTTCTGGTGCCATTGGTGACGCGTGAAACCCGTGATATTTTTACCAGTGCCTGGCACCAGTTATTAACGCAAAAACCTGAGACCAGCATAGATCTGCAAATCATGTTTGGCCACGCACATGATGCGATGACAGCCGCAGATGCGGTGCTGGTCGCCTCAGGCACAGCAACACTGGAAGCTGCGTTGCTCAAGAAGCCGATGGTCATTACCTACAAGATGTCTAATATGAGCTGGCAATTGCTTAAACGCATGCGTCTGCAGCCTTATGTTGGCTTGCCTAACATCCTGGCTGGTGAGTTTATTGTGCCTGAATTGCTGCAGGATGACGCGACTCCGGAGCGCATTGCGCAAACACTCTACAATCTGCTGGCTGATAAAGTTGGCTTGAGTGCGCTACAAGAAAAGTATCGCCATATTCACGCGCAGCTCAAGCAAAACAGCGCGCAAAAAGCGGCGGCTGTAATTAGACAATTTCTACAGGCTTAACTGCGATGCATATCCTGTGTGGTATTGATGAAGCAGGTAGGGGGCCTTTGGCTGGCGCAGTGTTTGCCGCCGCAGTCATTCTTGATCCGTCCAGACCTATCGCAGGCCTGGCAGACTCGAAAAAGTTATCTGAGGCCAAGCGTGATGCACTGGCGATCACCATCAAACAACAGGCTTTGGCCTGGGGCATTGCCAGCGTCAGCGCGCAAGACATTGATCGGATCAATATCTTGCAGGCCAGTCTGCTCGCCATGCAACGCGCTTACCAGGCCATGTGCGACCAGTTTCATATACAGGCCACACTGATCCAGGTGGACGGTAATCGTAAACCTGTATTCCAGATCCCTTGTGAAGCCATTGTCAAAGGCGATAGCAAAGTGGCTGAAATTTCGGCAGCCTCTATTTTGGCCAAGACGGCCAGAGATGCTTCATTGCTGGAATTAGACGCGCAATATCCAGAGTATGGCTTTGCCCAGCATAAAGGCTATCCCACCGCGTTGCATCTTGAGCGACTGGCCTTACATGGCGTCACGCCTGAGCACAGGCGCAGTTATGCACCGGTTAAAAAACTGCTCATAGCCATGGACAGTTAAACACTTGGATGCCAGTCGCAATAAAAAAGCCGCTTTTTAAAAAGCGGCTTTTTTGTGACCTCAAGGCCAGAAAAACTTATTCGACCAGCAGTTCAGTCTTGCCGGATTTGCCATTCATTTCATCGGCATTCGGCAAGGGTTCCTTGCGTGCGGTAATGGTCGGCCAGACTTTTGCCAAGCGGGCATTGAGTTCGATAAAGTGCTGCTGGTTGGCTGGCACATCATCTTCAGAGAAAATGGCTTCTGCCGGGCATTCGGCCACACACAGCGTGCAGTCAATGCACTCATCCGGGTTGATTGCCAGAAAGTTAGGGCCTTCAACAAAACAGTCTACCGGGCACACATCTACGCAGTCGGTATATTTGCACTGAATACAATTTTCGGTTACTACATAAGTCATGTTTTAAATCCTTTGTGGGCTTTTAGGGCCAAAACGATATTTTATTGCAATTTAGCCAAATTGACGATGGATGGCTTTGTGTGACATCCGCTTGCGCTAGTTTAGACAATCATGCCTGCGCCAACCGTGTTGTTGGTGCTCTCGTCAATGACGATAAAGGCGCCGGTGGCACGGTTTTTATCATAGCTGTCTACCATCAGCGGTTGCGCCAGTTTAAAGCTTACGCGGGCGATATCATTCATTTTGAGATCAGTAGTCGCCTGTTGCTCCAGCGTGTTGACGTCCACCTTGTATTGAATGCTGCCGATTTTCGCTTTGGATTCACGTGTGGTGTGACGCACTATGTAAGTCCGTGCCGGCGACAATGGGGTTTCTGACAGCCAGCAGACATGTGCTTCAATGTGTTTGACGGCTTCAGGCGCTTGACTGGTTTTCACGATCATATCGCCGCGTGAGGTATCAATCTCATCTTCAAGCAGCAGGGTTACGCTTTGCTCCGTTTGCGCACGTTGCAGTTGCTCGGCGCCCAGTTGAATCGCCTTGACTTTAGACTGGTAACCGTTCGGCAGAACTGTGACCGCATCACCGACGGCGATTTCGCCGGACTCAACGCGCCCCATAAAGCCACGGAAATCATGCAGGTCGGGATTGGCTGAATCATGTGGGCGGCAGACAAACTGTACCGGGAAGCGGAAGGCTTCTGATGCCTCGCTATTTGAAGCCGGGGCCGCTTCCAGCAGCTCCAGCAAGGTTTCGCCCTGGTACCAGTTCAGATTTTCCAGACGGTCTACCAGCATGTCACCATTGAGTGCAGACATGGGAATGAATTTGATGTCACGCGCTTGCGCCAGACCGATCTCGGTGGCGAATGCCGTGTAATCCGCCTTGATTTTGTCAAAGACGGCTTGGTCATAATTGACCAGATCCATCTTGTTCACTGCCACGACAATATGGGGAATGCCGACCAGATGCGCCAGATAACTGTGGCGGCGGGTTTGGGTCAGTACGCCTTTACGGGCATCGATCAGGATAATCGCTAGGTTAGCCGTTGATGCGGCGGTCACCATGTTGCGGGTGTATTGCTCGTGACCAGGGGCATCGGCGATGATGTATTTGCGGGTGCCAGTGCTGAAGTAGCGGTAAGCCACATCAATGGTAATGCCTTGTTCGCGCTCGGCTTGCAAACCATCGGTCAGCAAGGAGAGATCCACGGCTTCCATACCGCGTTTTTTCGAGGTACGTTCAATGTTGTTGAGCGTATCTGCCAGGATGGTTTTAGTGTCATACAGCAAGCGGCCAATCAGCGTGCTTTTGCCATCATCCACGCTGCCGCAGGTCATGAAGCGCAGCAAAGAGTCGTTGTGTTGTGTTGTCATATTAGAAATAACCTTCTTTCTTACGCTGCTCCATGGAAGCCTCGGAAGTTTGATCGTCCAGACGCGTTGCGCCGCGCTCGGTAATGGTGGTGGTGGCGGTTTCTACCACGATTTTGCTCACATCATCGGCATCAGAAATGACGGGCGCTGTACAGGTGACGTCACCGACGGTACGGAAACGTACCTGCATGTTGATGACTTCTTCACCGGCCTTGGGCTGGTTGATCAATTCGCCAGAAGTCAGCGGCACGTTGACTGGGAAAATCGCACCATGACGCATCACCACATCGCGCTGGTGGGCAAAGTAGATGCTAGGCAGCTCCAGTTTTTCACGCTCGATATATTGCCAGACATCCATTTCTGTCCAGTTCGAGATCGGGAAGGCACGGATGTTTTCCCCTTTATGCACACGGGCGTTGTACAGGTTCCATAATTCCGGGCGCTGGTTTTTCGGATCCCATTGGCCAAACTCGTCACGGAAGCTCATGATCCGTTCCTTGGCGCGCGCTTTTTCTTCATCACGGCGGGCGCCGCCGATGCAGCAGTCAAAACCGAACTCCTCAATGGCTTCCAGCAGCGTCACCGACTGATGTTTGTTGCGTGGCTCATCCGGCGTTTTCAGCACCACAGTGCCACGCTTCATGGAGTCTTCCACTGAACGCACAATCAGGCGCTCGCCCAGCTCGGCAGCGCGCTGGTCACGGAAATTGACCACTTCCTGATAGTTGTGACCGGTGTCGATATGCATGAGCGGGAAAGGGAAGCGACCTGGGCGGAAGGCTTTTTCTGCCAGACGCAAAATGCACAACGAATCCTTGCCGCCGGAGAACAGCAACACAGGGTTGGCGCACTGACCAGCCACTTCACGCAGGATATGAATGGCTTCAGCTTCGAGCCAGTCGAGATGTGATAAAGGTTGTTTCGTTGTCATCTTAATTTATTACCAATCAAATTTTTACCGCCGATCAACGTAGATACACGCTCATTACTGCTTTAACGTTTACCGGCAGTTAACTATTTCTTTACGTGCAAACCGCACTCTTTGCTGGTCGGATCTTCCCACCACCAGCGACCGGCACGGATATCTTCACCCATGGCGACGGCACGAGTACAAGGCGCACAGCCAATGCTGGGGTAAAACTGGTCGTGCAGGGCGTTGTAAGGCACTTCATACAACCGGATATAGGCCCAGACTTCTTTTTCTGTCCAGTCACTGAGCGGGTTGAATTTTTCCAGTTTGTTGCCTGCGTCAAATTCACGCACAGGCAAATTGCTGCGGGTGGTGGCTTGTTCAGCACGCATGCCGGTGATCCAGGCTTGTTTGCCAGCCAGTGCACGTTGCAGCGGCTCCACTTTGCGCATATGGCAGCAGGCCTTACGCAGTTCTATGCTGTCATAGAAGGCATTGATGCCCTGGGTACGCACATACTGCTCTACGGCTTCATGCTTGGGGAAAAATACCACCGGTTTGGTGGCATAGGTGTGCTCAACTTCCCCCATCAGGGTGTAGGTTTCTGCGGGCAGTCGACCCGTGTCCAGTGAGAAAATCTCGATGGGCAGGGCCTCTTTGGCGATCAGGTCAGTCAACACCATGTCTTCAGCGCCATAGCTATTGGCAAAAGTGATGGCCGGAAACTCTGCCGCCGCAGACTGAAGCAGGGCTACTACTTGGGCGCGCTTGGCCTGGACAGAAGCAACCAGGGCTTCTGTCAGCTCAGGGCGTGTCGCAGGATTGCTGGCTGCCGGTTTGAGCATGCTGACGCCGAAACTCATGCGCGCTGTATCCTTCTCCACACTGGCACATCACCTACCGCGCCCTGATAGGGCTGGCTGAAGTCATTCAGGCTGGCCAGTGCATCTTCGGCCGAGCGGTCAGCACGAATTAAAAAGCTGGTGAAGCCTGCGCGTTTGTGAAAGAACAATTGATCACGCAATACATCGCCAATCGCGCGCAATTCGTTTTTAAACCCATAACGCGTGCGTAGCCAGTTGCCCAAGGTGAAAATGCGGCCATCGGCAAAGCGTTCCACATAAATCGCAATGATTGGCAAGGTATTCAAATCTGCAAATTCGGCTTGCAGTGTTTCGGCTGTTTCGTTGGTGGCCAGCACAATGCCGAGCTCGCCAGCCGCCAGGCGCGCTTGCAACTCTGCCTTGCGGGCCTGCCAGACAGCGAGCGGCACCAGAATTTTGCCCGTGGCTGGAATCTGCGTATTCGCAATTTGTTCTGGACTATAGGTTTGCTCGCCAGTCAGTTTGAACAGCACGACTTTCCCAGCCTGCTTGCGGACAGACTCTTCAGCCGGGGCCGGTGGGACCACGCGGGTCCAGGTATCTGCCACAATGCTGGCCTGGCCGTTGCTGCCCAGTTGAATTAATTGACTCATTATGCAGACTCCTTCTCAGCGTAGACGTGGGCCTTGAACGGCGCTACGCCCAAACGACGTACCGTGTCGATAAAACGCTCCTCGTCGCTACGCTCACGCACATAGACCTCAATCAGGCGCTTGACTACGCCTGGCATTTCCTCTGCCGAGAATGAAGGGCCGATCACGGTACCTATGCTGGCATCATTGCCTTGCTTGCCACCAATGGTGACCTGGTACCACTCCGAACCATCCTTATCCACACCCAGAATGCCGATATGGCCGACATGGTGATGGCCACAGGCATTCATGCAACCAGAGATATTGAGCTCAAGGTCACCGATTTCATACAGGTAGTCCAGATTGTCGAACTGCATCTGAATGGCTTCGGCAATCGGAATCGATTTGGCATTGGCCAGGCTGCAGAAGTCACCGCCAGGGCAGCAGATAATATCCGTCAGCAAGCCGATGTTAGGCGTGGCCAGACCGGCTGCGCGGGCTTTTTCCCACACGGCAAATAGGTCGGACAATTGCACGTCGGCCAGGATCAGGTTTTGCTCGTGGGAGGAGCGCAGCTCGCCAAAACTGTAGGCATCGGCCAAGTCAGCCACCATGTGCATTTGCTCGCTGGTGATGTCTCCAGGCGCTTTGCCGTGTGGTTTGAGCGACAGGGTCACCGCGCGGTAACCCGGGACACGGTGTGCGTGGACACAACGTTTCACCCAGGCGGCAAAGGCAGGATTGCATGCGACCGCAGCGTCGAATGACGCATCATGCGCAGGCAGTGTTTTGTATGGCATGGGCTCAAAGTAATGCGCCACGCGGTCTAGTTCGGCTTGAGTGATGGTGAGTGGACCATCTTTGAGGTGGGCCCATTCCTCATCTACCTGGCGTCTGAAATCATCAATGCCCAGCGCCTTCACCAGAATCTTGATGCGGGCTTTGTAGATGTTGTCACGACGGCCGTGAATGTTATAGACACGGATCACCGCTTCGCAGTAAGACAACACATGTTGCCATTCCAGATGTTCGCGAATCACGGTGCCCAGGATCGGTGTACGGCCCAAGCCACCACCCACCCAGACTTTGATTGCCATCTGGCCTTGTGCGTCTTTGTAAAATTCGAGGCCAATGTCATGCGCCTGCACAATCGCACGGTCTTGTTGAGTGCCTGAGACGGCAATCTTGAACTTGCGTGGCAACAGGGCGAATTCAGGGTGGAAGGTACTCCACTGGCGCATGATTTCAGCGATGGCGCGCGGATCAATGATTTCATCTGGCGCAATGCCGGCAAACTGGTCGGTCGTGATATTACGGATGCAGTTGCCTGAGGTTTGAATCGCGTGCATTTCTACCGTCGCCAGTTCAGCCAGAATCTCTGGAGTATCTTCCAGCTTGGGCCAGTTGAGCTGCAAGTTCTGACGGGTACTAAAGTGACCATAGCCACGGTCATAGCGCTTGGCAATGTCTGCCAGTTTGCGTAATTGTTTGCTGGACATGAGTCCGTAAGGTACGGCAATCCGCAGCATCGGTGCATGGCGCTGAATATACAGGCCGTTTTGCAGACGCAGCGGGCGGAACTCTTCATCCGTGAGTTCGCCTGCCAAATAGCGGCGGGTCTGGTCGCGGTACTGGGCGACACGTTCATTAACAATTTGTTGGTCTATAGGATCGTATTTGTACATGCTTGAGTCACTTTGTTCGCAAAAAGCGAAGAGGCAATATTTTAATGGAAAACTAGCTTAAAGCCTACATAAATCAATATCATAGCCAAGGCAATACGTACCCAGTGTTCTGCAACACGTGAGCTCATATGGCTACCCAGGTAAATGCCCGGTATGGAACCGATCAGCAAGGTGCCGAGTAACTGGTAGTCTATGGTGCCCAGGGAGGCATGGCCTAGACCAGCCACCAGCGTTAGCGGGACGGCATGCGCAATATCACTGCCGACAATCGTGGTGATTTTCTCCTTGGGATATAACAGAATCAGCGCTGTTACCCCAAGCGCGCCCGCACCGACCGAGGTCAGCGTGACCAGTGCGCCCAGTACCACCCCGAGTAATACGGTGGCCGGAGGTACGTAATGGGCTGGAATCCATTCGTCTTTGGAGACTAAGGCGATTAATTTGTTACGTAACAGCACGGCCGCTGAGGTTACCATCAAGGCAATGCCTAACCAGAATTTGATTGTGGATACCACTTCGCCTGACTGTAAATCCATGCTGTGCAAGGCCCACAGGGTTAACAGAGACGCTGGAACGCTACCCATGGCCAAGCGTTTGACGATACGCCAGTCAATATTTCCCAGTTTGCCATGCGCAAAAATCCCCACAGATTTTGTGATCGAGGCATAGAGCAGGTCTGTCCCTACGGCGACGGCGGGCTTGATGTTATAAATAAGCAACAGAATCGGCGTCATTAATGAGCCGCCGCCAACGCCCGTCAGACCAACCAAAAAGCCCACGACAAAGCCTGCCAATATGTATCCGAATTCCATGAGGAGTATCTTGAAAAGTTAAGCGCGGCATCATAACAAGTTTTTAAGTGTTGATTTAATAATAAATTCTTCTATGATATAGCTTTTGGTTATAAAGGGTGATCTATGAAGTTTCACCAGTTACGGTATGTGCATGAGGTGGTGCGGCAGCATTTGAATATTTCTGCTGCCTCTGAGGTATTGCATACCTCCCAACCTGGGGTCAGCAAGCAAATTCAGCTGTTAGAGGAAGAGTTGGGGTTGCAGATTTTTCAGCGTAATGGCAAACGCCTCATCGGCGTGACTGAGCCTGGCCGTAAAATTGTCGAGCTGGCCGCACGTGTCATGCTGGACATGCAGAATATCAAACGGGTGGGCGACGAATACAGCCGCGAAGACAGTGGTGAACTGACCATTGCCACTACCCATACGCAAGCGCGTTATCGCCTGCCTGCTGCAGTCAAGCAGTTCATGGCGCAGTATCCCAATGTGAAATTGACGATTCATCAGGGCAACCCGTCGCAAGTCACCGAACAGGTTGCTGCCGGAGAAGCCGATATCGGCATTGCGACCGAGAACATCAGCAAGGATGACCGTTTGTCGTGCTTGCCATGCTACAGCTGGAACCGGTGCCTGGTCGTGCCGTCGCAACATCCCTTGCTGGAAAAGAAAACCATCAGCCTGAAAGATCTGGTCAACTATCCGCTGATCACCTATGACTTTGCCTTTACTGGCGGCACACTGGTGTCTAAAGTTTTTCACGATGCCGGTCTGCAGCCCAATGTGGTGTTTACGGCGATTGATGCCGACGTGATCAAAACCTATGTCAATCTGGGGCTGGGTATTGGGTTGATTGCCAATATGGCTTATGAGGAAACCCGCGATGCACCGCTAAAAAGCCTGGACTGCAGCCATCTATTTCCTGACAGTACAACTTATCTGGGTGTGCGCAGGGATGCTTTTTTGCGTGATTACATGCTTAACTTTATTACCATGCTGTCACCGCAATATGACAAGCGCAGTGTGCAACGGGCCTTGCATCAGGACTTGTGATGCGCGTCACATTGGTCTGCGTAGCGGCATGCTGTAATGCTGCATAGTCTTCACAGATAGAGAGGTCTTTCATGCGTTTTAGTCACCTCAAGGGATGGTGTTGCCTCTGTTTTTTTATCCATTGCTCAGTTTGGGCCGCGCCGGCGCATGTCCGTGTCATTGGTCATGGCATGCCAGACGTGGATCTCGATAACGCCATTTATGAAGTGCCGGTGCAGCCTGGCGTGAGCTACCAGGATCTGGTGGATAGCCTTAAATCGCTCTCTGAGGGCATGAATTTTGTAAACCCTGCCAACTTCCCGATTGGTGACCATATGAAACAGCGCGGCCAGGATCCGCAAGGCATCAAAGAAGTCCGCACCTTTTGTAACCTGAGCATGGGCACCGAAATTATCCTCGATCACCCCGAATTTCTGGTGTTTGCGCCTTGCCGCCTGGCCATTTATGAAAAGCCGGATGTGCACGGCAAGCGGCAACTTTATCTGGGGCTGGACAGACCCACGCATGACTTGAAAAATATCAAGCATCCCACCGCCAGGGCGCAAGCCTCGGCACAACAGCTTGAAAATGCCTTGATTGAGTTGATGGAAAAAGCCCGACGTGGGGATTTTTGATAGTTCTTAATAAAAACATATTTAACCACAGAGAACACAGAGGCCACAGAGGGAACAACATCAATCCGCTATGTTCTGATTTACTGTGGTGCACACTCATCGCTTTTCTCGGTGTTTCTGTGGTTAAAAGTTTTTTAAACGATTTCTCATGTAAGGCAAAACAACAATCTTCCCCTTTTTAGAGCCATCCCCTATACTCAACTTAACTTTAATTGTTAAGAGTGCATTCCATGGTTCAACCTATGCTCATCGCAAAAAATAATGACATCGAAAGTGTGATGCTGCCCAAAATGGCCAACCGTCATGGCCTGATCGCCGGGGCTACCGGGACAGGTAAAACGGTCACTTTACAAAGCCTGGCGGAGCAGTTTTCGCGTATTGGTGTGCCGGTATTTATGGCTGATGTGAAGGGCGATTTGTCTGGCATGAGTCAGGTTGGCGGTGGCAACGCCAAGGTCGAGGCGCGTGTGCAGCAGCTGGCGCTGACTGGCTATGCGAATAAAGCCTATCCAGTCATGTTCTGGGATATGTTTGGTGAAAAAGGCCATCCGGTGCGCACCACCTTGAGTGAGATGGGGCCGTTGCTGCTGGCACGCATGCTGAACCTTAATGAGGTGCAGGGCGGTGTCTTGAATGCGATTTTCAAAATCGCCGATGACAATGGCATGCTACTGCTGGATTTAAAGGATTTGCGCGCCATGGCGCAACATTGTGCCGAAAATGCCGCCACCTATCAGACCCAGTACGGCAATATTTCTACCGCCAGTGTTGGTGCCATTCAGCGAGCCTTGTTGCAACTGGAGACAGAAGGTGGCGATGTGCTGTTTGGTGAGCCGGCCTTGAATCTCGAAGACATGATGCAAACCGATGGCAAAGGATTGGGATTTATCAATATTCTGGCTGCGGACAAGCTGCTGAATTCGCCGCGTGTGTATGCGACGCTTTTGCTGTGGTTGCTCTCCGAGTTGTTTGAAAAACTGCCTGAAGTCGGTGACCTGGATAAGCCAAAACTGGTGTTTTTCTTTGATGAGGCCCATTTGCTGTTTAATGATGCGCCGACCATTCTGATGCAAAAAATCGAGCAGGTAGTGCGCCTGGTGCGCTCCAAAGGCGTGGGCGTCTACTTTGTGTCGCAAAACCCGCTGGATATTCCGGATGTGGTGTTGGGTCAATTGGGTAATCGGGTGCAGCATGCCTTGCGCGCGTTTACCCCGCGCGACCAGAAAGCGGTACAAGTGGCGGCTCAAACCTTTCGTGCCAATCCCAAGCTGGATGTTGCCACAGCGATTACCGAGTTAGGCGTGGGCGAGGCGCTGGTGTCATTTTTGGATGAAAAAGGCGCGCCGACGCCGGTTGAGCGCGTGTTTGTCTGTCCACCCGAGAGCCGGATCGGACCGGCGACCGATGTGGAGCGCAAGCAGGTGATGGCGCAGTCTCTAGTTGTGGGCGTATACGACAAGCTGGTGGATCGTGAATCTGCGTATGAGATTCTCAAGCAGCGGGCGGAGCAGGCCAGTGCTGCGACGCAGGCACAACAACAGGAAGAAAGTTCAGGCTTTGATTTGGGCGGCATTCTAGGCGGTAAAACCAGCCGCTCAGACTCGGTGCTGGAGTCTGCGGCCAAATCAGCCGCGCGCGCCATCGGCTCACAACTGGGGCGGGCGATTATCCGTGGCGTGCTAGGCTCCATCATGGGGAATGGCAAAAGCAAGCGTTAACCGTGAAGTCAGTCAGGAAGAGACATGCTCAGTGATATCGCGATCGCCCAGGCCGCCACGCTAACGCCCATCGTTAACATAGCCAGCAAACTTGGGCTGGTGGCGGACGATGTGCATGCCTATGGTCAGCATATGGCCAAACTGACGCAGGCCACCGTCAACCGCTTGCAGGCGCAACCTGCCAAAGCCAAATTGATCCTGGTCACGGCGATCAATCCGACCCCGGCAGGCGAAGGCAAAACCACGACCACGATAGGATTGACCGATGCCTTGAATCAGGCGGGGTATCAGGCAATGGCCTGTTTGCGTGAACCCTCTCTGGGTCCGGTGTTTGGGATGAAAGGCGGGGCGACCGGCGGCGGCTATGCGCAGGTGGTGCCGATGGAAAATATCAACCTGCATTTTACCGGTGATTTTCATGCCATCAGTGCCGCCAATAATTTGCTGGCTGCCCTTGTAGATAACCATATATATCAGGGCAATGCGCTGCAGTTTGACACCGTCAGCTGGCGCCGCTGTATAGATATGAATGATCGCGCCTTAAGACGGCTCACGCTGGAAAATAATACCCATACCGGCTTTGATATCACCGTCGCCAGTGAGGTGATGGCCATTTTTTGCCTGGCGACCGATCTGGCCGATTTGACGTCTAGACTGGGAAGGATTCAGGTCGGCTTGAGTACAGCAGGCAGCCCGATTCTGGCGAGTGACTTGCAGGCTGAAGGCGCCATGGCCGCCTTGCTTAAAGATGCTTTTCAACCCAATCTGGTACAGACCCTGGAAGGGTCGCCGGCGCTGGTACATGGGGGGCCGTTTGCCAATATTGCTCATGGCTGCAACTCTCTGGTAGCGACACAAACCGCCTTGCGTCTGGCGGATTATGTGGTGACTGAAGCTGGCTTCGGTGCCGACCTCGGTGCAGAAAAATTCATGGATATCAAATGCCGCCAGTCTGGCCTGCGGCCGGATGTGGCGGTGATCGTTGCCACGGTGCGCGCCTTGAAATATCACGGGGGGGTGGATGTGGCGGACTTGAACCGCGAAAACCTTGCCGCTCTACAGGTAGGCGTGGCCAACCTTCGCAAGCATGTGACGAATTTACGCCAGCATTTCAATTTGCCGGTGGTGGTGGCGCTGAATCATTTTACCGCGGATACCGAGGCCGAAATCGCGTTAGTACAGGCAGCCGTGCAAGCCTTGGGCGCCAGTCTGCATGTCTGCCATCACTGGGCACAGGGCGGCGCCGGGGCGATTGCGCTGGCGCACGCGGTGGCTGACCAGGCCCAACAAGCATCGACGCCTTCGTTATTGTATGCAGACGATTTGTCCCTGACTGAAAAGCTAGACACTATTGCGCAAAAACTCTATGGCGCCAGCGGGGTGACCTTTAGTGTGCTGGCACAACAGCAACTTGCCCGTCTGGCAGAAGTCAGCCAGGGCCTGCCGGTGTGTGTCGCCAAAACGCAGTATTCGTTCTCGTGTGACCCCAAGTTGCGCAATGTGCCCGCGGATCATGTATTGCATGTGCGAGAGCTGCGTTTGTCGCGTGGTGCAGGCTTTGTCGTCGCTATCTGTGGAGACGTGATGACCATGCCCGGCTTGCCCAAACAGCCCGCCAGCAGCCGGATTAGCGTCGATGCAGATGGTAGAATACAGGGGTTATTCTGAAGTCTGTGTCATGCAAACGTTTAGCCAACTCGGTCAAGCCGATCAAACCATTAATAAATCCCGCTTTATCGCACGGGCCAAGCGCTGTGAAAACGAGCGCGAACTGGCCCTGTTTTTACGGCAGTTTGCCAGCGAACATCAAACTGCCGGCCACTTGGCGTATGCATTTCGCATGAAAACTCCTGAGGGCATGGTCGCGCGTTTTTCAGATGCCGGTGAGCCGGCAGGCACGGCCGGTAAACCCATCATGCAAATGCTGGATGGGCAGAATTATGTCAATTGCTGTGTGGCGGTGGTGCGCTATTATGGTGGCATCAATTTAGGCACTGGCGGCTTAGTGCGCGCGTATGGTGGCACGGCCAAACAGGCCATGGATCAAGCCGGAAGCATGCCTTTCGTCGAGATGGTGCAACTGAAGATCTCAACCAGTTATAAACGGGTAGATGAACTGACCCGCGAAGTACAAAAGTGCCAGGGCGAAATTCTGGACAAGCAGTTTGATGAGGCTGTGCATTTTCTGCTCAAGCTGCCCATGGATGCCGCCCAGCAAATACGCGCCAAGTTTTAGTCGCGCAATAGACTGAACAACTGAGGAACCGGAGTTCGACGTGAACCAAACCCAACGACTGGATACTGCCACCTGTTTGCTCATGCTAGGGTTAATGTGGCTGGTATTGCAGGTGCAATTATTGCCCGCGTTACTGGTCGGCATGCTGGTGTTTGAGCTGATACATGTCATTTCGCCGCTGATTGCACGCAAATTGCCGGGTAAATATGCCAAATGGCTGGCAGTCATGCTGATTGCCACGCTGGTGATCGGCCTGCTGGTTGCCTTGGGCATGGGGATTGTAACGCTGATCCGCAGTGACAGCGGTGGCCTGGCCATGTTGTTTGATCAACTGGCTAAAATCATTGAAGACTCGCGCAAAGTGTTGCCGCCCTGGCTCAACGAGCGTTTGCCGGATGATGCGATTACCTTGCAGCAAACCGTGATTGAGTGGTTACGTTCACATTCGGCAGATTGGCAATTGCTGGGCAAGGAGGCCGGGCATCATCTGGCGCATATTCTGATCGGCATGGTGATCGGTGCCATGGTCGCCTTGCATGATGTGCAAACACACGGTAACCATAAACCGCTTGCGCAAAGCCTGCTCAATCGCATCACGCTGTTTGCGCTGGCGTTTAAAAATATCGTGTTTGCGCAGGTGAAAATTTCCGCGGTCAACGCCAGCCTGACCGCGATTTACCTGATCGTGATTTTGCCGTTGTGCGGTGTACATCTGCCATTCACCAAGACCATGATTGCGATTACCTTTTTGGTTGGCTTGCTGCCTGTGGTGGGCAACCTGATGTCCAATACCGTGATTGTCATAGTCAGTACCAGTCATTCCTTTGTGATCGCCATGGGCTCGCTGGCTTTTCTCATCGTCATTCACAAGCTGGAATACTTTTTAAACGCGCGTATTGTTGGCGGGCAAATCCGCGCGCACGCCTGGGAGTTGCTGGTCGCCATGTTACTGATGGAGGCCACCTTTGGGCTGCCGGGCATCGTCGCTGCGCCGGTTTACTATGCCTACCTTAAAAGCGAGTGTCGGGCACGGGAGTGGGTTTAAGGACTGCAATGTCTGGATATTCGGTAAAAACATTAATCAGCCATGGCGGTCATGCTCACATTTGCCAGTCTGGCCTGGCGTGGTCGGAGGTTGAAACAGATGACCCGAACGGGCCATTGTGGCGGCTTAGTCAGGCAAGTATTCTACACACATCGCAAGGACACAAGAAATGACAGGGTTTAATCTAAAAGTATTATGGTTTGGATTGCTCATCCTGCTCATTGTCAGCATTTTGGATGCTTTTGTGTAATTGTGGCGTGTTTTTCAAGTTTAAAGTCTCTTTGGCCCCGACCCGTCGGGGCTTTTTCTTTTTGGGGATAGCGCGCTGCGATTATGGTGCTCTGGCCAGGCGGCTGCCAGTGCGCGCTTCATCGTTGAGCGTTTTTAAAAAGGCCACAATCGCGTCGATCTCCTTTGCATCCAGCGGAGCGGGGTCACCAGGCTGCTGGCCAAATGGGGCTTTCATCTCGATATTGTCTTGATACTTTTCTGGCAGGTCATTGAATTTGAGGCGCTTGCCGGTACGGTCATGCGGATACCATTTTTCTGGCGCGGTATCGCGTTCGGCATAAAAGCGCACGGCATCTCTGAGGGTGTGTACCACGCCATTATGGAAAAAGCTTTTTTTGCGCGCCACATTGCGCAGCGTCGGCACCTTAAACAAGCCACAGTACTCTGCATTCAAATCCTGTCTGGCCGGGCCGCACAAGCCGAGGTCGTAATAGTGCCGGTCATGATTTTGCGCGATGTGTGGATTGCGTGGCAGACCCAGCGCAGCATAGCCATGATCGGTAAATTGCGGCAGGGCACCATGGACGACTGCTGCCTGGTGACAACTGGTACAGTTGCCTTTGTTGGGATCCATAAATAAGCGTAGGCCTTTTTCTTCCAATGGGGTAAAGCGGGCCTGGCCTTGCATGACGTGATCAAACTTGCTGGAATAGGGCGCAAATTCTGTCGCGTCTTGCTGGTAGGTTTGCAGTGCCAATAAAACCGCATCCGTGATGGCGGCGTCGGATTGCAAGCTGGCCGTGCCAAACAACTGGCTGAACGCCTGGGGATAAGCCTTGCGTATTCTTTTGGTCAGCAGGCTCGGTGTCGAGGCCATTTCATTGCTCGAAAACAAAGGGATTTTTGCTTGCTCGGCCAGTGTATTGACGCGGCCATCCCAGGTAAAACCGCCTGCCGGACCATTATCCAGGCCAGGCTGTAAGCCTTCATCTTCCGTGTAGTGTTCTGTGAAAGGCGGGGTCGATTGCAAGTACATCAGGGTAGGCACTGCCCGCGTCCCCATTAACTGTATATGGTCACCGCCCTTTTGAACCGGCTGCGGGTTGCCTGGCGTAAACGCGTGCTGGGCCTGATGGCAGCTGGCGCAGGATAATTTGCCCGAAGCCGATAGTTGCGGATCATGAAACAGACGTTTGCCCAGCGCCGTCAATGCCTGGGTGCGTGAGGCGGGTGACAGCGTACTGGCCGCCTGGGGTTCTTGTACCAGCGGCGGGACTAAGGCTTCATCTTCCTGAGCTGACAATTGCAAAGAAGAGAAGCAAAGCACGGTCAGCAATAATGTTTTCAAGTTGAGCATGGTTGTGAATGAGGTGAGTAAAAAAGCGGATAAACAGGCTGCTCATCCGCTTTGTTGGGCACAAAATGTGATTATTTGGACTGGCGTCTGCGCAGCATCAGGCCAGTCAAGCCCAGGCCGGCCAGCATCATCGCAGTGTTGCTGGCTTCTGGCACTGCGGCGGCGGTTACGCGTACAGCCGTGCCGGACAGCGCGCTGATGGTCACGCCTGCGTCGGTACTTTGGAACATATTGCTGGTGCTGGCAGCATCTTGCGTGTCAACCAGAGCGCTGTAGCCGGTCGCGCCAAATTGACCGGAACCAAAGATGATGTCATAGCTGCCTGCGGCCAGATGAACGGTGCTGCCCAGTGAAGCGAGTTGATCGCCACCGGTCGCTGCAAAGACGGTATGTGCCAGGCTGTTGGCAGCAAGGGTGCTACTATTCCAGTCACCGGCTTTGACGATCGCCCCAAAGATATTGCCATCGGAGAATTGGCTGAAGTTACCGCCAATGTAGGAAATATCCATGCTGCTGCTCAAGGTAAGGCGTACACCCAGATAATCCGTGTTATCGATGATGTAACTACCGAAAGCGGCAGATTCGCTCACATAGTCAGCACTTGAAAACACGATGGTAGGGGTGGCCGCAACACTGCTGTTGGATGCGAAGGTGAAGGCCAGCAGGGTGGCAAAGCCCAAAGATTTGATCATGATTCTTCTCCAGAAGTTAAGATTCAGTCAGCGCAATTGGGGATACCCAACTGCGCCGTATGTTGTAATGATTAGAATGCCAGGGCGTTGGTCAGGTCGCCCATGATGTTGGCACCATTGCTTTGCAAGGTTTCATCACGCTTTTTCAGGCCGTCCAATTGCGGCAGTGAGTAGCGGTGTGTGATAAAACGCAAGGCAGAACCGGTGTCATACTGGGTATGATCGACGGTGCCTTTTTTGGCAAAAGGTGAAATGATCAAGGCCGGAATGCGTGTGCCTGGCCCGATCAAATCGCCTTTAGGAGGCACGGCATGGTCAAACTGGCCGCCAAATTCATCATAGGTAATCAATACCAGAGTGTTGTTCCATTGCGGGCTGTTTTGCAACTGGCTGATGATGGTCATCACTTCATCATCCGCATTGGTGACGTTGGTATAGCCTGGGTGCTGGTTCAGGTTGCCAATCGGTTTATAGAACGACACGGCTGGCAAGGTGCCTTGTGTAATGTCATTCAACAAATCTGCACGGTCTTGCAGGTGGCTGTTACGGTAGGTGCCATGGGCCACTGGGTCAAAATTTGCATAGTAGTTAAATGGCTGGTGATGGGCCTGAAAGTCGCCATGGGTCGCATCTGCCACGCCAAAGCTGTTTGACTTGTAGACATTGCTGCGATCATTGACCGCGTCGCTCCAGCCGCCTGAGTACCATTTCCAGCTGATTTGCTTGCTATCCAGCAGGTCTGCAATGGTGGTGATGGTTTGTGCTGGCAAGGTGGTCGAAGCTGATGGGTTGGCGTACAGCAACTGGTTACCTGAGGCACTGGTCACCGGCGCATTGCCACTGGGTTGGAACGGTGGCTGCATGGTGTTCACGGCGCGATAGCCGTCACCCGCACCAAAGTAGTCCAATGGGGCAATATTGCCGCTCTTGAATGAGGTGTTTGTCGCGTTGGTGCCAATCGCAGAGGCGCTCATGGAGCTGTTGCGGGCCAATTGTGGCACGCCGTTGACTGGGGTAGTCAAGACGTTGAGAGAAGCTTTGTTATTGGCGACGGTATCAGCGGAAATTGCCGGTGCGCAAGCGCAGACCAGATACTGGTGGTTCAAGAATGAACCGCCGTATGCGGCCTGGTAAAAGTTATCTGCCAGGGTGTACTTTTTCGCCAGCCCCCAAAGTTGCATTTTGCTACCATCAAAATAACCCATGGATAAACCACCGGCATCACTAAAGGCCGCATAAAGATTATTCTGGCCGCCATTGATTTGCATGGCGTTCTCAAAAAAGCGGTGATACAGATCGCGGGTGATGTTGTTACCAGTCACCAGGCCATAGCCAAACTGGTCACTCGTGGCATCGACCTGGAAGGGCGCATTGGGCCACACCCCGGTGGTTTGTGCCTGGGTGATGGCCTGGCCAGCGGTGTTTTTCTGGCCATTGGCCAGCATGCCACCCCACGCCGGTGGTAAGGTGGTCAGGGTGGTGGTGTAGTCGCGGTCTACCTGTTTGATCGCTTTAGCCTGTGGTGTATTCAGGCCGTTGGCACCTGGATATTTGCCAAAAAGGTTGTCAAAACTGCGGTTTTCGAGGTAGATCACGACAAAATGCTCGATTTTGTCCAGATTTAGACGGTTGCTCAGCGCTTTATTCAGATTGCCTTTGCTGCCAGCTTCGCGCACCGCTTCGGCAAGGCGATTTTGCAGCTCATCGTTTTCGGTCATCAGGCTGTCAAGGTCGGCGCCAGTGCTCGTTTGTGTGAAGTCAGCTTCGAGCTGTGATCCGCTGACGTGTAGTCTGGCGGCCAGACGATCGCGTGCGGTCATATAATCAAGATTGCTGCCTTCCATGAGCGCCAGGATTTCGGTGCTCAACGCGCTGACAACGGTCGTGTTTTCGGCAGCTGCGCGGTACACTGACTTTCCTGCTTGCGCCACCAGAGCACCATGGCCTGCCAGATTAAACTCGCCGTTGGCATTGGTCTGTGTGCTGACTTCACCGCTGTCACAGCGGGCATTCAGGTTGGCGTCAATGCAAACCAAGGTATTGGCAAGCTTGGCGCCATGCAAGCCGATCACAACACCAGAGGCGCTGGCCGCGGCGAAAGCTGATCCGCTTAAGGCCATCCATACTGCAGCAGAAATTGGTAACAAACGAAAAAAATTCATAAATCATCCCCATATCAAGAGCACAAGAACAATTCTTGAGCCCGGAAATCGTAACCTGGCTGTGTAACAGGCATTCAGTGGTCCTGCGCCTGAAACGTAGCTCATCATGACTAGTGGGCGTGATGGTTTTATGAAGGTTGCGTGAACCCAACACTGACTTACATTTTTTAATGTTTTATGGGGTGTTGAACAGCTCAAAACTAGTCAGGCATGTCACATAAATTTCATGTTTCCGTAACCTGTCTGACACAGATGTTTTCAAGAATGCATGAGCTAACACAAGCAAATGACTTGTGACATGACAAACACTTAAATGTGTACAAAAACATAATATAACCATCTGTGAGAGGATGAATGATGACATTGAAACCTTGGCTCATGGCGGGGGTGATGGGAGCGACTTTGCTCTCTCAAGCACACGCCGCTGAATTAATCCAAAATGGTGGCTTCGAGGTGCAGGGCGTAGACGCCTATGACATCGTCGACTGGCAAGTGGCTGAAGCTGGCCTCCTTGGTAGCGTACTGGCACAGCAGGGCACCACGACTGAAGTCACCGGAAACACCACCGTTGGCGCTTATCAGGGCACACATTACGGTTTGCTTGATAATAACGGCCTGGCCAGCAACATCTTGTATCAAAATTTTACGACGTCGGCGGTCAGCCAGGCGACCTTGACCTTCCAAATGTTTGTCAACAATCAGTCAGCCAGCAGTGCTGTCGATGCAGGTGGCCTTGATTACACCGTTGACGCAACCGATCATCCAAACCAGCATGTCCGTGTGGATATCTTAAAGGCGGGCAGTGATCCTTTTTCTACCAGCCAGGGCGATGTCCTGCAGAGCCTGTATCTGGGCGGTGCCAATGGCACGCTGGCTGCCAACAACTACCTGAGCTACCAGTTTGACCTGACCTCCATCCTGTCTGGCGGAGGCCAATTCATGTTGCGCTTCGCCAGTGTCGCCAACCAGGGTTCTCTTCAACTGGGCGTAGACAATATTAGCTTGCAAACGGCTTCTGCAGTCCCAGAAGCGGATAACAATGCCTTGATGCTGGTGGGGCTTGGTTTGATTGCCGCCATCATGCGTAGACGCGCACAATAACTTATAACGAATATCTTTGAGGAAACAATCATGCAACTGTTTAACTTAAAACGTACTGCTCTGTTGGCCATGCTGCTGGGTACACAAGTCTCCCTGACACAACCTTTGATGGCTGAGGAAAACGCCCAGTTCTGGCTCAACGATGGCGCAGCCAGCCTGAGCGACAGTAAAAAACTGGTACCGAATGCACGCAAAGCCAAAAACGTGATTTTGTTTGTCGGCGACGGTATGGGGATTTCGACGGTCACTGGCGCGCGTATTTTTGAAGGTCAGCTCAAAGGCAAGGATGGTGAGCGCAACAAACTGTCTTTTGAAGAGTTCCCTTATGTGGCCCTGTCCAAAACTTATTCGACCAACCAGCAGACCTCTGACTCTGCACCGACCATGACCGCCATTATTTCTGGCGTGAAAACCAATGACGGCATCATTTCATTGAACCAGTCTGTTCCGCGCAACGAGGCTAACCCTGCCGTGATCAATGCGAATAAAGTAACCACCCTGCTGGAACAGGCCGAGCAAGCTGGCAAAGCCACTGGTGTGGTGTCGACTGCCCGTATCACGCATGCCACCCCGGCAGCCACCTATGCACATATTTCCAACCGTGACTGGGAAGCCAATGCTAACCTGTCAGCGGCGGCGGCTAGCAATGGCGTCAAGGATATTGCCGCACAACTGATTGATAACTTTGGCAATGGCAAGCTTGGCGATGGCGTTGATGTCGTATTTGGCGGTGGCCGTAGCTACTTTTTGCCTAACAGTATTAAAGATATCGAAGGCGCCAAAGGCCGCCGTACCGATGGCCGTAACCTGACGCAAGAATATGTGAACAAGTTTGGTGGCATCTATATCGAAAATCAATCGGCATTCAATGCCTTGAATCCAGCCACGACCAATAAAGTCTTGGGCTTGTTCAACCCCTCCCACATGGAATACGAGCAAGACCGTCCTAACGATATCGCTGGTGAGCCTTCTTTGGCAGAGATGACTGGCAAGGCCATCGACATTTTGAAGAAAAACCAGAATGGCTTCTTCCTGATGGTGGAAGGTGGCCGGATTGACCATGCTTCTCATGCAGGCAATGCTTACCGTACCTTTAAAGATGCGGTGGCGCTGTCAGATGCGGTGCGTGAAGCGGCTTCCAAAGTGAATCTGAACGACACCTTGATTATTGTCACAGCTGACCATAGCCACACCCTGACCATAGGCGGCTATCCAAAACGTGGTAACCCGATTTTGGGTAAAGTGGTTGAGCCAGGTAAAACCACGCCAACCCTGGCGGCTGATGGCAAGCCTTACACCACCGTGAGCTTTGCCAACGGCCCAGGCTATCACACTAACTCACCAGGTGATGCGGTTTACAATGAGGCGATTGCTGCAGGCCGCGTGGTCGACATGTCAGGCGTGGATACTGAGGACCCAGATTTCCACCAGGAGGCACTGGTGCCACTGAGCTCTGAAACGCATGCTGGTGAAGAAGTTGCGATTTATGCTGTTGGCCCTAAAGCCTATCTGGTCCATGGGGTACAAGAGCAAAGCTACATTTATCAAGTCATGAAAGATGCGTTCGGTTTTTAATCGACTGTCTTTAGAATAGACCTGAATATCAATTGTTTTAACAGTGGGGCAGCGCAAGCTGCCCTCTGCCTTTAGTAAGAAATGGAATTATCATGAGATTGAAACAAACCGCTGGCCGTTTTGCGCTGGTGATGGCGATGGCAAGCGCTGGCGCGCAGGCTGAAGAAATCGTCACTGCACGCTATGACACCGTGCAGTGCGCCTTGCCATGCCAGGCCGATGCCGCCAAGCACTTACAATGGTGGCTGATGCGTGACCAGGATGAGGTGGAAATTCGTCAGTTGTATCAAAATGGCGAGCCAGCACACCACAGCAGCTTGTGGCAGAAAAAACCGGGTGGGCAATTCAGCTATATTTACCTGATGCATGACGAGCAGCGCACCATTGATTACAGCGATGTGGATTTAAAACTACTGGCGATCAAAATGGATGATGCCGCATGGCAACTGAAGACGCAATTGGTCACCGATAGCGAGTTGGCCAGCCTGCAAAAAGTAGCAGAAGAAGCCAGCGAACAGTATGGCTATGCTATTGAGAAGTATCGTGGCACCTTGGGCAATGGTATTCGTAGTCAGGTCTGGTGGATTCCGGCCTTAAAATTGCCCTATAAGGTCGAATATACCTATCCACAACACACGGTCAGCATACAGTTGCAGGCGCTGCAACCGGCAGCCAAGTCTGGTCAGCCTGTCGAAGTCGCGCCTAAAACCTCTTTGACTGCGTTGAGTCAGTACCAGCATGTGGATTATGCCGATTTGGGCGATATGGAACACAACCCTTCCGAAATGCAATGGCTGGCCAAAGCGCACGATGCGCCTGGCTTGCAGTCGCATCATCATTAGTCGCATCGGCCTGATCGCTGGCGATGTCTGGACTGCATGCCCAGGCATCGCAAAGAATACGTGTTGATTGCTCTGATCGCATGGCGCATGCGATGGGCCTGCCACCCGGCGGCCGAATTTGCAGCCGGGCAGTGTGACCCTCCCAGTCATCGGCTATAATGCCTGCATGACGTTTCAAATTATTCAGCTTCTTTTATTGGTGGTGATTATTGCCATGCTGGTGTGGCAATCTCGCAGGCAACAACAGGCTGCGCAGCAGGCGCTGGCACAGTTACTGGCGCAGCAGCTTGAAGAAAAGCACCGCATGATGATGCAGGAGATGCACCAGTCACTCAATCATCTGGCTGATCGCTTGCAAAGCCTTAATACCGACCAGCAAGACCGTTTGCGGGCGCAATTGTCGCAAGAGCTGACCGCGACGCGTGAAGCGATGCAGGCGTTACAGGTTGCCCAGCGCGACCACTTGAGCCAGAGCACTGAACAACTCAGCCTGAGCTTGCGTAATGGCTTGTCGGAGCAGGGCATTGCCCAGCAAAACTTGCTTAAAACCGCCTTGCAAACAACGACTCAAAGCCTGACGCAAAGCATTGAAGCACTGACCAAAGTTGTCGATGGCCGCCTGGAGGAGATGAGTGGCAAGGTGTCTATTCGCCTGGAAGAAGGCTTCAAGAAAACCAACGAGACCTTTGTGAGTGTGATGGAGCGACTTGCCACCATTGATGAGGCCCAAAAGAAAATTGATGGTCTCAGTGTGAATGTGGTCAGTTTGCAGGAACTGTTGGGGGATAAGCGTAGCCGCGGTGCTTATGGGGAAGTGCAACTGGAAGGGCTGATCCGCAATGTGTTGCCCAATAGCAGTTTTGCCATGCAACATACGCTGAGTAACGGCGCACGCGTGGACTGTGCTTTATTTTTGCCCGAGCCAACTGGCACAGTGGCCGTTGACAGTAAGTTTCCGCTGGAAAACTACCATCGCATGATAGATAGCAGCCAGGGCGATCTGGTGCAGGCGCAAGCCGCCAAGCTATTCAAGGCCGACATCAGAAAACACATTGATGATATCAGCAGCAAATATATCATCGCCAACGAGACCTCCGATGGCGCGGTCATGTTTATCCCGGCTGAAGCGGTGTTTGCCGAGATTCATGCCTATCATAGGGATGTGGTCGATTACGCGATGCAGAAACGCGTGTGGCTGGTGTCGCCGACCACCCTGATGGCGGTGCTCAATACGGCACGCGCAGTGCTCAAAGATGTGGAAATGCGCAAACAGGTGCATATCATCAAAGACGAGCTGGGCAAATTAAGTAAAGATTTTGACCGCTTTGATACCCGCATGAAAAAACTGGCTGATAATATCCGGCAGGCGCATGAAAATGCGCAAGACGTGCATATCAGCAGTCAGAAGATTTCCAGACGCTTCGCCCAGATTGAAAAAGTCGAGCTGGCAGAGGCTGGTCTGGAAACGCTGGAGTTGCTGGATGAATTAGACGAGGTTGGAAAGAGCACCCCTACATGAAGATCACCATTTTATATTTTGCACGCATCAAAGAGGTGGTGAATTACTCCTCTGAAGACGTTGAGCTGCCGGATGAGATAGAAACCATCGTCGCACTCAAGTCCTGGTTGTCTGGCCGCGGCGAGACCTGGCAAAAACTGTTTAACGGCAGCGGGGTAGTGCGAGCGGCCATCAATCATGAACTGGTCGACGATATGGCAACCTTTGAAGAAGGCGATGAGGTGGCGTTTTTTCCACCTGTGACCGGAGGCTGATTTGAGCAAGCCACCATTTCTGGATATTTCTGTTCAGTCTGAGGATTTTGACCTGGCCAGCGAGTTGCAGCGCTTGCGCCTAGCCTCGCCAGAAGCCGGTGCGCTGGTGAATTTTGTCGGCTGGGTAAGAGAGCACGCCAGTGAAGGTCAGCTAAGCCAGATGTTAATCGAACATTATCCTGGCATGACAGAAAAGGCCTTGCAGGGTATTGCGCAACAGGCGGCCAGTCGCTGGCCATTGCTTGGGGTGCGTATCATCCACCGTGTTGGCCTATTGGCTGCTCAGGCGCAGATTGTGCTGGTGGCCGCTACCAGCTTGCACCGCCAGGCAGCCTTTGAAGCCTGTGCCTTTATGATGGACTATTTAAAAACCGATGCGCCGTTCTGGAAAAAAGAAATCGGCGCGTTTGGCGAGCACTGGGTAGAAGCCCGTGCCTCTGATGAACAAGCAAAACAACAATGGAAACAGCCCTAAATGATGCAAGTCCTCAGTCCTGAAGAAATGACCGTTTCCTACAAACTGTCACCCATGTCATTTGAGTCCACCGCCGACCTGCTGGATGCGAGTGAGCTTAGCCTGACCGACTACGGCTGGAAACTACAGCCAGAAGCACAGAAAACACTGATGATGGGCCTGTCGCTGCAACAGGATGGCTGTAATGTGCTGGTGCTGGGCACGCCTGGTTCTGGTCGAGCCGGACTCACGCTGGCGGCGATGAAAGCCTCTGCCATGACCGGGATTGATACCACGCTGACCGACCTGGTGGCGCTGTATGATTTTAGCCAGCAATCCTGCGCCAACTACATCAAGCTGCCGGCCGGGCTGGGCGCCCAGTTGCGGACTGTGATGGAGTCGTTTATCAAGTCGCTGGTGGCAGAGATGCAGCAATGGGTGGATGCCAATGGCCAGGTCAATTTTTCGCAGGCCGAAACCTGGCTTGAGGAGCGCGTGGATGGTTTGCGCTCGCAATTAAGCAGCGCCAAGTTATCGCCATTTTTTAATCTGATTAAACCCGAGGTGCTGGGGTATTTGCAAGCCTGGCAGCAAGTCGGCAGTGAGGGCGACAGCGGCACTGACGGCTTGGTCAATGACGGCTTCTTATCGCGTTTTCGGGTAAATCTGCTGGTCGATCAGCGCGCTAACCTCACCTCCGGCATCAAGCAGCCTGTGGTTGAGGACAAAGACCCCGGCTTTGCCGCCTTGTTTGGCATGCTGGAAACCGCGGCAGGAGAGTCGGCGCAATGGCCGGAGTTTTTACGCTTGCGCGCCGGCAGTGTGCACCAGGCCGATGGAGGCATGTTGCTGCTGCATTTACGTGATCTGATGCAAGACGAAGGCAACGGCAGCGCCTTGCTCGAAAAGCTTTACCGTCTCATGCGTAACCGCGAGGTGCAGATTGAAGACTGGGCAAACCATGCGCAGCAAGGGGCTGGTGGCAATCGTCATGGCGCCTTGCCGGTCCATGTCAAAATTGTCATGATTGCCAGCCGCGAAGATTATTACGACTGTCTTGAAGCACAGCCCGATTTCTTTGACTTCTTTCCGGTAAAAGTCGAATTTGAGGACCGCGTTGCCGCCACACTAGACAATTATGCCTGGGTGGCCGGCTATATTGCGCGTAAATGCCAGCAACAGGTGATGCCGCATTTTACGAGCGCGGCGGTGAATGTGCTGTTGCAGTTCATGCACAGGCTGGAAGAGGACCAAGGCCGTATCAGTACGCGCTTTGTGCATCTGGATCAGCTCATGCATGAGAGTGCTGCGGTGGCTGCTGAAGCACGTCTGGTGACCGATGCGCATGTCAAGCAGGCCCTGTCTGCGCGCTTGTTGCGTCAGCAGTTTTTTGAAACACAGATTCGTGACTCGATTATTGATAATGAGTTATTGATACAGGTGCATGGCAGTGTGGTCGGGCAGGTCAATGGCCTCACGCATATCGAGTTGGGCGATGCCAGTTTCGGTTCGCCTATCCGGATTACCGCCCGTTGTTATCCAGGCCGCAGTGGCGTGATCAATATTGACCGCGAAGTGAATATGAGTGGCCCCACGCACGACAAAGGCATTTATATTCTGCAAAACTGGCTCAGTGCGAGCTTTTGGGCGCTGGCGCCGTTAAGCCTGAACGCTTCGCTGGTGTTTGAGCAAGAGTATAATGGCGTAGAAGGCGACTCTGCCTCCTGTGCCGAATTGTTTGCGCTGTTATCTGCGCTGACCGGCTTGCCGATCAAGCAAGGCATGGCTGTCACCGGCGCTCTCAACCAGTTTGGCGAAGTGATGCCGATTGGTGGCGTCAATGAAAAAATCGAGGGCTATTTCCGCGTCTGCCAGGCATTGGGCTTAAACGGCGAGCAGGGCGTCATTATCCCCAAACGTAACCAGCGTCACCTGCTGCTGGATGAGACCGTCGTCACGGCCGTGAATAATGGCATGTTCAAAATTATTGCGATTGACCATGTGCTGGAAGGCATTGCGCATTTGACCGACTGCGAAGCAGGCGTGCAAGAGGCGGACGGGACCTATCAGGGCGAATCGCTCATGGCACGTGCGCAAGCTGCACTCGCCAGCTACCGGCAAACACTGGAACGTAATCAGGCGCGTATGGCCTATATCCAGCAACAACAAGACCATCAACATTTCTGATTTATGCCACGCACGCATCACCGCAAGCAAGAAGCGCCGCCAGAAAAAGACGACGGTTGCCGTCTAGACAAATGGCTATGGGCCGCCCGTTTTTTTAAAACACGCAGTCTGGCGGCCGACGCCGTCGACGCCGGCAAGGTGCGCATTGATGGCGACCGCGCCAAAAATGCACGCGAAATGAAGCCCGGCATGCGCGTGAGTATTAAAAACAAGGATATGCAGATAGAAGTGGAAGTGCTGGCGCTCAGCAATGTACGACGCGGCGCGCCCGAAGCCGCCTTGCTATACCGCGAGACTGAAGAAAGCCAACGAATACGCCAGCAGATGAAAGAGAGCGGGGCGGAGCATTTTGCCGAGCGCGACCGTGGCATGGGGCGTCCGACCAAGCGTCAAATGCGCGAGATTCAGCGCTTTACTGGACGCGGTTAGGCTAGCTTGGCCTGCGAGCACCATTACTCAGCCCGGTTTTGGCTACCGCCTGTGCCCGGCAAGAAACATCCAGTTTCTGGAAAATGCGTTTGAGATGGTTTTTGACCGTATTGGCACTGATATTCAGAATCATGCCTATCTCCAGATTGGTTTTGCCACTGCGCACCCAATGCAGAATCTCCTGCTCGCGGTCTGATAACCCGCCTTGCGCCATGCTGTCCAGCAGGTCCTCGTCTTTAATCACCGGTTTCAGGTGTCCAATACGGCGGATCGCCGCATCCAGGTGCGGCATGATCATGCCCAGCATCTGGTCTGGCACATGAAACTCTTTGGTGCGGTCAAAAAACACATAAATACAGTCTGACTTGCCACGGGTATCGCGTACGCCGTATACCATGAGCGAATGCATTTTTATCAACTGCTGCGTGAACGGGTTGGGTGACTGTGCATGAATGCCCGTGGCATCAAAACGGTTAATCACAAACCATTTTTCATCGTTTTCTACCCAGCGTTTGTACAGGTTGCACATCAGGTAGTTCACAATGGCAGAGTCTTCCAGCAAGCGTTGGGTGGACATTTCCGGGAGGGCAGAAGAGACATCAAAATGCAGTTCACCGGTGCTGAAGTCGCCCCACGCTGCCAATAGTGCATCATGTCGCATCAGCGGATGAATATCTTGTTTCAGCCATTGAAAGAATTCAATATGCCGTTTAATCGCATATGATTTCTGTATGGCTTGCAAAATGCCTTCCCAGTGGGTTTGTTTTTTTTGTACCAGCATGCAATGACCTCAAACGGTAATGAGCAGGGCAGCATTGCCCGATGTTTCATGGTTTAAGGGTTTTACGGCATAGGCTGGCAATTCTTTAACCATGCATGGGGGAATCCTTGCAAAGTGCGCACTTGATATGGCGCAAGGGTTGAACGATTTGGCCACATCGCTTTCCTACTACTTGGGGCCTTAAGGTAAAATAAGGCTGGTGTGATGAGATGGCTTTAAGGTCCAGACATTCATGGGTATTCTGAAAAAACTTCCTGGTGGCGTGCGTTACCCTAGCTATAAAGAATGGCAGCTGCTCAAGAAACTGCCTAAATGGTGGCTATTGGGGAGCGTGGTGTTTGCTGCCCCCATTGCTTATGACTGGTGGCAGTCAGGTGATTTGCTGGCTCATGACCTGGAACGCAACTCGATGTTTTTGGGCTTGCTGTTTACCTTCTGGTTCTTTATCGGTGCCGCCATGATAGGCCTGATCGTGATCATTATCATGAAAGGGCCTGGCTACGTCGCTGACCCTTATTACCTGCCAAAAGAAGACAAATCTCTAGAGAATCCGCCTAAAACATAATCGGTTCTTGATCAATCCTTCAAAAAGGGTTTATAATCGCGTGCTTTGCAACCTTGCCACACTTTGATCAGGCATTCTTAAGTTTGATCCGAAGGTGGCTTTAACCATAAGGAAATCTCATGCGACACTATGAAATCGTGTTTATTGTTCACCCTGACCAGAGTGAACAAGTGCCTGCGATGATTGAGCGTTACCGCGCACAAATCACAGGTAATGGCGGCAACATCCACCGTCTGGAAGACTGGGGCCGTCGTCAACTTGCCTATCCAATCCAAAAAGTACACAAAGCACACTACGTGTTGATGAACATTGAGTGCAGCCAAGAAGTGCTGGAAGAGTTGGAGCATGGCTTCAAATTTAATGATGCTGTATTACGTCACCTGACTATCGCGACGAAAACAGCGGTCACAGCACCAAGCCCAATGATGAAAGAGGAAAAATCCAAAACCATCGTGGGTGACGCACCTGCTGCGACCACAGAGGCGGCTGCTTAAGTGTTGTGAATACGCTGGTGATTGCAGCGACGGTTCAAGCAGTTGAAACGTTGCGATACACACCGGCAGGCTTGCCCTTGTTGCGATTGCAATTGCAACATGACTCAGAGCAGCTAGAGGCTGGGATGAATCGGAAGGTGCAGTGTCAGTTACCCGCGGTGATTATTGGTGAAAAAGCCAATCTGCCATTGCAAAGCGGCGATCAGATCAAAGTGAAGGGTTTTCTGGCACAGCGCAGTGCAAAAAGCACACAAGTGGTACTGCACATACAAGAGTTACAGCGAATACAGTATTAAAGAATTTAAGGAGTTTCACATGGCAAGAGATATGTACAAACGTCGCCGTTACTGCCGTTTTAGCGCAGAAGGCATCAAAGAAGTTGACTACAAAGACGTAGATCTGTTGAAAGATTTCGTTTCTGAAAACTTCAAAATCATCCCAGCCCGTATGACTGGTACCAAGGCTAAATACCAACGTCAATTGACAACCGCGGTAAAACGCGCACGTTTCCTGGCGCTGATGCCTTACACAGACAAACACCCAGGTTAATTGGCGGCTTAGGAGAACAACATGCAAGTAATCTTATTGGAAAAAGTAGCAAACCTGGGTTCCCTGGGTGACGTGGTTAAAGTGAAAGACGGTTACGGCCGCAACTTCCTGATCCCACAAGGTAAAGCAAAACGCGCGACCGAAGCGAACAAGGCAGTGTTTGCTGCTCAGCGTGCCGAGTTGGAAAAACAACAGGCAGACCTGTTGGCCGCAGCGCAAGCGCGTGGCGAAAAACTGGCTGGTTTTGTACTGACAGTCGCTCAAAAAGCGGGTGTGGATGGCCGTCTGTTCGGTTCCGTGACTAACATGGACATCGCTGAAGGCTTGCAATCACAAGGCCACGAAGTGAAAAAAGCTGAAGTGCGCCTGCCTAACGGCCCACTGAAGACCATTGGTGATTTCGCTGTGAGCGTGGCATTGCACCACGACGTAGTGGTTGATATCACTGTGACTGTGACGCCAGAAGCCTAATCAGGCATCTGCATGCATGACAGGAAAAGGCTACTTCGGTAGCCTTTTTGCTTTTTTGCCACAAAGCGTTATTTGATAACGTACCAATAAAGTACATGAGGTTTTTCTCTGTCTCCTCTGCGATCTCTGTGGCTAAAGTATTTTTAATCTTTCATCTGTTCTGAAACCCAAAAATGCCAGTCAGCTTTTCGGTATAATCGCCAGATGGCTGATGAACAACTCGAATTCTTAAAACTCCCTCCACATTCCATTGAAGCTGAGCAGTCCGTGCTGGGCGGCCTGTTGCTGGATAACGAAGCGCTGGACAAGATTGCCGATATTCTGGCCCCGCAGGATTTCTACCAGCATGACCATAAATTGATTTATGAACATATCGCACGGCTGATTGAGCGCAACCAGCCAGCCGATATTGTGACGGTTGCTGAATCGCTTGAAAACAGTGGTGAGTTGACCACGGTTGGCGGTGTGGCTTATCTGGGTGCGCTGGCGCAAAATACGCCCACTGCTGCCAATATCCGCCGCTATGCCGAAATTGTGCATGAGCGCTTTGTCATGCGCCAACTGGTCGCAGTGGGCACTGATATTGCCGAAAGTGCTTACCAACCAAATGGTCGCGATGCACAGCAGTTACTGGATGAAGCCGAAGCCAAGATTTTCCAGATTGCCGAAGGTGGTAACCGCAAGAGCCAGGGCTTTTTGGGCATGCAAGTGCTTTTACCACAAGTGGCTGACCGCATTGACTACTTGTACTCACGCGAAAATCATTCTGATGTGACGGGGATCCCCACCGGCTTTACCGATCTTGACTCCATGACCTCCGGCCTGCAAGGCGGTGACATGGTGATTATTGCCGGTCGTCCGTCCATGGGTAAAACCGCGTTTGCAATTAATATTGCTGAGAATGTGGCACTTGAGACCAATAAAGCGGTCGCTATTTTCTCGATGGAGATGGGGGCGACGCAGTTGACCACGCGTATGATCGGCTCAATTGGCCGCCTCGACCAGCACAAGATGCGTAACGGTAACCTTGAAGATGAGGACTGGGAAAAGCTCACCACAGCGCTGGGCAAATTGAACGAGGCGCCGATTTATATTGATGAAGGGGCCGGTTTAAGCAGTTTTGACGTGCGGGCGCGTGCCCGTCGCTTGCATCGGCAAACAGGCGAACTAGGTCTGATTGTGATCGACTATTTGCAGTTGATGAGCTCACCAGCCGGCCGTCAGGGCGAAAACCGTGCAACCGAGATTTCAGAAATTTCACGTTCGCTGAAGGCATTGGCCAAAGAACTCAATGTGCCGCTGATTGCGATTTCGCAGCTTAACCGTAGCGTGGACCAACGGCCAGATAAGCGCCCGGTGATGAGTGACTTGCGCGAATCCGGCGCGATTGAACAGGATGCTGACTTGATCATGTTCGTATATCGCGATGAGTATTACAACCCGGACAGTGCCGAAAAAGGCACGGCCGAGATTATTATTGCCAAACAGCGTAACGGCCCGATTGGCCGGGTGCGCCTGACCTTTATGGGTGCGCATACGCGCTTTGCCGACTATGCCAATGCGGCCTACATGCCGGACGAGTATTAATGCGTCCGATTGTTGCTCATCTGTCTTTGGCTGCGCTTAGACACAATCTGGCGCAGGTCAAACGTTACGCACCAGCTGCGAAGATCATCTCCGTTGTCAAAGCCAATGCTTATGGCCATGGTTTGCTCAATGCGGCACAAGGGCTCAGTGAAACAGATGCTTTCGCTGTGCTCAATCCTAGTGAAGCCATCGCGTTGCGTGAAGCGGGTTATACGCAGCCAATATTATTACTTGAAGGGGTGTTTGCGCCCGAGCAATTGCTTGAGGTCGACAGATACCGGCTGGATATTGTCGTGCACCAGGTGCAGCAGATTGCCTGGTTGCAGCAGGCCGCGTTGAGTGCCCCCATTCGAGTGTTTCTCAAGCTGGATAGCGGCATGCACAGGCTTGGCTTGTCGCCAGTAGAGTATCCGCAGGCGTTAGCTGCTCTTGCTGCATGCGCCAATGTGCGCGAGATCGTCATGATGACGCATTTTGCCAATGCGGATCTCGCGGATGGCGTTGAGCAGGCCATGCACACCGTGGAGGCGGTCATGGCCAATCAGCCTTATGCGCGCTCCCTGGCGAATTCGGCCGCCGTGATTCAACAGCCGCAAACCCATGCCGATTGGGTGCGGCCTGGGATCATGTTGTATGGTGCCTCGCCGATTGCCGACCAGCATGCTTCCATGCTGGGCCTGAAACCTGTCATGACCTTGCAGTCCGCTATTATTGCCTTGCAGTCAATTCAGGCCGGAGAAAGTGTCGGATATGGCAGCTTGTTTACCGCAGATCGGCCTACCAAGGTCGGTATTGTCGCTTGTGGTTACGCCGACGGCTATCCCCGGCATGCGCCAACAGGGACGCCGATTGCCGTTAATGGTCAATTGACCCGTACGCTGGGGCGCGTGTCTATGGATATGCTGGCGGTAGATGTCACCGATATCCCTGACGCAACCGTTGGCAGTATTGTGGAATTATGGGGTGAGCAAGTCCCTGTAGATGAGGTTGCACAAGCAGCGGGGACCATAGGCTACGAATTATTGTGTGCGGTCACCGCCAGGGTCCCATTTAAGCACTATGGCTAAAGCAAAAACGCAATACAGCTGTACCGAATGCGGGGCGGTCGAACCTAAATGGCAAGGCCAGTGCCCGAGCTGCCATGCCTGGAACACGCTGGTAGAGACGGTGCCGGAAGCGGCAACGACAAGCCGGTTTGCCAGTCTGGCGCCAACGGCCCAATTACAAAAACTGGCTGATGTTGAAGCGCAGGATGTGTCCCGTCAGGCGACCGGCATTACCGAGTTTGATCGGGTGCTGGGTGGCGGGCTGGTGGCGGGCGGTGTGGTCCTCATCGGTGGCGATCCTGGCATTGGTAAATCGACCTTGTTGCTGCAAACCGTGTGCAAGGTTTCGCAATCGCTCAAAGCGTTTTATATCAGCGGTGAGGAGTCTGCGCAGCAAATTGCCATGCGGGCACATCGCCTGGGGCTGGATGCGAGCCAGGTCGATGTGCTGGCGGAAATCAATCTCGAAAAAATCAGCCAGGTATTGCAGCAGCATCAGCCGGACGTGGTGGTGATAGACTCGATTCAGACCGTGTATTCCGAGGCTTTGCAGTCTGCACCAGGCTCGGTGGCGCAAGTGCGTGAATGTTCTGCGCAACTCACTCGGGTGGCCAAGCAGCTTGGGATCAGCATGATTCTGGTCGGCCATGTGACCAAAGAAGGCTCGCTGGCGGGCCCGCGAGTGCTGGAGCACATTGTCGACAGCGTGCTGTACTTTGAGGGCGACCAGAATTCGAGTTTCAGGCTGATTCGCGCGTTTAAAAACCGGTTTGGTGCGGTCAATGAACTCGGTGTGTTTGCCATGACCGAAAAGGGGCTGCGCGAAGTCAGCAATCCTTCCGCCTTGTTTTTATCGCACCATGAATCGCCGGTGCCTGGCTCTTGTATCACGGTCACGCAAGAAGGTACACGGCCTTTGCTGGTCGAAATCCAGGCGTTGGTGGATACGGCACATGCGCCCAATCCCAAGCGCTTGTGTGTGGGTCTGGAGCAGAACCGGCTGGCTATGTTGCTGGCAGTGTTGCATCGACATGCAGGCGTGGCCTGTTATGACCAGGATGTGTTTATCAATGCCGTCGGTGGTGTCAAAATCAGTGAACCTGCGGTGGATCTGGCAGTGTTACTGGCGATTGTTTCATCGTTGAAAAACAAACCGTTGCCAAACAAGCTGATTGTCTTTGGTGAAGTGGGCTTGGCTGGCGAAGTGCGGCCCGTGCAGCGGGGCCAGGAACGTCTTAAGGAAGCTGCCAAACTGGGCTTTACCCATGCCATTATCCCCAAAGCAAATGCGCCCAAAGGCGGCATTGCCGGTATGCAGGTTGAGGCCGTGGATAGGCTGGAACAGGCCATAGACGTCATGCGTGCATAAAAAAATGGCAACGATAGATGGGAGTCCTATCGTTGCCTAAGGATGAGGTTGCCCAGAAGAGGGTAGGCAACCACAGGGAAGTCGGTTCACTCAAGCGGCTTGATGGCCGTGTCAAAAAAACTCGTTTTGATTCGGGTTATCTGTCTTTAATTTTTCTATATTTCTGGCTGTTCTTTGTTTTACAGACGGGTCACGCGCGAGTGGATCCTGGGTGAGTTGGTGTTGGCTAAGTTTCTCCTGGCAATCGCGCAAAGCCTGCTCGTTATCAGCCAAACGGATGCACTCTGCATGTTCGCCCAGTTGTTTGAGGATGCGTACTTTTTCCCCTGTCAGGTTTGCGTAATCTTCTGTCGGTAATATATCTGAAGCGAAGATTGACATGTGGACGAATAAGCCGGTGGCCATGACGGTCGCATATTTCATGCTTAACTCCTTTCAATCAATGACATTGAAAACAGTATAAAAAACCCACTGGGTTATGTCAGTTACAAAGGCCGCGCATTTTGTAGGCATTTGTAGCGAGTTCGATACAGAGCAGAGATCGCGTGCATCACCAATAATTTTAATTTATATAAAAGTAATTGTCATAAAAATTTAATGCAACTATTCCTACAAAATGTAGGACGAAATAAAGTCAGATTCACAAAAATATGACAATAAGATGACGATATGTATTAAAGGAGAAAAAATAATGAAAAAAATCATTTTTCTTTTGCCACTGTTAATGACGGCTTGTGCCAGTGTCAGCCCGCAGCAATATACAGGCAACAATGGTAAAACGGGCTATACCTTGACATGCAGTGAATTCAACACGACCTGGGAGCAATGCCAGCGCAAGGCGGGTGAACAGTGTGCCGGGGGGTATGAGCTAGACAAACGTTTGTCTTACACCGAAACCTTCCCTGATAGCGGTGATGGGATTTACAGACCAGCGAATAATCACCTGGCGGTGGTGTGTAAAGGCTAATCGCCTGTCTTGGCGCTGCTAGCCCAGTAATCGCGCAATTGCTTGCGCAGCGGCCTCGCCGCTACGGATCGCACTTTCTATGGTGGCCGGATAAGGGCTCGCGACATAGTCTCCGGCTAAAAAGATGCGGGCATGTGCGGTTTGAGGGCCAGGCCGCTTTAAAGCCGGGCTGCAACTGAAGGTGGCGCGTTTTTCTGTGATGATTTTTGTCCACAGAGGCGTTTGCTGCAATGTCATGTCGTAGTTGCCGAGCGCAGCATTAATCTCATTAAGGCAATGTGTGACCAGGACGGCCTTGTCCATCTCAAAGGGCGCATGCGCACTGATGACTACGGCGAGCAATCCGGCCTGGTCACAACACTGCCCGCGGTCAAACACCCATTGTGCCCAGCCGCCGCATAAGCCCATGATGGGGTGCGGCAAGCGCATCTGCTCGCTGAATTGCAGGTAAATGGTGGTAATGGGTTGATACTCGCGCCAGGGCAACGTAGGTGCGCCTGCGATGGTTTTCAGTTGGTGTGGTCCGACCGCAAGCACCACCGCATCAAACACTTCTTGTTGCTGATGTGTCAGTTTGCAACCATGTTCAAAAGCCTCGATGGCGGTGACAGTGGTCCCTAGCCTGACTGTAACCCCCCGTGTTTGTAGCTGCGTTAACAGCGGCTGAATGAGGGCGGTGGACAAATCAGATCTAGCCACTAGAAAGTCACTGTCCTGACGACGATGCTGAAAACTATCCCTGAGTACATTTAAAAATACCTGTGCACTGGCAAGCGCTAGCGGCGTGTTCAGTGCAGCCAGGCATAAGGGCTCCCACAAGTACTTGATCGCCAGTGGCGTTTGTTGTGCTTGAGCCAGTAAGCCGGATACCGGCATATCCTGCGCAAGCGTAAAAGCGGTTTTTTGTAACTGCCGCATCCAGCAGATGGCGCGCCATTTACTTTGCCAGTCCAGTCCCGTCGCGGTGATTAAGCCCCACAGCAGATGCAGCGGGGCGGGTAGCCATTCTGGGGTGACCAGCGAAATACGATGCTGGCCATCGTGCATGTGCAATGCCAGCGCCAAGCGCTTGAATACATGCCTGTGATCCAGGCCGGCATCGCGTAGCAAGGCCAGCGTGGCATGATAGGCGCCCAGGCAAAGATGTTGGCCGTTATCCAGCGTGGTTGAAGAGTGCAATACCCCACGTGCACGGCCACCTGCCTGCGGGGCGGCCTCAAAGACGCATACTTGATAGCCTTGCTGACCTAAGCGCAACGCCGTAGACAACCCGGCCAGACCGGCGCCAATCACCGCTACTCTGCGAAGCTTCGCGGTGGCGCTAACGGTTTGGGATGTTTTCTGATTAGCCCTGGATAACACTGCACTCATGAACGGCGGGATTTAAACCAGGCGCCCAGCGCCAAGGTGAGCTTTCTAAATGGCGGCAACGCAATTTTATGGTTAAGTACCAGGTTGGGATCTTGTTTGATTTCCTGCAGCAGTGTTCGGTAAATGGCCGCCATCATCAATCCTGGTAATTGGGCTTTCCGATCTTCTGGCGGGAGCTGCTGCAGGGCTTTGTCATAAAACAGTTCCGCGCGGGCAATCTGCTTGAGCAGCAAGGCCTGCGTTTGCGGCGTGGCTTCGCTATTAAGCAGTTGTTGCTCGGTGACACTGTCACGCTCCAGCTCATCCAGTGGAATATAAATGCGTCCGCGCCGCGCATCTTCGCCGACATCGCGGATGATATTGGTCAGTTGAAACGCCATGCCCAAGTCATGCGCGTATTGCAAGGTTGCCGGATTTTTATAGCCAAAAATTTGCGCTGAAAGCAAGCCGACCACACTTGCCACACGGTAACAGTACAGGCCCAGCTGTTCAAAATCCGCATAGCGATTGTATTGCGTATCCATTTGCATGCCATCGATGATTTCAATGAAATGGCTTTCTTGCAAACCATAGGTTTTGATGACGGGCTCTAAGGCTTTCGTCACCGGATGTTGCGGCGTGGCATGAAACAGCCGCTCAACTTCCTGTTTCCACCAGCCAAGCTTGGTTTGGGCGATCTGGTAGTCGGTACACTCATCCACCACATCATCCACTTCGCGGCAAAAGGCATACAGCGCCGTCATCGCCTCGCGCTTGGCTTTGGGTAAAAAAGCAAAACTCAGCGTGAAGCTGGAACCGCTTTCACGGGTTTTTTGCAGGCAATATTGTTGCGGCGTCATCGTTTAAACAGGGCTTTCAGCAAAATCAGTGGCCAATCATAGGCTTTCAAGGTCGGGCGGTGATGGTAAATATCGCCACGACAGGATTTTAATTTATGCACGATACGTTCGCCACCGGCAATCATCATGCGCAACTCAAAACCGATCCGTCCAGGTAGGGCGCGACCTAACGGTTTGCCAGCCTTTAACATGGCCTCAGCACGCCCCACTTGTGACAAAAAGAACTGTTGCCAGTGTCTGTCCAGCCGTTGAGCTCGCAAATCCTGCTCACTGATGCCTGCCGCCAGCATGTCCTCCTGACTCAGGTAAATCCGTCCGACGGTCCCATGCTTTTGCAGGTCTAGCGCAATGTCCTGATAAAAGTTAATCAGTTGCAGCGCGCTGCATATTTGATCGGACCACAGCCGATGTTGCGTGCTGTCACTGCCATACAGTTGCAGCATCAGGCGGCCAACCGGATTTGCCGAGCGGCGGCAATAATCCAGTACTTCCTCAAAGTTAGCATAACGGGTTTTCACCACATCCTGTTTGAAAGCATCGATGAGGTCGATTAACAGTTGAACATCGAGAGTGTGAGTCCGGATCACCGCTTGCAACGATTGAAACAATGGCTGTGAGGGCTGTATATAGGCCTGGATCAATAATAACTCATCTTCATAAGCCTGCAGGGCTTGCAGGCGCTCTATTTCGCTCGCGTTGCCTTCGTCTGCAATATCGTCTGCCTCGCGCGCAAACTGGTAAATGACCGTCACTGCATGACGTAAATGGGCCGGTAACAGCAAGGATGCAACCGGAAAGTTTTCGTAATGCGTGTGCGCCAGTGTCAGGCTAGGTTGGGGCTGGGCGGGCTTGGAAAAGGCATGCATGGCTTAAGTATGCCATAAATCCATGATACGCTTACGCCTTGCAGATGAACAATCATAAAGAGAACTTATGTTAGGCATTATTGGGGGCACTGGGCTCACCGCACTGGATAATTTGAACATTTCTAAGCGCTTGATCGTGCGCACGCCATATGGGGAACCTTCGCAGCCCTTAGTCTTTGGCGAAATCAATGGCAAAGAGGTGGTGTTTTTAGCCCGTCATGGTGGTGGGCATACGATTCCGCCACATGCGATCAATTACCGGGCCAATGTCTGGGCCCTGCATTCGGTCGGCGTCTGTGATTTGCTGGCAGTGGCCACGGTGGGCGGCATTACGCGTAATCTGATCCCGGGAGATATCGTCTTGCCTAACCAGATACTCGATTACACTTATGGCCGCAATAACACCTATCACGATGGCATAGAGCTGCCTGTGCGGCATGTAGACTTCACACAACCTTATTCACAAGCCATGCGTGAACGCTGTCTCAAAGCCGCTGCCGATGTGGGCTGCAGCGTGGTGGATGGTGGTGTGTATGCTTGCGTGCAAGGGCCGCGGCTGGAGACCGCCGCAGAGATAGACCGCTATGAGCGGGATGGTGCCACCCTTGTCGGCATGACCGGCATGCCGGAAGCGGTATTGGCGCGTGAATTGGGCGTGTCTTATGCGGCCATCTGCCCGGTAGCCAATTTTGCGGCTGGTCGCGGCGATAGTACACAATCTATCCAGTTTGAGCAGGTCATGCCTTTGCTGCAGCAAACCATGGATAAAGTCCGTGCCGTCATTGCGCAATACCTGTCAGATAATGATTGTTCTGTGGCTTAAACGGCAGTCAGAGGAGCAGAAATGGCAGTCAAACCTGTGCTGAGAATGGGCGAGCCTTTACTTTATCGGGTAGCAGACAAGATCACCGAGTTTGATACGCCCGAGTTGCATGCCTTGATTCAGGATATGCACGACACGATGACGCATATGCAGGGCGCAGGCATTGCCGCGCCACAAATTGGTGTCAGTTTGCAGGTGGTGATGTTCGGCGTCGGTGCCAATCCGCGTTATCCAGACGCCGAAGCCGTGCCTTTTACGATTTTGATCAACCCCGAACTCACACCTGTGGATGAGGCAGAAGAAGAGGGGTGGGAAGGGTGTCTGTCTGTGCCTGGCATGCGCGGCCTGGTGCCGCGTTATCAGCACCTGCATTACCGTGGCTTTGACCCGCAAGGCAACGTGATTGACCGCACAGTGAGCGGCTTTCATGCGCGGGTGGTCCAGCATGAATGTGACCACTTATTTGGTGTGCTTTACCCCATGCGTATCCGTGATCTGAAAAAATTTGGCTTTAATGATGTACTTTTTCCTGGAATAACGCTTCCAGATGACTGATTGTTTGCTATAATGCGCGCTTTCGGGAAGAGTGGCAGAGCGGTTTAATGCAACAGTCTTGAAAACTGTCGAGGGTTCACGCCCTCCGTGAGTTCGAATCTCACCTCTTCCGCCAGACATGAAATGCCGCAGTTTTGCGGCATTTCTATTTGCAGTTTTTTATATTTACATGAAGGAACCGTCATGGCTCAAATCATTATCGATAGCAACCCATCCCAAGAGAAATTGAACGAGCTGGGCGTGTCCAGCTGGAACATTTGGGATTGCCCTCCATCAAAATTCCCACTCGACTTCACCATGACTGAAAAAGCCTATGTGTTGGAAGGTGAATTCAAAGTGACGCCAGCTGGTGGCGAAACTGTTACCATCAAAGCAGGTGACTATGTAGAGTTTCCAAAAGGCCTGAAATCCCAGTGGGAAGTCGTCAAGCAATTGAAAAAACACTACAAACACTTTTAATTGAAGTGGTAGTATGATGAAAACCCTGTCAATCCGGCAGGGTTTTTTGTTGATGGGCCTCCGTTATCCTAAGCAAGAAAGGAATACACATGAGTCATCATCCAGTGAATCAAATTAAGGTCGAGCGTCCCAGCGCCGAGACACTCGCCGCACTTGGTGTGGATCAGTGGCCAACCTGGTCAAAAGAAGTCTCTATTTTCCCCTGGCAATATAGCAGTAGCGAGATTGCTTATATCTTGCAAGGGGAGGTGACCGTGACACCTAAAGATGGCGAGCCGGTGAGTTTTGGGGCGGGTGACTTAGTCACCTTTGCCAGTGGGCTGGATTGTGTGTGGGAAGTCAAACAGCCGTTGAAAAAGCATTACCATTTTGAGTGATTTCAACGACAAGTGCCAAAAAATCCCTAAGCCTATACTGTTAGGCTATCAGAAACTGATTTGAATCGGGAGGCGCGTTGCTCGCTAGGCCAAATGGGCTATTGCCATTATGTGCTGGTCTCTATAAAATGGCTTTAAAATCAATTAATTATTTGGTGAGGTTAGCATATGAAGATCGCTTCAGTTCTCGCAATGGCAGCTTTGATATTCTCTTCCGGTGCTTATGCCGGACTCAATGGGAGTACGGTAAATTCTACATACTACTACAACGGCGGAGCTTATGCTTTTGGCAACTCAGCCACCACATTCAATGCAGCGGGTACCTCCGCAGACTTGGTATTTGGTTCTTTTAACGTTAGTGTGACAGATAACCAAATTACTTATACCTTTCTTAAAGATACTTTTTTTGATTACTCAGCACCGTCCTATACCAGCAATGGGATTGTAATCAACAGTGGTAATTTGTTGAGCTTTACGGGCGCAGATCGCATTACTAGTGTGACCTATGACTCACAGTCTTTCCAAACTACAGATCTCAGCTTCACTTTTAATGATAATCAAGTCGGCCTGAATTGGGAGAATGTCTCTTTTACAGCGGGTTCAAAAGTGATTTTAAATTTGGTGACAACCCCAGTGCCTGAGCTTGAAAATCTTGCATTGTTGTTGGCTGGGCTGGGTTTGATTGCCGTACGGCGTCGACAACTATAAGTGATGGCACTTCTACAAAAAGCCCTTGGCATTGCTTGCCAAGGGCTTTTTGCTTGTCTTAAGACCAACCACTATCAAAGCGTGTTCAATGCAGATTTGAGATCCTCTAACTGTGCTTCATCGAGCATAGACCCATGGCAGTTTGAGATTAAAAAACTATCTTCTACCCGGTTGCCTAAGGTGTTGATTTTGGCATTATGTAATGCAATGCCATGTTGCTGAAAAATCAGCGCCATACTGGCCAATAATCCTGGGCGGTCATTGGCGATGATATCCAGCTGTTGAAAAGGCTGGTCTGCGTCCTGTGGATTGGGCACGGCTTTAAAACTCACTTGCGTGCTAATCGGCATATGTTTGACTTGCCTGCTGACCCGGCCGCGAATTGGCGCGGGAATCGCCTCATGGCTGATCAATTGCGTATTCAACCCTTGTTCAATATGCTTCAATAAGCCGTTATAGCTGATCTGCCGTGTTTCAGGTTCCAGCACAATAAAGTTATCCAGGGCATAGCCGTGAGCGGTGGTGTAAATCTTGGCCTGCACAATGTTGTATTGCATGCTGTCAAAAAAATGGCAGATACGGGCAAAAATCTCTTTTTGATCTCGGCTGTAGATCATCACCTGAATGCCATCCCCTTTGGGGCTGAGCCGGGCACGCACAATGGCTTGTTCGGTATTGAGATGCGGAATCAGTAATCGGCTTTGCCAGGCGATTTCATCACTGTCAAAACGACTGAAATAGCCATTGCCAAAGGCTTGCCACAGGGCTGCCACGGAAGACTCTTTAAGGTTGAAACTGCTAAGTTTCTGCAACACTTCCTGCTTGCGTAAGCTGAGCTGGGCTTCGGTATTCAGTGATTGTTGCAGCACTCGCCGCGTTTGCAAAAACAGGCTCTCGAGCAGTTTGGCCTTCCACGCATTCCACACATTCGGGCTGGTGCCGCGAATGTCGGCCACCGTCAGTAAGTACAACGCTGTCAGGCGATATTCTGTCCCCACCAGATGCGCAAAGGCTTCAATCACATCGGGGTCGGATAAATCACTTTTTTGTGCCGTGCTGGATAGTTTTAGGTGTGCCTCAACCAGCCAAGCGACTAGCTCTGTATCCGTTTTGCTTAAGCCATGTTGTTTGCAGAATCGGCGCGCGTCCAGGGTGCCCAGCAGCGAATGATCGCCGCCACGGCCTTTGGCAATGTCGTGAAAAATGGCCGCCAGATAGAGCAAATGTGGCTGGCTGAATGCATTAAATAGTTGGCTGCACAGCGGAAATTCGTGTCTCAAATCGGGTTTGGCAAAGCGTCTGAGGTTGCGTAAGACATTCAGCGTGTGCTCATCTACCGTATAGACATGAAACAGATCATGCTGCATTTGTGCGATGACGCGGCCAAATACCGGGATATAGCGGCCGAGGATGCCATAACGGTTCATGCGCCGCAGGCTGCGGTGCACACCTTCGCGGCTGTGCAAAATTTGCAGGAACAAGGCTTTGTGATTGGCGCGTTGTCTGAATTGATGGTTGATCAGCGGCTGTGCCGCCTGCAATGCACGTACGAGCGGCGCACTAAAGCCGGTAATTTCCGGGTATTGCTGCAGGAGTTGAAAACATTGCAAGATGGTTTCGGGCTTGCGTTGAAACAGGTCTGGCGCATTTGCACTCAGCAAGCCCTGAGACAGGCTAAAGTCTTCTGTTAATGCTTGCGGCGGCTTGGTTTCTGGCTGAATGCGTGCATGCAGTAATTTCAGCAGGACTTCATTTTCTATGATGACCGCTTTGGCACTCCGGTAAAAGCCTTGCATTAACTGTTCGCTGGCACGTTTTTGCGGATTGGTCTCATAGCCCATCTGCTCCGCCAGCGTGTTTTGAAAGTCGAATACCAGGCGGTCTTCCCGGCGCTTGGCCATCAAGTGCAGGCGGATGCGCAGGTTTTGCAGCAAACGTTCGTGTTTTTTGAGTTGAATGGCTTCATGCCGACTTAATAACCCCGCCTGGGCAAGCGCGTTCCAATCACTGCCCAAGCCCTGGCTTTGCGCGACCCAAAGAACCATATGCAAATCCCTGAGGCCGCCTGGACTCTCTTTGACATTGGGTTCTAGGTTGTAAGCCGTGTCATGAAATTTGGCATGACGGATTTGTTGCTCACGCAGTTTTTCAGCAAAAAAACGGGCTTGGTCCAGCTGTGTATGCAGTAACTGCGTCAGGGACTGGAAAGTTTTTTTGTCTCCGCTCAGCCAGCGGGCTTCCAGCAGGTTGGTCATGATGGTCACATCCAGCTGCGCTTCGTCCAGGCACTCTTTGAGGCTGCGCACGCTATGACCGATATTGAGACCAATATCCCACAAGGTGCCAATCAGCGATTCAACCAGCGTCTGTAGCGCAGCATCGCTGTTTTCCGGCATCAGGATCAGCAAATCAATGTCCGAGTAGGGAAACATATCGCCACGGCCATAGCCGCCGACCGCAACCAGGCAAGCACTCTCTGGCAGGGCATAAGCCTGCCAAATCTGTTTAAGCAGTAGATCGAGTGAGCGCGTATGTTGTTGTAGCAGGCGTTTGGCTTGCGGCTTGGCCAGATAAGCATCGGCCAGTTGTTGACGTGTCAGTTGTACTGACGCTCGCCAATGCTTGAGATGTTCCTTGCCAATGACTGTCATGCGGGACTGACCATCGACATGCGTGCCTTAGAGCGTGGGCCGGGCTGGCGTACCCGCTGAGACGGTCATGATTTCAAAGCCCTCTTCAGTGACGAGTACGGTATGCTCCCATTGTGCCGACAGGCTACGGTCCTTGGTGACCACGGTCCAGCCATCCGGCATGAATTTGATGTCGCGGCGTCCAGCATTGATCATGGGTTCGATGGTAAAAATCATGCCAGGCTTGAGCGTCAAACCTGCCCCGGGTTTGCCATAATGCAACACTTGGGGCTCGCAATGAAATTTTTTGCCGATGCCATGTCCGCAAAATTCACGCACAATGCTGTAACCATTTTTTTCTGCAAATGACTGAATCGCATAGCCAATATCGCCCAAGGTGTTGCCAGGTTTGACCTTTTCTATGCCGCGCCACATGGCCTGGTAGGTGAGGTCGCACAGCCGCTTTGCCTGTGGTGAGACACTGCCGACCATAAACATGCGTGACGTATCGCCATGATAGCCGTCTTTGATGACTGTGATGTCCAGGTTGACGATATCACCATTTTTAAGCTCTTTTTCGCTAGGGACCCCATGACAGATTTGCTGGTTAATCGAGGTGCAAATAGACTTGGGGTAGGGTGCATGGCCATCTGGTGCATAGTTTAATGGGGCCGGGATCGCTTGTTGTTCATTGACGATGTAATCATGGCAAAGCTGGTCCAGTTTGTTGGTGGTCACCCCCGCCACGACAAACGGTGTGATGTAGTCCAGCACTTCTGAGGCCAGACGACCTGCGATGCGCATTTTTTCAATTTCTTCGGGGGTATGCAGAACAATTGCCATAAACGAGTGACCGCTCTTACGTTAATCCGTTTCCCAGACAGGCTTTCGGAATCATTAACTAAAACAACATTCTAACATAGACACATAGCAGTCATGATGTTTGGCCTACTTCGCTCAAGGAATGCGCAAGAACGCCGTTAATAGAGTTGAGTCATAAAAGAAACTGACTGGCATTAGTGTAATTGATCCCGACATGGCACTTGATGGCAATGATTTATACTCGGGCATGATTTTAGCTGGAGCACACTTATGGTGACACTCACCGATGCAAGAGCCAACCGCACCGTTAAAGATTGGGTGGCTTTTTTTAAGGCGGCAGAGATTCCGGTCTTGCGGCAGACGGCCAGAGAGATCGCTCAATTACAGGCGCGTGAAGATGAAACGGGCGCCCGTGACATTACCCGTGTGGTCATTAATGATCCGCTCATGATGTTCAAGGTGTTGGCGTACGCCAATAATCATCGCAGCCGTCATCAGTTACAGGACCTGGTACAGGTCGAGCAGGCAATTATCATGATGGGCACTGGCACGTTTTTCGCGCAGATTCCTACCGTTCCGCATGTGGAGGATGTGTTGCATGAGCATATGTCCGCCTTGATCGATTTGCTCAAGCTCATGATACGGGCTCACCGTGCCGGTTATTTTTCCGCAGAGTTTGCCTCGCATTTGATGGATTTGCACGCAGAAGAGGTGAGGGTGGCAGCCTCGCTGCATGATTTTGCCGAAATGCTCATGTGGTGCTTTAACCCGGATGCGATGGGCGAAATCAGCCAGCGCCAGGACGCAGATAAAACGTTGCGTAGCCGGGTCGTTCAACAAGAGGTGCTGGGTTTCAGATTGCTGGAGTTACAGGCCGAGCTGGTGCAGGTCTTTAACTTGCCGCCATTGCTCAGTGACCTGATGGACGAAGCGCGCGCAGACCTGCCCAGGGTGCGCAATGTGCAGTTAGCCGTGAATCTGGCCAGACATTCTGCCGACGGCTGGGATAATGCTGCCTTGCCCGATGACTACAAAGATATTGCCGAGTTGCTGCATGTTGATGTTGAGCGCGTCAAACATATCGTCGGCGTGCCACAACATTAGTCTTGTGCGGCTTGTTCGCTTGCGATCAGGCGCTCATGACGCTGGGCCAGCACATCGGTGACGGCCTGATGTATCCGGTCAATCACTTGCTCCCAAGCTTCGTCATCCCCCTGTCTGAACAGGCGCATGCCTGGATACCACGGACTGTCTTCGCGCTGTTGTAACCAGCGGAAATGCGCATGTTGCGGCAGTAATAACCAGACCTCTTTGCCTAAGGCCGCAGCCAAATGCGCGACGGCCGTGTCGACTGATATCACCAGATCCATTTGCATGATCAGCCCCGCAGTGGCGGTAAAGTTTATTAATTCCGGGTGATGACATTCCAGCATGGGAAACCGTTTGAGCATGATATGGTCTTCGCGCCTGAACTCTTTTTGCAAGCTGTGCCATTCGACTTCCATATTCAGCAGAGGCGCCATCAGAAAGAGCGGAATACTGCGCCACTGATCATATTTGTTCGTCGCCTCGCCACACCAGTTGAGCCCGATGCGCAACCGACGGCCAGGCCCCAGTAATTGTTGCCAGGGTTCACTGTGGCGTGCCTCTACCCCCAGATAAGGCAAGCCGGCCGGTATCGTATCCAGTTGCGTGTTAAACACCGCTGGCAAGCTCAGCATGGGGCAGAATACGTCAAAATGCGGCAGGCTACGTCCATCCTGGCAAACGACCAGAATCGTTGCATCATGCGCCCAATACTCATTAAACAGGTCAAATAAAGCCTCAGGGACGGCTAATACCAGATGGTTAGGTTTGCAGGCTTGAACCATAGGCAGATAACGGCAATATTGCAGGGTGTCGCTCAACGTCTGCTCGGCCCAGATCAGAATGGTTTTGCCGACCAGAGCGCCTGCCGATGACCATAACAAGTTTAAATCTGGCCGGTGTTTGTCCGCAAGCACTTGAAAACGCGCCGCATACAGCGGCCAGCCGGCTTCGAATTCTCCGCGTGCCAATCGCAGCATACTCATGGTATATCTGGCTTGCGCATGATTCGGCGCCAATTTAAGCGCCGTCTCCAGGCAGGCGTAAGCCTCATCGTGCTGCCTGTTTTCATACAGCGCCAAGCCCAGGTGGCATTGGGCAGCCGCATACCCAGGGTTCAACTGCAAGGCCAGGCGGAAATCGGCAATCGCTTCAGTGTACTTCCCCAGCTGGCATAACACCACGCCACGGTTGTTGTAGGGTAAATGCAAATTCGGTTGATAGCGGATAGCTTCATCAAAACTTAGCACGGCCTCTTGTGGCTTGCCCTGTGATTGCAGAATCAAGGCGCGCTGATGATAGGCATCGGCAAAGTCAGGCTGTATGCGGATCGCCTCGTTCATGCATAACAGTGCATCGTCTGTTTGTTGCAGTTGCATGCATAACACCCCCAGACGATAGTGAAAATGGGCATGCTCCGGATGCGCCACCACCGCCTGTCGTAAAACATTGGCTGCCTGGTCGACTTGCTGCAGTTGCAGCATCAGGTCAGTACATTCGGTAAAGGCGGGTAGTCGTTGCGGGTCAAGTTTGATGGCGGTACGCAGGCGCAAAATGGCTTCTTGCGTTCTGCCCAGGTTTTTCAGTGCGCGTGCATCCAGGTAATAAAGCTGTGCCTGTTTGGCATCCAGGGCAATGGCTTGTTTGTAGCACTCATGCGCCGCCTTGAACTGTTGTGTGCGCATATGCAGGTTGCCTAGCTGCACTCGCAGTTCCAGCAGGTCAGGCCGCAAACTGATCGCTTGCAGCAAATATTGCTCAGCCGCATGAAACTCCTGGTTTTGCAGCATTAGGCCTGCCAGCTTCTGATAGGCATCCCACTTCTGCGGATCGGCAGCAATCAGTTTCAGCAGTTTTGCAATGGCTTCATTGTTCATGGGATAACTGGCAACACTTCAAGCGATTGCGGGCGACCTTAAATGGATGGATGGCGGATTAAGGTACAATAAGCAGCTGTCAGCGTCAACGACCTGAATGTCATTTACCCAAAGAAAGGAAACTCAATGCTGATCAAACTGATCATGTACGGCCTGTTGTTCTGGTTAGCCCTCTGGGGCTATCGCCAATATCAGCAGCCTTCTACACGTGTCAGCGTCGGCATGAAAGCTCCGGCATTCAGTCTGCCCGATGCCCAGGGAAACCTGCGGCAACTCTCCGAATGGCAGGGTAAATGGCTGGTGCTTTATTTTTATCCCAAAGATGACACCCCTGGTTGTACGCGCGAAGCTTGCCAGTTCAGGGATGATATCCAGCAGATCCATGCCCTGGGTGCCGAGGTGGTAGGGATCAGTGTCGATACCGTTGCCAGCCATGCCGCATTTGCGCAAAAACACCGCTTGTCTTTTCCGTTGCTGGCGGACAGCAATGGTCAGGTGGCTGATGCCTATGGCGCCTTGTTTAACCTTGTCGTCTTCCAGGCCGCCAAACGCATGACCTTTATTGTTGACCCGCAAGGCGTCGTTGCCGAGTCCTACAGCAACGTCAATCCTGACGGGCATAGCGAGGCCATCATTCGTGACCTCAAGCGCCTGTCGGCTTTTTAGTGAGTATCGCCATGCAAGCCCTTTCCCTGATCGTCGCCCATGCAGACAACCGTGTCATTGGTCAAAATAATCAGTTGCCCTGGCACCTGCCCGAAGACCTCAAGCGCTTCAAACAACTGACCATGGGCCATCACATTATTATGGGCCGCAAAACCTATGAGTCGCTGGGTCGCTTGTTGCCCGGGCGCACCACGGTAGTCGTCACTCGTGATACTGAATACGCGGTTGAAGGAGCCAAGGTTGTACATTCACTGCCACAAGCGCTTGCAGCCTGTGCCGGTGATGAAGAACCCTTTCTGATTGGCGGCGCGGAGTTGTATGCACAGGGCCTGCCTTATGTTACGCGGCTATACATTACGCGGGTATATGCTCATGTCGGCGGGGATGCATTTTTCCCGGAAATCGAGATGCATGATTGGGAATTGGTGAGTGAGGAAGGGCATACCTCGGAGAATGGCTTGCATTATAGTGATATGGTTTATCAGCGGCGATGATAGAAGCCTTTGGCTTGATGCATCGAAAAAAGAATAAGGTTATTCTTTTTTCGATGCTTAATCTCAATCCAAGTTAGTCCAGTTTTTCGTCATTCCGGCGTAGGCCCAATTCATGCAAGGTTAATACTAATCTGATTAAAATTGAAGAGCGCGTATTGAATTTGCTGCAAGTCTTCTTAGATATTTACGGAATTCCACCTTTCTTTTTCGCCTGTAGGCGAGTTACTTTCTGTTGCTTGTCCCACAGAAAGTAACCACAACTAACGGAGTGTTGCGGCGTAGGCTAACCTTTAGGTTAAGCCACAAAGTGGCGTCCGTAGCCAAAGAAGAGGGCACCCAGCCATCACGGCCTACGGCTTCCTTGTGTTGTTGGCTACGGCCGCTACGCTTAACATTGCTGCGCAAGTTAGCCTACGCCGTAACAGACTGCGCTGCAGTCTTAGTTATCAACAAAGTGGGCGTCCATCGAAACTCGCCCTAGCAGCTTGCACACCCCGCAAGCTGCCACGGAGCTCGCACAGTCGCTCCCTTGTTTCTTACTTTGTTTCCGCTACTCAGCGTGATGGGATGGGATTTGTCGCGTCAAACTCACAGCCTAAAAATTTGGACCGTTCAAAAACTCAAATTCTTTTCTTTTTAGCCCACAAACGGTGGCGCTGATGGGTTTTCGGGCCCCTATCTGCCGCGCCGAGTAGCGCAGCCAAAACAAGGAAGAAGGGAGCGACTGTTCGAGTCCCGCAGCAGCTCACGTATTTTGTGAGCTGCCAGGTCGAGTTTCTTGACCGCTTGTTTTGGCGAGCAACGCAGGAAACAAGCGGAAGCTAGGGTGTCTTGTTCTTTGCCTTCTTTCTTATGGACAAGCATAAGAAAGAATGGTCGCCTAAAAGGCGAAATAAATCATTCACCCATCCTGTTAATGCCTAATACAACCTTGTTCAATGTACGCAAAGAAAGGTGACTAGCTCACAGGCGAAACAGAGGTCTCGGTAAAATAGCAAAGGCAACCATTAAGTTGCCTTTGCTGAAGCTCACAAAAAAGAAAGCTCAGTAAAAAACAGCTGAGTGAAGCTAAAGAGCTAATCTTCCTGCTGCACACAATCCACGTAATACACGGCTTTACCATCCACGACTTGCTTCACCAAACCATGGTTATCGGTCTCAAAGCCCGGGAATTTCTCGTTGAATTCGCGTGCAAATTTGAGGTAGTTCACAATGACCTTGTTAAAGCGTTCACCTGGAATCAGCAGTGGAATACCTGGCGGGTAGGGGGTTAAGAGCACAGCAGTCACGCGGCCTTCGAGTTCATCAATGGCCACGCGCTCAATTTTGCGGTGCGCCATTTTTGAGAAGGCGTCCGTCGGTTTCATGGCTGGCACCATGTCAGACAGATACATTTCTGTAGTCAGGCGGGCGACGTCATTGGCTTTGTAGACTTCGTGAATTTGTGTACACAAATCTTTGAGGCCGACGCGTTCATAGCGTGGATGCTTCTGCACAAATTCCGGCAGCACTTTCCATAATGGCTGGTTTTTGTCATAGTCGTCTTTAAACTGTTGTAACGCGGCGACCATGGTGTTCCAGCGGCCTTTGGTAATGCCGATGGTAAACATGATAAAGAACGAGTAGAGACCGGTTTTTTCGACGATCACGCCGTGTTCAGCCAGGTACTTGGTCACAATCGCTGCCGGGATGCCGAATTCTTCTGAGAATTCACCATCTACATCCAGCCCGGGCGTGATGATGGTGGCTTTGATCGGGTCCAGCATGTTAAAGCCTTCGGCCAGGTTGCCAAAGCCGTGCCAGCGCTCATTGGCTTTCAGCATCCAGGCATCTCGTTCTTCCAGACCGTCTTCGGACAAATCGGTCGGGCCCCAGACTTTAAACCACCAGTCGGTGCCCCATTCTTCGTCGACCTTGCGCATGGCGCGGCGGAAGTCCAGGGCTTCTTTGAGTGATTCTTCTACCAGGGCGGTGCCGCCTGGGGCTTCCATCATGGCGGCAGCCACGTCACAGCTGGCAATAATCGAGTATTGCGGGCTGGTAGAGGTGTGCATCAGATAGGCTTCGTTGAACACATCGCGGTCCAGGCGGTTCTGGTCAGCATCCTGTACCAGAATTTGCGAGGCCTGGCTTAGGCCAGCCAGCAGTTTGTGCGTGGACTGGGTGGAGAACACCATGGATTCTTTACAGCGTGGGCGGTCTGCGCCAATCGCGTGGTAGTCACCATAAAAGTCATGGAAGGTCGCGTGTGGCAGCCAGGCTTCATCAAAGTGCAGGGTGTCGATCTTGCCATCCAGCATTTCCTTGATTTCTTCAACGTTGTATAGCACGCCGTCATAGGTGGATTGCGTGATGGTCAGTACGCGTGGCTTGGCGTTTTTGTCGGTGGCAAACGGGTTGCGTTCGATTTTCTTCTGGATATTTTCCCAGGCAAACTCGCTTTTCGGAATCGGGCCGATAATGCCAAAGTGGTTACGCGTTGGCATCAGGAATACCGGCACCGCCCCGGTCATGATGATGGAGTGCAATACGGATTTATGGCAGTTACGGTCAACCACCACGATGTCACCAGGCGCGACGGTGGAGTTCCAGACGATCTTGTTCGAGGTCGAGGTGCCGTTAGTGACAAAATAGAGGTGATCGCAGTTGTAAATACGTGCGGCATTGCGCTCGGAAGCGGCGACCGGGCCGGTATGGTCCAGCAATTGGCCGAGTTCATCTACCGCGTTACACACGTCTGCCCGCAGCATGTTCTCGCCAAAAAACTGGTGGAACATCTGGCCGACCGGTGATTTCAGAAACGCGACGCCACCGGAGTGACCGGGGCAGTGCCAGGAGTAGGAACCATCAGCCGCGTAATGCGTCAGCGCCTTGAAGAAGGGCGGTGGCAGGCTGTCCAGGTAGGCCTTGGCTTCGCGGATAATCAGGCGTGCCACAAACTCTGGCGTATCCTCGTTCATATGGATAAAGCCATGCAACTCACGCAGCACATCATTTGGAATGTGGCGGCTGGTGCGGGTCTCGCCATGCAAAAAGATCGGAATCTCTTCGTTACGGTAACGGATTTCCTGTACAAAATTACGCAGCTGCTCGATGGCTTCTGGTTTCTCTTCAACGATCTCCTCATCGTCAATCGACAGGATAAACGCCGAGGCACGGCTTTGCTGCTGCGCGAAAGAGGTGAGGTCGCCGTAGCTGGTCACACCAAGCACCTCCAGACCTTCCTCTTCAATCGCTTTGGCCAACACCCGGATGCCCAGGCCAGACGAGTTTTCTGAGCGAAAATCTTCGTCAATAATCACAATGGGAAATCTAAATTTCATAAAGGAATCCTTTTACCGCTTAAGACACAGAGGCACAGGGAAAGTCAGCGCTTAACCCTGTGCCTCTGTGGTGAAATGTTCTGATTGTGTTCAAGAGTGTGATTATATCTTTGGTAATGTGACACCAATTTGACCTTGGTATTTGCCACCACGGTCTTTATAACTGGTTTCACAGACTTCATCAGACTCCAGGAACAGCACTTGTGCACAGCCTTCACCTGCATAAATCTTGGCTGGCAACGGCGTCGTGTTACTAAACTCCAGCGTCACATAGCCTTCCCACTCAGGTTCAAACGGTGTCACATTGACAATAATGCCGCAGCGCGCATACGTGGACTTGCCCAGGCAAATCGTTAACACGGAACGCGGGATGCGGAAGTATTCGACCGTACGTGCCAGTGCAAACGAGTTGGGAGGAATGACGCAATAGCCTTTGCCTGAGACCTCGACAAAAGACTGTGGGTCAAATGCCTTGGGGTCGACAATGGTGCTGTTGATGTTGGTGAACACGCGGAATTCGTCCGCACAACGGATATCGTAGCCGTAAGAGGAGGTGCCGTAAGACACAATTTTTTGACCATTCACCTCGCGGACCAGCGTGGGCTCGAACGGCTCTATCATGCCGTGTTGTTCAGCCATCCTGCGTATCCATTTATCAGACTTAATGCTCATTACGATATCCAGTCATTTGCGTCATTAACGCATGCAATAAAGAGAAAAAAGCGGAGTTTAAACTCCGCTTTTAGTGAATGCAAATAATAACAACAATTACAGTTAAATTTGCAAATTTTTTTGGCTTTGAGGCGAATTAATCTACCGAGGAGGCATGAGCCCCCAAGGTTTACTTATCGCCGCCTAATTCAATGCTGTAACGCCAGAATTGATCTTCCGCTTCAAAAATCACTTTGGACGCTTCAGGATCGCGGCTGCCAGCAGGGTACTGATGGACCGGGCGCTTGTCTTCTGCCCAGGCTTTCACCACTGGATCCACCAGGCGCCATTGTGCTTCGGCTTCAGAAATATGCAGGTAGTTGGAGTTGTCACCTTGCATCAGGTTCAGCAGCAAGGCCTCGTAAGCATCTACGGAGTCGTCTGCGTCCCAACGGTTGGCTGCATCCAGCTGGATAGTACGGGTTTGTACATCCAGGCCAGGAATCTTGGACTGGATTTCGAGCTTGATGCACTCACGTGGCTGGATGCCGATGATGAGCCAGTTTTGGTCCTGGTCATTGATTTGCAATGGCGCTTTTTTGAAGCGGATAGCAATACGCGTATCGGCTTCGTGCAGGCGCTTGGCGGTGCGGATGTAGAAAGGCACCCCTTTCCAGCGTGGGTTATCAATAAACAGTTTCAAGGCAGCATAGGTTTCTACTACGCTGTCATTGTTGCCCAGTTCTTCGAGGTAGCCTGGCACTTTTTCGCCATTGATTTCACCGGCACTGTATTGCGCGCGGAAAGCATGCTTTTCCAGTTCGTTGACTGGGATAGGGCGAATCTGCTCCAGCAACTTGATTTTAGCGTCACGTACGCCTTCCGGTGACAGGTCTTTTGGCAGCTCCATGGCGGTCAGTGCCAAGGTTTGCAGAATATGGCTTTGCAACATGTCGCGCAGAGCACCTGTGCTGTCGTAGAACTGCGTACGGTCGCCTACACCCAGCATTTCGGTGTTGGTGATTTGCACATGGTCAATGTACTGGTTGTTCCAGATCGGCTCTAACACGGTATTGGTAAAGCGTTGCAGCAAGATGTTTTGCAGCGCGGATTTGCCCAGGTAGTGGTCGATACGGTAAATCTGGCTTTCTTTCAGGTGCTTGGTGATGGCAGCCTGCAGTTCTTTGGCAGATGGCAGATCGGTACCGAATGGTTTTTCGATCACCACGCGGCGCCAGTATTTGTCTTCCTGAGTCAGGCCGACATTGGCCAGTGATTCAACGACTGGTGCAAAGTCTACCGGACGTACTGAGAGGAAGTAAGCCAGGTTCTGCGGAAATACTTTTTCGTCGCTCAGCGTGGCTTTCAGTTTGTTGAACGCGTCTGGGTCAGTCGGTGGGTTGGCATGGTAGAAGTTACGGGCGATAAAGCGCTCGAAGACTTTCTGGTCATACCCTTTTTTGAATTTGGTATCCAGCATGGATTTGATGTCTGCACGCCAGGCATCCAGATCAACCACTTGACGGCCAACGCCGATAATTTTCATGTCATCAGGCAGGCGGCCCAGCAGGTCTAGCCTGAACAAACCAGGATACAATTTTACGCGGGCAAGGTTGCCACTCGCGCCAAATAATACCAGGGTGCATGGATCAATTTTATTCGTCATTTCTAACCTTAAGATAAAAATGTAAACGGGAAAGGGCAGGCCTTTCCCATATGTTTATGACTAGCGCTAATAAGTTCTTAAACTTAGTCGTGTCAGCATGTGGCTATGAACAAATAAGCAAAAGCCTCTCATCATGAGAGGCTTATATCACTTACTTGGTTTTCACTGAGTGGCCACCGAATGCATTACGCATCAGTGACAGCAGCTTGTAGCTGTAGCCTTCAGAGTCTTGGCTTCTGAAACGTGCTTGCAATGCAGTGGTCAACACTGGCGCTGCCACACCTTGCTCAACCGCTTCAACCACGGTCCAGCGGCCTTCACCGGAGTCAGCAACGTATGGTGCAATTTCTTGCAGGCTTTGGTCTTGTTTGAGTGCTTCAGCCGTCAAGTCGAGCAACCAGCTGCGTACCACGGAACCATGACGCCACAGTTCAGTGATTTGTGCCAAGTCCAGGTTGAACTCTTCTTTACCTTTGATCAGGTCCAAACCTTCAGCAAAGGCTTGCATCATGCCGTATTCGATCCCGTTGTGGATCATTTTGGTGAAGTGACCAGAACCGACAGGGCCAACGTGTGCCCAGCCGCGATCCGCGTGGGTCAATGCCTGTGCATAAGGCGCCAATACATCAGCATATTGTTTTTCACCGCCGTACATCAGGCAGTAACCGTTATCCAGGCCCCAAACGCCGCCGGAAGTACCACAGTCGATAAAGCCGATACCATGTTCGGCCAACATTGCGCCACGGCGCTGACTATGTTTGTAGTTTGAGTTGCCGCCATCGACGATGATGTCGCCTTTGTTCAGCATCGGGATCAAATCTTTGATTTGATTTTCGGTGATTTCGCCAGCGGGCAACATCAACCAAACAATTTTTTGGCCTTCGAGTTTGCTAACTGCATCCGCAACGGAGGTCGCTGCTTCCAGGCCTTCTTCTTTAACCAGTCTGTTAACGAATTCGGTGTTAAAGTCAAAACCAACCACGTTAATTTTGTGACGCAGCAAGCGAGCAGCCATGTTACCGCCCATTTTGCCCAAGCCAATCATTGCTAATTTCATTCGGATTTTCCTATGGTGTGAGGATAGTTTAAGAGACACCCATCTTTTGGATGGCATGAACCCGATCAGTGCTTCGGATAATTTTGCAGAATTATCATGTCGAGTCAGCTATAATTATAACAAATGCAGTCACGGTCTAAAAGGCTGCGCAAGCTTTTTTGTATTGTTTTTTACAGGTTTTCTATGTCTTTGAATGCTCAAACCCGTTGGCACACGTTTCAATCCCAGGAAGAAATCAACCAGGCAGCACTTAACAGAATTCTGGCGGCTGCTGACGCCGCCATTGCCAAGCATGGCAGTTTTCTGATTGTACTGGCAGGCGGCAGTACACCCAAGGCGGTGTATCAGTTGTTGGCAAAAGCTGATGCCGACTGGTCCAAATGGCATGTCTATCATAATGATGACCGTTGTTTGCCAGTCGATCATGTGGATCGCAACAGCAAAATGGCGCGCGATGCGTGGTTAAGCCATGTGGCGATTCCTGAAAATCAGATTCATGATATTCCGGCCGAGCTCGGCAATGTGGCTGGCGCGCTGGCTTATAGCGAGATCCTTAAAGGCGTGCGCACCTTTGATCTGGTGATTTTGGGGCTGGGTGAAGATGGGCATACTGCTAGTTTATTCCCAGGCCAGGCGGTTGATAACAGTGCCGATGCCGTGCCAGTGTTTAACTCGCCCAAACCGCCCGCGGATCGCATTACGATTAGCCAAAAGCGGCTGAACGATACGCATGAGGTCATGTTTCTGGTGACGGGGGCGGGCAAGCAGGAGGCGGTGGATAACTGGCGTAAAGGTGTAGCGATTCCGGCGACATTAATCCAGTCACCGAATGGTGTGGATGTCTATTGCTTTGGTGTGGTTTTGAGCTAAATCGTTTTAAGCTCCCGAGAACATAAAGGCCACAGAGAGAACTCTTTGTGGCCTTTTTTATCACCTTGTGCGTGCTGTCGCTAAGATGGTTTTTTATTTTGCTCGGCCAGTAACTGCTCGAGCAAGCCAATTTGCTGTTGCTGCAAGTCTATAAGTTCCTGCCACTGTTGCTCGCGCAAACCATCCATTTTTTCATGCAGCAGCAAAATCTCCAGTTCTGCTTTCAAGTTCACTTCATAGTCATGCTCTGCATGTTTGCGGTCTATTTCTGCCTGCCGGTTCTGTGACATCAGGATGATGGGGGCTTGTATCGAGGCCAGCATAGACAAAAACAGATTGAGCAGAATATAAGGATAGGGGTCAAACGCACGGTCATATTTGAGCAAAATGACCGAGTTCAGCACGACCCAGGCGATCAGCACCAGAGCAAACACAAAAATAAACGTCCAGGAGCCGCCAAAACGAGCTACGGCATCGGCGGCCCGTTGAGCGGTGGTCATGCTACCGTCACTCTCATCTGCCGTATTGCGTGACACATGCCTGCGCTCGGTCAGGTGCCGGGCGACGCGCTGGGTGTGCGCGTCCATGGCGTCATAATCCTTGCCGATCAGCGTTTCTGCAATCTCATGTTCACTGGCGGTCATTGCAGTCTGTCGGCTTGATTGATTATGTATTTTGAATGACGATGTTGGGGAACTTGGCGCTATGGTCCAGGCTGGCAATGGCGATTTTGCTTGCTGCTTTGCGTGCAATTTCTTTATACGTTTTTGCAATGGCGCCATCCGGCATGGCGACTACGGTAGGCTGGCCGCCGTCTGCTTGCATGCGGATATTGATATCCAGCGGCAAACTGCCGAGCAACTCCACGTTATAGTCTTTAGCCATCAAGGCGCCGCCGCCTGCGCCAAAAATATGCTCTTCATGGCCGCAGTTGGAGCAGATATGCGTACTCATGTTTTCAACAATGCCTAAAATCGGGATGCCGACTTTTTCGAACATTTTCAGGCCCTTGCGCGCGTCGAGCAAGGCGATGTCTTGCGGGGTGGTGACGATAATCGCGCCGGTGACCGGAATTTTTTGTGCCAGAGTCAGCTGGATGTCGCCGGTGCCAGGAGGCAGGTCAATCACCAAATAATCCAGATCCTGCCAACGTGTATCGCGCAGCAATTGCTCCAGAGCGCCGGTCACCATCGGACCGCGCCACACCATGGGCGTGTCGGTATCGACCAGAAAGCCGATGCTCATGGCCTGGATGCCATGCGCACGCATCGGTTCTATGCTCTTGCCATCGGCGCTATCCGGTCGGCCGGAAATGCCTAGCATCTGTGGCTGGCTAGGCCCGTAAATATCCGCATCGAGCAAGCCGACGGTGGCGCCTTCAGCAGCCAAGGCCAGTGCCAGATTGACTGACGTGGTGGATTTGCCCACGCCGCCTTTACCAGACGCCACGGCAATCACGTTTTTTACGTTAGGCAGCAAGTTGACGCCGCGTTGCACGCTATGCGCCACAATGCGGCTGCCAACATTGACGGTGATTTTGCCAATGTCGGCAATGCTTTTTAATGCCTCGGTAATTTGTGCACGTATCAGGTCCAGTTGTGTCGCTGCAGGGTAGCCTAGCACCACATCCAGGCTGACATCATTGCCATTGACTTGTATATTTTTGATTGATTTGCTGCTGACAAAGTCCTTGCCAGTATTGGGGTCTATGCTCAGTTTGAGCGTGCTTTGAATCACAATATCGCTGATGGCCATGCCTTGAATTCCCGCAGAAATGCCTGACTAATTAAATCAGGAATTCTACTCCATCCCCCCTGATTCGTCATGCAATCTCTGCGTTAGTCGTAGCTGGCTGTGAGCGTACACAGGGGCTATGGTCAGGATAGTGCTTTTGAAACGTCTCAAAGCAATGCGCCCAGCTCCACTGGCTGCGGGCCTGCTCGCGTATCGCCTCCTTGTCCAGCAATGAACACTGCGCAATAGCTTGCGCAAGATCCTCGGTCAACATGCCTGAAAAACCATGTTTGATCACATCTCTGGGCCCCGTCACATCAAATGCTGCCACGGGCAGGCCGTTACACATCGCCTCTATCATCACAATGCCAAACGTATCGGTGCGGGAGGGGAAAGCAAACACATCATGCTGCGCATATAACGCCGCCAGTGCCTTGCCATATTGATAGCCAACAAAATTGACGCGCGGGTATTTTTGCTTAAGCTGGCTTAAATAAGGGCCATCGCCAGCGATGGTGATGTCAAACGTATCCTGATGCTCACATAGCGCATCCAGGTTTTTTTCACGGCTCACCCTGCCGACATTCAAGACGCGCAATTTTTGTCCGGCCACTGGCGGCTGCGCAACGCTCAATAACTGTTCTGAGACGCCCCGCGACCAAATCACCAAGTGCTTGAATCCATGCGTCTGCAAGGTCTGGCGCATACTTTCGGTGGTGACAAAGGTGGCATGTGCACCTTGGTGAAACCAGCGTAAATAAGCATAAGTCCAGCGTGCGGGGATCCACCACATTAATTCGAGATATTCAGGAAAGCGCGTGTGATAGGAGGTCGTAAACGCAATCCCGCGCGATTTGCACCAGTGGCGCGCCACCAGGCCCATGACGCCCTCGGTGGCAATATGCAATTGTTTAGGCTGGATGCGGTTGAGTGTGCGCCACAGGCGCAAGGGTTGGATATTGAGCTGGATTTCAGGATAAAACGGCAACGGTATCCAGCGATACAGGCTAGGGTGCAAAACACGAAAACGCAAGTTGCGTGATTTGGCCACCCGCCGCAGGTTTTTGTAGGTCGTAGAGACACCATTGGTTTGCTGAAAAGTGTCCGTCACAATCAACATCGTCATCATGCAAGCTCCGCAACAAGGTGCCATGATCTTGCCAAGCCAGCATGACGAGTTTATGAACATCTCGCTTTAAAGCTGCGATAACCATTGCCCAACTGATCATCCCTGCGCACATGCTTCACGGGTGTTCAGCTCGCTGTAAGTTTTGACCATGCCCCGGTAAGTTAAGCGTAAGGCTGGCTTGCTAAGGTAAGCACATCGACGACAGCAGCACGCAAGCCGCTAAAAGTCTCGGTAATACACGCTTTAGTTTCAGTTAAACAATAATTCTGGAGAACACGCATGAACAAACTACTTGCACTCACCTTGTTAGCCATCAGCTATACCCATCACGCCAATGCAGATACCCTGCTGCAAACCGCGGATCAGGAAGGCAACTTCAAAACCTTTTTACAAGCAGTTAAAACTGCCGGCCTGGAAAGCACCCTCAACGATAAAGGCCCGATTACCCTGTTTGCCCCTAACGATGCCGCCTTTGCCAAATTGCCCAAAGCCAAGCTCAAAGCCTTGATGGCTAACCCAGCCGAGCTCAAAAAAGTGCTCAGCTACCATATCTATCCAGGCAAAATTACCTCGGCAGACGTGAGTGCTGGCAAGGTTAAATCGCTAGAGGGCGCTGACTTGAAACTCACTGTGACTGATGGCGTAAAAGTGGACAATGTCAAAGTGATTGGTGATGAAATCAATGCTGATAACGGAGTGATCCATACCATGAGTGCGGTGCTGATTCCAAAAGGCTAAATGGATCGTATCGATTAGCTATTTAAGAAAAAGCCTTGCTTACGCAAGGCTTTTGCTAATCTGGGAGAAAGTCTCGCCTAGTGAAATGCTTACTTACCTGCATCAAAATCATAAGTCAGCGTAAAGAATGCAGACCTCGGCGCCCCTGGTGCAAGAAAGGTTGTCGCTAACCAGTCATTGCTGTTGTAGTTGAATCCGCCTGGGCCAATGGCACCATACACAGAAGGGGAGAATGGATTTGTACCCAGGCGCCCCGCGCTGTAATACTCACGATCAAATAGGTTGTTAACCAGCAGCCCCGCCGTGAGGTTTTTGGTGAGTTTGTAGCTGGTTCTAAAGTTGAACACCGCATAACCGGGCACCTTGCCTGGATAACGAAAATTCGGCTTGGTCGCAAATACTGCACATCCGGCATCGGCATACATAATGTCACCGTCCTTGATGGAGCTTCCTGTTTGTCCACAGTTATAAGTGACGTTAGCAGCACCTGCTTGGTGCTTGTTATTTTCATTGCCGCGTACAAAGCTCTCGGAATGCATCACCCCGGTTAAAGCCACCATCCAGTCTGGTGTCAGTTCATAGCTCAAAGTGAAATTAAAGTTATGTAGCGGCACGCCTGGCATACGGTCACCAGGATGCACGCGAATTTGTTGATAGCCTGTTGCTTTATAAACAGTTCCTTCAGGTTGAAATACATTACCGGCACTGCTGTTATTCGGGCTGGCCACACTAAAAGAATCCTGAAAGGTGGCGTCTGTGAGGGAGTAGCTGGTTCTAAAGCCCCACTTACCTACCTTGCCTTGCAACCCCATTTCTAAGCCTCTGCGGCGGGTATTGCCGATGTTCTGAAAAAAGCTACGCTCAGGCGTAAAAGAAACAAAGTAGATGTCATCCGTCAGGTCCGTCTGGTAAATAGTTGCGTTCCACTGCACTTGTGGGGTGAGATAGCCGCGCCCACCAAACTCCAGTGTTTCCGAACGCACTTGTTTTAAATACGGATCCCCTGAGAGAGTGCTGGGCAGGCTACAAAAGCGCCGTTGTTGCAAGCTCCGAGGCGCATAGACAGGGGTGCCATCCTGCTGCTGCCCAACTTGAACCGGGGTATCATCGAAGGCGCAACCTAACTCAATAACACTTGGCGTACGTGCACCACGATTCAAATTAGCATATAGATTCAGAGTTTCTGTAGGCTGCCAGGTCGCACCCAGGCTTGGGTTGAATGAACGATAGGTAAATTTTTCTGTTTCGCCTGGCCCGATAGCCCCCAGGCCGTTAGCCAAGTCGATAGAAAATGGGATAATTGTGACCGAAGGACATTCGTCTGCTGTAACCGTTCCATCGTTATTGTTGTCATAACATAATTGTTGAGTTTCAATAAAATTTTTGAATGCCGTCGGTCCATTCAGACCCAAATAATTATTAACCGCCAATTCATTTTTAATATGGGTGATGTTATAGCGACCAGCAGCAGTAAATGCCCATTCTTTGGTGGGCGTCCAAGTTTCACTAAACAGCAGGCTTTTGGTGATGCTATTGCCTGCAAAGTCATTTAACCCCAACTTTTGGCTGGCGGCAGCAAACTCATAGCCAACATTGGCAGGGTCTAGGTAGGCTTTACGTTGGTTAGTTAACAACCCCAGATATTGTCCACTGGTGTAACTGGCATCTGAAGCATCCACGGAGGCACCTACCATGAATTTGTGCTTTTCCAGGTTCCAATTGAACTGCATAGCCGCGCCATCAGTTACTTGGTCAATATCAGTTTCGGTAATTAATGCGGTAGGTGTACCTTCAATATACCCAGAGCACTGACCACGAACTCCAGTGGGTGATGCACTTGCATCGCAATCAGCACCATTACGCTGAACAACGATTCCTGTGACAGGATCTCGCACTAAAATTCCAGTAGGAGAGCCGAGCCCCGGTGTGCTACTGGGGAATTGCTCTACGATATTGTTTCCTTGAGAATCTAATGCAGGGGTATAGATTGGATTGTATGCAAGTATGTTTGCAAAGCCATTAGCATCAAAATAATAAGCATCAATGACACCATTTGTTGCATTAAACTTTTCTCTTACTGTAGCTTCACCATAATTCTGAGAGAATAATTTTGGATTCAATATCTCACTTTGAGTATTGTAATTTCTAAGTGCCCATAGTTGCCGTGCTTTTTCTTTCCACGCCTCACTAGGGCCAGTGCTATTAGAGTCATACTGCCCTCCCCACAATGGCATCGTCCCTACGATATTGCCATCCTTATCTAATACATTTTGGGTTCCCTGATTTGGATCAGCGGCAACATTTGCATTCGTACCGATAACTAAGTTTCCATTTATATCAGTAATGGGGTTGCCACTTGCATCAAGTGCAACGTTGTAAATAAAGGTTTGTGTGAGATCTGGATCAGGTAAACCATCACGATCAAGATCAGCAAAACTGTTGACCAGTTGCTCACCTGGCAATGGCCGTCTGGTTGCGCCGCCACTAAAGTTCTGATTAATATCGCCTGTACTGGAGTTACGCCTACTCTTGCGTTTGTAAACTTGCCCGGTGATGTTAAAGGTTTCACTGACATCCCAGATGCCATTCAGCTGAAATTGCAGTAAATGGTTTTTGGTTTGGTCCGGGCTGGTGAAAATCTGGCTGTTATCTTGTTTGGCCATTTCAGTCGGCAGCAAACCGTTACCAACCAGCTTGTTACCTGCATAGAGCATGCTTAAGCCCAGTTGCAGTTTGTCATTGCGCCACTCGCCTTTAGCAAATATCTGATTCACCTCACTGGGTGAATTCACACGCCAGCCGTCTTCTCTGAAGATATTGGCCGCGGCAAAGCCAGCCACCACACCGTTATTGCCGCTCACAGACCCTTGAAACTGGTTACGCTTGAAAGAGCCTCCCAGGTATTCCACGGTGCCTTCGTTGCTGTCAAAACCGCTTTTGGTTTTCATACTGATGGCGCCACCGAGGGTGCCTAGGCCGAATAAGGGATTCGAGCCTGGGAAGACGTCCAGGCTGTTGAGCGCGTTCATGGGGATCATGTCCCAGTTCACCACATCCCCAAACGGTTCGTTCACGCGGATGCCGTCCAGAAAAACGCTTAAGCCTTGTGAGGTGCCTAGCTGAGGACTGGCAGTGAAGCCCCGATAAGTGACGTCCATCTGGAATGGGTTGCTTTGGTAGTCGTTAATATTGACTGATTGCAACTTGCTGTTCATGAGGTCAGTCAGGCTGACGGCTTTAGACTCTTTGATCTCTTTGGCGCTGATGCTTTGTACGTTGCCAGGGATCTCTTCTTTGGTCACTGCTAGACCGCGCAAAGGACCCACATCGTAACGACGCTTGGCAATGGTCTCGATTTTTTCGAGTTGAAGGTCTTGCGCTTCTAGTTTTGTGACGCGCTGTATATACAGCGTGTTGTCATTTAACTTCGCTTCAAGCCCGGTATTTGCCAGTAGTTTTTGCAACGCCTCCTTGCTACGCATGGTGCCACTCAACGCGGGGGCTTGTTTATCTGCCACCAGTTTATCGTTGTAGGTGATGTTTAAACCTATTTTGGCGCTCAGTGCTTTAAGTGAGGCTGCCAGTGGTTGGGCTGGCAGGTAGATGGTGATTTTTTGCGAGAGTAGAACGTCTTCTTCTGACTGCGGCAACTTGGTATTAAGCTCTGCCGCCCATAAAGGGTTGAGCCAGATCGGCTGGCTGCTAAAGCAGGCGGCGATGGCTGCGCCCAGAATCAATTTTTTTGGTGTGTGCATCTGACTTCCCCGTTACTTTTTGGCTTGTTATTGCCTTAATGCACGGGGCGTCAAAACCCTGATATCTCGATTGCAAAAAAATGTAATGATGTGAGCCAAGTTTATTTGGCTTGCGTATAGGTTTCTAGTTGAATGCCTTCTGGGCTGCGGTGCACGCGCACATTGGCGATGCGGGGCAGGGTGGCGATAAAGCTGTTGCTGTCTTTAATGGCGACCACGGCGCTGATTTTTTCGCTGGAGTGCTCATCGCTGGTGACGGGTTGGGGCTGGTAGCGGGAGAGTGTTTCGGCGATTTCTGACAGCGATGCCTGATTAAATACCAAGGTGCCGCTAATAAAGCGGAAGTAGTCCTTGGCACTCACTTGTGGGCGAGCTTGCAGGCCGTGCTGGTTGATTTCAGCGACCTGGTTATTTTGCAGGATGAGGCCTTGCTGATCTTGCTTGTTGAGCACTTGTACCTTGCCGTGATCGACGCTGACACGTTCAAGCTGTTTGAGTTTGTTGACGGCAAAGCGTGTGCCCAGCACGGTGACTTTCAGGCGCTGGGTTTCTACTACAAACGGGCGGTCGCGGTCTGGTTGCACTTCAAACACGGCTTCACCTTGCAGCAGGTCAATGTGACGCTGGTTGCGGTAGTACTTGATCTCAATACGCGAGTTGGCATTGAGTGTGACACGGCTGCCGTCGTCCAGCGTTTGTGTGCTGAGTTGAGCGGTGGTGGTTTGCGCGGCGAGTTGTAGCGTGGGCGCGCTTTGCCAAACCTGATATTGGTGCAAGCCAGCCCAGCCTATGCACAGCGCCGCGATCACGCTGGCCACCGTGCCTGCCAGTTTCTGCCGCGATTTTTTGCGCTCGCTCTGTTTGAAGAAAGCATCAGCCTGTTTGGCCTGCGCCAGAGATTGCAGCTCGGTGACCGAGTCTATGCCTTGCCAGGCTTCGCTGATGCTACGGTATTCTTGTTGATGCAATGGGCTTTGCATGAGCCAGGCTTCAAACTGGCTGCGTTCCGGCGCGTCTGGTGCCGCTTCTTGCATGCGGATAAACCAGCGGGCAGCTGTCTCAGCGATTTTTTGATGGGCCGACATGCGCTTATTTGAGAAACTGCTCGCGCGCCGCACGCAGGTCAAGCAAGGCGCGGATCAGGTGGCGTTCGACCATGTTGAGGCTAATGTTGAGTTGCGTTGCAATGTCTTTTTGCGCATGGCCTTCAATGCGGTACATGACAAACACCTGGCGGCATTTGGGGGGTAAATCCTGAATGATTTGGGTGACCAGTTCCAGCCGTTGTTTGATGTCTGCCAAGTGTTCGACGGAAATCGTGACGGGTTCTTCCAAGTCTGCCTGCTGCTGATACTCGGCAAAATAACGTTCTTTACGGTAATGCTCAAGCAGCAGATTTTGTACGATGGTGCGCAAATAGGCATGCGGTTCTTGCCCGCGGTTGGGGCTGGTGGTCAGGGCAAAGCGCAGAAAGCCATCATGCAAAATATCCTTGGCATGATGCTGGCATTGCGTTTTACGGCGGATGCCGGGTAGCAACGTGCTATATGCCCAATGAAGATTAATGCCATGCCATAACATGCGAATTTGCCAGTAAGGTGAACTTGTTTGGCATCAGGCAAGGATTGTACCGTGCAGCCAGCATGGGCTAACTTGTTGTTTATCATGATTTTTATAAATTCAAGCTGTGACTTTGGTTGTGAGTATATGGTTGATATCAACCATATTGGTTTAAATGAGCCAGGGAATGGTGGCCGGTTTGCTCACAAACATTATCTGCCGCTGGCATCGCTGAAATGCCGCATGGTTTGCTAAAATAGTCGTTTTATTTTGATCTGGCTGACATGACACGCAAACTTCTGGTGACCTCCGCCTTGCCTTATGCCAATGGCAGTATCCATCTGGGCCATTTGGTTGAATACATTCAAACCGATATCTGGGTGCGTTTTCACAAGATGCAGGGGCATACCGTGCATTATGTTTGCGCGGATGATACGCATGGCACGCCGATTATGTTGCGTGCTGAAAAAGAGGGCATTACCCCTGAGGCGTTGATTGAGAAAGTCCACGCTGAGCACAGCAGTGACTTTGCCGAATTTTTGGTGCAGTTTGATAACTACTATTCCACCAACTCGCAAGAAAACCGCGAACTGGCCTCTGGCATTTACAAGGCGCTCAAGGCCAACGGTAAAATCGCCAGCAAAACCATAGAGCAATATTTTGACCCGGTGAAAAGCATGTTTTTGCCGGATCGCTTTATCAAAGGCGAGTGCCCCAAGTGCCACGCCAAAGACCAGTATGGCGATAACTGTGAAGTGTGCGGTGCGACCTACAGCCCGACCGATTTGCTGAATCCCTATTCTGCCGTTTCTGGTGCGACGCCAGTACGTAAAGAGACCGAACACTACTTCTTCAAACTCAGTGAATGTGCAGACTTTTTGCGTGACTGGACACGATCTGGCACTTTGCAGGCCGAAGCGGCTAACAAGATGAGCGAGTGGGTGGGCGAAGCGGGCGAGAACAAACTCTCTGACTGGGATATTTCGCGCGATGCGCCTTATTTTGGCTTTGAAATCCCGGATGCGCCAGGCAAGTATTTTTATGTCTGGCTAGATGCGCCAATTGGCTACATGGCCAGCTTCAAAAATCTGTGTGCCAAAGCTGGTTTGGACTTTGATGAGTACTGGAAAAAGGATTCTTCGACCGAGCTGTATCACTTTATCGGCAAGGATATTCTGTATTTTCATGCCTTGTTCTGGCCAGCCACGCTGGAATATTCCGGTCACCGCACGCCTACGCAGGTGTTTGCGCATGGCTTTTTGACAGTGAATGGCGAAAAAATGTCCAAGTCGCGCGGCACGTTTATCACGGCGCGTAGCTACTTGGAACATGTCAAAAATCCTGAATACTTGCGCTACTACTATGCCGCTAAACTGAATGGCAGTATGGAAGATATCGATCTCAACCTGGAAGATTTTGTTGCCCGGGTGAATAGTGATCTGGTGGGTAAATATATCAATATCGCCAGCCGCACAGCCGGCTTTGTTGCCAAAAAATTCGATCACCAAGTGAGTAAAGCGCAGCACGCCGTGATTGACGAGATGCGCGCAGCCGCGCCTGTGATTGCCGAAGCCTATGCCGCGCGTGATTTTGCGCGTGCTTTGCGTGAAATCATGAAGCTGACCGATGCCGCGAATGGCTATGTCGCCGAAGCGGCGCCGTGGGTGGTGGCTAAAGACGAAAGCAAGGCGGCTGAGCTGCATACCATTTGCAGTAATGCGCTGGAAATGTTCCGTCTGTTGACCATTTATCTGAAGCCAGTGTTACCAAATATCGCCAGTGCGGTGGAGGCTTTCTTGAACGTGCCAGCCTTGCAGTGGTCACATGTGAACCAAGGCCTGGCTGCGCAAACGATCCAGGCTTATAGTCATATGGTGACGCGTTTGGAGGCCAAGCAAATCGAAGCCATGGTGGAAGCCAATAAAGAGAGCCTGCAAGCGGCAGCGCCAGCCAAGGCTGAAGTAAAGGTAGAAGCGAAAGCCGAAGCCAAGGCGGCAGAAGAGGGTGCGTATATCTCGATTGATGACTTTGGCAAGGTGGATTTACGGATTGCCAAAATTGTCAGCGCCGAGCACGTAGAGGGTGCAGAGAAGTTACTCAAGCTGCAACTCGATATTGGCGAAGAGAAGCCGCGTCAGGTGTTTGCCGGTATCAAGTCCGCTTATGACCCGGCGACGCTGGTGGGGCGGCTGACTGTGATGGTGGCTAACCTGGCGCCACGCAAAATGAAGTTTGGCATGAGTGAGGGCATGGTGCTGGCCGCCAGTGATGAGCGGGGCGGACCTTATATCCTCTCACCTGACAGTGGTGCGCAAGCAGGGATGCGTGTGAAATAATGGTTGCATGCGCATCAGGCGGTTTTCTTGGGCTGTCATGGACGCGATGTTTGCGCCAAATCAACAAAGAGAAGATCGTTTGCTGCTTTAATGATGGCTTGAAAAGTTCGCTAACACATTGATTTATATTATATTCAATCATATAATATAAAGTTATAGATTGTTTCACGGATGCTCCATCACCCAATGGCAACCCCTTTAGCAGTGAGCAGTGCAAATCCCTGGCAGGGGCTGGATGTCCAGTCCGAGTGGGAGCGGTTTAGTCAGCGTGATGCTTCTGCCAACGAGGTGTGGACCTCGCATGTCTGGGTTGATAGCATGCATTGTGCCGCCTGCAGCGGCCGCATTGAGCAGACATTGAAACAAATGCGTGGTGTGCTGGCTGTGCATGCCAGTGCCGCTTCCAAGCGCGTCCGTGTGGTATGGGATGCGCATCAAACTTCCCCCTCGCAATGGTTTGCCGGTCTTAACGAGATTGGCTACCCAGCGCTTCCGCTTAACGAATACAACGCCATCAGCGACAGAACCGTGCAGCAGCGCAAGATGCTGTGGCGCCTGGTGGTCGCCGTCTTCTGCATGATGCAGGTCATGATGTATGCCTATCCCACTTATTGGACAGGCAGTAATGACATGGCGCCTGACATGGTGCAGTTGATGAAGTGGGCATCATGGGTGCTGACACTGCCCGTGATGCTGTTTTCTGCGACGCCGTTTCTCTCCCAGGCCTGGAACAGTCTCAAACAACGCCAGTTAGGCATGGATGTGCCGGTGTCACTGGGCATACTGGCTGCCTTTATCATGAGTACGCTGGCCACGTTTGTACCGGGTGGCTGGTGGGGCGATGTGGTCTATTACGATTCGCTGACCATGTTTGTCAGCTTTTTGCTGGTCGGCCGCTGGCTGGATGTGAAGCTGCGCAACCGCACGGCAGGCGCGCTGGAAAACATGATGCGTCGCTTGCCACATGCGGTGCTCAAAAAGAATGAAACGGGCGAATGGGTGCAAATCGCCGCCAGCAACATCAATGTGGGCGATGTCTTATATGTACGCCCTGGTGAAGTGTTTGCCGCGGACGGCAAGGTGCTGGTAGGCAATACCAGTGCCGATGAATCCATGCTGACAGGCGAGTCAGACCCGGTATTGAAACCTGCCGGTGCGACTGTGATTGCCGGTTCGGGTAACCTGACTTCGGCGATTGAAATGCAGGTGGAGCAAGTGGGTGAGGGTACGCAGTATCATGCGCTGGTGAACCTGATGGCCTCTGCTTCAACCGAGAAACCTGGCATCGCCTTGCTGGCTGATAAAGTGGCGCAACCGTTCTTGTGGGGTGTGCTGCTGGCCGCGCTGTATGCCTTGGTTTTCTGGTGGACCACCGATCCGGCCAAAGCGATTATGTCGGCGGTGGCGGTGCTGGTGGTGACTTGCCCTTGTGCCTTGTCGCTGGCAACGCCTGCGGCCATGCTGGCCAGTGCGGGCACGTTTGCCAAAGGCGGTGTGCTGATCCGCCGTCTGCAGGCGATTCAGGCCCTCAGCGAAATTGATACCATTGTATTTGATAAAACCGGAACCCTGACCGAGAGCTTGCAAGAGGTCAGCGCGGTCGAAATGGCCGCCGGACAAGACCATCAGTGGTTGCTGGATGTGATTGCCAGCATGAGCCGTGATTCCCTGCATCCGGTGGCGCAGGCCTTGCATGTATTTGCCACCCGGCAAGACGCGAGTGACCAGCTGGAGATGCAGGACTGGCAAGAAATTGTGGGGGGTGGCATGTCTGCGACCTTGATCACACAGTCTGGTGATTCCATGCCATTAAAATTGGGCAATGCTGAATTTTGCGGGATCACGGTCAAGCCGGAACACGAGGCGTTGCGAGTGGTCTATCTGGCTAGCAATGGCCAAATGTTGGCGACATTAGCGTTGTCTGAGCAAGTGAAGCCACACGCCAAGGCGGCTGTTTCACAATTAATTGCATCCGGGCTTGATATTCAACTGTTATCTGGTGATAGAATAGCGGCCGTTAAAAACCTTGCATCACAACTGGGTATCCAGCGAGCAGCAGGGTTACAAAAAGCAGAAGATAAGCTGCAGCATGTCAAGCAGCTGCAACAACAGGGGCGGAAAGTGTTGATGGTAGGTGATGGTTTGAATGACGGCCCTGTCATTGCAGCAGCGCATACTTCTATTGCAATGGGTTCCGGCGTCCCTTTGACGCAGGCACAGGCCGATATGGTAGTGTTGGGCAATGATATCGGCGTGCTGGTTTCGCTCATTTCACACTGCAAAAAAACCATCCTCATCGTAAAACAGAATTTGTTGTGGGCGGCGTTGTATAACGCGGCTGGGGTGCCTTTGGCGATTATGGGGCTGTTGCCTGCCTGGTTAGCCGGGTTGGGGATGGCGGCCAGTTCGTTACTGGTACTGTTAAATGCATTGCGATTGACCGACTGGGATAAGTCGGCCTGGCAGAAAGGTTAGGCATCGCTCAATGGAAATTGCATACTTACTGATCCCACTGGCAGTGTTGCTGGTGTTTGTGATTTTGGGTGGCTTGTGGTGGGCTATTCAAACCGGGCAATTTGAAGACCTTGAGGAAGAGGGATCCAGAATTCTCGAGCAGGATTAGGAATTCTCAAGCAGGAACGGGGATTCTTAAGCAGTATTGATGTGAGTCAAATCAAATTTGTGACATCTCTGAGAATATCAGGGTGAACAACTAGAAGTTTTTTTAGTGTTGGGTGTTTGTTTTAATCATTGGGAGAAATCCATGCAAAATGCAACCGTGAAGGCTGCGACCTACAACGATAGTGTAGTCCGCCAGTTCGCAATCATGGCAGTGGTTTGGGGTGTTGTGGGTACACTGATGGGCGTGATTATTGCGTCCCAGCTGGTGTGGCCAGAGCTGAACCTGGGCCTGCCGTTTACCTCTTTTGGCCGCTTGAGACCACTGCATACCAACGCAGTGATTTTTGCGTTTGGTGGCTGTGCGCTGTTCGCGACTTCTTACTACGTCGTGCAACGTACCTGCCAGACACGTCTGTTCAGCGACAAATTGAGTAGTTTTACTTTCTGGGGCTGGCAAGCGGTGATTGTTTCCGCTGCGATTTCCCTGCCACTGGGTTATACCCAAGGTAAGGAATACGGCGAACTGGAATGGCCAATCGACATCCTGATTGCAGTGGTTTGGATTGCTTACGCGGTCAACTTCTTCGGTACCATCGGTATCCGTAAAGTGAAGCATATCTATGTGGCTAACTGGTTCTACGGTGCATTTATTCTGGCGGTGGCTTTGTTGCACATCGTTGAAAGTGCTGCGATTCCAGCAGGCTACATGAAGTCTTACTCTGCTTACGCTGGCGTACAAGATGCGATGGTGCAGTGGTGGTATGGTCACAACGCTGTGGGTTTCTTCCTGACAGCGGGCTTTCTGGGCATGATGTACTACTTTGTGCCTAAACAAGCTGAGCGTCCTGTCTACTCTTACAGCTTGTCTATCGTGCACTTCTGGGCACTGATCTTCACTTACATGTGGGCGGGTCCTCACCATCTGCATTACACTGCTTTGCCTGACTGGACACAGTCCTTGGGTATGGTGTTGTCCCTGATCCTGTTTGCACCAAGCTGGGGTGGCATGATCAACGGTATCATGACCTTGTCTGGCGCATGGCACAAACTGCGCACAGACCCAATCTTGCGCTTCCTGATTGTTTCCCTGTCTTTCTACGGTATGAGTACCTTTGAAGGTCCGATGATGGCGATCAAGACTGTGAACGCCTTGTCTCACTACACTGACTGGACCGTGGGTCACGTGCACTCGGGTGCGCTGGGCTGGGTTGGTTTCGTGTCTATCGGTTCCCTGTACTTCCTGATTCCACGTTTGTTTGGTCAAAAACAAATGTACAGCGTGAAAGCGATTGAAGTGCACTTCTGGATGGCAACCATCGGCGTGGTGTTGTATATCGCTGCGTTGTGGATTTCCGGCGTGATGGAAGGCTTGATGTGGCGTGCCATGAACGCTGACGGCACATTGGCGTACACCTTCGTTGAAAGTGTGAAAGCCAAGTTCCCATACTACTTCACACGTGCATTGGGTGGTTTCCTGTACATGAGCGGTTTGAACATCATGTTGTGGAATACATATAAAACAGCAACTAACGGCAAAGCAGTCACTGTAGAAGTGCCCGCTGTGGTTGCTCACGCTTAAGGAATTCACTATGGCTACGCATCAAAACAATAGTGGCAATTTTCACGAAAAGATTGAAACCAGCAACTTCCTGCTGATCGTGCTGACCTTCATCACGATCTCGTTTGGTGGTCTGGTCGAAATCGTGCCTTTGTTCTTCCAGAAGTCAACCACCGAGCCTATCCGTGGTCTGGAGCCTTACAACGCGTTGCAACTGGCTGGCCGTGACATTTATCTGCGTGAAGGTTGCTACAACTGCCACTCACAGATGATTCGTCCTTTCCACGCTGAAACGCTGCGTTATGGTCATTACTCGGTTGCTGGTGAGTATGTTTATGATCACCCGTTCCAGTGGGGCAGTAAGCGTACGGGTCCTGACTTGCACCGTGTAGGGGGCAAGTACAGTGATGACTGGCACCGTGTGCACCTGCACAACCCACGTGATGTCGTGCCTGAGTCCATCATGCCAGCCTATCCATGGTTGGAAGAAAACCTGGTTGACGACAAAACCATTGGTGACCATATGGCTGCGCTGCGTAAAGTGGGCGTGCCTTACACCGACGCGCAGATCAAGGCTGCTGGGGATGAAATCAAAGGCAAAACCGAGCAGGACGCACTGGTGGCTTACCTGCAAGTGTTGGGTACACACCTGAAATAAGGAGACGCGCCATGGATATCAACATACTACGCATATTTTTTACAGTACTGAGTTTCGTCCTGTTTGTGGCAATTTTGATTTGGGCATGGCGCAATCGCAACTCCGCGCAATTCAAGGACGCGCAAAATCTGCCGTTCGACCAAGACTAAACACTGCGCGGAAAGGTTAAGGAAAACATCATGAATGATTTTGTAAATGGTTTTTGGCCGATCTGGATTTCGACCATTACCTTGGGCGGGATTGCTTTCTGTGTCGGGTTGCTGATTTTTGCAAGCCGCGTCAAAGTGCCTTTGGATAGCGATAACACCAATGGTCACGAATGGGATGGCATCAAGGAGATGAACAATCCGCTGCCAATGTGGTGGGTAGGGTTATTTATCATTACCGTAATTTTTGGCCTGACCTATCTGTACCTGTTTCCAGGCTTGGGGACTTACAATGGCAAGTTCGGCTGGTCGGAAGTCAAGCAGTACGAAGCTGAAGTGGCAAAGAACAATGCCAAGATCGCCCCGCTGTATGCCAAATATGCAGCCATGCCGGTAGAAGAAGTGGCCAAAATTCCTGAAGCCCGCGACATCGGTAAGCGTATTTTCTTGAACAACTGTGCTGCTTGTCATGGTTCTGACGCCAAAGGGAGCCGTGGCTTTCCTAACCTGACCGACAATGACTGGTTGTATGGTGGTTCACCTGATACGATCAAGCTGACTATCAACAATGGTCGTAATGGCATCATGCCTCCTATGGCTGCTGCTGTTGGTTCTGAAGAAGATGTGAAAAACGTCGCCAACTACGTATTGAGCTTGTCTGGCAGTATTCATGACTCTGGTCGTGCCAATGCCGGTAAAGACAAATTTGTGGTGTGTGCTGCTTGCCATGGCCCAGAAGGTAAGGGCAATCAGGCGATTGGTGCACCTAACCTGACAGACAACATCTGGTTGCATGGTCAAGGTGAAGCCGCGATTATCAAGCGTATTCATGAAGGTAAAAACAACGTGATGCCAGCCTGGAAAGAAAAATTCAGCCCAGAGCAAATTCATCTGCTGACTGCTTATGTTTGGGGTCTTTCCAACAAATAGGCGAATGCAGATAACTCATGAGCGATATTAAACAAAACGCTGTGAACAAAACCACCATCCCTGAACAGGAGGTGGTTTTGTCACTTTATAAATCCGCAGATAAGATCTATGCCCGTAGCGTCTCCGGTCTGTTCAATAACTGGCGCTGGGTCATGGTGTGGGCTACGCAACTGTTTTTTTATGGCGTACCCTGGTTACAATGGGATGGTCGTCAGGCCATGCTGTTTGACCTTGATGCCAAACGCTTTTATATCTTCGGCCTGATTTTTCATCCGCAGGACTTGATCTATCTGTCGTTTTTGCTGATTGTGTCTGCGCTGTCGCTGTTTCTGTTTACGGCCATTGCCGGTCGCTTGTGGTGTGGCTACACCTGTCCGCAAACGGTGTATACCGAGATTTACATGTGGATGGAAAATAAAATCGAAGGCGATCGTATCGCACGTATGCGCCTCGATGATAGCAAATGGAATCTGAACAAGCTCACGCGCAAATCGCTCAAGCAGTTTGCCTGGATCGCCTTTGGCTTGTGGACAGGCGTGACGTTTGTCGGTTATTTCTCCTCCATCCGCGAGCTGGTGCCCAACATTGTGAACTGGCAATTGGGTGGCTGGGAAACGTTCTGGATTTGCTTTTACGGCTTTGCCACCTATGGCAATGCAGGCTATATGCGTGAGCAAGTCTGTAAATATATGTGCCCTTATGCCCGCTTTCAGAGTGCCATGTTTGATGATGACACTATGATTGTGACCTATGACGAGGCACGCGGTGAACCGCGTGGTGCACGCTCTAAAAAAGCTGGCGAGAATGCCAATGGCCTGGGCAGTTGCATTGATTGCAGTATCTGTGTGCAAGTGTGTCCGACCGGAATTGATATCCGTAAAGGCTTGCAGTACGAGTGTATTGGTTGCGGTGCCTGTATTGATGCGTGCGACGATGTAATGGACAAAATGGGCTATGCCAAGGGCTTGATCAAATACTCCACGCAGAACGGCATCACCAACCGTTGGAGCCGTCAGCAAATGCTGCAACGTTTGCTACGCCCACGCGTGATTATTTATACAACGATTTTGTTGGCGCTCACCATCGGTATGGTGGTCAGTCTCTACTTCAAGCCTGATTTCAGGCTGGATGTGTTACGTGATCGTGCCGTCATGTCTCGCTACACTGATGAAGGCATGATTGAGAACGTGTATAACCTCAAGCTTGAAAATGATACCGAAGCCGTGCATGACTACGCATTGAAGGTCACGGGGCTCGAAGGCTTGGTGGTGCATTTTGCTGACGAGAATAGCCAGGACTTCAAAGGCTTGCGGCCGTTTGAGACACGCAATGTGGTGATTGAGCTAGAGTTGCCTGATGGGGTCACCAGAGCTGGTTCGCATAAAATCTTTTTCGAAATGACGGATTTACAAACCAGCGAAGCGGTCAAAGAAAAGTCGGTCTTTATTGTGCCGAGCAACTAATGGAGCAAAGATTGTCACAACACCAAGCACAGCAGAAACCGGCCGCTAAAGCGGTTGACCAGAAAAAATGGTATCACAACCCTTATGTCTGGATGATTATAGGCGGCCCTTCTGCCGTGATTGTGGCTTCATTCATCACCTTGTATCTGGCGATTACGCATCCTGATCCAGCGATTGATGATTACTACCGCAAGGGCATAGAAATCAACAAGACGCTGGATGCACAAGCGCAAGATGGCCAGACAGATGCCATGGCGCCCGCCATCCAGGCGCGTAACCATGCGCAGACCGGCCTGAAACCTGCTGAACAGTAAACTGTCTGCCTGTTTCTCAGCGCTGACGCGCGTCTAAGCCCTGATTCAGGCGCGAACATTTCGGGTAGGGGATCAGCGTTTAGGCAAATAGGCGCACGTTGAAGCCCTGCGTGCGCAAAGCATCAGCATACTGCTGTAACAGCCGGATGTCTGGTGCTTGAATGCTGGCCAGCATGTCTTGCTGGCTAGGTCTGGCGATGCCATACAACAAAATGCCTTCAATGTTCTCTTTAAGTGGTAGCAACGCCTGCACATAGCCGGCCAATGCGGGGGTGGTGACCAGTTGGTCCGCGATACGTCGCTGCATCACAGCGGTTTGCACCCAGGTCCGGCAAGCCATGCTGCAAGTCTGCAGCCGTTGCAGGTGCAGGCTAAGTGGCAAACGCGCATCATTCACTGCCAGCATTTCCGCATCGTTGCCTGCATCCAGCTTAAACCAGACTTCTCCCCCCATCTGTTGCATTACCTTTAAGGCTTGCTGTGTCGTGATCAGATGCATTTGGCTGCCATTGGTAATGAGCCTGACCCGCGGCGGACGGTCTGTTTGCGCGCTCTGGCTCAACAATCGCTCAACCAGTGCCAAGGCTTCAGGAAATTGCGGCGAGGTGGTTGGTTCACCGTCTCCGGCAAAGGCAATATCCTGCACATCTTCCGACAATACACGCTTTGCTGAGTGCAAGTGCTGGCTTAGCCAGTGCAGGCAGGCGTTTAATTCTTGTTGCAGTTGGTCCAAGTCAATGACAGGGGAGGTGCCGCGATGCAGCCCAGGCACCTGGCAATAAATGCAATGCCAGTTGCAGCATTGATTCGGGTGCAGGTTGATGCCGATGGAAAGGCCCTGCGCACGGCGGGACCACACGGGATAAACATATTGCCAGGCTTGTTGCGCGGCCATGCGCTGTAAGGCCTCAAATAGAGACGAAGGCAGTGGCATCCCTCAGCGCTTACAGACGTCAGCAACCGCCTAGCAGGTGCTGGCGTTGAAGATGGTTTTAAGCTTTTCGTGGTCCAGAATACGGATATTCTTTTGCTTGACCTCGATAATGCCTTCTTCACTAAATTTGGAGAAAGTGCGGCTGACTGTTTCCAGTTTCATGCCCAGGTAGCTGCCGATTTCTTCACGCGTCATGCGTAAAATCAATTCGCTTTTGGAGTAGCCGCGTGCATGCAGGCGTTGCAGCAAGTTGAGCAGAAACGCCGCCAGGCGTTCTTCGGCGCGCATATTAGCCAACAACATCATGACGCCGTTTTCGCGCACGATCTCGCGGCTCATGATTTTGTGCACATGGCGTTGCAAGACGGGAATCTCACGCGACAGGTCTTCGACATGATTGAAGGGCATGACACAGACTTCGGCGTCTTCGAGGGCAATGGCGTTACAGTTGTGCTTGTCACTGACAATGCCATCCAAGCCCATGATTTCACCAGCCATCTGAAAGCCGGTGACTTGTTCACGGCCATCTTCCGAGACGACGCAGGTCTTGAAAAAACCAGTGCGGATCGCATAAAGCGTGGTGAAGGCATCGCCACTGCTATACAAGTGACCGCCTTGCTTGATCTTTTTACGGGTGGCAACCATGCCATCCAGTTTAGTCATTTCATCTGTGCTCAAGCCTACCGGCAGGCACAGTTCACGCAAGTTACAATTGGAGCAGGCAACCTTGAAACTGGATTCTGCTTGCATGGAGGGCGTCCTTGACTGACGTTGAACATGCGGCAAATTATACGCCTCTTCGGTTGCGATTTCATTGAACATGGTGTGACCTCTTCCTTTTGTATTTAGGCGCATTATGCAGCAGGCGACGCAAGCTGCATTTGACATGTGTCAAAAAGCCCTGCATTGGTTTATGGCACAGTAACGCCAGATGAACCCGTAAAGTCCAGTTTCGGGATACTGATAGGAAAGAATTTGCCAGAAACCATGAACTCCCCGTTGCTGATTACTCAAGAGCATATTGAGCGCTATGACGTCTCCGGGCCTCGTTATACCTCTTATCCGACAGCAGACCGCTTTGTTGAGGCGTTTGACGCCGCTGCTTATCTCAAGGCGGCCGAGCAGCGCAATATCAGCAACTGGACGCAGCCGCTCTCGTTGTATGTGCATATCCCGTTTTGTGCCTCGCTGTGTTTTTATTGCGCATGCAACAAGATAGTCACCAAGCGCTATGAGCAAGGCGCGGTTTACCTCAACTACCTGCAACGCGAGCTTGATTTGCACTTGGACAAGTTTGCCAAAAAGCAAACCGTCAACCAGTTGCATCTGGGCGGGGGCACGCCGACGTTTCTCAATGATGCCGAGTTGACCCAACTCATGCAGATGTTCAAGCAGGCGTTTGCCTTTGCCAAAGACGGTGAATACTCGATTGAAATTGATCCACGTACCGTCAATCAGCAACGCTTGCAACACTTGCGCGAGCTGGGCTTTAACCGCCTGAGTTTTGGCGTGCAAGACTTTGATGCCGAGGTGCAGCAGGCTGTGCACCGGGTGCAGTCTTATGCGCAGGTTGAAAGCCTGATGCAACATGCGCGCGACCTGGGGTTTGCCTCTATCAATACCGACTTGATTTACGGCTTGCCCAAACAAACCCCGGCGACCTTCCGCCAGACCATTGCCCAGATCATTCAATTGCGGCCAGACCGTATCGCGCTGTATGGCTACGCGCATTTGCCGTCACGTTTCAAGCCGCAACGCCGGATTTTGCAAGCAGACTTGCCGCATGCCGTAGATAAAATCCAAATGCTGTCAGAAGCGATTCAGCAGCTGATGCTGGCAGGCTATGTGTTCATCGGCATGGATCATTTTGCCTTGCCTGATGACCCGCTGGCGATTGCCAAGCAACAGGGCAGGTTGCACCGCAACTTTCAGGGTTACAGCACCATGGCTGATCAGGATATCCTGGCTTTGGGTGTCTCCGCGATTGGCAAGATCGGTGCTACCTACAGCCAGAATGCCAAAACCCTCGAAGAGTATTATGACTTTCTTGACCAAGGCCAGTTACCTATCGTGCGAGGGCTGGCATTAAGCCGCGATGACCTGATCCGCCGTGCCGTGATCATGGCGGTCATGTGCCATGGTGAACTGAGTTACGAATCCATTGAGCTGTCTTACATGGTCAATTTCAAGCAATATTTTCAGGCAGAAATTGCGCAATTGGCCGAGAAAGAGAAACAAGGCCTGGTCGTACTCGAAGACGATGGCCTCAAAGTCACCGAAATGGGCTGGTATTTTGTGCGCGCCATTGCCATTGTGTTTGACCGCTATTTGCAGCACGATGCCAACCGTGCAAGGTTTTCCAAAATCCTTTAAACTGCTGGCATGTTAGCCAGTTTACTCTTGACTGCTTTTGTCATGGGGCTGGCAGGCGGCCCGCACTGTGTGCTGATGTGTGGCGCTGCTTGCGGCGCCATGCAAACGCCGCCGACTCTTTCCAGTCCCCCGCGTTCCATCCCTCTGCGTGTCGTACAGACCATCCCCTGGAGTTTTTACCTGGGCCGTATGCTCGGCTATGGCTTGCTCGGCGCGATTGCTGCCGAAACCTTGCGCGGTTTGGCCTGGTTATCCAATCAGAGCCATCTGTTTCAACCATTGTGGACGTTCTCGCATACGCTGATCTTCGCCTGGGGCGTGTTGCTGCTTATCCTCGGCCGACAGCCACAATGGGCGGTGCAGCGGGCACAATTGGTCTGGGCATGGATCAAGCAACATACCAGGCATGCCAGGTCGGGCTATTTTGTGACCGGCATCGTCTGGGCCTTGCTACCTTGCGGCTTGCTGTACTCGGCGGTGATGCTGGCCTCCCTCCAGTCGCAATGGCTGCAAGGCGCACTGGTCATGATTGCCTTCGCGACCGGTTCCGCCACCATCCTCGCCTTGGCCCCCTTTTTCTGGCGCGCGGGCCAGCAAAGCCTGCCGCGCTGGTTCAGTGAAGCGGCAGGCATGCGCCTGAGTGGCGGCTTGCTGGTCGCCCTCAGCCTGGTGGCGCTGTGGATGGACGTCATGCATCACGACAAACTGTGGTGCCAGTTGTTATAGCCTTGTCTGATTGTTTGCACAAGCAGCCTCCGGGATGCTCGTTTTCGCCATCCGCATATTGCCTACCTAGTTAAATTCCGCTAACTTACGATTGTTAAATTAAATTAACAATTGGGGCGGTGATGATGATATGGATGCGCATCTGTTTTTTACTGTGGCTGATCAGTCAGTCTGGCATGCCAGCCTATGCGCAGGTACCAGAAATCCTGCTGGCACAGGTTTACCACGAAGGCATCGCTGTCAACGACTACTTGGTCAGCGAAAAGCTAGACGGCATACGCGCCGTGTGGGATGGCAAACAACTGATCAGTCGGCAGGGCCATCCCATCCACGCGCCGGCCTGGTTTGTGCAAAAATTCCCCCAACAGCCCCTGGATGGTGAACTGTGGATCGCCCGCGCACAATTTGAACGACTCTCTGCCACCGTGCGCCGCGCGCAGCCAGATGAAGCGGAGTGGCGGCATGTGGCCTATTATGTGTTTGAACTGCCAATGGCCCCAGGCACTTTCGCTCAACGTGCCCAACACATCGAGCAACTGGTTAAACGTCAGCAGAGCCCGTATCTCAAAGCCATCAAACAGTTTCGCGTGGCAGATGCCGCTGCCCTCAAACGCACGCTGGACTGGGTGGTGGCCCGCAAAGGCGAGGGCCTCATGTTGCATCAAGCCGATGCACCTTATCTGACCGGCCGTAGCCATGTGCTACGCAAACTCAAGCCACAGCTGGATGCCGAAGCCAAAGTCATCGCCTACGTGCCCGGGAAAGGTAGATACCAAGGTAAAATGGGCGCGTTATTGGTCGAAACCGCGCAAGGGATACGTTTTAAACTAGGCACCGGCTTTAAAGATAGCGATCGCGCAAACCCGCCGCCGATCGGCAGCCAGGTGACCTATACCTACCGCGATCTCACCAAAAACGGCAAACCCAAATTTGCGCGCTTTGTGCGGGTACGGCCACCGGAATAATTGACACAGAAAGGATCACACAATGAAATGGATGCTTGGATTGGTCGGCGTTTTTGTTGCAATCAACGCCTATGCGCTGGATTTAAGTGGTGTTTACAGCTGCACCGGCGATGACGCGCATGAAGGCAAATACACCGGCACAGTTACCATGAAATTGCGCCCGGAGCATAGTAAAGGCGCGGATGCCAGCTATGATTTTGAACTGGCTGTGCCGGACTATGGCACCTATAAAGGCCACGCTGCTGTGCACGGCATGCATGCGGCGATGCATTTTGCCTTGCCGATGGAAAATGGCGAATATGGCGGCAAGACGCATGATTATGGAACCGGGATTGCCGAGTTTAAGAAGAATGCCAAGGGGCAGTTGAGTTTTAGGAAGTTTTATTTTGAGCCTGGGTTTAAAGGTGGCAATACGGGAGTCGAGGAGTGCGTGAGGAAGTAATTTTTAGCATTTTAATTAGAGGTTTATGAATGTTGGATAGGTCATTTTCCTCTGTCGGCGAGTTAATTTCTTTGCCCTGCATCCCGTTCAATCTTAGGTGAAAAGTAGAAGTTGTAGGGTGGGCATGAATGCCCACGCGGATTGGTGTGTGTTGTATGTGATGTTCTGTTTCGCCTGTAGGCGAGTTACTTTTCTTTGCTTGCACAAAGATAAAGTAACCAAAAGAAAGTGCACCCCAACTTCCGCTTGTTTCCTGCGTTGCTCGGTTTAGGACTTTCGTCCGTTGCTTTACCGGACTTAGGCATAAGCGCTCGCAGAACTCATCCTAGCGGCCTGCACAAAACGCAGGCCACCGCGGGATTCGGACAGCCGCTCGCTTCATCTTATTTTGCCTGCGCTACTCGGCGCGGCAGATGGGGACCCCGAACACCTGATGGGCGCAGCGATCAGTGAAATAAATAAAAGAGTTATTTTTTTGAACGGTCCAAACTTCTACGCTCGTAGTTTGGCGAGACAAATCCCATCCCATCACGCTGAGTAGCGGAAACAAAGTAAGGAAGAAGGGAGCGACTGTCTGAGCTCCGCGGCAGCTTGCGGGGTGGGCAAGCTGCTAGGGCGAGTTTCGTGACCGCTTACTTTGTTGATAACTAAGACTGCTAAGCAGTCTGTTACGGCGTAGGCTAACTCGCGTAGCGATGTTAAGCGTAGCGGCCGTAGCCAACAACGCAAGGCAGCCGAAGGCCGGGATGGCTGGGTGCCCTCTTTTTGGTTACTTTTTTGGGGCAAGCAAAAAAAGTAACTCGCCATTAAGGCGAAAAAACATACATTAAACTAGAGAAACTTAAGTTATATGTAAGCAGCTAGGCTGCATGCCAATTAGCATGCCATGATAAAATCTCACCCCTATGACTGCCGTCTCTCCCATCCAACTCATCAGCCAACTCGAAAAACAACTCCCCCAGTGCATGCTGGCTGATCGCTTTCCGCTCAAACGTCGTTTGCAGCAGCTACGCGATGCTTTAAAACAAAATAAACCCGTGGATAAAGCGCTGGTGGAACTTGCACACAAGGTACAGGCTTCCCAGCAGCGGTTGCAGGCGCGTCAGGCGGCATTGCCCCAGCCTGATTACCCGCCAGAGTTGCCAGTGAGTGGCAAAAAGGATGAGATTGCGGCGGCGATTGCCAAGCATCAGGTGGTGATCGTTTGTGGTGAAACCGGTTCGGGTAAGACCACACAATTACCTAAAATCTGCCTCGAGCTCGGTCGTGGGGTGAGTGGCTTGATTGGACATACGCAGCCACGCCGGATTGCGGCGCGCTCGGTGGCGTCGCGGATTGCGCAGGAGCTGCAAAGTCCGCTCGGTGAGGTGGTTGGTTACAAGGTGCGCTTTAATGACAAATTGTCCGAGCGCAGTTACGTCAAGTTGATGACGGACGGCATTTTGCTGGCGGAGACGCAGAGCGATAAATTCCTTAACGGCTATGACACCATCATTATCGACGAGGCGCACGAGCGCAGCCTGAATATTGATTTTCTGTTGGGCTATCTCAAACAGTTACTCCCCAAGCGGCCAGATTTGAAAATCATCGTCACCTCGGCGACGATTGATGCAGACCGCTTCTCGAACCACTTTGATGGCGCGCCAGTGATTGAAGTGTCTGGCCGGACTTATCCGGTGGAAATTCGTTACCGGCCCTTGGGCAACAAGACCACTATGGTGGCCGTGGAAGTGCCGATTGATGATGGGTTGGATGATATAGACCGTTTTGCGCAGGACCTGATGGGCATCAAGCGCAAGCCGCCGCGTACCGAGACGCGCTGGCTGGAAGAGGATGACGAAGAGGAAGTCATGGAAGATGCCATCCTCGATACCGCCGAGGATTTGTTGCGTCTGGGGGATGGCGATATTCTGGTGTTTTTGCCGGGTGAGCGTGAAATCCGTGATACCGCCGAGCATCTGCGTAAATACCAGGGCCGCTCGCCCAAGCTGAAGTCTATTGAGATTTTGCCGCTATTCGCGCGCTTGAGTATAGAAGACCAGCAAAAGATTTTCCGGCCCAGCGGCCAGCGCCGCATTGTGCTGGCGACCAACGTGGCGGAAACCTCGCTAACCGTGCCTGGCATCAAGTATGTGATTGATACCGGACTGGCCCGAGTCAACCGCTATAGCCCACGTGCCAAGGTTGAGCAATTGCAGATTGAAAAAATCTCGCAAGCGGCAGCCAAGCAGCGGGCAGGGCGCTGCGGCCGTGTGTCTAACGGCATTTGCGTGCGTTTGTACGGCGAGGATGATTTTAACCAGCGTCCGGCGTTTACCGATCCCGAGATTCTGCGTAGCTCACTGGCCAGCGTGATTTTGCGCATGGCGGATTTACGGCTGGGGGATGTCGGTGAATTCCCGTTTATTGAGGCGCCTTCTTCACGCCTGATCAGCGATGGCTATCAGTTGCTGCAAGAGCTGGGGGCGGTGACCGAGCGTCGTGAGATCACCGAGCTGGGTCGGCAGATGGCGCGCTTGCCGCTGGATCCGCGTGTGGCGCGCATGATTCTGACCGCAAAAAAAGAAGGCTGCGTTCGCGAGATTCTGATCATTGCCAGCGTACTCAGCATTCAGGATCCGCGGGAGCGGCCCATGGATAAACGCGAGGCCGCCGACAATGCGCATGCCAAATTCAAGGCGGATGACTCTGACTTTATGAGTTATCTCAAGTTGTGGGACTGGTATGAGCAGGCGCTCAAAAGCAAAAAGTCCAACCGTGATTTGCTCAATCAGTGCCACCAGAATTTTCTCTCGTTTTTACGGCTGAAGGAATGGCGTGAGTTGCATGCGCAGTTGCTGGAAATGGTGGATGAGCTTGATATCAAGCCTAATCAGCAAGAAGCGAATTATGTGCAAATCCATCGTGCGTTACTGTCCGGCTTGCTTGGCAATATCGGCTTTAAAGATGGCGATAGCGAGACCTATGCCGGCGCGCGCGGGATCCGCTTTACCGTTGCACCAGGTTCGGTGCTCAAGAAAAACCGCCCCAAGTGGGTGATGGCCGCCGAGTTAGTCGACACCACCAAGCTGTATGCCCGTTGCGTTGCAAAAATTGATCCGGACTGGATAGAACCAATTGCGCATGAAGGCGGCGGCCGTGGCATTACACAAAGCCATTACAGCGACCCGCGCTGGGACCGCAAAACCGCGCAAGTGGTGGCCTGGGAGCGCGTGAGCTTGTACGGGCTGACCATTGTGCCCAAACGCCGCGTACATTATGGGCCGATTGCGCCGACCGAAGCGCGTGAAATTTTTATCCGTGAAGCCCTGGCCAATATGGAATTTGACACGCGGGCCCCGTTTTTTGAAGCCAACCGCCGCCTGATCGCCGAAGTGGAGGCTTTGGAGCATAAAGCCAGACGTCAGGACGTGCTGGTCGACGAACACCAGTTGTTTGTGTTTTATGACCAGGTGGTGCCGCCGATTGCAGACTCTTACCGTGTCTATAATGGCGCTGCGTTTGAAAAGTGGCGGCAGGACGCTGAAAAAGCCAATCCCAAGGTGTTGTACCTGACGCGCGAATCGCTGATGCGCCATGGCGCCAGTGCCATTACCGAGATACAGTTTCCCGAGACCATGGTGGTAGACGGCGAAGTCGTGCCACTTAAATACCGCTTTGAACCCGGGCATGTGCTGGATGGGGTGACGGCGACGATACCGCTGGCCTTGCTCAATCAGCTTGATGCCACCGTCACTGAATGGCTGGTGCCGGGCATGGTACGTGACAAGGTGACGGCACTGATTAAAGCCTTGCCCAAAACCCTGCGCCGCGTCTGTGTCCCGGTGCCGGAGTTCGTGACCGGCTTCCTCGAATCCAAGCAGACTGCGCAGCCATTATTGCCCGCTCTGGCTGAGTTTATACAGCAAAAAACCGGGCTTAAGCTCAAGCCGGAAGAGTTTGACCTGGCGGGCCTGGAACCGCATCACCGCATGAACTTTAGCGTGATTGACGAAAAAGGCCGTGAGTTAGGCATGGGCCGCGACTGGAACCAGCTCAAAAAACAACTGGGTTCGGCCGCCCAACTGACGTTTAGAACCGGCTCGCCCGGCATTGAAAAATCCGGACTCAAGCAGTGGGATTTTGGCGACTTGCCAGCCACCCTTACCTTTAGCAAAGATGGCCGCCAACTGACCGGCTATCCGGGCCTGGAAGACAATGGTGACAGCGTGGCCATCAAACTGTTTGATACGCCAGAAGCTGCCTTGGCCGCTCACCGTAAAGGCGTCTGCCGCCTGATGCGTTTTGAGCTCAAGGAGCAGGTCAAACAACTGGAAAAAGGCCTGCCAGGCTTTAACCAGTATGCCTTGCTGTTGCGCGCCATCATGAATCCTGACCAGTTGCGTGAAGACATGCTGCAATGTATTGCTGACCGCGCCTTTATTGCCGAGGACGACTTGCCGCGCAGCAATGCCGAGTTTATGCAACTGAAAACACGGGCGCGGACCCGCTTGCCAGCGGTGACCGAGGCGCTGACCCGGCAGGCGCAACTGATTGCCAATGAGTATCAGGTGCTGGTTGCCCAGTTACAGAAAATGACGCCGGTGACGCAGAAAATAAAACGCGAGTGCGAGCAACAATTACAGGGTTTGTTGTATCCCGGTTTTTTTAGCCAGACCCCGTGGGAGCAATTGCCGCACTTGCCGCGTTATCTCAAGGCGATCAAGCTGCGCATAGACAAATATCCGACCAGCATAGAGCGTGATGGCCGCCATGCGCAGGCGCTGGTACAACTGGAGCAGCGCTGGCAGCAAAAAATTGAGCAATTGCGCAAGGCGCATCTGCCTGTAACCATCCAGTTACAAGACTTTGCGTGGCAATTACAGGAGTTGCGTGTATCATTATTTGCGCAGGAATTAAGGACGCCTTATCCTGTCTCAATCAAACGTCTTGAAAAACTCTGGCAAGAAATGCAATAGTATCGCGTGACCACTGCTAACCTGTGACCAACCCTGTTCATGCAGCCTTCTCCCTTTGAACCATTTAGTACGCCTAACTGGCTAAAGCCCAAGCAACGCGAGCGCGTGTTGCGTATCCCGGCACGCCTGATGTGGGCGATTTTGGTGTCGCTGCTGATACACGCCATCCTGTTCTGGGGTTTTTTACTCGATTTGCTCAAGCCGCTTGAGGAGCCCGCGCAAGCGCCACTGAATATTGTGCTCGACTTGGGTGTGCCGGCGCCGACCAAACCCAAAGTGGTCTCGCCGCCGCCTGAGATTCCGCCCACCCCACAACCGCGGCCTGAACCCAAACCGAAGCCACCGCCCAAATCTGAGCTCAAGCTGCCTAAAAAGATTATTCAGTCACAGCGGCCGGATAGCGCCTTTAAATTGCCCGAGCCCAAGCCGCAACCCAGACCAGAGCCTACGCCAAACTTGCCGCCACCGCCGGTGGAAGACTTTTCAAGTTTTATCAAGCGCAAGCAGACCGACCGTTATGCGGATGAAATCTCAGCCAAACAGGCCAATGATGCTGCTGCAGCGGCCGAGCGTGGTCCTTCCGAGGATGAGCGCCGTACCAAAAACATCATGAACAATCTCAAGTTCGGCACCAACGGCTTGTTCCAGATCCGCCGCATGGATCCCTTGAATGCAACCTTCAGCTTCAAGGGCTGGGTCAATGATTACACCTCGGCCAATACGCAGTACTACGAGGTGGAAGCGCGCAGTGGTGAAGATATCCGCCTGGTGATGGTCAGACGAATGATCAGTATCATCCGTGAGCACTATAACGGTGATTTTGACTGGATATCCAACCGCCTGGGCCGTACTGTCACGCTGTCAGCGCGGCCTGCAGACAGCGCGGGGCTCGAAGACTTTTTGATGAAAGAGTTCTTTGGGCCCAATTATAAAAATCAGGATATTTACGGCCGCTAGCGCCCGGAGCAGCAGATGGCAGACGGCTTTGTTACCTCCACAACGTCGCATCGGCCAGACTGGCAATATCAGCTAGTACTGTGGTCGGGCATGGCCCTCACCACCTGGGTGGGTGTCTGGCATTTTGCCAGCCTGGGTGTCACGCTGGTCACCTTGCTATATATGCTATGGGTGTTGTGGGCGGCTTATTTCCTGCACTTTGCCACCGCCATGCTGACGGCGATTGCCGCTGTCCTGCTGATCAATTACTGTTTTATTGAACCGCTGTACACCTTGCGCGTGGCTAGCCTGCAATCGTGGGTGATGCTCATGGTGTTTGCCGTGCTGGCATTGACGGTGAGCCGAGCCATGCAACAGCTCAAGCGGCAAAGGCAACAGGCACAATTGGCCGCACAACAATCCCGTTTTTTTCAATCACTGGCCGAGGTGTTATCCAGCCACTTGAACGTTGCAGCGTTGTTGCAGGCCGCTTGCCAGCATGTGCAACAGGGATTTGGCTGGCAGGTTTGTGTTGTGCAATTGGCGCCCGACATGCAATTGCAGCGCCTGGCTGGTGAGTCCACGCTGCTTGTTCAGCCTTCCAGTGTGCAATGGGCACTCGATTACCAGCGTGCCATCGGCGCAGGCACTCAGGATTGGCCAGCGCTGGGTCAATGTTTATTACCGTTTGGTTTCCCGCAGCACGAAGTGCTGGTGGTGGCTGTGCCTGTCGGTCACGCGCCTGACCTGCATTTTTTACAACGGCTGGTACAGCAATGTGCTGACGCCACGCTCAAGCTCAGGCAGCAGATTGCCCTGGCAGACGCCGCCCGCGAGACCACTGAGGCCCAGTTCAAAAAATCGCTACTGACCGCCTTGTCGCATGATATGCGTACGCCACTGACGGCGATTTTAGGCGCGGCCAATGTGCTGGCCGACCAGCAGATTACGCTGGCGCCGGCACAGTCCTCACAGTTATTGCAAAGCATCCAGGCAGAAGCCGGTTATTTAAGCCAGGCCACTGAAAATATCCTGACTCTGGTCAAGCTGGAAGCGGGCGAGCGCGCCTTGCATCGCGAATGGCAATCGTTGCAAGAGGTGATCCAACATGTGATGCACCGCTACTTGCAGCGCACGCCCCCGGTATCACTGGCCTTTGCCGCTGTTGCAGAGGGCGAAGAATGGCTGGTGCATATGGATGCGGTGCTGGTGGCGCATGCGCTCTCTAATCTGGTGGATAACGCCTTGCAATGGCGCAGCACTGAGACGCCCGTGGCATTGCAGCTGGCAAGGGAAGGGGATTGGCTGGTACTTTCTGTGATCAACGAAGGCCCCGGCTTTGCACCAGATTTCGAGATTGCCTCGTTTCACTCGCGCCGTCCTGCGGGCAGTGGTAGCCGTGGCTTTGGCCTGGGCCTGAGTATCGTCAATACCATCATGCAGCTGCATCAGGGGCAATTGCAACTGACGCAGCAGTCAGATGAGTCCCCATTAAATGCAGCGCCGTTAGATAAAACGGCAGTTGCCAGGCGCACCTGTGTGCGTATGTTGTTTCCATTTGTGCCCGCCACCAGCTTGAGTGCAGGGGATGCCGGATGAGCCAACCAGTCGATCACTCTACGCACCCACATCTGTTGCTGGTCGAAGATGATCCTGGTGTTTACCAGTTTCTGCTGCCCGCGCTGTCTGCGCATGGCTATCACGTGCAGCATGCACGTGACCTGGCTCAGGCCAGACAGGCCAGCGGCTTTGCCATGGTGATACTCGACCTTGGCTTGCCAGACGGGCAGGGCGAACAACTGATTCCGCATTTGCGCAGTTATTCCGACGTGCCGATACTGGTGCTGTCCGCACGGCAGGATGAGGCAGACAAAGTGCAATGTCTTAATCTGGGCGCAGATGACTATCTGATGAAGCCGTTTGGCTTGCAGGAATTGCTGGCCAGATTACAGGCGGCCCTGAGGCGTTCTGCCATGATGCAAATGCGCGACCATGTGTATCAGCACGCCGGGGTCAGCGTTAACCGTGCCACCGGAATTGTGACCAAGGCTGGTGCGCCCTTGCACCTGACGCCCATCGAGCACGCCTTGCTCATGCAACTGGCCAGTAAACCTGGCAGCATTTTTACCCATGCTCAATTGCTGCAAGCGGTGTGGGGGCCAGAATATCTCAACGATACGCAATACCTGCGTATTCACATCGGCCGTTTACGCGCCAAGCTCGAAGATCAGCCCGCTGAGCCTAAAGTCGTCTTAACTGAGCTGGGGATCGGCTACCGGCTGGCTTAATCATTGTCGCCATGACCATAGGCGTTGTAAACATTGCATCATGTATATGCGATTGATATACGCCTGATTGCACACTTGCGCCATCAATCAACCATAAGGGGATGTGATGGAAACGTTTTCCACCAAAAAAAGCAGTCTGGCCGCCTTGGCCTTAGGGGCGATCGGTGTCGTCTATGGCGATATCGGAACCAGTCCGCTCTATACCGTACAGGTCATTTTTAGCGAGAGCACCGGTGTGCCGCTCAACCAGCCCAATATCCTTGGCGCGATTTCGTCTATTTTCTGGTTACTCATGTTTGTGGTGACGTTTAAATACGTCCTGCTCGTGCTGCGGGCTCATAACAAAGGCGAGGGCGGCGTCATGGCCTTGCTGTCGCTGGCGGTCTCCAGCTTGCGTCCACAAGACAAGCGTAGCACTGTGCTGTTATTACTCGGCGTCCTCGGGGCGGCGCTGTTTTATGGCGACAGTGTCCTGACGCCGGCCATTTCGGTGCTGTCTGCCGTAGAAGGCCTGCAAGTGGCGTCGCCCACCCTGGCTGCGCAGGTGCTGCCGATCTCAATCGGCATCCTGATCGGCTTGTTCTGGGTTCAGCGCCATGGCACGCATGCCGTCGGGCGTTTTTTTGGCCCGGTGGTCATTAGCTGGTTTCTGGCGCTGGCCTGTATCGGTGTCTGGCAAATTAGCCAGGCGCCAGAAGTATTGCAGGCCATTCATCCGCAGTATGCCTGGCAGTTTCTGCAATCACGCGGGGCTGGTGTGTTTATCGCCATTGGCGCCATCTTGCTGGCCGTGACCGGGGCCGAGGCCTTGTATGCAGACATGGGTCACTTTGGCCGTCCGGCCATTCAGTTGGCCTGGCTGGGCTTGGTATTTCCGTGCCTGATTTTAAATTATCTGGGCCAGGGCGCCTTGCTGCTGCATCATCCTGAAGCCGTCAACAATCCGTTTTACCTGTCGTTTCCCGAGCCCTTGCTGATTCCCGCCGTGATTTTGGCCACTCTGGCCACCATTATTGCCTCGCAAGCAGTGATTTCTGGCGCTTTCTCCATGACACGTCAGGCGATTCAATTAGGGTTTTTGCCTCGTATGCGCATTATTCACACTTCAGCCAGCGAGTCCGGCCAAATCTACATGCCCTCCGTCAACTGGGCGCTGCTGATCGCCGTCATCATTGTCTGTCTGGCTTTCCAAAGCTCATCGGCACTGGCCTCGGCCTATGGCATTGCCGTGACGGGCACCATGCTGATTACCACCATCCTGATGTTTATCGTTATGTGCAAGCGCTGGCAGTTTCCGCTGTGGCTGGCAGGCTTGTTGACGGCCGTATTGGCGAGCGTAGATGGTATCTTGCTCAGTTCTGCCTCCATGAAGTTTATGCAAGGTGGCTGGTTTCCGGTTGCGCTCAGTGTGGTGTTGATCCTGTTCATGACCACCTGGAAAAAAGGCCGTTTTAGCCTGCTCAACGGCATTGCGCAGTCTGACCCCAAATTGCTGCCTTTTATCGAGTCACTGGCACACTGTGCGCTGCCCCGCGTCCAGCGTACTGCTGTTTACATGGTCTCCAATCTTGAGACTGTGCCACAAGCGCTGTTACACAACCTCAAGCATAACCAGGTGCTGCATCAGCATAACCTGTTTGTAAATGTCACGTTTGAGGAGGTGCCGTTTATGAGCGCAGAAGAGCGTGTGAGGGTGACGCGGCTGGCAGAAGGCTTCTGGCAAATCCAGTTACGGTATGGCTTTATGCAACATCCTGATATCCCGCAAGCCTTGCGCTCGGTGGCGCTGGATGGCAAGACGCTGGATCCGTTCACCAATTCTTATTTCTTGAGCCGCGAGATTATTGTGCCGGATGTAGGCGGTGCCATGCCACGCTGGCGTGACCAGTTATTTTCGGTGATGTCGCGCAATGCCAGCAGTGCGGTCGAGTTTTTCAATATCCCGGCCAATAGCGTCATTGAGCTGGGTAGCCGCGTGCAATTGTAGGGTGATCCCCCTTGATTGCCAGCCAGAACAGGGCATCAAGGGGAAGCCAGCCGTTTATGCCTAAAAAGGATGCCCAGTCGCTCCGGGCATCCGTTTCATGACGGGTAGTGGCTCTGATATGCGCCGCTACGCCCGTCTTTTTTGAGTGTTTTGTAGCGTGAACTGGTTTTGTTGTCCGGCAGTATTGCCACTGTGATTCAATTTGTAGTGACTGACTTTCTCGTTTAATTGCTCGGCCTGGTCTACCAGTGACATGGCCGCAGCGGCCGCTTCTTCGACCAGAGCGGCATTCTGTTGTGTGACTTCGTCCAGTTGCGTCACTGCCGTATTCACCTGTTCGATGCCTATGCTTTGCTCACGCGAAGCAGAAGTGATTTCAGTGATTAAGTCCGAAATTTGACGTATCGCGCCTATCATCTCGTCCATCGTACTGCCTGCCTGATTGACATACTGAGAGCCGCTCGAGACTTTTTCAGAAGAATCTACAATCAGTTGTTTAATCTCTTTAGCCGCACTGGCTGAGCGTTGGGCCAGGTTACGCACCTCACTGGCGACGACGGCAAAGCCACGGCCTTGCTCCCCCGCACGGGCGGCTTCCACGGCTGCATTCAAGGCCAGAATATTAGTCTGAAAAGCAATGCCATCAATCACTGAAATAATTTCCTCAATCCGTGACGAGCTCTCGGTAATTTCGGACATGGTAATGACCACCTTGCCAAATACCTCGCCACCGCGTGCAGCAATTTCGCTGGCTTGCGCGCTCATGCTGTTAGCCTGTTTGGCATTTTCAGCATTCTGTTTTACCGTAGAGGCAATCTGTTCCATACTGGCCGCGGTTTCTTCCAGCGAGCTGGCTTGCTCTTCGGTACGTTGAGACAAATCATTATTGCCCACAGAAATCTCGCTGGCGGCGGTCTTGATGGTTTCTCCGGCAATTTTGATGGCAGCGAGAATCTCAGCCATGGTGTCGACAATACTGTTGACCCCCAGGCACAATTCCCTGATCTCCCCTTGTTTGTCATCTGTCTTGATGCGCTTGGTCAAGTCACCCGCTTTAGCTAATGCCACCACTTCTCCGGTTTCATCAACCGCCTGTTTCATGGCTTGTGCTTCTAGCATTTTGTCGGTGATGTCAGTCGCGTATTTCACCACCTTCAAGGGTTTGCCTTCCATATCCAATATCGGGTTATAACTCGCTTGTAGCCAGACCTGCTTGCCCCCTTTGCCTACACGCAGATATTGGCCGTTATCGGCTTCACCACGTGCCAGTTTTTGCCAGAACTGCTTATATTCCTGACTATTTTTATAAGCTGACTCCACAAACATACTGTGGTGATTGCCGATGATTTCCTGCGGGCGGTAGCCAGTGACGGCTGCAAAGTTGTCATTGACATGGGTGATCGTGCCTTTTAAATCAAATTCAATCACCCCCATCACTTTGCTAATGGCCGCAATTTGTCCGGCGTAGCTGGCTTGCAGCCAGATTTGTTTGCCGTCTTTGCCTTTGCGCAAATATAGGCCTTGATCTGGCTCGCCGCGCACAAGCTTTTGCCAGAGTGCCTGATATTCCGGGCTTGCCTGATACGCGGCATCCACCAGCAGCCGATGGTGCTGGCCGAACAGCTCCTGCCTGCTATAACCCGTCACCGCCGCAAAATTGTCGTTGACCGCAAGGAAGTTTCCCTCCAGGTCAAACTCAATCACGCCCATGACTTTATCAATCGCGCGCAGTTGTCCTTCTTGATCCAGCTGCCGGAGCAGTGTTTCCTGAGAAGGTTGTTTGCTAAGCTTTTTAAAAATATTCCAGTCCATTTTTCACCCTCATTGATATAAATTTATCTTGTAATTATTATCGCGATACCAATAGGATTGGAGACTAATCAGGTGTAAAGGCGTGCTGGGATAAGAGACGGGTTAGTGTCTGTGTTCAATAGATCAAACAGATATTCTGCCGCTTCTTCTCCGTTTAAAGGTAAAATGCAGGGATATTCTTTGTAGTCGTTTCATGACTCGCTACCAAGTCTGTGTTTAGCCTGTTCGGGCTATTTGGATGAAAAAAACTTTTAATCTATAATGATTAACGAAGTAAATGTTTAATTAAATCAAGGATATGACTATGTTTTGGAAACTGGCTTGTGCAGGGGTCATGTTTGCAGCTTTAAATGCAAATGCAGCTACGATTACAATCACAAATGGCTACGATGAGCCAGGAGCAGCTTCGGGTAAAACTGAAATCATTGACTTTGCTCCACAGAATACCGCTTTTAATCTGCTGGGCTCACTCGACCTAGACGGTGCCCTGCAGAAAAATGGTAACCAGGACTTTGTCTTTGGTCTTTACAAAAACAATACGCTGATTAAAGGTCTGGCAGATTTTACTGCTGCCAGCGGTGATGTCTATAGCTTCAATTTTAGCAACCTGGCCTCAGGTACTTACAGCCTGAGATTCAACATCAATGGTGGTGGTAACTACAGCTTCAATGCGAACTTGACGCCATTTTCCTCAGTTGTCACCCCAGTGCCAGAGCCAGAGAGCATGGCCTTGATGCTCGTAGGATTGGGCGCGATTGTCGCCCGCCGTTTTAAAAAGGCTTAATCAGCCGCATATAAAAAAGCCCCAGTGATGGGGCTTTTTTATTGGCTCAGGTTTTGTGGCTCCCCGCTGCACGCTTTTCATGCATGAGTTGATACACCTGCTCGATTTCCTTTTGCTCCGCCACATCCAGCACACCATCATGATTGGCATCCATATGCTCAAACATCTTTTTCTGATGCGTCGGGTCGCCTTGCAAATACTCTTGTAACGAAATCACACCATCGGTGTTTTCATCCAGATAGCTCAAACTGTAATTAGGCGGCAGCTTGTTGCAATCCGGTGTTGTCGCATGTTCGTCTGCATGCGTGTTTTGATACAGTGATGGAATCAAAAAAACAATAAAAGTGAAGACAGGAATTTTCATAGTTAGCCACCCCAGTAAAGTTGCTAATATGATTAACGCGATAGCTAACTGGTTCCTTTAAGGCTATTATTTTTGCAAGATTTAATGGGTTTCTAAGGCAACAAAAAACCCGCCGCAGCGGGTTTTGTAGTTTAGCCTTTTAAAGACAAGCAACGCTGTTCAGTCAAGCCGGGCAGGGCTTAGTGGTCATCCCCATGTCCGGCAATTTTATCCATCCAGGCAAATAACACGCCGGTGATGATAAAAGTCAGGTGGATGCCGACCAGCCAGGCCATTTGCTCGGTGCTAAACGTAGCTGTGCCCGAGCTTTGGTGTACAAAGGCCTTGAGTAGGTCGATGGCAGAAATCGCTACAATCGAGCCAATCAGTTTGAGTTTCAGGCCGGAGTAATCGACTTTACCCATCCATTCAGGGCGGTCTTCACTGTCCGCCGTATCAATGCGTGAGACAAAATTCTCATACCCGCTAAAAATCACCATAATCAGCAAGTTACCCACCAAGGTGATATCCACCAGCGCCAATAGCGAGAGCACAGTTTCTTGCTCGGTGAGCGAGCCCAGATGCCCGGCAATATGCATAAACTCCTGGCCAAACTTCACCAGTAAAATGACCAGCCCGCCAACCAGGCCGAGGTACATCGGCGCCATCAGCCAGCGGCTCTTAAAAATCAAACTCTCTAAAATTTTTTCCAAAAACTTCGCCATGAAAACTCCAAATAGAAACTACTAATTTTTCTCAATGAATGATTTTGCAGGATGAAGCGCAAGGCGCACGGAACACAGAAACCGGAGTGTACTTGTAGTACATGAGGATTTCGCGTACCGCGCAACACAGCGATTCGCCTGTTAAATCACTTCATTCCTAAAACTGTGTCAGCATGTCGCGCACAGCGTTTTCATCAATCCCCTTGCCAATAATCACCACACGGCTAATTGGCTCATCTTCATCCCAGCCCTCAAGCAAGGTGGGCGGATAGGGCGTAAAGTGCACGGCGTGAATCGCTAGCGGTGCAGGCGCATCTTCTACATGCAAAATGCCTTTCATGCGCAGCAGCTTTTCACCATGCGTCTGGCACAGCTTTAAAATCACACTTTTAAAATCCGCATAAGCCATCGGCTTGGGTAAATACACGGTAAACGTGCTCACCCCATCATGCGCAGGCGCTTTGGGTAAAGTGCCTTTTTTCGCCGCACTAAAGCCACTGGCAGGCGCCCGCAACCAGCGCTGCGGGTTGGCCTGCTTGCTGGCAAAGTCAAACAAGCCTACATCAATAATCTGCATCGGGTCTATCTCACCATGCAACACAAACTGCTGGGTCGCATTCGGGTTGATCTCGCTCAGCTTGGCCTGCAAGGCTTCAATCTGTTCCTGCGTGGCCGTGTCACGCTTGGTAATCAGTAATACATCCGCCACCGCCGCTTGTTTAAGCGCCTCTTTCTGCTCGGCAATCTGCTGCAAACCATACGCCGCATCAATCGTTACCACCACTGCGTCTAAGCGGTACACCGATTCAATCACCGGCTCATTCATCAGGTTAGCCAAAATCGGGCCAGGGTCAGCCATGCCCGTGGTTTCAATCACCAGGCGGTTAAACTCCGGCACCGCCTGCAAACTCCGCTTAAAAAACAAATCGCGCATGGTGTCAGCCAGCTCGTTTTTGAGTGAACAGCACAAACAGCCAGAACTCAATAACACCGTGTTATCGGCAATATGCTCGCTCTCAATGGTTTGCGAAATCTGGCTATTGGCAAAAATCTGGTCCAAACCTGCTTCGCCGAGTTCATTAATGATCACGGCGGTGTCTTTCATGGCCGGGTTATGTAACAGCTTGTTGAGCAGGGTGGTTTTGCCGCTGCCTAAAAAGCCAGTGAGCAGGGTGACGGGGATGCGTTTATCCATATGATTTCTAATAAAACAAGTGTGGCTGTATTTTAACGCGGATGATTGTTGGGGTTGCTAAGTGTTTCGACTTATATGGAGTTTTAGCAGTCAATCACAAGAGTGGGAAGTAACTTAACCCCAACTGAACAGACTTTTTGGAGATTCATAGCTCAATTAATACTTAATAGGTTTTAGAACGGAATATCGTCATCGAAATCATCAAATGCGCTTGGTTTCTTGAGGATTTTAAGTTCTTTTCGTTCAAGTTTGACCCAGTTGTCTTTCCACTCTGATTTTGTGTATGAAATTAAATTGCCATTTTCATCAAATAGGTCTTTATAAACCCATAAGATTTGAGTTTCCTTAGCATTTTGATTAGGGTAAGTTCGTGACCATTCAAAAAAATCTGGATCGGTAATTAGATCTTCGTCAGTGACTCTCTCAAATGATCTTGCTGCATCTAACCATTCATCTAATTCGTTAATATTCGTGAAATATATACGATACTTATTTCTAGTAGCTGTTCTAATAGAATCAAATATTGGATGGTTGCTAAAAAGTATCTCTTGAATAGCTTTATCACCTTTTGATTTTTCTTCAGTAAGAAATTTGACTAATTGATCAACTGTTTGTAAGTTGCGTTGTAACTCTTGAATGAGGCTTGTTTGACTTTTGTTTGCGTCTTCGGCAAGAAGCCTTTGGAATAAGCCAGCCAATTGTTCACGTAAAATTGTTGTTAAATCTAAGCCTGTTTCAAATGAAAAAATGGGGTTTCCCTTTGGTAAGGCATATATCTCTTCAAGAAAACTATATACTTTTTGATCATTTACAGCAGAATATTTGACGCCTGTAACTTCTTTGTTGAGTTGGTAATATTTGAATTCAGATAAAACACCTGTTTCAACAAAAATATAAACTTGCTTACCGAGTTCAATAGCTTTTTTTAGTTCAGTTTGGCTAATAGAGTAAATTGAATCTGCTGATGAAGTTCCATATTTACCCCCAATAATTGAAACGACAACGTCACAAAATTCGATCTCTTTGTATGCGTAAGCCTCTGGCTTTTCTTCTCGACCATAGGAAATGTGGCCTCGTTCGTGGCGGACTGGCTCATAACCTAAGCTACTGATAAATCTGTCGATATCCTCACGAATAGCTTTTAAATCATAGTAGGTAGAGCTAACAAAAACTCGCGGTCTTGCCATATTGTCCTCATACAAAAATTTCCCCTAGTCATGCTACGTGGGGTGGCGCTGAAAGTACAATTAATTACGGATATTAATATAAATTTCATATTAATTCGGGTCAGAGTAAAATTAAAACCTTCATCAGTTATCGCTCAAGCCAGTTCTCAACTTTGAGGCCGCGAATGCGGCTAAATTCTCGTAGGTTATCCGTTATCAGTCTTAGGTTCAAAGTATAGGCTTGTGCAGCAATCAGTAAATCGTTCATGCCGATGGTTTGACCCGCTACTTCTAATTCTGCGCGGATGCGTCCATACTCGGTATCCACTGGGTTCTCTAATGGGAGCACCATGATGGTGGCGAGTAGATTTTCTACTTTTTCTGTAAGTTTGACTGATCCTTTTTTTGCGCAGCCATAACGCAGCTCGGCGGCGACGATAATGCTGGTAAAGATGTCTTTAGCTTCAACTTGCTCAATATGGCGTGCGGCGGCCCCTGATGGATTGCGTATCAAGTCACTGATGATATTGGTGTCTAGCAAGTAGCCACTCAAAATATGTCCTCCGGCTTGGCGGGCATATCTTCAATATCCGGGAATTGATCTTCTGGCGCGAGTGGTGGCTCCTGACGCCATTGCGCCAGGAGTTCGGCGAGGTTGGCGGGACGTGCTACTGGTTCAATAATCAGCTTGTTGCCTTCACGATGAATTAATACACGATCACCTGGTAGCTCAAACTCAACCGGGATGCGAACAGCTTGGCTGCGGTTGTTGCGAAACAGCTTGGCTTCTCGGTGAGGTGCTTTGGATGGACTTGACATGATAGGTGCTCCTTTTTGCATATACAATTAGTATATGCCATATTTTGCGAACGTCAATCACTAAGAGAGCCATGGCTTTTTGAGCGTAAAACTCTTGCATTTGGTTTGCGGTGCAGGACTGACAAATCAGTGGGCTGCTCAATCCCGAGTTCAGGGGGGGCTTGCAACGGTTAGCATGCGTTAGAAATCTCTCTAAATAGTGGATAAATTGTTGGATTTACGTTGTCACACGATCATGCAAACAAAACCATTGCGGCTTAATCCTAAAAAGCTGTTACATTCTAAGTGGACAGCGGTAAAGCCCGTGAATAAAGAAAAACACTTTATGGTGACCAAGCTCATCGTAAGCGATGAGAAGATGGGTGACGAGGAGACGCAAGTGATTGAAACCGTTGAGTTAGAAGCGGTCATGACTGGGCGCGTGCAGGTGATTGACTGGCATGCGTTGCAAGACCGCGCAGTGTGGAAACAGGGGTGGGTGGCGTGAAAAATATTGCGGTGATTGGTGCGGGGATGGCGGGCTTGTCTTGCAGCCAGGCGTTGCAACAGGCCGGTTATCTGGTGACGGTGTTTGAAAAGAGCCGTGGGCCTTCGGGGCGCGTGTCTACGCGATTGGGCGAGGGCTGGCAGTGTGACCATGGCGCACAGTATTTTACGGTAAGCCAGCAGCCGTTTGTGACACAGGTGCAAAAGTGGTTGCAGGCGGGCGTGGTAGCTGAGTGGCAAGGGCGCTTTCATGAGGCGAATGAGGTGAGTTTACGCGCCAAACAGTCTGAAAAGCAGCGTTATGTTGGTGTGCCACGCAATACGCGACCGGCGCGGCAGATGGCGCAGTCTTTAACCGTGGAGCTGGAGCAGACGGTGCAGCAGATTACCTTTGCCGAGGGTAAATGGCGCGTGCACAGCAAAGAGCACGGCGCGTATCCGCAGGTGTTTGACAAGGTTGTGCTGGCGATTCCGGCACCGCAGGCACAGGCGCTGCTAGGCTTTAATCTGGAGATGCAGGCGCTGGCGGCCAGTGTAAAAATGCGCGGTTGCTGGGCCTTGATGGGGCGCTATGCGCATACGCTGGATTTGCCGTTTGATGGCTTGTTCGTGAATGCGGGACCGCTGAGTTGGGTGGCAAGAGACAGTAGCAAGCCGGGGCGTTTGCCTGAGGGCAGTGCGGTCAAAGAGGTCTGGGTATTGCATGCCAGCGCTGAATGGTCCGAGGCCAATATTGAGCTTGCACCAGAGGAGGTTGCGGTGGCGTTGCTGGCGGCATTCCAGGCCTTGGGCGGTGAAGCGCCCATGGAACACAGTGTGCACCGCTGGCGCTATGCGGATTGTGCCAATTATCTGCACCAGGGCTTTGCCTGGGATGCCGCCCAGCAACTGGGTATGTGTGGCGACTGGCTCAATGGCGGCAAGGTAGAAGGCGCATGGATGAGCGGCTACCAGCTCGCGCAGGCGATGATAAAAACCTGCGAGCCTTGTTATTGATTAAGGATTACTTGTATTCGTTGTCTTGGGGAGTTTTGGCATCACCCATTTGCGGAACATGAGCGGCGTGATCAGTGTTGTTACCACGCCCATCAACACCAGCACTGAGAACAAGTCCTGCCCGATAAAGCCGCGTTCGTAGGCGATGCTGGCGATGACCAGTTCCATCACGCCGCGGCCATTGAGGATAAAGCCGATGCCCAGTGCATCGCTTTTGCTCAGGCCGATGAGACGGCCCCCCAGCCAGCCGGCCAGGATTTTAGTCACAATCGACACCACCAGCACCACAGCGACAAACCAGACTGAATCTATGACCTGGATTTTGAATTCCAGCCCGAGATAGGCAAAAAATACCGGGGCCAGAAAGCCACCCGTGATGGAGCTCAAGGTGAGCTCTAGCTCTTTGTAGCGTTCGGGTGAAAAGAAGGTGCGGTCTATGAGCAGGGCACCAAAGAAGGCGCCGATGATAAAGTGAAACCCGAGCGCGGCACTGACTGAACCAAATACGAGTACCAATAGGAGCAGCAAGCCGAACAGGGCCTCGTTGCCGATGATGGTGACCAGCTTTTCTGACAGTTGGTCGATAAGAATGCCTCTTTGAATGACCTGCTTGATCAGCACACTAATGCTGACAATCAGCGTCATGAGCAAAATCAGCTTCCAGCTCGCGTTAAACGTGGCAGCGGCCACGGCCTGATAGGATTTTTGCTCGGGCAGGTTGAGAATCACCCCTAACACCAGCAGCGCGGCGATATCGTTAAAGATCGCCGTGGCGACTGAATAGCGTGCGATGGTGGAGTCCAGCAGTTTGAAGCTTTGCAGAATGCTAACAGTGACCGGTAGCGCTGTAATCGAGACACACAGGCCCAGAAACACCGTACGGCTGACATCCAGACCAAAGCCGACCCCGACCAGAATGCCGCCCGTGAGTGGCAATAAAAAGCCCAGCAGCGCAATGACAGCGCCTTTGCCGCGCATGGAGTCTATGACCTCCTTGAAGTTCATCTCCAGCCCGGCCGACAGCACGATTAAGAACACGGCAAACTCAGAGATGCCAGACAGCGCTGGGCTGGGCGTGATCAGGTTGAGCAGGCTGGGGCCAAGCAACACCCCGGCCAACATTTCGCCAATAATGGCGGGTTGGCTAAAGCGACTGAAGACTTGCCCGAGCAGGCGGGCGGTGACGATCAGAATCAGTAGTGATGTCAGTAATGGCATTGGTTTCTCTTATGGTTGGGCAGCGCGCCATAAGGCAAGATCAATGGGGTCGTTGCGCGAGGACTTCTTTTGGTTTGAACCATCAAGATTAAAGTCACGGACGGTGCAGGCTTAGCATAGCGCGCGTGCAGAATAGAGTGTAACGGATTTAGGTGCGGATGGCATGTATCAGGGCGCGCATTGGCGTTCAGGGTTGCATCTGTGTCAATGACGTCGCAAAAAAACCAACGGCGCTTTGTTGCGCAGGCTTAGTGCGTAAAGACCTGGACCATTTCTTTGCGATTTTTGCGTGCGCGCTTATCGGCATACATGCGTTTGTCAGCGATGCGCATCAGCGATTCGGTGTCTGTGGCTTCGTGGGCAAACACGATGCCTACGCTGGTGCCCGCGCCAACGATGCCTTCTTTTTGCAGGTGCAAATGCGTGTATTCCAACTGGTGCTGGCACCATTCCACATCATCCTCATGGCAGACGATGGCAAATTCATCACCCCCCAGGCGGTATAGCTTGCCATGCGTATCCAGCTTGTTCGTCAGGATGCGGCTAAAACTCTTGAGCAGTTGATCCCCGGCCTCGTGGCCATATTGGTCGTTGACATGCTTGAGATTGTCGATATCAAGGAACATCAGGCAACCATGCTCGGGGAAATGCAGCATCTGATTCTCTAACGCATGCCGGTTGGGCACGCCAGTCAGGCGGTCTGTCATGGCCAGCGAGCGCGTGGATTCGAGCTCGGCTAGCATGTGTTCTTTTTCTTTGTGCAGACGGTTGATCTGGTATGCCACCAGCAGTGAAAGCGCGACGGCTTCCACGGTCACTGCGATGAGGCCGAGTTGCTCTACGGTCCAGGCGTTTGAGCTGAGGCGATCTGCGGTAATCGTCAAACCACCTAGCACGCCAAAAATGGAAATGGCCAGCAGGTATAACTGCGCCACGCGCTGACCTTGCAAGCTCAAACGGATGCCACACACCAGGCCAAAGACCAGAAAAATGGCCACGCCTAGCCTGTCCATTTCCAGCATCCAGTTGGGGTAGATCATGGCGAACACCATGAGCCCCAGTAGCGTCAGCCTGGCCGCAATCGAAACCTGATAAAGCCGGCTATGGCGAAACGGGCTGATGCCGAGTAAATGACAGACAAAGCTGATATAAGCGAGATTGGAAAACAGGATAGGCAGGCTGGTCAGGTAGAACCAGTGCCAGTCAAACAATTGCTTGAACAGGCCGAGCACCGCGCTTTGAAAAATCAGGTTGCCCAGAATAAACAAGGCATACATGCGCTCGGTGACGTGGCCGGGCATGATGCCGATGGCCATGTAGTAACTGAAAATCCCCAGCAAAATGCCGAGCAGCAACAGGCTCACGGCAGTGCTGACATTGGTTTGTTGCTGGTGGCTGGCGAGGTCAGTCACAAACACTTCTGGTTGCGCCAGATAATAAGGGGATTGCAGCCAGGTAATGAGCCGGTAGGTCCCCGGCTGCAGTGCTACGAGGCGGCCATGCCTGAGCAGAAGCTGGTCGGTATGCTCGCTACTGAGTCCGCCTGACAGCACATGCATGGTGTGGTGACCATCAGAAATTTCGTGCTGGAACTGGGCCAGGGTAGAGGTGTTTTTAAAGTCAATCACATACTGACCGGCCTGCGTGATCTTGAGCACGCCCTGACACACAAAGCGGCCGCCTTGCAGCGGAATATTACCTACGATTTCGCCCTCGCTGCTCATGCAGGTTGTGCCCGACAATTGCGCGTCAGCCTGGGCTTGCGTGGGCAGCCAGGTCAAGAGCAGCATCAGGGCACAGAGGAGAAAGCGTTGCAAGACTGTTATCCATCAAGAGTAAATCTAACAAGCCAGTTTACCTGAAAAGTTCCTGTCTCTCTTGTGGGGAAATGGATTAAGAAACGCAAAGAATTACTAACGAAGGTGTGGTTGCGGGTGATGAGTTATAGGCCAAACAGCGCCCTTGTCTGGGACGCTGTTTGAGTGAAAGGGGGTGGTGTACTAACTCATGTTTCAGGGTTGGCTTGGCATTGCTTTGATCTGGCTGGCGATCTGGTCAGATAATTTGTCCAAGTCTTGCCCCAGTGCGCGTACCAGCGCCGGGTAACCGTTTTCTGTGAGCGGGGTTGTAAATTGAAACGGCTGGATTTTGAGCGGACGTTGATCGGCGGACAGCCATTGCCATTGGCCGCTCATGATCGCTTCGCCACGCATATGTCCTTGAAACTGATCTATGCGCAATTGCAAGCGGCTGGCTTGCAGTTTGGTGCCGGGCAAGGCATCGGTGACCAGCGTGTCTGGCAGGCGTTGGGCGAGCCGGCTGCGCAGGCCTTGCCGTAGTTCTTCAGACAGCGAAGCGCTCCATAAATGGTCACGCGTGGGCTGAATGGTAATGTCATCGAGCTGGATCAGAATACGGTCGCTGTCCAGCGCATCGGCCAGCACCAGATTGCCCAGAATAAGGATGCGCGTAGGGGGTGTGGTGGTATTTGGCAGACTGACTTCTGGCAGGCTGTAGCGCTGGGTATTGACTGGCGGGCGGTTGCCCAGACAAGCGGTCAGCGACAGGCTGCAGAGCAGACAAATTGTCGTACGCAAGAAAGAAAAAGGCATATGCATGAAAACTGTCCTTATGGAGTTGCCGGTGCCAGTGGCAGCGGGTCGTTACCGGGTTTGCGGTCAAACAGGATGGCATTGGGCTGCTCATTCAGCGTACGCACCAGCGGCTGGACTTCGCGCAAGACCTTTTCCAGCCGTTGCAGGGTGCTGCTCAGCTCCTGGTAAGCCGGTGACTCGGGCGACAGGCCTTTGATGGTGGTGCGCAGTTCTTGCATGGTCTGGTTCAGGTTGGCCGGCATTTGCTGGAACTCTGGTTGTGCCACAAACTGGTTCACTTGCTGGCTCAGCGCACGAATCTCCCGCAAGGTTTGCTCGGATTGTTGCAGGTTTTTATCGAGGCCGCTTAATACTGGCTCCACATTGAGCTTATTCAGTTTATCCAGCAGATCAGACAGTTTCTGTTCGATCTGTGCCAAGCTGGTCGCGCTAGTCGGCAACACAGGCAAGCCTTCAAAGGTTTGCGCTTTGTAGTTGACTTTGCGTGCATGCTTGTCCATGTTCAAGTCGACAAACAACGAGCCTGTCAGCAGGTTGCCAGATTTGAGCGTGGCATGCAGGCCGTTTTTGAGCATGATGCCGAGGCGCGATTTCCACTCGTTGAGGTCTGCCTTGCCACTGTCTGCCAGACGGCCAGGTTCGAGATGAATCAGCACCGGAATCGCATAGTTGAAGTCCTGTTTGCGCGCGGGCGAGTTGAATTTCCACGGTACTTGCATCACCGTGCCTACGCGCAAGCCGCGGAACTCGACCGGCGCGCCACTGGAGAGTCCGCGCACCGTATCATCCACCAGAAGCACATATTCCAGATATTGGTCGTAGGTTTGCTGGCGGGCAGCTTCTTCATTGGCATACAGCTCAAAGGTGGTTTCGGACGCCACCGGTTTACCCATGGGCCGGTTGTCGGCATGGCCAAAGCTAACCCCGCCTGCAATCAGCGACTCCACGGTGGGGATGCTGGCCTTGAAGCCTTCGGAATCCAGCTTGAGGTCTATGCCAACGGTGGTCCAGAAGCGCGTGTTTTCAGTGATCAACACGTCGTAGGGCTGCTCGATAAACAACTCATGCTGCATTTTGCGTTGCTTGGGATCAAAGGTGGCGCTTGCCACCCGGCCCACGCGCAGGCCCTGATAGGTGACCGGGTCACCAATGCGCAAGGCGTTGCCGACGGTACCGATCAAATTAATATGTACGCCGCCGGCGCCATTCAATGAAATGGGGGGCTGGTCGAGCACGGTAAATTCGTCTGTTTCTTCATGACCCTTGCCCGGTTGCAACTGGATGTAGGCGCCTGAGATCACGGTATTGAGGCCGCTGATGCCCTCAAGGCCGATCCGGGGCTTGACCACCCATAATTGCGTATCTTTGACCAGCAGCGGTTGCGCATCTGGTGCGATGCGGGCGATGACCTGGATGTGCCCAAGGTCTTCGGACAGTTTGACTTGCTCGACCAGACCGATATCGACGCTATGTACCTTGATTTTGGTTTTGCCGGCTTCTATGCCTTCGGCGTTGGACATTGAGAGCGTGATTTGCTTGCCAGCACGCGTATAGTTGTCATAAATGAGCCAGCAGCCTATCAGCAACGCGACAATGGGCACGATCCAGATCGGTGAAACCCTGGCCTGCTTGCCTACCCGGGCCAATAAATTGTCATCAGACGTATCAGTCATGTTGTTTTCCTTGAGTATCCCATAACAGGCGCGGATCAAACGCCATTGCGGCCAGCATGGTGGTAATCACCACGGCGCAAAAGGCCAGCGCGGCGGGGCCGGGCAATACCGACATCAGGTTGCCGGACTGGATCAGTGCCACCATGATGGCGACCACAAACACATCCACCATGGACCAGCGGCCGACAAACTCGGTTAGATGATAGAGCCGGGTTTTTTGCAGGGCATTAAGTGGCCCCGGGTGTTTGACCAGCCACGATAACAGGATTAACACCAGCATTTTGAGGATGGGCACCAGTACACTGGCGACAAAAATTACGACCGCAATCGGTTGCGAGCCATGCTGCCAGAGCTCCATCATGCCGCCGATAATGGTGGCTGCATGGCTTTGCCCCAGCGCGGTGGTAATCATCATCGGGTAGGCATTGGCCGGGATATATAAAATGATGGCGGTGAGCAACAGCGCCCAGGTGAACTGCAGGCTGTGCGGCTTGCGCGCATGCAAGAGCGTGCCGCAACGGATGCAGCTGGCATGATGGCCTTCGTTATCAGGATGACTAGCCAGGTGGTTGATCAGCCCACAAGTCGGGCAGCCGGTGACATGCTGCTCGGCGGCGGTGATGCCGCAACGGATGTCTTCCGGGGTTTCCGGTTCGCCTGCCAGCCGGTACCACAGCCAGTCTATATCCACCGAGCGTGTCGTCATCAGCAAGAGTAGCGCAAACACGCAATACGCCCAGAACGAGGCGCCCAGATGCACATCCGCCATGCCGGTCAGCTTGACCAGGCTGATCAGCGCGGCGACGATAAAAACATCCGCCATCATCCATGGGTGCAGTTGTGAAAACAGGCGCGCAATCACATCACTGTAGGCTTTGGGTACCGTGCGTAATACATTGGCCTGCATGGCAATCACCCCGGTCAGGTACAAGCCAGGCAGCACAATTGCCGTGCACGCTACAATAAAAGCCACAATGGGTTGATGCGATTGCAACAAGGTGGAGGCGGTTTGTGACAGTGCGATCTGGTTATCCAGCCCGCCGGCATCGACACGGATAAACGGGAACGCCACCGCAATCAACAGCGTGATGAGCGCGCTTGCCGCCAGCGCAATGCTGCGTTGCACCGGATGCAGGTAGCGGCGTGCCAGCACATGACCACAGCGCGGGCAACTGGCGTGCTGACCCGGCCGCAGTACCGGAATGGCACTGACCATGTCACAGGCTGGGCAGGCACGCAAGCGTCGCCATTTTGTCGGTTGCTGGGTCGTCATACAGGGGGTTGCAGGCAGCGGATTGTCAGTTTTTCAACAGGCTGGATACATGCATAGTAATGGGATTGGATTTGATCAGGCAAGAAAAATTCCGTGCTGTAGAGACTCATTAAGATGGACTGATGACAGGAATTGTCTCTTAGGGCGGTTTGATGCACACGATTTGTCAACGCATATGCGCTTTGAAATCCCTGTTGTCTCATCCTTTTCGCCATGGTGAAAAAAACAGGGGGAAAGGGGGGGCAAGAAGGATTTTCTGAGCGATGCGTGGCCGGGCGTGCACAAGCCGACGTATTCAGCAGAGGAGTGCGCGCCTGTTTTGATGAGATTCTTAAGTATGCAGGCCTGCCAGGCGCATGCAAAAGCGCAGCAATAAACTGACTACGCCCAACGCCGCAATGCTGGCGAGCCAGATCAGGCATAGCCAGCCTACACGCTTGCGCCAGTTGGGGCGTGGGGTGTCTGCCTGAACAGACTTTGTCCCTGTTGTGTGCTTAATGGTAGTGCTCATCTCTATTCACCTTGCCCCGGAAAATATAGTAGCCCCAGGCGGTGTAAATTAAAATAATCGGGATGATCACCAGTGCGCCTATCAATGCAAACATCTGGCTGATATGCGGCGCTGCGGCAGCTTGTATCGGCAAGTCGGGCGGAATGATGTTAGGCCAGATGCTAATGCCTAGCCCGGCATAGCCCAGCAGAACCAGTGCCAGGGTGTAAAGGAACGGGCGGGTTTCAGCTTGCTGGCTCAGGGCTCGCTGCAAGCGGTAAAAACACAACCCTACTAGCAACGGCACGGGAGACAGCCATAACAGATTCGGCATGCTGAACCAGCGCTCAGCAATGCTGCTATCCATCCATGGCGTCCACACGCTGATGATGACAATGATGGCAAACAAGGCGGTGGCGATGTGTTTTGACAGGCGGTAACAGCTGGCCTGTAGCGCGCCATCGGTTTTCATGATCAGCCAGGTGCTGCCGAGCAGGGCATAGGTGACCAGCAGCCCAAGGCCGGTAAACAGCGAAAACGGTGAAATCCAGTCCAGTGAGCCACCGGCATAGGCCTGGTTTGCCATGGGGATCCCTTGCAGGTAAGCCCCTAGCGTCATGCCCTGAAAAAAGGTCGCCGCAACCGATCCGCCGGTAAATGCCTTGTCCCAGAAGTGCCTTTCGCTGTCCTTGGCGCGAAACCTGAATTCAAACGCCACCCCTCTAAAGATCAGTGCCATCAGCATCAGCAGCAAAGGCAGCGCAAACGCACTCAAAATCACTGAATAGGCTAAGGGGAAGGCGGCGAGCAAGCCGGCGCCCCCCAACACCAGCCAGGTTTCATTACCATCCCACACCGGGGCCACCGTGTTCATCATGAGGTCACGGTCGCTTTTGTCTTTAAAAAAGGGATAAAGAATGCCTATGCCAAGATCAAAGCCATCCATGATGATGTACATCATGATGCCAAACAGAATGATCGCAGCCCATATGAGAGACAAGTCCATTTATTGATCCTTTGATTGATCGTCAGCCTGAGTGCCAGCCTGGTGCTTTGCTGACTGCGCCGAAGCGGGTGTCTTGGTCTCTGGGTGAAACTCAGGGGCCAGCGTAAACGCAGTGGCGTGGTCAAGCTGCGGTGAAATGGCGTCGCCGTGCAGGGCCTCCCCGGTACTGGGGCCTGCTTTGAGCAGCCGGAGCATGAAGCGCGTGCCCATGCCAAACACTAACAGGTAAATGATGACAAATAGGCCCAAGGTCAGTGCCACCTCGCTGGCAGGGTGCAGCGTCACCGCCTCTGCAGTTCGCAACACGCCATACACTACCCAGGGCTGGCGGCCGATTTCGGTGGTGAACCAGCCTGCCAGGATGGCAATAATGCCTGCAGGCCCCATGGCCACTGCAAACTTGAGGAACAGCGGCTGTTGATACAGTTGTTGTTTCAAGCGTAGCCACACGGAGGAGAATGCCAGCAAGATCATGAGCAAGCCCAGCGCCACCATCACGCGGAAGGTCCAGAAAATAATGCTGGCATTGGGCCGATCCTGAGGGGCGAATTGCTTGAGTGCAGGAATCTGCTCGGTCAATGAGTGACGCAAAATCAGGCTGCCAAGCACCGGGATTTCGAGAACAAAATGATTCTTTTCCTGTTGCATGTCTGGCCAGGCAAACAGAATCAGCGGCGTCGGTTCATTGCCTTTGTTCTCCCAGTGCGCTTCAATCGCGGCGATTTTGGCGGGTTGGTATTTGAGGGTATTCAAGCCATGCATATCGCCAATAAATGCTTGCAAGGGCGCAATCAGCAGAATCAGCCATAACCCCATGGACAACATTTTACGGATGCTGGCGTGATCCCGCTGCTTGAGCAAGTGCCAGGCAGCTGTCGCCACCACCAGCAAGGCTGTGGCCAGATAGGCACCGATGACCATGTGCATGAGCCGGTAAGGGAATGAGGGATTGAATATGATCTGCCACCAGTCCACCGGCACTACTTTACCGGCGATTAACTCAAAGCCCTGTGGCGTTTGCATCCAGCTATTCGAAGCCAGAATCCAGGTGGCAGAGATCAAGGTGCCAACCGCGACCATCAAGGTTGACAGAAAGTGCAGGCCTGGCCCGACCTTGTTCCAGCCAAACAGCATCACGCCGAGAAAACCCGCCTCAAGGAAGAAGGCGGTAAGCACTTCATAAGCCAGTAAAGGACCGGTCACGCCGCCAGCGACATTGGAGAAGCCTGCCCAGTTGGTGCCAAACTGGTAGGCCATTACGAGGCCAGATACCACGCCCATGCCAAAACATAGCGAGAACACTTTAATCCAGAAGTGGTAGAGATCCAGATACACGCTTTGTTTGGTCATGAGCCAGCGTGCTTCAAGAACTGCCAGGTAGCTGGCCAAACCTATGGTGATGGCCGGGAAGATGATGTGAAACGAAATCGTAAAACCAAACTGGATACGCGCCAGCGTCAGTGCCAAATCAGACATATTGATCTTTCTACCACCTTACCTTCCCGCCGCCGGAGAGGGATATCGCCTGCTGTTGCGGAAATCAACCATATAGACCGTGTCTCCGCCCATTAAGTTTGCCACAGGGCCGTCTGCAAGTAAAAAAATCTATCCTCGGCGTTTGCCTGACAAAGAGACGCCGTTTGATGACTTGTTGGTAAGAGCGTAGGCCCGCATAAGTAAAAAGCCTTGCAACAATGCAAGGCTTTTAGCAGACATCACTCACAAGATTAGTGTTGATCCATGTCTTTTAATAATTGCTGCTGCAGCGCGATCTCGCTAGGCAATGCGGTGGCAACCATCAACGCGACACTATCGTTAGGCGCTAAACTGGATGGACCATGTTCAGCGGCGGCTTGTTCAGGGATCAAGTCAGCGATATGCAAGGCATCCGCTTGTGGCGGATGATCCGCTGGGGCCGCAAAAGCGGCAAACTCAGGCGGTGATTGTAAGAGGGTAGAAATATCCAGTTCGGTATCGCCCGCCTGTAATGAGGAGAGGACATGTTGCAACAATTGTGCATCAATCGCATCATCACTGGCATGCGGCAGATAATCCGCCGTCAATTGCGCGCTCAGTGTCATGGTTTGCAGACCTTGCACCTGCAAGCGTTCACCAGTCGCAGTCTCCAGCGAAACCTGAGCGCCATCATGCGCCACAATACACTCACCCTCGCGTAACCAGTCGCCGGCGATCAGTGGCCGGTGCTGGCCCATTGCGTTGACTGCCTCGACCTGACCATCCAGGTGTGAAATTTTTGCCACCATGCTATGCATCTTTATTCTCCTGGAAATATTATATCCTCATAACCTTACATGCCTAAGTCTGTCAAGCTTGGACAAGCTGAATATTACAAAAATTTGCCGAAAATTTGCAGCGTGAGTGGCATTTTGCAGATGGCTGGCCTGTGGCCAAAAAAATATAAAATATTTCGCAAAAAGTGGTTGACCAAGGGGCGTGGTCTCAGTAATATAGCGCCTTCAAACGACGTACCGATTCCTCAATAGCTCAGTCGGTAGAGCGCCGGACTGTTAATCCGTAGGTCCCTGGTTCGAGCCCAGGTTGAGGAGCCAAATATAAAAAGGCCTTGCAGAGATGTGAGGCCTTTTTGCTTTTCTGCAGCATTGCGAAGCGCTTCGCAATATCGGATCACCTTATCCTGATGCATTCTTTCGTCTCTCTTTGTTTATTTTGCAAACGCCTGATCATTGCTGTTTGCTTCCAAAGGCTATGTCCATATTAAACAATAATAGCCTAAGTGAGGATGAATCACTTGGGGCGGTGGTCGCTTGCTTGGTATGATGTGGTTTTTATATTTGTATAAATGTAATTGTGAACGTCTGTGCTGTTGTTTGTGCTTATGTGTGGCTGTTAACCAGCACCCTTGTTTCGGAGGCTTCTGAAGAAGCGCTATTTCTTGAAACGGATGCTGCGCATAGTGATCATGTGTTAAGAGTGCCTGAGCCTATGGTCTATGATCTGGTGCGACCGTTGGGGGTGAAGCAGGGCGATCTGGAGGTAAATGCGCTGGTGGATGTGAGTGCGGCGACTGGGGATGTCAGCTGGGCGCCTGAGCTTGAATATGGCCTGGCGGACGACATTGGGGTGGAGTTGGAATTGCCTATCGAGAATACGCGGCACGAACGCTATAAATTGGCCATTCAGCAGACGCTGCAGGTTTCCTCTGCGCGAGGCATGGCCACCGGTTGGCAGGCTTTTGTTGATATGCATAAACATAGTAAAACTGTTTCTGTCGATGCAACCTATATTGTCGCCAAACGATGGACTGAGCCATGGTCGTCGCTGAGTATGCTGGGACTGCGTGTACAGGATGTCAATCGGCGTGCCAGGGCTGGCTATTTGCTTAATCACTCGGTGTTTTATGATGCATCGACGCGCGTGACCTTGGGCATGGAAATAAATCAGGAAGTCAGCCGCGGCGGTACTTGGCGTTACCGATTGACGCCACAAGTACATTTCGATGCGAGCGAGCGTTATACCTTGCAGATGGGTATGGCAGTCTCGACCTTGAACCCTGCGCAAAGCGCAGAAAAACTATGGAGTTTTAGGCTGATACGCTTGTTTTGAGCGCTACACTGATTTTGTGACAGGTGTTGCGATGCAAAAGCAAAAAGCGCCCGCAGGCGCTTTTTGGTGAGTCTATTTGGGACGATCTTGTTAAACCTTAAGTGCGTGCTCGATGCGGTCTAATGCTTCGCGTAAGTTTTCCATGCTGGTGGCAAACGAGATGCGGAAGTAGCCTTCTGCGCCAAACGCAGAGCCTGGGACCACGGCGACATTGTGCTCTTCAAGCAGGTATTCTGCCAGCGCCATATCGGTGGTTTCCTTGATTTTGCCAGCCTGGTGCAGGTTGGCAATGGCTTGGCGTGCATCCGGGAAGGCGTAGAACGCACCGCCCGCCATCAGGCAGCTCAAGCCTGGCATTGCATTAAAGCGGTTAACCACATATTTATGGCGTTCGCGGAAGGCCGCGACCATGGGCTTGATGCAGTCCTGAGAACCACTTAATGCTGCCTCGGCCGCATATTGCGAAATTGAGGTCGGGTTGCTGGTGGATTGGCTTTGCAGGATTTCCATCGCCTTGATGATGTAGGCCGGGCCTGCGGCATAACCGATACGCCAGCCGGTCATGGAGTAAGCTTTGGACACCCCATTGAGCACAATGCAGCGGTCTTTGAGGCCTGGCGCGGCATTGAGGATGTTGTGGAATTTTTCGCCGGTCAGGTTGACGTGTTCATACATGTCATCAGTTGCGACCAGCACATGTGGATGTTTGAGCAGCACCTCGCCCAGCGCCTTGAGCTCGTCCAGGCTATAGACTGCGCCGGTTGGGTTGGAAGGTGAGTTAAACATCACCAGTTTGGTTTTGCTGTTGATTGCTGCTTCGAGTTGCGCGGGCAGTAGTTTAAAGCCTTGCTCAATCCCGCATTCGATAATCACCGGTTTTGCCTCTGCGACCATGGCAATGTCGGCATAGCTCACCCAGTAGGGGGCAGGCACGATGACTTCGTCGCCTGGGTTTAACACCGCCAGACACAGATTGAAAATGGTTTGTTTGCCGCCGACGCCAACAATCACTTCATTGGCTGCGTAATCAAAGCCATTTTCGTTTTTGAATTTGTTGACGATGGCTTTTTTGAGGGCGGGAATCCCGCTCACAGGGGTATATTTGGTGTACCCGGCGTCAATCGCTGCCTTAGCTGCATCTTTAATATGTTGTGGCGTGTCAAAATCAGGTTCGCCTGCCGCCAGGCCTATGATAGGGCGGCCCTCAGACTTGTATTTGGCCGCTTTGGCTGTAATGGCCAGGGTGGGCGATTCTTTAATGGATAACACGCGTGCGGACAGCACGTTGGCAGCAGCTTGGTTCAAGATCACTTCCTTGTTGGGTCGTATGCTTAATAAGCAGGCTGCGTATGCAGCCTGCAAAAAAATGAAAAACGCAATATTTTACGCAAAAACAAGCGGATAGGGAAGTGAAAGGCGCGCGCGAGGCGCGCCAGTTGTTTTAAGCTGGTCGCCCCGGGCGGGGCGGTGAGGCGAAAATGATGACAGGAAGATTTAACATTGTTTGCCGCAGCCGAGATAAGCATGGTAGACAGGCACCAGGGTGGGATCTATTTGTTGTAACTGGCCCTCAATCTCATGCACGGTGTGTTGGTCGCCCAGTTTCTGGGCCATTTCACCACGTCTAAACCAGGCCTCAACAAACTGTTTGTCCAGTTTGACGGCTTGGCTAAAGGCGGAGGCGGCGACATCAAAGTGCTTGAGTGACATTTCTGCCAGCCCCAGACTAAACCAGGCATCTGGACTACTTGTTTCTTGCTGGGTCCAAAGCTGGCTGACTTGCGCCAGTGCGGGCCAATCTTGACGGGATTCGGGCACGGCAGCACGCATATAGTAGGGTTTTTTGTCTTCGTCTTCCTCCCACAATGCTTTGCCTGACACTGGAAAGACGTTACTGGCTGGCATTTTCTCCAGGGTCTCCAGCCACTCGACGGGCAATGCAAAGTGAATGCTGCCACCATTGCCTGCCGTTTTAAAGGTATTGATGCCCACCAGTTTGCCATCCATGTCAAACAAGCCGCTGCCGCTGGCTCCCATGAGGAACTTGGCGCTGCTGCGGATCATATTGCCGGCAGGCGTAGGATACAAACCCTGAATTTCACCAATAGAAGTGATCGGCGCAGGCACACCATTTGAGTGTCCAATCGCGGTGATTTCCTGGCCGCGACTCAAGGCCAGGCTGTTGCCGCGCGGGACTGGCTTGAAGGGCATATTGCTAGTGGTCACCAGACACAAATCATGCCAGGCATCTGCGCGTACGCTGGTGATTGGGTAGCTGTCTTCGCCACGGGAGACCCAGGGCTGTTTGGTTGCGCGCAAGACATGGCAATTGGTGACCACTGAATTGTCGCTGACCACCACGCCGGAACCATAGGCCATGCCACCTTCCTGGTTGTAGCCGCGGATCATCACCACACCAAAGTAAGCTTCCATCAGGGCTTGCTGATTGTAGGCTTGCGCCGCTGGTGTACCGAGTGCCAGAATGGCTATTAAAAGGAATTTCACGCGACCCCCAAAAGAATATGATTCATTGTGGTTTAACTGACTGGTACTTGCGATAAAAGTTCAGGCGCAAAGTAGTTGAGAAAATTGTAAATCATATGCCTGTCTGCGCAAAAGCAGTTAAAATAGAAACGTATATTATTTATCCCATGCACAGACTGTTGTTGTGATCGTTACTTTCCCCGGTAGTAAATATGAATTACACCAGCCCTTTCCGCCGGCTGGGGATCAACCACAGGCAATTGAAAAATTGACGCAGGGGATTCATGACGGCCTCAAGTTTCAAACCTTGCTGGGGGTGACAGGCTCTGGCAAGACCTACACCATGGCGAACGTGATTGCGCGCACCGGCAAACCGGCGATTGTCATGGCACCGAATAAAACCTTGGCTGCACAGCTTTATAGCGAGTTCCGCGAGTTTTTCCCCAATAATGCCGTCGAGTATTTCGTCAGCTATTACGATTATTACCAGCCGGAAGCCTACGTGCCTTCGCGCGACCTGTTTATCGAAAAAGACTCCAGCATCAACGAACACATTGAGCAGATGCGTTTGTCAGCGACCAAAGCCTTGCTCGAGCGCGAAGATGCAGTGATTGTGGCTACTGTTTCGGCCATTTACGGTATTGGTGATCCAGGCGAATACCATGGCATGGTGTTGCATATTCATCAGGGCAAAAAGATTGCACAAAAGGACATTGTTGCGCACCTGATTGCCATGCAGTATGACCGCAACGACTTTGACTTTAGCCGGGGCTGCTTCCGTGTCCGGGGCGACATTATTGACGTATTCCCTTCAGAGAACAGTGAAACGGCGGTCAGAATCAATCTGTTTGATGACGAGATTGATACCATTCAGTTGTTTGATCCGCTGACGGGCCAGATTTTTAACAAGATACACAATTTCCGTATTTTCCCGTCCAGCCATTATGTGACCGCGCGTGAAGCGACGGTAAGGGCCATGGAAACCATCAAGGAAGAACTGCGTCAGCGCGTCAGTTTTTTCCTGAGTGAAAACAAGCTGGTAGAAGCGCAGCGCATCGAACAGCGCACGCGTTTTGACCTCGAAATGCTTAACGAAATCGGCTTTTGCAAAGGCATTGAAAATTACAGCCGTCATTTGACGGGCCGCAACCCCGGCGACCCGCCGCCGACGCTGATTGATTACCTGCCCGCTGAAGCGCTGATGATCATAGACGAGAGCCATGTGACCGTGCCGCAAATTGGGGGCATGTATCTGGGTGATCGCTCACGCAAGGCTAACCTGGTGGATTATGGCTGGCGCCTGCCCTCGGCCATGGATAATCGTCCGCTCAAGTTTGAAGAGTTTGAGCGTATTATGCGGCAATGCGTATTTGTCTCGGCCACGCCTGCCAATTACGAAAAAGAGCATCAGCAGCAAGTGGTGGAAATGATTGCTCGGCCAACCGGACTGGTAGACCCTGAAATTACCGTCAAACCTGCCGATACTCAGGTAGATGATCTGCTCGGCGAGATCAAACGCTGTGTCGCCGTGGGCGAACGCGTGCTAGCAACAACCCTGACCAAGCGCATGGCTGAAGACCTGACGGATTACCTGAGCGAACATGGCGTCAAGGTCCGCTATTTGCATAGCGATATTGATACGGTGGAACGCGTGGAGATCATCCGTGACTTGCGCCTGGGTGAGTTTGATGTGCTGGTCGGCATTAACCTGCTACGTGAAGGCCTGGACATCCCCGAGGTGTCGCTGGTGGCCGTGCTGGATGCCGATAAAGAGGGCTTTTTGCGCTCTGAGCGGTCATTGATTCAAACGGCGGGCCGTGCGGCGCGTAATTTGAATGGGCGCGTCATTTTTTATGCCAATAGCATCACACGCAGCATGAAGCTGGCGATGGATGAAGGGGACCGCCGCCGCAAGATTCAATTGGCGTTTAACGCCGAGCATGGCATTACGCCCAAAGGCGTCACCAAGCGCATTAAAGACATCATTGATGGCGTCTATGACAAGGATGAGGCCCAGCGTGAACGCAAGGCTGCGCAGGAACAGGCCAGCTATGAAAGCATGAGCGAAAAAATGCTGACTAAGGAAATCAAGCGCATTGAAAAAGCCATGCACGACGCGGCCAAAAACCTTGAGTTCGAAAAGGCGGCCCAATTCAGGGATCAACTCAAAAAACTCAAGTTACAGGCCTTTGGTGCCGAAGTAGAAGATTTGAAATGAGCATAGTAAACACCTGTATTGGATCAATCGCTGCCGTGTGCACCACGTTAGCCTTTATCCCACAAGTTTTGCAGTCATGGCGTACCAGGGATTTAAGCGGCATCTCGTTGCCGATGTACACCATTTTCACTTCTGGCGTGGTGTTATGGCTGATTTATGGTCTCTTGATCGGAGATTGGCCGGTGATTATCGCCAATGCGGTGACGGCATTGCTGGCAGGGACCGTTCTTTGCTTAAAGTTGAAATCTATATTAAAAATTTGAGTCACACCTTTATTCTTTTGTTATAACTATTTTTATTTATTAGGATACGACCATGAAAAAAATTACAAAAGCAGTCTTCCCGGTGGCAGGGCTAGGGACCCGATTTTTGCCAGCGACCAAGGCTAGCCCTAAGGAAATGCTGCCTGTCGTCGATAAGCCGCTGATTCAATACGCAGCCGAAGAGGCGATTGCCGCTGGCGCAACCGAGTTAATTTTTATCACGGGTCGCAACAAACGTTCGATTGCCGACCACTTTGACAAGGCCTATGAACTGGAAGCTGAACTCGAGGCGGCCGGCAAGCAAAAACTGCTGGATATCGTGCACAGCATTCTGCCCAAAGGCGTCAGCTGCGTCTTTATCCGCCAGTCACAAGCATTGGGCCTGGGACATGCTGTGCTTTGCGCCAAGCCTGTGGTCGGGGATGAGCCATTTTCAGTCTTACTTGCGGACGATTTGCTGGTTGGTGATGTATCCATCACCAAGCAAATGGTAGACATGTATGAAGAGCAGCAATGCTCCATTTTGGGCATTGAAACGGTTGCACCAGAAGAAACCAGCAGCTATGGTGTGGTGGATGCCGTGGCAAAAACCGATGACTTGCTCGAAGTGAAAGGCATGGTAGAAAAACCAAAACCGGAAGAAGCACCTTCCAACCTGGCCGTGGTCGGTCGTTATGTATTGAGCCCACGCATTTTTGAGTGCCTGGAGCACGTCAAGCCAGGCAAAGGCGGCGAAATTCAACTGACAGACGGTATTTCTGCCTTGATGCAGTACGAGAAAGTCATGGCGTACCGCTACAAGGGCAAACGCTATGATTGCGGCAGCAAACTCGGCTTTATGCAGGCCAACGTTGAGTTGGGTCTCAAACATCCCGAAATCGCCGACAGCTTCAGAGCGTATCTGAAAACCCTGAGCCTCTAACGCGCATGGTTGCACCGCAGGATCAACCGCCGGCGCACTGGCTGGCGCAGTCGCAGGTGGTATTTACCGCAGAAGAGGTCAACGCCGCCATGGAGCGCGTTGCGTTACAGTTGCAGCAGCGCATGCAAGACCTTGCTAGCGAAAGCATCGTGTTGCTTTGCGTGATGCGTGGCGGCCTTTATCTGGCCGGTCAATTAATGGCGCGACTCAATCTGCCAGCACGAATAGACTACTTGCAGGCCAATCGCTATCACGGCACGGCTGGCCATGAAATTGTCTGGAGCAAGCAGCCCGAGTTAGACCTGGGTGACCAAACCGTGGTGATTGTGGACGATATTCTGGATGAGGGGATTACCTTGGCAGAAGTGGTGCGCTTTTGCCATGCGGCAGGTGCGCGCCACGTGCTCACCGCGGTGCTGACTGAAAAAGACAATGGCTTGCAAAAGCCATTGCAAGCCGATGTGGTCGGGTTGGTGGTGCCAAACCGCTACGTATTTGGCTGCGGCATGGACGTGTATGGCTGGTGGCGCAATTTGCCCGAGATTCGCGCTTTAATCTAGTCACTGCATGCCTTTCATGCGGCTTTGATCAATCCTGCTTTTCTCAAGAACGCTTCCATCTTCTTAAATAGATTTGCTAACGGAGAGGCGCGTTGCCTTTCCATTAGCAATTTATCAGGCTGATGCTCTGGCGCATGATCAATTTTTGCGCGGCGGGAAAATGCTTTTTTTCACCAACGCATGCACGCCCCAGTTGCCATCCACCACCTGCGTAATGCCAAAGTCAACCGCAATTGACATCAGTGAGATCGCCTCGTCTTCACTCAATCCTTGGGTAGTCATCAAGAAATCGCGCATTTTGCGGTAGGCATCGCGCAAGGCTAAATCGACCGAGGATTTGGCAAAAATACTATTCTGCGCATCTGGCCCCAAGTCCGCCAGGTAGTTTGGATAACTGAATCCATGAAGCAGCCATTCATCTTGCGTTTCCAGCAGTGGATATTTCAGGCTTTCCAGTGCCGTGCCGGGCAGGCTGGCTTTTTTATGCAAAATCAGCTGAAAAGTGCCGGTCAGAGAACACTCGATGGCCGTGCCACACAGCTCGGAATCGCCTTGTGACGCATGCGGATCGCCGACCGAAAATAAGCCGCCTGACACCGATACCGGGTAGTAGAGCGTGGCGCCTTTACCAATGCGCCAGTTATCTATGTTGCCGCCGGTGTAGTTGGGAGGAATCGAGTTGACCATGTCAGCTTCACTTGGCGCGACCCCCATAGTACCGAAGTGCGGACGGATAGGGATACGGACGTTTTTCAGTACATTATGATTTTCTTTGATGGTTTTATGGTCGACCGGGACGCCTGGGTAGTCAATGATGGGGTGCACAATTCCGAATGGATCGGTTTGTGGCGTCCAGCGGAAGTTATACACTGCGGACGCATAGTTTCTTTCGCCGGTCGCATCGACTTCATAAATGGTGATCACTTCACGTTTTTTCGGCTCCTCTATCGTGTCACCGTAATGAAATCCCCACCAGGCGGCAGCATTACTGCCAAAGGCCTTGCCCTTGTACAAGGGGTTAGCGCTAGGTCTGGGAGTGACATCCACAATGCGGACTTCCAGAATATCACCCGGCTCAGCGCCCTTAACTGCAATCGGCCCGGTACAAATATGGACACCTAAGCCACCCCCTGCGCCCACTTTGGCATTCATGGCGCCTATCCCGCGACGGTCTACTCCTTTGCGTTTGCTATCCCAGTAAAACACACTTTCTGCGCCCGCATCGCCTCTCACCATCCGTTCGGCATCATCATTGGCATGGTGGGTCAGGGTTTCCAGGGTCACATAGTCCCCAGACTCGACCTCAATTAACGGTTTGAGGGATTTACTGAAAAATCCCCAATGGACCGTTTTGTCATTGGCAGGGACATAAAAATGATTGGCGCGGCCCGTACCGACCTTGGGACTCTGGGCAAAGGCGTTTGACGACATGGTAATCCCCATCGCGCCAAGCGCGGCAGTGGTGCTGCCGACGGCAAAGGCATCTTTTAAAAAAGACCTCCTTGCCTCGTGAAACTCTTCTTTGATGTGTGCTTCATTACCTGGGGTAACGCCATGCTGACAACCGGGACTACAAGTATGCTCTGACATATTGAAAGACTCCACTGGGTTAAGAATGTGCAAGTGAGCTCGTTAACATGGCGCTGCTAGGCGTGATAGTCGTTGGCTCAAGGAACAAGGCTTGAGAGCGGCTGAATGACGGATAAGAGGTGTGCATGCCGCCTATTGGGGGCTGGCTGAATATGGGGAAGTTGCGCTCTATGACCTGTTACTCTTTTGCGCTGACCACCGATCTCGCGGGCCTGAAGAAAAGAGAAACAGAAGGGCTGATCACCATTGCACGGTTTACTGCCAAGCTTGTTTGTTACTATGCTCGCACCGAAGTCATCGTTGATTAATACGTTAAACAACGTAGTCGAGCTTGATGCAGGATCAGGCAGTTATTGATGCCACGGGGTTGTCGGATCAGTCAGGACGGGGCTTGCGCGCTTGCTAGAACTGTTGCGACGATCAGACGAGATCAAACATGACGCTTTAAATATATATTGATCAATTATTTATCGTATATCATTAAGTATCTCAAAACATGAGCACAGCCATGAAATTTGTTCTGTATACAAGCGTATTAAACCAAGAGCACTACGACGTATTGGTGGTGCCTGAGATCGTTAAAACTGCGCGTGCTGCAAACAGCCGTGATGGAATTACCGGTGTATTATTGTTTGATAGCTTAAATTTCACGCAATATTTTGAAGGAGAAGCGTCCAGTGTCGATGCGCTGCTAGCGAATATCCTGCGTGATCGGCGACACAAAAATATCGTGATGATCCTCAGCGGAGATCTGCCAGGTAGGCTATATGCTGACTGGGGAATGGGCTATATTGATATCAGCGACAATCAATTTGATATTGCTGCATGTCTTGCCGCGGCTGACTTTTCTGTAAACAGCTTCAAGCAAAAAATGAGTCGACTCGATGTCGAGTAGTGTGCTTGTTCTAAGCGGGTAGAATGAATGAGTGAACATTAAACAGGCGTGACTAAAATGTCATCGGAATCCAGCTACTGATTTCTCATGCCTGAGATGACTGGCGGAGAAGGGGGGATTCGAACCCCCGATACGCTTTCACGTATGCCTGATTTCGAGTCAGGTACATTCAACCAGCTCTGCCACTTCTCCGGGAGGTCTTGCGAAATCATTGCGACCAGCAAGCCTTGATAAGGGCGCTAGTCTACACTGTGGTGGCCTCGCGCTTCAACAAAAATATGCAAGCAGTGTTACGCAACGGCTGATTTAGTTCAGTGGTAGCACAATCTGCACGACCAGGCCGGTTTCAGGGGCTGTCTTGTTGTTCAGTGTCATTTTTCCACCGTGTTTTTCAACAATCATTCGTGCAATGGCCAGGCCGAGGCCGGTGCCACCTGTCTGGCGGGAGCGTGAGTCCTCCAGGCGCCGGAACGGTTCCAGCACGCTGGTTAGGGCAGATTCAGGAATGCCTGGGCCATTGTCCGAGACGGTACAGATGACTTGTTTACCTTTGACTTGAATGGATAAGGCAGGCGTTTTTGCATAGGCAATGGTATTGTTGAGCAGGTTGGTGAGGCAGCGTGTGAGCAAATGGGCTGAGCCCATGACGGTGATTGCCTGTTCGGGTAGTGTTTTTTGAATGGCTTGGCCTGCGTCTTCAAAGTCGTCGCAAACAGCCGTCGCCAGGGCGGTGAGATCCACTTTGTTTTTGTGGATGTTTTCACCACACAGGCGCGCAAAATCCAGTCCTTCCCGGACCATTTCCTGGGTGGCGGTCAGGTCTTTGATCAGTCCCTGCTTGAGTTCTGGGTCTTTGACTTTTTCGAGGCGCAAGCGCAGACGGGTCAACGGTGTTTGCAGGTCATGCGCGATGGCCCCCAGAATAAAGCCACGCTCCTGAATATGCTTGAGGATGCTGCGTTGCATTTCATTAAAGGCTTTGGCGGCATGGCGGACCTCTGTCGAGCCTTTATTTTCTGGCAGTGGCGGATGCTCGATATTATGGGCGAGCTGCAAGGCCGCATCGGCCAGTTTACGCAGGGGTCTGGTGGCCACGGAGGCTACGGTCCAAATGATCAGCAGTAAGCCGAGGAAGGCCAGTAAAATGGCTAACGGGTTGCGTTCGTGCGGTGGCGGTGGTCTATGGCCGCCATAGTGCAGAGTGATCAGTACCGGTGTCTGGTCTTCAAGGTGGGTGTAAATGGCCAGGCATTGTCCATGGGGACGGGGAGGCGGTGAAAAACCCATCGTAGGCGGCGGGACTGGCATGCGGCGCGGAGCACAATGGCTGAGCGGCACCAGATCAATCATGTCTGCTACTTCGGGCACCAGCAAGGTATTCAAGTGCGCCAGTTCTGCGGGTAAGGCGGGCACCTGTGAAGGTTTGTTGGCGCCAATGGTGACGTGGCTGCCCATACGCTTAAACACGTCTTGAATTTCGACGCGTTTTTCGGGGACGGTGGCTTCAAGTATGCGCACCATGCTCTCAATGCGGTCAAAGGCAAATTGGTCGCGCATGCGAGATTCATTTTCTTTAAAGTCCCGCTGTCCCAGCATCCTGACCGTGGTGGCGGTCAATAGAATACCGATCACCGTGATCAGGAAAATACGAACCGACATGGTGCCTAGCCATTTTTTCATCATCTTGTGTATCCGGTCATTGAATGTCACACATTATTTAATGTAACGCACTTCGGCGGTGAGTAAATAGCCTTCGTTGCGTAGCGTTTTGATCATGGATGGATTCTTAGTATCCACTTCAAGTTTCTGTCTTAATCTACTGATTTGTAAGTCTATTGACCGGTCAAATGGACCCGCCTCCCGTCCATGCATTTCTTCCATGAGCTGATCACGGCTCAAGGTGCGGTTGGCATGCAGGAGCATGAAACGCAAGAACTTGAATTCGGCATTGGAGAGGGGAATGCGCGTATGCTGGCTGTCTACCAGGGTACGGTTTTGAATATCCAGAGTCCATTCGTTAAACTCAATGAAACGCAAAAGAGCGTGATCGGTCTGCCATTCGTGATCGGGTTTGCCTGCGCTCTCCAGCATCATGCGCGACCGTCTGACCACGCTACGGATACGCGACAGCAGTTCCAGCGGCTCAAACGGTTTGGCCACGTAGTCATCTGCCCCGGTTTCCAGGCCCATGATGGTATCCAGAGAGCTGGTTCTGGCTGTGAGCATGATGATGGGCAGGAGATGATATTTGCCGGACTCGCGCAGTTCACGGCAGAGCTCAATACCACTCCGCTGCGGCATGTTGATGTCGAGGATAATGACATCAGGCATGCGCTGCTGCAACGCTTGCCACATTTGTGCATGATTGCTGGCTTGTTGTGTGCTGAGTTGATTATCCTGCAAAAAGTCGCACAATAAATCACGGATGGCATCGTCGTCATCAACGACAAGCACATGGGTATCAGGATGGCCGTCAGTCATAAAAGTGTCTCGGACTTGCAAGGGGAGTATTTGAGCACAAAAACCGGCCATTGTGGCCGGTGAGTCTATGAAACGCGTTGAGATTATTCACGCACAGGTTTTTCGTGATGCGCATTGGCATGATGCGGATGTTGCGGTAAGGCATTTTCATCAAATGCTTTCTTCTGTGCATCATTCAGCTGGGCGTAAAATGTACGGATGGCTTTGGCACGTTCAGCCTGACGTGCGTCACGCGCTTTATCCCAGGCTTCCATTTTGTCCAGGCGTTGCAAGGTATTCAGTTTGCTTAACTCTGCAAAGTCCGGATGTTCCTTGTCTTGCGGTTTGATCTGTGCCTGATAGGTTTTCCAGGCATTTTCCTGTGCGCTTGTCAGTTGCAAAATGGTATGCAATTTTTCCTGATGCTGTTCAAAGTGCTCCAGGCGCTGTGCTTGCCAGTTGGCAGGGTCAAATTTGCCTTTACCGCAATCATGGCCATGCTCGGCAAAGGCAGTTCCGCACACCAACACCAAAAGCCCCGCGAATACCAGTTTGTTCAGTTTCATGATGGTTCCTTTCAATCACCATTGCGAATTTGCAATGATGATATTAAAACACCCGATTGTATCGGGTGTTTGTCAGGGGTGGTCAGCTGTGTAACGGAATGTATCGTCAGTTTTTAGGCAATCCCCTGGCTGGCTAAATAGTCTTCATAGTTGCCGGTAAAGTCGACAATGCCATCCGTCTTGATTTCGATAATACGGGTGGCAATCGAGCTGACAAATTCACGGTCATGGCTGACAAAAAATAAGGTGCCCTTGTATTTGTCCAGTGCCGTATTCAGCGCTTCAATCGACTCCATGTCCATATGGTTAGTCGGTTCGTCCATCAGCAAAACATTGGTTTTCGCCAGCATTAGTTTGCCGTAAAGCATGCGGCCTTTTTCACCCCCGGACAGCACTTTGACTGATTTTTTAGTGGCTTCGGTCGGGAACAGCAAACGGCCCAGCATGCTGCGCACGGTGTTGTCATCATCGCCTTGCTGGCGTTGCTTGGTCATCCATTCAAACAAGTCTTCACCTTCTGCAAACTCGTATTCATGGTCTTGCGCAAAATAGCCCAGCTTGGCTTTTTCTGCCCATTTAACTTCGCCATGCTTGGGCTGCAAATCCCCGGCCAGGCAACGCAAAAAGGTGGTTTTACCAATGCCGTTTTCACCAATGATGGCGACTTTTTCACCTGCTTCGAAGATCAATTCCACGTTGTTAAACAAGGGTTTGTCAAAGCCATGGCCGAGTTTCTTGAGCTCGACGGCATTGCGGTGCAGTTTCTCTTTGTCGTCAAATTCAAAGCGAATAAACGGATACTGGCGGCTAGAGGGTTTAAACTCTTCGACCTTGATTTTATCAATCTGTTTGGCGCGGCTGGTTGCCTGCTTGGCTTTAGACGCATTAGCAGAGAAGCGACGGACAAAGTCCTGCAAGTCTGCAATCTGCTGTTTGGCCTTGGCATTGTCCTTGGCTTGCTGATTACGTGCGGCAATGCTGGCTTCCATGTAATCATCATAGTTACCTGGATAAGAGGTAATCTTGCCGTAATCCATATCACAGGTATGGGTACAGACCTGATTTAAAAAGTGGCGGTCGTGCGAAATAATGACCATGGTGCAGTCACGATTATTGACCACATCTTCCAGCCAGCGGATGGTGTTGATGTCCAGGTTGTTGGTCGGTTCGTCCAGCAATAACACATCTGGATTTGCAAACAGGGCTTGTACCAGCAGCACACGCAACTTCCAGCCTGGGGCTACGGCGCTCATCGGGCCATTATGTTGCTCCAGGGGAATGCCTACGCCTAACAGCAATTCGCCAGCACGTGCTTCGGCAGTATAGCCGTCATACTCTGCAAACACGCCTTCCAGTTCGGCGGCACGCATGTAGTCGTCCTCGGTGGCTTCGAGGTTGGCGTAAATCGCGTCACGCTCTTGCATGGCTTTCCACATTTGCTCGTGACCCATCATGACCACGTCCAGCACGCGCTGGTCTTCATAGGCAAATTGGTCCTGCTTCAAAAAGGCCATGCGTTCGTTCGGGTCCAGGCTGACGTTGCCACTGGTAGGCTCCAGCACCCCGGCCAGGATCTTCATAAACGTGGATTTACCACAGCCATTGGCGCCAATCAGACCATAACGGTTGCCATCACCAAATTTGACGGAAACATTTTCAAACAGTGGCTTGGAGCCAAACTGCATGGTGATATTGTTCGCAACTAACATGCAAGAACTCTCAATCAATAATTAAAAAGGTGCGCCTGCTTCAGGCATCGTAATTTTGCTAAAAACGGTTATAAATGACGACTTCATCCATGGCCAATTGGCCACCACGTGGCTTGGCTGCTTCGAGGGCTTTTCCTACCACGACAAACATCACGGGGACATGATCTTCAGGCAAGTTGATTAATTTGGACACAGCCTCAAAATCAAAACCATCCATCGGGCAGGTGTCATAGCCCATTTCTTTGGCGGCCAGCATCAAGGTCATGGCTGCCATACCGCAAGAACGCATGCCTTCATCGCGTTGTGCCAGAGGTTGATCAGTGTAATAGCCGTGAATGGCCTTGACCAGGTAGTCACTAACCGGCTGTGGCGCGTTGACCCAGTAGCGGGCAGGGTCTTTTTCCCAGGCCTTTAAATCCGCAGTCAGGATAATCAGCAATGAGGCATCGGTGACTTGTGCCTGGTTCCAGCTCACCGCGCGGATCTGATGACGTAACACCGGGTCAGTCACGACCACAAAACGCCAGTGCTGGATGTTAAAAGCGGTCGGGGCGAGCATGGCCAGCGACAAGAGTTGCTGGATTTCTGCCTCTGTCATGCGGTGTGCAGGGTCGTAGGCTTTAATAGAGCGGCGTTGTTCAATTGCTTGGGAAACGTTCATCGTGTTTTCAGTATTTAATGTCTAAAATATCCAGTGACAAGGGACCCGCAGGCCGTTGCCAGACCGTGGTGTCACCGACTTTACGGCCGAGCAGGGCTTTGGCCACGGGCGAAACATAGCTGACTTTGTGCTGCGCAATGTCTGCCTCGTCTTCTCCAACAATCTGGTAAGCCTGTTGCGTCCCCAGTTCGTCTTCTACGGTCACGGTCGCGCCGAAGAGCACCGTATGTTGCGGCTGTTGGACGGGATCCACCAGTTGTGCGGTTTCCAGCCGTGCGACAAAGTAGCGCAGGTCGCGGTCTATCTCGGCCAGCTTCTGTTGCGCGTTGGGATCTTCCTTGCGCGCACTATAGTGCAAGCGGTCAGCTTCCAGCGCTTTCACTGCCTGCTGCAATTGTTGCAAGCCTGCAGGCGTGACGTAATTGACATGCGCACTGATGGGGCGTTCCGGTAAATCGGTGCCCGCCAGTTCCAGATCGTCTTCTTTGACAAAGCCCCGGCTCATAGGTGAGGTGTGGATGCCTGCGTCATTTAAAAGTAATTCAGGCCCAGCGCCGCGCGCACTTCGCTCATGGTTTGAGCGGCGACTTCACGCGCTTGCTCGGTACCTTCGCGCAGCAACTGCAAAATGTAGCCTTTGTCATTGGCCAGTTCGGCCCGGCGGCTACGAATGGGTTCCAGCATTTCCTGCAATACGGCTTCCAGGCGTTTTTTTACAATGCTGTCTGCCAGTCCACCGCGTGTGTAGTGTGCTTTTAACTCGGCGACCGCCGCTTTATCCGGGTCAAACGCATCCAGATAGGTAAAGGCAATATTGCCCTCTACATGGCCAGGATCTTCAATCTTCAAATGCAAGGGGTCGGTGTAGACGCGCTTGACGGCTTTGGTGACTTCGTCTGCGCTTGCACCCAGATTTATCACATTACCCAGGGATTTGCTCATCTTGGCTTTGCCATCAATGCCAGGCAAGCGGCCGAGCTCAGGCACCAGCGCTTTAGTTTCAACCAGGATCTCTTGCTTGGTTTGAATGTTTTTATAGGTGCGATTAAAGCGGCGCACGATTTCATTGGTTTGCTCGATCATGGGAATCTGGTCTTCGCCCACTGGCACCAGCGTCGCTTTAAAGGCCGTAATATCGGCTGCCTGACTGACTGGGTAGGTGAGGAAACCGGCAGGAATGTCGCGCTCAAAATCACGCAGACGTATCTCTTCTTTCACCGTCGGATTGCGCTCCAAACGGGCCACAGTCACCAGGTTGAGGTAGTAAAACGCCAGCTCAGTCAGTTCAGGCACTTGCGACTGGATAAATATGGTCGACAGCTTGGGGTCTATACCGACTGCCAGATAATCCAGCGCGACTTCCACCACGTTGCGATGCACCTTATCAATATCATCCATATTGTCGGTCAGCGCTTGCGCGTCGGCCAACATCACATACTGTTTGTATTCATGTTGGTATTTGACGCGGTTGCGCAAACTGCCGACAAAATGGCCCAAATGCAGCGGGCCAGTCGGGCGATCACCAGTAAGGATGATGGATTTAGTGCTCATTTTTTGTTCTCAGTGTAGGCCGTCAGAATAGTGTTTAAAGCTTATTCCCACTCAATGGTTGCGGGAGGTTTGCCGGAAATATCATAAACCACGCGGTTAATGCCGCGCACTTCATTAATGATGCGGTTAGACACTTTGCCCAGCAGGCTATAGGGTAATTCCGCCCAATGTGCGGTCATAAAGTCGCTGGTGATCACGGCGCGTAATGCCACCACATAATCATAAGTGCGGCCATCGCCCATTACGCCAACAGACTTGACCGGCAGGAACACGGTAAAGGCCTGGCTGGTGAGGTCGTACCAGGTTTTGCCGCTGGTGGCATCTACGGTATTACGTAATTCTTCAATGAAGATGGCATCTGCACGTTGCAGTAACAAGGCATATTCCTGTTTGACCTCACCCAGAATGCGCACGCCCAAGCCAGGGCCAGGGAAAGGGTGGCGGTAGACCATGTCGCGAGGTAAGCCCAGCGCGACGCCCAGTTCACGCACTTCATCCTTGAACAGGTCACGCAATGGCTCCAGCAGCTTAAGGCCTAATTGTTCTGGCAAACCACCGACATTGTGGTGACTCTTGATGGTGACCGCTTTTTTGGACTTGGCGCCGCCCGATTCAATCACATCCGGGTAAATGGTGCCTTGTGCCAGGAAGGTGGCGCCTTTGTGACCGGCACCGCTGGCCTTGAGCTTGGCGGCTTCGGCCTTAAACACTTCAACGAATTCTGCGCCTATGATCTTGCGCTTGGCCTCCGGGTCACTGACGCCAGCCAGTTTACCCATGAATTGTGCAGAGGCATCCACGCGGATGACTTTGGCATGCAGACGACCAGCAAACATGTCCATCACCATATCGCCTTCATTCAGACGCAGCAGGCCGTGATCGACAAAGACGCAGGTGAGTTGGTCGCCAATGGCACGGTGTATCAGTGCGGCTGCCACGGAGGAGTCTACGCCTCCTGATAAGCCGAGAATGACTTCTTCATCGCCAACTTGTGCCTTGATTTTTGCAACGGCTTCGGCGATATAGTCACCCATGATCCAGTCTGCCTTGGCCGCGCAGATATCCAGTACAAAGCGCTCAAGCATGGCCTGGCCTTGCTTGGTGTGGGTGACTTCAGGGTGAAATTGCACCGCGTAAAACTTGCGGCTTTCGTCAGCCATGGCGGCGATGGGCGTGGTGTCGTTGCTGGCGATCACTTTGAAACCGTCAGGCAGTTCGGTGACCTTGTCGCCGTGGCTCATCCAGACGTCGATCAGGCCGTGGCCTTCAGCGTTGGTGGCATCCTGAATGTCGCGAAACAGGGCAGAGTGGCCACGTGCACGCACTTGGGCGTAGCCAAATTCGCGTTTTGCACCTGCCTCAACCTTGCCGCCTAACTGCTGCGCCATGGTTTGCATGCCGTAGCAAATGCCCAGCACAGGTACGCCTTGTTCAAACACGGCTTGTGGGGCCTTGTCAGTTTCTTCTTCGTAAACGCTGGCGTGGCTGCCAGACAAAATGATGCCGTCAGCACCGAAATTGCGGACAAATTCATCGGACACATCACAAGGATGAATTTCGCAGTAGACATGCGCTTCGCGTACACGGCGTGCAATCAGTTGGGTGACCTGGGAGCCGAAATCTAGAATCAGGATTTTTGAATGAGACATTTGTTTAGCCACAGAGTGCACAGAGGACACAGAGTCTTAGAGAAGTCATTTCTCTGTGATCTCTGTGTCCTCTGTGGCTTTGATTAAATGGATGAATTCGCGTTTATTAATAAGGGTTAATCAATACGGTAATTCGGTGCTTCTTTGGTAATCTGCACATCATGCACATGCGACTCGCGCATACCGGCACTGGTGATTTGCACAAACTCTGCCTTGTTACGCATTTCTTCAATAGAAGCGCAGCCCACATAACCCATGGAGGCACGCAAGCCGCCCATCAACTGATGGATCACGGCAACGACACTGCCTTTATAAGGGACGCGGCCTTCGATGCCTTCAGGCACCAGCTTGTCGGCGTTGGCCGTGCTGTCCTGGAAGTAGCGGTCAGAAGAGCCTTTTTGCATGGCGCCTATCGAGCCCATGCCGCGGTAGGATTTGTAAGAGCGACCTTGGTACAACTCTACTTCGCCAGGCGCTTCTTCAGTACCTGCAAACATCCCGCCCAGCATGACGTTGTACGCGCCTGCAGCAATGGCTTTGGAAATATCGCCAGAGAAGCGAATGCCGCCGTCTGCAATAAATGGCACGCCTGATTTTTCGAGGGCTTTAGCCACATTGCTGATGGCTGTGATTTGCGGCACGCCGACGCCAGCTACGATACGAGTGGTGCAGATAGAGCCAGGACCGATGCCCACTTTGACACAGTCAGCGCCATGATCCACCAAGGCCAGCGCGGCTTCTGCCGTGGCAATATTGCCACCAATCACTTGCAGTTTTGGATAGTGGGTTTTAGCCCATTTGACGCGATCCAGTACGCCTTGTGAGTGACCATGCGCGGTATCTACCACAATGGCATCGACACCGGCTTCAACCAGTGCGGCAATGCGTTCTTCAGTGCCGTCACCCACGCCCACTGCCGCGCCGACGCGCAAGCGGCCTTTTTCATCTTTACAGGCCAGGGGGTGATCTGACGATTTTTGAATGTCTTTAACGGTAATCAAGCCTTTGAGCTCGTAGTTTTCACCAATAACCAGCAAGCGCTCAAGACGGTGTTTATGCAGCAAGCCCATGATTTCTTCGCGACTGGCGCCTTCACGCACGGTGACCAGACGGTCTTGCGGGGTCATCACATTGCTGACGGCTTGATCGAGATTGGTTTCAAAGCGCAGGTCACGGTTGGTAACAATGCCGACCACCTTGCCATCTTGCAACACAGGCAAGCCTGAAATTTTTTGCTGTTGGGTGATATTCATCACCTCGCGCACACTCATGGCCGGGTGGATGGTGACCGGGTCAATGACGACGCCGGACTCGAAGCGTTTTACGCGGGAGACGCGAGAAGCTTGCATCTCTACCGACATGTTTTTGTGTATGATGCCCATGCCGCCCAGTTGCGCCAATGCAATGGCCATGCGTGCTTCAGTGACCGTGTCCATCGCAGCAGATAGCAGGGGAATATTTAAGGTGATGCTCTTGGTAAGCTTGGTGCTGAGATTGACCTCGCGCGGCATCACATTCGAATGTGCGGGAACGAGTAAAACGTCATCAAAGGTAAGAGCTTGTTGCAACAAACGCATGTGAATTCCTTATCTCCAAAATATAATTATACCGATTTCACTTTGCCTTGACAAAGCGTTTTGCGTTTTTGCAGTTCTGTTTGCTGATGTCTGGCATGGTTTGTGCATGAGGCCTTTACTTAACCTTTTTCTAAGCAAGTGTGGGTTTATCAAATGAGAATGACGTTGAGATGGATGTTGATGTTGGGCTTGTGCTGGGCCATGCAGGCGGCTGCCGAGATTTATAAATGGCGCGATGAAAAAGGCATTATGAATTATTCGGATACGCCTCCTGTCGCCGGTCCATCCACGCAAAAAATCAAGGCGACGACGGTGCCAGCGGATACGCCACTGACGCGATCCGACGCCTATTCGCGCGAGCAAATGAATCCGGCCAAACAGAAAATGCCCGAGAACTCAGCCGGGCAGAATGCGTCCCCAGAAGCTGAAGCGCTCAAGGCGATGGAAGCGCGTCAAAAAGCCCAAAATTGTGCAGCAGCCAGAAGTAACTATCGCAACTATGCCGTGGGCGGCCGCATGCAGAATGTGAACGAGAATGGTCAGCGCGAATATCTGTCAGATGAGCAAATTCGTCAGGGGCTGGCAGCCGCGCAGCAAGAAATCGACGAAAATTGTCCACCCGAGTAATGCATCTTGATGGTGTTGATCAGAAAGCCTGTAGTTTTGTCAGTGCGCTGAATGGTGCAATACGTAATTAACGGGAATTGGCCCGCTTGGCCGTGGCTGTTTTCTGTTTAGTGGCACGCTGACGGCGCATTTCTTTGGCGTTCGCAATCAGCGGGCGATAAATTTCTACCCTGTCCATCGCTTTTAGTGGCCTGTCGTGGCTGACTTTTTTGCCAAAAATGCCTAAGGGTAATTCTTTGCTTGCGGTCATCTGGTGTTGTTCCAGAATGCCCGACTGTCGCACGGCCGCGATTGCCGTGGTGCCTGGCGGCACCACGAGTGTGATCAGCGTTTGCGACGTTGGCAGCGCATAGACCACTTCTATATTGAGCATCCCGGTGAGTTCTTCAGGCATGGCTGGCGTGACCGGTTTGGTCATTACTTGAGTTGGAGCTTGCCAGCCTGTTTGACGAAGCTGTCGACGAAGGTGTTGGCAATATGGCTGAACACCGGCGCAATCATGCGTTCAATCAGGCCGTTGGCAAAGACATATTCAAGCTTGAATTCAATTTTGCAGGCATCTTCACGCAGTCTTATAAAGTGCCAGTGTCCACTCAGTTGTTTGAACGGGCCATCCACCAGCGTGATTTCCATGCGGTGAGGGAACTGTTTGTGGTTGCGTGTTGTAAAGTGCTGCTGTATGCCGTGGTAACGGATGTGGATGGTGGCCTGGGTTACGGTATCCGTGCGCTCGATGACTTGGCTACCGCCACACCAGGGTAAAAAGTCAGCATAGGTTTCAACGGCATCAACCAATTGAAACATCGCTTCACACGAATGCATGACCAGCACGGTTTTTTCTACTTGAGCCATTGCGTCAGAACGAAAGTCGGTTTTGAGTTAAAATGCTATTTTAAGTGATTTAAGCCCGCACAGCAGCGTTATGACTATCGCGCAAAACAAAAAAGCGTTTTTTGACTATTTTATTGAAGAAAAGTACGAAGCCGGCCTCGTGCTCGAGGGCTGGGAAGTCAAGGCGATACGCGATAACCGTACCAACCTCAAGGAATCCTACGTGGTGGTCATGCGTGGGGAGTTGTACCTGATCGGTTGCCACATTACGCCGCTAGGCTCGGCATCCACCCATGTGCGTCCCGATGCGATCCGTACACGCAAATTGCTGCTGCACCGCGAAGAGATCGACAAATTGATCGGTAAGGTCGAGCGTGCAGGGTACACCTTGGTGCCGCTGGACATGCATTTCACCCGCGGACGGGTAAAAGTGCAAATTGGGTTGGCTAAAGGTAAAAAACAACACGATAAGCGTGATGCTGAAAAAGAGCGCGACTGGAAGCGCGAGCAAAATGCGCTGATGAAAAACAAGATGAAGCGTTAAAAGTGACGCGAAATCAAGAGCGCTTAGCAAAAGACGAATCTTTGAAAAAGGGTTAAGTTTTTAAAAGCGCCTGCAACACGGCCGGAATCATCCCTGGCAAATCTTCTGCAATCAATCCCACTCCAAATAAACGCGCGGCTTGCGCATGCATCCAGGTGGCCGCCGCACATGCTTCGAATGCGGGCATGCCTTGTGCCAACAGACTGGCAATCATGCCCGCCAGCACATCGCCAGCGCCTGCAGTCGCCAAGGTCGGCGGTGCCTGTTCGTTGATTAACACCCGGCCTTCCGGCGTGGCAATAATAGTGTCGGCGCCTTTGAGTAAAACAATCGCCCCGCAGGTTTGTGCCGCCGTCATTACTTGTGTGATACGGGTGGGTCTATCATGCGCCGCACTCATTCCAAAAACGCTTTTGAACTCGCCTTCATGCGGGGTGAGCACGCAACTTGCACGTATTACTTGCTTGAGGGTATCCGCCTGACCGGCAAAGGTCGTCAGGGCGTCGGCATCGATCACCACCGGTTTGCCTGTGGCTAACATGGCAAGGGTGGTGAGTCTGATGTCTTGTGAGAGACCTGCGCCGGGGCCAATTAAATAGCAACTCACGCGGGTGTCTTCAAGCAGTGTCTGTAATTCTGCGGCATGCGCATAGGGCTTCACCATGACGCTCAATAGCGTGCTGGCATAAATTGGTAGTGCGACTTCTGGGGCTGCAATCGCCGTCATGCCTGCCCCGCATCTGGCAGCCGCCATTGCCGCGAGGCGGGCTGCGCCAGTGACCGGGTAGCCACCCTGGATCAGTACATAGCCGCGGCTATATTTATGGCTTTGCGCATGCGGTTGCGGCAATAATGGTTGCCACAGGGCTGGAGCGTTTGTTTGAGCGTCATACATGATTGAATTGTATGCGTAAGCGCAGGCCTTGGCGAGTCGCTGCCAGATTTAATGCCTGACTTTCATTGTGGGAGAGGGGGCTTTACGGTAAAATGTTCTCCCGTCTGTAACAATCTCAAAGTACCTGATCCATGACCAAATATGTATTCGTAACCGGCGGTGTTGTTTCTTCTCTTGGAAAAGGTATCGCGGCCGCCAGCCTCGGCGCCATTCTCGAATCGCGTGGCATTAAAGTGACCATGCTGAAACTTGATCCCTATATCAACGTTGACCCCGGCACCATGTCGCCATTTCAGCACGGCGAAGTGTTTGTGACCGACGACGGCGCGGAAACCGATCTCGATCTTGGTCATTACGAGCGCTTTATCAGCAGCAAGATGTCCAAGCGTAACAACTTCACTACTGGCCAGATTTACGAAACGGTGATCAAGAAAGAACGCCGTGGCGAATATCTGGGTAAAACCGTACAGGTCATTCCACATATTACCGATGAAATCAAGGCACACGTGAAACGTGGTGCTGAAGGCGCGGATGTGGCGATTGTCGAAGTGGGCGGTACAGTCGGCGATATTGAGTCCTTGCCGTTTCTGGAAGCGATTCGTCAGATGGGGATTGAAGAAGGCAGAAACAACGCCTGTTATATCCATCTGACCCTGTTGCCATGGATTCCAACCGCAGGTGAGCTGAAAACCAAACCCACCCAGCACTCGGTGAAAGAATTGCGCGAAATCGGTATTCAGCCGGATATTTTGATGTGCCGCGCCGAGCGTGAAATCCCTGAAGACGAAAAACGCAAGATTGCTTTGTTCACCAATGTGGCTTTTGAGGCGGTGATTAGTGCCATTGATAGCGATTCGATTTATAAAATCCCCGGCCTGTTGCACGCGCAAATGCTGGATGAGATTGTTTGCCACAAACTGAATATTCTTGCCAAAGCAGCGGATTTGTCTGCCTGGCAAAAAATTACTCACGCGCAAGCCAATCCCAAAGAGATTGTCGATATCGCATTTGTCGGTAAGTATGTCGATTTGACCGAGTCATACAAGTCGCTGACCGAAGCGCTAATACACGCCGGTATTCACACCGAGTCCAAGGTCAAGATTCACTACATCGATAGCGAAGACATTGAGAAAAGTGGCACCGATAGTCTCAAAGGCATGGATGCGATCCTGATTCCTGGCGGCTTTGGCGTACGTGGTACCGAAGGCAAGATTGCGGCTATTCGGTATGCGCGTGAAAACAAAGTGCCTTACCTGGGTATCTGCCTGGGCATGCAATTGGCCGTGATTGAGTATGCGCGTAATGTCGCAGGGCTTAAGGATGCGAACAGCACTGAATTTAACCCTGGCACCGAGCATAAATTGATTGGTCTGATTGACGAGTGGCAAGATGCTTCCGGCAAGATCGAGAAGCGTGATGAACACTCCGATCTCGGTGGCACCATGCGTCTGGGTGCGCAAAGCTGTCCGATTGTGCCGAACACGTTGGCCGCCAGCATTTACGGCAGCGAAGTTAATGAGCGTCACCGTCACCGCTATGAAGTCAACAACCACTATGTGGACCAGTTGAAAGACGCTGGTCTGGTCATTTCTGCACGCACGCCGCGTGAAGAATTGTGTGAAATGATTGAGTTGCCACAGTCTGTGCATCCGTGGTTTGTCGCGTGCCAGTTCCACCCCGAGTTTACGTCTAACCCGCGTGCGGGTCATCCATTGTTTAAAGCCTATGTGCAGGCTGCGCTGGCACAAAAAGCATCCAAAAAATAAGGAATGTTGAATGAAATTATGTGGTTTTGACGTCGGTCTCGAACATCCTCTGTTTCTGATCGCTGGCCCTTGCGTCATTGAATCCAAACAAATGGCAATTGATACGGCTGGCCAGTTAAAAGAGATGGCTGCCCGCGTGGGGGTGCCATTTATTTATAAATCTTCTTACGACAAAGCCAACCGTAGTTCGACCAAGACTTTCCGTGGTTTTGGCATGGAAGAGGGCCTGAAAATTCTGGACGAAGTGCGTGCCCAGATCGGTGTACCGATCTTGACCGACGTGCATACCGAAGAACAGGTGCCTCATGTGGCCGCGGTGGTGGATGTGTTGCAAACCCCGGCTTTTCTGTGCCGTCAGACCGACTTTATCGTCGCTTGTGCCCAGTCTGGCAAGCCGGTCAATATCAAAAAAGGCCAGTTTTTAGCCCCTGGTGACATGAAACAAGTGGTCAACAAGGCTAAAGAAGCCAACGGTGGTGCCGACAATATTATGGTTTGCGAACGCGGTGCTTCGTTTGGCTATAACACGCTGGTTTCTGACATGCGTGGTTTGGCGATTATGCGTGAAACACAGTGTCCAGTGGTATTTGATGCCACCCATTCTGTCCAGCAACCAGGCGGGCAGGGCGAGAAGAGTGGCGGTCAGCGTGAGTTTGTGCCGGTGTTGGCACGTGCAGCAGTGGCAAGTGGTATTGCCGGCGTCTTTATGGAAACGCATCCTGACCCGAGCCAAGCTTTGTCTGATGGCCCGAACGCCTGGCCCTTGGGCAAAATGGAGGACTTGCTGCACTTGCTGGTCGATCTCGACAAGCTGGTCAAAAAAGCCGGTTTCGCAGAACAAACCCTATAATTTTTTTCATCTTAGATAAGGATAAATCATGAGCGCTATTGTAGATATTATCGCCCGCGAGATTATGGATTCCCGTGGCAACCCGACGGTTGAAGTCGACGTTTTGCTGGAAAGCGGGGTGATTGGTCGTGCGGCAGTGCCTTCAGGCGCATCTACCGGTACCAAAGAAGCCGTGGAACTGCGGGATGGCGATAAAAGCCGTTACCTGGGCAAAGGCGTATTGAACGCGATTGAGAACGTCAACACGGAAATTACCGAAGCGATCATTGGCCTGGATGCTGAAGAGCAAAGTTTTATCGACAAGACGCTGATTGAGCTGGATGGTACCGAGAACAAAGACCGTCTGGGTGCAAATGCGATTTTGGGCGTGTCCATGGCCTGTGCACGTGCGGCGGCTGAAGAAAGCGGTTTGCCACTGTATCGTTACCTGGGTGGTTCTGCGTTCATGCAATTGCCAACGCCTATGATGAACATCATCAACGGTGGTGCACACGCAGATAACTCTGTGGATATTCAGGAATTCATGATTGTGCCAGCGGGCTTGCCAAGTTTCCGTGAAGCCTTGCGTGCGGGTGCAGAAGTGTTCCATGCACTGAAGAAAACCCTTCATGCCAAAGGCTTGGCGACAACCGTGGGCGATGAAGGTGGTTTTGCACCCAACTTGCCTTCCAACGAGTCTGCCTTGCAGTTGATCATGGAGTCCATCGAAGCAGCTGGCTATGAGCCAGGCAAAGATATTTACCTGGGCCTGGATTGCGCCAGTACCGAATTCTATCGTGATGGTAAATACCACCTCGAGTCAGAAGGCGCTGCACTGACCTCTGCCCAGTTCTGTGACTACCTGGCTACCTTGGCCGACAAGTATCCTATCATCACCATTGAAGATGGTATGAGCGAGTTTGACTGGGAGGGCTGGGACCTGTTGACACAACGCTTGGGTAAATCCACACAGTTGGTCGGCGATGACCTGTTTGTGACCAACCCAAAAATCCTGCGTGAAGGCATCCAGAAAGGCGTGGCCAACTCTGTGCTGATCAAAGTCAACCAGATTGGTACCTTGACTGAAACTTTCCAGACTATCGAGATGGCAAAACGTGCCAACTACACGGCCGTAGTGTCACACCGCTCTGGCGAAACCGAAGATACCACGATTGCCGACATCTCTGTGGCGACCAATGCCTTGCAAATCAAGACGGGTTCCCTGTGCCGTTCAGAGCGCGTTGCCAAGTACAACCAGTTGCTGCGTATTGAAGAAGAGTTGGGCGATGCTACCAGCTACGCTGGCTTGTCTGCTTTCTATCAGTTGTTCAAATAACTGATTTTGGGCCACGGTGCGTAAACTGACAGTTGTATTAGTGGTCCTGATTGCCCTGCTGCAATATCCGTTGTGGCTGGGCAAGGGCAGTTGGTTGCGCGTATGGCAATATTCACAGCAGATTGAGGCGCACCAAAAGCGTAACGATTATTATCGGCAACGCAATGAAACCCTGCGCGCTGAAGTGCGCGATCTCAAGCAGGGTCAATCTGCGATTGAAGAGCGGGCACGCAGTGAGCTGGGCCTGGTGAAGCAGGACGAAGTATTTTTTCAGGTGATTCAGAACAAATCTTCAGCCAGCAAGAGCCATACCGATGCTGCTGCCAAGCCAACAGATGCAGCGCCTGTGATCCCGGCGCAACCGTCCCAATAAAAAAGGCGCTTCACAAGCGCCTTTTTTATTTTTATTGACCCTGTACATTAGGGCAAGGGATACGGTAATTCTTTAAACAGCAAGGGCTGACCTTGCCAGAGAATCTCTCCGGCCTCTTTGGCTTCCAGTCGGCATTCTGCCAATACCCACCAGCCGCCACTCAAGGCATCGGGCGCAACGCGCACCAGTTGACCCGCGTCTTGTGTCTGGGCATCCTGCAAGGTGTCGCCTGCCAGTGGTACTTGGGCGGTTTTAGGCAGCTGTGCCAGCAATGTGCGGCGCTTGACCTTGCCCAGATAGTGCGTGCGGGCAACGATCTCCTGGCCGGTATAGCAGCCTTTCTTAAAGTTGATGCCATTTAATGCATCCAGATTGACCATTTGTGGGACAAACTGTTCTTTAGTGGCTGGGTAAACTTGCGGAATCCCCGCCTGAATTTCAAGCGCTTCCCAGTGAGCCGTGCTGCTTGGGGTGAAGGTCGCGCGCAGCGATTGCCAAACGGTTTCAGCCTTGTCGGCAGCGACAATCAGCTGGGCGCGTTGTTGTGTGCCAGCGTCAGCGAGGCGGATCAGCGTCCCCAGCTCGGTTTGGGCCAGTTGATGCGGATCCGCGGGCAGGCCAGTCAATGTGCTCGCAAGCGCATCACTCGCCAATCCCAGGCTGTACAGGCGCTCACTGGCATCCTCTACCACCACCTTGCTGCGGAGCACATACATGCGCAAGCGTTTCACCAGGTCTGGCACCAAGGCACGCGGACATTGCAAGTAAATGACATCCTCAACAGTAAAGGTGTAGAACAGCGCCAGCAAGCGGCCTTTGGGCGTGCAATAACCATTGAATTGCGCACCTTGGGCGAGCAGTTTAATATCATTGGTGACCTGGCCCTGCAAAAAGGTCTGGCTGTCTGCACCGCTGATGGCGATCAGGCCATTGCCCGACAGGTCAAATAGTTGCGCAGAGGCCTTTTCTATGGGAAAGCTGGCTTCACCTTGTGAATTGAAGTGCGCCCCTTGCGAGATTAAAAACGTTTGCCATGCGGTGGCTGGATTGGACATAACTCGGTTTTCCTTCTGGGCCAGAGTCGCTTGCGCGGCTTTGCCCTGGTTCATGCAATGAAAAAAGCTATTTTATCAACTGAAATTGATCTGCGCTTACGACCATCATATCTTTTATGGGGCTGGTGGTGCTTATTTTCAATGCTGGTGATGGCCTGCCTGTGGTGGAAATTAGCGTTTGTCTGGGCGTTGAGTGCAACGGCTGTCTATGGACTGGCAAGTGGCTGGCACTGGACGCAACTGGCGGCAACTTTTGGGAAACACAGTATCCAGAGACTGCGTGTGGATGTGTATGGGCAGATGACTGTCGTGAACCGCACGGGACAGGTCTATCAGGTCAGCGTGCTCCCTGATAGCGTTGTGCATCCGTGGTGCCTGGTCTTGCATATGCAGCTGCAACCGCTGCATGAGGCAGCAACTGAACCCATCTTGCGCACGCAGCGTATGCTAGTGCTCCCTGACCAGGCCGACAGGGCAAGCTTGACGGCTTTGCGCGTCTGGTTGCGTTGGGGACAGGCTTGAATGGCCCATGCTTAAAAGTGATTGTCGTGTGCGACATCGTGTCTAGCTTTAAACAAGCGCGTCTGCCTCAACTTGGTAAATCGTTTGCGTAGTGTATGCGTGAGCTGTCGTTTGGAGTCCTGGTTGAGATAGGCGCTGACGATGCATACCGCAGACAAGGTGGCGAGTATCCAGTCTATCGGGTATGCCACAATTTCATAACGTGGCGAGCTGTGTTTTTGGATATGTTGCAATACATGGTGGGGGTCATCGCCATCCAGGTATTGCGCGCCAATTTCTTCAGACAGTTTTTTCAAATAGGCCGACGCCCGTCTGGAAATATAGCGGTCATAGTCCGAGACAGCCACGCTGTCATCACGTCCACTGCTTTTACTGGCGGTGACCTGCGCGATATTAGGCTGGACGGCGAAGCTTTCATTCGACCAGTAGCCTATCATCTGATTGTTTTCTGTCAGCTTGGGAATGCCAGCCCCTTGGTCTGTCCCGACGCCGACAAAGTAAAAGTCGTCCGAGCCCTGAAAGTCTTTGAGGTTACGCGTGTTAAAGGCATGCAACAGGGGCGCTTCATCGCCATCAGTAAAAATGACGGCTTTGGTTGCCTCAGGCATTTGCCGCAATAGTTTTGCTGCCATCGGCACGCTTTGGCGTAACTGACTGTTGCCGGTCCAGGCCATGCGCCAATCGAGATGGTCTATGGTCTGCTGTATAGCTGAAAAGTGTTTGCAGACATGCAGGGGCGTATAAAGGGCGGCTACCGCATCGCCTGCAAACAGGCCGATACTGATGCGGGTCTGACAGGGCAGTTGGGCGATGATGTCATGCATCATGCGTTTGGTGTAATCGAGACGGCTGGCAGGGGCATGATCGAGCGACATATCGACCACATTCATACTTTGCGTGATATCTGCTATCAGCAGGTAAGTATGGATATTCCGCTTAATCGGTATTGAAGGCCGCAAGGCCGCCCCGAGTAAAAGCATCAGGGCAATGCCTAGCAGCAGGGTGTCGCGATGTTTCAGGCAAAAGGGTAGCCATTTTTTGTGCATGGTCAGGTCTTCTGTTTGCCTGCATCGCTGGCCTAGGATGTCAGAGGGGCGAGGCGTTAACGGTTATTGAAAATGGTTGTCGTGGGCGACGGCCTCGCTTTTTACAAAAAATCTGGATTGAATCTCACGACGGTAAAGATGCAGATTCTGCTTGATTTGCCGCCAAGGGTGATGGCTCGCATAGGTCGCGAGTATACATAAGCCTGCTAGGCTGGCCAGTAGCCAATCCAATGGTAAGGGAGCAATATCGCGGCGGGCCGGTTTTTGCTCCTTCATGGCTTTGAGGACGGTATAGGTGCTGTCACCTTTGATGAATTTTGCGCCAATTTCTTTGGTCAGGTTTTCCAGATATTCGCTGGCCAGTTTGGAGACATAGCGGTCATGGTCACCAAATGCGACGTTATCGTCGCGCACGCCCAAAGTGCTTTCGGAGATCTGTGCGATACCAGGCTGCATGGCAAAACTTTCATTAGACCAGTAGCCAATGACCTGATTATCCTGGCTCAGCTTGGGAATCGCCACGCCTTCATCGGTACCGATGCCAACAAACAGCCAGTCATCACCGCCTTGAAATTCATCGAGGTTTTTGGTGTTGAAGGCGTGCAGTTTAGGGGCTTCTTCGCCATCGGTAAAATACAGCACTTGCGCCGGCTCAGGCATGGCACGCACCACTTTCGCGGTCACAAACAGGCTTTCACGCACCCGGCTGTTACCTGACCACGCCATACGCCAGTCCAGATGGGCAATGGTGTCCTGGATTGCGGCAAAATTACGGCATACCTCAATGGGTGCATACATGGCGGCGACCGAGTTACCTGCAAACATGCCGATGCTGACTTTGGTGCCACATGGCAATGAAGCCACCACTTCATGCATCATGTTTTGCATATAGGCCATGCGCGTGACTTTTTTGCCATGCAGCATCATGTCCTCTGCATTCATGCTTTGCGAAATATCTGCAACCAGAAAATAGGCATAGATATTATGTTTAAACGGGATGCTGGGTCGTAAAATTGCTCCCAGCAGAAAGAGCAGTGCCAAGGCGAGCAGCGCCGTGTCGCGATGTTTGATAAAGTGTCTTAGCCAGATTTTCATGCCATGCCAGTCAATATGTTCAGATCCAGAGCCAGAGAAAATCGCCGCCTGTTATGGCAATCCGTTGGGAATGTTGCCCATGATCAACCCGGGATTGTCAGATTCGCCTACACCTGGCGTGGGTTTTTCTGGCAGCAAGCCAAGAACGCGGTCATAGTTGCGGCGTGTGCCCCAGTTGCTGTTATCTGCTTTGAGCGCTGATTTATAAGAGGTGGCCGCTTGCGACAACAGGTATTCAATCTCATCACGTGTGCTGTTGTCATTGCCGCCCGTCATTTGGATTGCACGCATGAAAAACATATTACCCACATTGTGCAGAATGGCCGCGCGCTGACTGGCATTGGCTTGTTCGATGAGCTTGGTAAACAAAAGTGTGGACTCCTTGTAACGCTCATTTTTGCCTAACCAGTAGGCGACTGCATACTTGGCTTCGAAACTTTGCTGGTCCGTTTGTGGACTTTTAGCTGTCGCCACGGCCTGATTAAAGGCTTCGACTTGCTTGATACGTTGCCAGCTGTAGGCGATGGTGCCCGCGGCCAAGACCGCAACAACGACCAGTCCAATCACAAGTTTATTTACGCTGAGCGCCATGTATGAATCTCCAAATATTTAACCGCCAGCAAGAGTGCAATCATGACGAAAGCCACCCAGTAACACACATTGGTGTAATCATGGCCGGGGATTTTTTCCAGATATTGAATCGGTTTTTTTTCTTTGCTGTTGATATCGGCAATCGCCGCTTCCAGTGACTTGGGATCTGCGGCTTCATAGGCGCTAAACGGGGTACGCAGCGTCTGGAAGAACTGATACAGCAACACTTCGGTTGGCATGGGGCCGTCGTAGCCACTGGCCGTATATTTGGGATCGAAGATGGTAATGCCACCTGGCTGGCGCAATACAATCCAGTACAAGCCGATGTTATAGCGTTGCAGCCAGTCACGCAGCTTCTGTTGCACCATGTCACTGACGCGTCCTGCACCATCAGAAATCAGGATAATCACGCGAGAGCCGGAGTCCGGCATATCCTTGAACAATTCAACCGCACTGGTCAAACCGCCGCCAATATTGGTTTGAAACAGCGAGTTGCCGGCAGTCGCCTGAATGGCAGACAAAATCGCTTCTTTATTTTCAGTCAGGGGTAACACATACATGGCTGAGTTACTAAAGGTAATCAGACCCATCATGTCGTTTTGGCGGCTTTGCACAAATTTGGTCATGATACGTGCGGCTGCGACCGATTTGGTTTCACCAACATTGCCATCTTTGTCTCCGGCAAACGGGTCGTCCATACTCGCGCTGCGGTCCAGCACCAGGCCGATCTGCGCACCTATGCCGGTACGCTCCACCTGTTGCTCCAGACTATGTGGGCCGGCCAGACCCAAAATAATGAAGACGATGCTAATGACGGCCAAGACCTTGAGTAAAAAACCGATGGTTTTGGACAGCGGGTCCGGTGGCAACAGGCTCACCCAGGAGTAATGTTTACTATGGGAACGATCTAGCAATAATGGTAATAGCGCCAAGGGGAGTGCCCACAACAGCCACGGATGGGTAAAAGCCATTATGCATGTACCTCTGGCTTCAAGCCGCGTTCGCAGTCGCGCATGTGCCTACAGAATTTTTTCAGCCATTCACGTGGTGGGATGCCCAGCTCCAGCGGGGTGCTGGCGTCAAAAAATACTTGGCGAGACAAGGCAAAAAAACGTTCAATTTCTGGCCTGGCAGGGGTAAAACCAGGTTTTTGCTGCAAGAAATGCTCGATACCATTACCAAATACGCTGTGCCCCGCCACCTGATGCAAGGCTTCATGTACGGTGGAAATGGCCTGTTGCAGACCTTGCGCGTCGTCCGGCAGTTTGCCAAGCTTGCGGTAGGCCTTGGCAAAAGCACCACCCATACGCGGTAACCAGGTATTGGCCGCCAAAATATAGACTAAGCCCAGCAAACAGACGGCCAGCACACCAGTCGCCACCTTTAGCGCCAGCCATTCTTTGTCGGCATGCAGTTTCAAGGGGGCGACAAACGGGCTCATTTCATTCTTCAGGTTGACTTCGCCATACACGGACAGTGGTGAGGTCCTGAAGTTAAACGAGGGCATGCGGAATTGCTTGATGTCCTGACTGCCTTGCTGGCGTAGCTTGACGATTTCGCCTCTGAGGATGGCGGGCTTGACCACGCGACCAGATTTGAAGACCTGATATTCTAGGTGTATCGTATACACGGTCTGCTGTCGCTCATGGGCTTCCTCCATGTCAATCGCCGTCAATTCAATGCCAGAAACCTGGCCGCGGTAACGGTGCTCATAACCGACAATCGGCAGCGACTCCTTGATCAATTCGTAAGGTTGCTTGACGGTCAGGATCATGGTCCGTTGCAGCTTGTCACCGACGAAAAAGCCGGCATCGCGGGTCGGGTTGATTTCCTGGACACTGACAAATTTATTGTCAACGGATGGCAAAATTACATCGGCAACACTGTTGAGTGAGGCAGACAACAGGCTGGCCGCTAACACTAAAGATAAAAGATTGTGGCGCGCTTTCATGGGTCGCTTTCCTCAGGCAGGCACGTATTGATGGAAGTATTCGGTCAGTAAATCGGCATCGAATTGGTCTTCCACAAAAAAGGGCTGCATATCAAATCTCATAAAAATATCTTCAATGGCCTGGCGACGGGCCGCGAACGCTTCCAGGATGCGTTGACGGTAGGAGGCACGTAAAAACAGCGTGCGCCGCTCGCCGGTTTCAGGGTCATTGATACTGGTGATGCCAAATTCCGGCAACTGCTTGTATTCAGTGCTATTCCATAACACGACTGGCACAATATGATGACGAAGCATGAGCACCAGCGCGGCTTCCAGTTGTTCCAGCGGCATATGGAAATCGGACACCATGAAAATCAGGGATCGCTCGCGTGGTAACAACCTGACGCTTTCCAGCAGGGCGGCGGCACCGACCTCATTGGGTAAATGGTTTTCAAGGCGGTCAGCCAGGTCAAACATGCTGTGTGGCCGTGAAGACAACGTAGACAGCCACGCGTCATGCAAATCATCATCAAAGCCGATAAAGCCAACAGGATCCGTATTGCGGCAAGCCGATTGGGCGACCGAGCGGGTGATTTCAGCCGCAGTCACCAGTTTGGTATGCGGTGTGCCGTATTGCATGGAGCCAGACATATCACACAGGACAAACACAGGCGTGGCGCTTTTCTGGTTAAAGATACGCACATACACCTGCTCCATGGGGTCACGTATGGTTTGGCGGATGTCAATCCGGCGCGGGTCAGGATAGGACAGCAGCGTGGTATGACCGCGAAACTCCATCCCCATGCCACGCTGATTGCTCTTGTGGCGGCCAGGGCGACGTGCGCGCGAACGCCAGCCGATGTGGTAGCTGAATTCCTTAATTGTCTGCATCACTTTTCAGCACTCGTTATTTGTGAATTCGTACACCATCCGTTAAGGGGCAGCGATTGCGTGAACGATACCAGACAGCAATTCGCGGGCGATTTCAGTCCGGCGCATTTCGTAGACCGGGCTAAAGACCAGGCGGTGGGCAATGGTTTCATGGAACACTGCATGGATATCTTCCGGTATCACTGCAGCGCGGTTATTGAGCCAGGCATTGACGCGGGCGGCACGCAGCAGCATACCCATCCCGCGCGGGCTGGCGCCACTCAGTACCAGGCGCTTCATGTCTACGTTGGAGACCTTGACGCCATAGGCAACCGGATCTTTGGTGGCCAGCCACAGGTCAAGTGCATATTTGCGCAGGGCAGGGCTGGCCTGAATGTTTTCCTGGATTACCTTGGCAAAACTGTTTAGCTGGTCAAACTGGAGGATGTCGGCTGGCACATTTGAAATCAGTTGGTCTACATCATGAAAGCGGGTATCAAAAATCAGGGATTCCATAATGTCGTGTGCAGGCGGCACCACGATTGGAATTTCCATCATGAAACGATCGCGCGCTGCTGAAGGAATATCAAAGGTTTCTTCGCGCTCCACCTGGTTGCGGTCAGCAAACACCAGCATGTGCGGGAAATAATGTTCCTTGTTAAACGCGGTCAGTGTCCGTTCCGCCATCACGCGCAACATGAGGGAGTGCACTTGTGGCCGCGCGCGGTTGATCTCGTTAAAGAAGAAGATCGACAAGTCCTGGCCTGACATCAGCAGCGGACCGGGGCTGACATGAGGTTTACCATCTTCGCCCAAATAAGTGTGATACACCAAATCATTCGGCATCAGGTCGATGGTGCCTTCAATTCGCTGGTAGCCACCGCCAATGCCACGGGTGAATGCGCGCAGCAAGGTGGTTTTGCCGACGCCCACATCACCTTCCAGCAGCACATGGCCACGCGCAAACACGGCCGTGGTAATCAGGCGTACCGGGGTTTCCTGACCGACGACCACTTTGTTGACTTCTGACTCGAGTGTGAGCGCATGGGTACGCCAATCGTTGAGTTGTTGTTCTTGCATGCCTGATTTCCTGATGATTTGAATGTATTAAGTGATTCTGATTGTAACTAAATTGTAACTTCAACGGGGTGAAAAATTCACGAATCCTTTTTTAAACCCCGTCAGACAGCCGGTTTTTAATATGTAAAATTCAGTAACAATTTTGGGAATGTTACCTGTGTTTTGAAGAAAAGTATACAGGTCTGTATAGTCTTTGCGTGACAAAAAGCTTTCACTAAACGCAATTTCCGGCGAAAATATTGTTTTATACTAAAAATCTAAAAATACATGACTAGAAAAAGTAGTTTCAGTAAAGAGGAGTTGCTGTCTTGCGGTCGCGGCGAAATGTTTGGTGAAGGCAACGCGCAATTGCCACTGCCTCCTATGCTGATGTTTGACCGGATCGTAAAGATTTCTGATGAAGGTGGAAAATATGGCCAGGGCGAAATTATTGCCGAGCTGGATATCCGTCCTGACCTGTGGTTTTTTGAATGCCACTTCACCGGAGACCCTGTGATGCCAGGCTGTTTGGGTCTGGATGCGATGTGGCAGCTGGTTGGCTTTTTTCTGGGTTGGAAAGGTGGGCCTGGACGTGGCCGCGCGCTGGGTTCAGGCGAGGTGAAGTTTACCGGTCAAGTCCTGCCCAAGGCCAAGTTAGTGCGTTATCACATTGATTTAAAACGCGTGATCATGCGCAAACTGGTGATGGGGATTGCGGATGCACGGATGGAGGTGGATGGTCGTGAGATTTATTCTGCCAGCGATTTGCGTGTTGGGCTGTTTACCACCACAGACAATTTTTAGTACGGATCATTTTTAGTATTCGTGACCGTTTTTTGAAGTTTAAGGGAGGCGCAATGCGTCGCGTAGTGATTACAGGATTTGGTATCGTATCAAGTCTCGGTAATAACAAACAAGAAGTGCTGGAGAGCCTGAAAGCCGGGCGCTCTGGCATAAGCTATCAGCCGGAGTATGCCGAGCGCGGTTTGCGCTCGCACGTGGCGGGTTCGATTAAAAATTTGGATATCGAAGCCCTGATTGACCGTAAGTTGTTGCGTTTTATGGCCAAAGGCCATGCTTATGCCTGGTTGGCCATGCAGGAAGCGATTGCTGATGCGCAACTGCCAGCGGAACTGGTGTCCAATGTGCGGACCGGCCTCATTGTCGGTGCCGGGGGGACCTCCACCGAGAGTATGCTGGAAGGCACCAATACACTGGCTGAAAAAGGGATTCGTCGTGTGGGACCTTACATGGTCACCAAAACCATGAGCAGTGGCATTGCTGCCTGCTTGGCGACCGGGGCGAAAATCAAGGGCGTCAATTACGGTATCAGCTCTGCCTGTTCAACCAGTGCCCACTGTATCGGGGCCGGTGTAGAGCAAATTCAATTGGGTAAACAGGATATTGTGTTTGCTGGCGGCGGCGAAGAAGAGCACTGGACCATGAGTTATCTGTTTGATGCCATGGGCGCCTTGTCGAGCAAGTATAACGAGACGCCTGAAAAAGCTTCTCGTACTTACGATGTGGATAGGGATGGCTTTGTCATCTCCGGTGGAGGCGGCATTGTCGTGCTTGAAGAGTACGAACATGCCAAAGCCCGCGGTGCGCAGATTTATGCTGAAGTGATCGGTTATGGAGCAACCTCTGACGGCTACGACATGGTCGCCCCTAGTGGCGAAGGGGCGGTGCGCTGTATGCAGCAAGCCCTGCAAGGGATTAGTCCGGACGATATTGATTACATCAATACGCATGGGACCAGTACCCCGGTTGGCGATACCAAAGAGCTCGAAGCCATTCGCGCTGTTTTTGGCACGCAAAGCCGGGCAGCGATTGCTTCGACCAAATCACTGTCTGGTCATGCGCTTGGGGCCGCCGGTGTCAATGAAGCCATTTATACATTGCTGATGATGCAGCACGGATTTATTGCGGCCTCTGCCAATATTGATCATCTGGACCCGGCGGCTGAGGGCTTGAATATTGTGCGTCAGGCCATTCCATCTGCCAAGGTGCAAACCGCACTTTCTAACAGCTTTGGTTTTGGTGGCACCAACGCCACATTGACCTTGTCAACCAAACATCTTTAAGCTTGGGTTGAGCTGTGAATAGCCGTGTGTGATTTCAACACACGGCTTTTTTATTTTTGGTGCCTGCTTGACCTGATATTAGCAACCGCTACTGTCTGTCTGGATCGTCAGAGGCTGAGTGCTGTTTGCACCGAAGGCCAGGATATATTCCAGCTTGCAGTGTGCGCTGTTTCTGGCCCCTTGCAAATAATAGGTGGCATGCTCACGATCTGACAGGGATGGCTGGATAGCAAATTTCCCAGTGTCTAGTAACTGGTTGAGGGTGCCTGCACCATCACTATTGCCCAGCCAGCCGACAGGATAGCTTTGGCTGAAGTAAATAACATTGCCCTCTATCGTGGTTGACGGTGCCACTTGCTGGCTGTCACATTGCGGATCGGACATGCATACGCCTTTGGCCATGATGGCAGTCGCTTGTACGTTAGCTTTGAAGGCTGACAAGCTGGCTTGTCTGGCCTGTGAGTCGACCTGAGAAATACGTGCATAGGCAGTCACAGCCAGCGCTGATAGAATCAGCATGACCACAATCATTTCTACCAATGTAAATCCAGGCTGGAGGCGATGTTTAATTCCCATAGCGCACGATCTTATCGTATCCTCTGTGAAGTGTTTTCGATTTTTGTTGAATGTTACAAGTGTTAAATAGGGCTTACAAATGCGTCAATTAATCGGGCTTTGCCTCAGTGTTTTGCTAGTGTTACTCCTCTCGCACTGTGTGAGTCTGGGCGAGCGCACCTTGCATATTAATACGGCACAATTACAGCAAAAGTTGAATCGAAAACTGGAAAAACCGATCACGCTTATGCGTATATTTCATCTTCAGCTTTCTAATGCACTCGTGTCGGTCGAGCCTGGCTCTGGCCGCATACATGCCTTGATGGATGCGAATGTCCGTAGCGATTTGCTGGCCAACTCTGCGACCGGCAAACTCGGTCTCTCTGGTTTGTTGCAGTTTGATCAGGCGCAACAGGCGGTGGTGCTGGATCAGCCTGAGGTGGATTCGTTACAGCTGGATGGTGCCGGCAGTGAGTGGAGCAACCTCGCCCAGCAGTTGGCTAAAGACATAGGTCGGCAATGGTTTAAGCAGGTCGTCCTATATGAAGTGAAGCCGGAAGATTTGAGTTATGCCGGTAGAAAGTATCAACCCGATCAACTCAAAGTCACCCCTGAGGGGCTAAGCGTGACGCTCAAGCCGCAGTAAGCGGCTAAGTTGCGTCCGAGAGGTGTTTTTCAAGTAGCAGGGCAGCCACGACTTTTCTATTTTCTGCGCTCAAAATGTTGAAGGTACGGCAAGCGGCTGCAGTGGTCATGCATTCCACAGCGATCAGTTCCGATAAAAAGGGCTGCAGATGTTTGGGGTGAATAAAGCGCTGTTTGTCTCCCGTCCCCAATAACACGACTTCTGGTTTGAACTCTAGAATGAGTGATAAAGCTTGAGCGTCCAGCTTTTCCCATGCGCCATGAAACCAGTCAGTGCGCAGTGCTTGATCGCTGACAATGACTGGTTGTGGATAGCGCTGCTGATTGATGGTGACCGCATCGCTATCGACGCCATGAATCTGGTATTGCTGTTCACCGGTATGCAGATGTAGTTTCATAAGTTTGAAGCTCAATTGTGAGGTGGCTGAATGTGCAAGGACTATCCAATCCAGACCCGATGCCGCGTACTAGGTTCATTGATGTAGCAAGGGTTTGCAGGTAGAATGAAAGTTTTACTTTAAGAGCTTAACACACGCCAGATGTGTTTGTTAATCCGCTATGCAGCCAGTCAATAAATCCAGCAAACTCAGTAATGTCTGTTACGACATCCGCGGCCCTGTATTACAGCGCGCACGCCAGATGGAGGAAGACGGGCAGCGCATTATCAAACTGAATATCGGTAACCCGATGCCATTCGGTTTCAATGCGCCAGAAGAAATCGTTCAGGACGTGATTCATAATATGGATCAGGCCTCTGGCTATACGGATTCCAAAGGCTTGTTTGCCGCGCGCAAAGCCATCATGCATTACACCCAGCAAAAAAATGTTACTGGTGTGACCATAGACGACATCATTATTGGCAACGGCGTGTCCGAGCTGATTGTCATGGCAATGCAAGGCTTGCTCAATAATGGTGACCAGATTCTGGTGCCCATGCCCGACTATCCACTGTGGACGGCAGCCGTTAATCTGGCGGGCGGCACGGCAAGGCATTATGTGTGTGATGAACAGTCTGGCTGGTTGCCCGACCTTGAGGATATTGAGAACAAAATCAATGCCAATACCAAAGGCATTGTGATTATCAACCCTAATAACCCCACCGGCGCCTTATATCCTAAAGAGACGCTGGAAGGCATTATTGAGATCGCCCGTCATCATGGTCTGGTGATTTTTGCCGATGAAATTTACGACAAAGTGTTGTACGACGGCAATACACATACTTCGATTGCCTCTTTGGCCGATGATGTATTGTTTGTGACCTTCAATGGCTTGTCCAAGAACTACCGGGCTTGTGGTTACCGGTCTGGCTGGATGGTTATTTCAGGCGACAAAAAAGACGCCAAAGACTACATCGAAGGCCTGAATATGCTGGCCTCTATGCGCTTATGTGCCAATGTGCCCGGCCAACTGGCGATCCAGACTGCGTTGGGAGGATACCAAAGTATCAACGATCTGGTGGCCCCTGGTGGTCGTCTGTGCAAACAGCGCGATCTGGCCTATGACATGTTGAC